>CAUQXI010000014.1:0-100333 GCA_963522145.1 uncultured Mesorhizobium sp. | reverse complement strand
GCCGGAAGCCGTTCCCCCCGCGCTGCCGCGGCCGGCGCTCATGCCGCCAACGCCCGCTCCGGCAGAGCCCAGGCCGCCGAGGCTGCCGCCAACGGATACACCGCCCCTGCCTGCCGAAACTCCGCCGACGTCCAGCGCATAGGCAAGCGGGCATGAGCCCAGCAGAAGCGCTGCCGAGAGCGCTGCGAATTCAAGCCGAAGGTTTTTCATTTTCCTGCTCCCTGGAAGGCTTTCTTGTGATTGGCATGGCGCGGCCCCGGTGAAGAGGCCGCGCCGGTTTCAGTTTTTCGCGTCGGACGACTTAGCGGCTGCCGTACAGCTGCTGATTGCTGCCACCGATGTCCTCGTTCTCGTTGTCGTTATTGCGCATCGAGTTCGCAGTGCCGCCCATGGCTTCGCCGCTTTCGGCGTCGCCGCTATTGGCTATGCCGCCCGTCGCGCGGCCACGGCGCTGGCTGGTTGCATCGCCACCATCGGCCATGCCGCTCTCGGCATCGCCAGAAGTTGCAGTCCCGCCAGTGGCGGTGCCGCGGCCGTGGGATGTGGCATCCCCGCCCATCGCACCACCGGAGGTAGCGGAGCCGCTTGTTCCGTTGCCGCCCGTGGAGGTGCCGCGTCCGCTGGACGTAGCATTGCCACCGGTCGCACCACCGGAGGTGGCCGTGCCGCTGGTGCCGCTGCCGCCGTTAGACGTGCCGCGGCCGTTCGACGAGGCGTTGCCGCCCGTGGCGTTGCCGGAGGTTGCATTGCCGCTGGTCGCGTTACCGCCCGTCGCGGAACGACCACCGCCGCCGTTGTTCTGAGCCATGGCGATTGCAGTTCCGCCGAGAACGAATGCGCCGACTGCCGTCGTGGCGAGAAGTTTCTTCAAAGTCATGAGATGTCTCCTGGGTTGAGCCCCGATCTCTTGTCGAAGAGGTGAGGCGTGCCCGGTGAACGGAGGCTTCAAAGGAAAAGTTGCTAATTCTATTCAGATTGGTGCGGATTTAGATGAAATATCACGCCTATTTTATCAAATCATTAGCGATATTAACATTTGTTTTGTTTGATATATATCATTTGATCGGAGATATATCAGAGCGACAGCTTGGCTTTGGCTTCCCCGATATGGTTGAGCTCCTAATCGCCACCTCTGCAGTGCCGCAGTGCATCCACGCTGTTCTTGTGTAAGGGCCGGATTTTAACGGCTCGCACTGCGGATCGACGAGGTTAGATGCTCCTTAAATCTTCGCGTTCATCATCGCCCCGTCGAGCCTGTGCCTTGCAGGAACGGCGGAGCAGTCGCGGGGACGGGCGCGGATGGGTGTGGAAGAGAACGGGCACGCGGCCGAGCAGCAGGAAGCGGGGCGCATGGATGCTGCTACCGAATTGCTCACCGGGTGCGGGAGCTGGGTCTGGGAGACCGACAGCGAACTGCGCTTCTCCTTTGTTTCATCGAATTACGAGGTGATCACCGGCATGCCCTCGTCTGCCGTGCTGGGACGCCGGCGGTTTGATTTCATGAAGGGAGATGGCCTCACGCCGCGCGCGGCCGCTCATCTCGCCGATCTGGAAGCGCGGCGGCCCTTTCAGGAATTCGTTCATGAGCTGAGAGCCAGCGGCACCGATTGTCGATGGGTTTCCATCTCCGGCTTTCCCCACTTCGATCTCGAGGGTCGCTTCACCGGTTATCGCGGCGTTGGACGGAATGTGACCGCTCTTGTGGAAAAGCTGAGATCGGAAGAACAGCTTGTGTTTCCTGCCGCCAGCCTCCTGGCTGACCTTCCGAAGATGATGGAAGCGATCCCGATCGGCATGCTCGTGCTCGACCGGGATATGCGGATCGAGTTCCTCAACGGCACATTGCGCAGGATGTGGGGTATCAACGATCCCGCGCTGGGTCTGGGTTCCCCGTTCCGGGAACTCGCGGAAGCATCACGCCCCCTCGTGGCGGCGGAAAAGGATGACCGGCTCTGGAAGGACTATTTGGAAGAGCGGGAGCACCAGCTCCGCGCGGGGCTGCCGCTGGTGCGCGAGTTCCCGCTGTCGGACGGGCGGACCTTAGTGACCTCCATCATGCCGCTTTCGGAAGGAAGGCGGTTCGTGTCCTATGTGGACGTGACACGGCTCAAGCAGCGAAGCCGCGATCTGGATCACACGATTCAAGCTTCGACCCTTCCCAGCCTTGTGCTTGACGCGCTTCCCGCGCCGATCTTCGTCAAGGACGAGGAACTGCGCTTTGCGCTGGTGAACAAGACCTTTGCCGCTTTGTTCAACACGACGCCCGAGGCCATGCTCGGCAAACGCGCGTCCGATTTCTCTTCTGTTGGTGCCGCTGAAATATCTGAGACCGGCGAACGCGATGTCCTCCAGACCGGAGCGCCGTGTCAGGTTCAACAGAGTTTCGGCTCAGCCGGAGACACCCCGACGCATGTCACGCGCAGATGCCGTGTACAGCTCCCGAATGGTCAATTCCGCGTCCTGGGCACTCTGTTCGATGCGGCAGGAGTTCAGGAGGAAGAACAGGAGCAGCATGAAAGCCAGCGGCAGCTTGAACTGTTCCGCCATGTTCTCGATGAAATGCCTGTTGCGACCTTCATCACCAAAGGCGACCTAACGGTCGAGTATGTGAACCGCGCCTGGACGGAGGTCACAGGCGTGTCACGGGAAGTGGCGGTGGGGCAGCGCGGCCATGAGCTGTTCCCTTCCGCCAATGCTGAGCTTCACGCCGCGAATGCACGTCACGTCATGGTGACGGGCGAACTCGTGGAAGTGGAGGAGCCGATCACCCGCCGGGACGGTTCCGTTCGTCAACTCATGACACGCCTCAGCCGCATGAGAGGCCTGGATGGCGAGATGCACATCGTGGGCTCCAGCGCGGACATCACCGAGATCAAGGCGCGTGAGGCGCAACTGACGGACGCGTTGCGCGAGAACGAGGTGTTCAAGAGCCTGATCGACAATGTGCCGGTCTCGATCTACGCGAAGCGCCCGGACCTCCAGCTCGTTTACGTCAACAAAGGCTGGTGCGAGCTCACCGGCTATTCAAAGGAGGAAGCGATCGGCCGGACCGACGTCGAGATCTTCGGAGAGCGTGACGGCGCCGCCTTCATGGAAAGTGACCGAACCGTGCTGCGAACAGGGCAGGAGCAGCGGATCGAGGAAACCGTCATCGAGGCGGCCGGACGCACTCGGCATCAGATGGCGCAAAAAAGCGCAATGGTTGCCTCGGATGGCTCGCTCTATCTGATCGGCTCCACGACGGACATCACCGAGCTCAAGGAACGCGAGGCGCAGCTGCAGCATGCACAGGCACGCGCGGTGCTCGCCGACCGGGCAAAATCTGAATTCCTCGCCAATATGAGCCACGAAATCAGGACGCCCATGAATGGCGTGCTGGGCATGGCCGAACTCCTCGCTCGCTCGGACCTTGATCAAAAGCAGAAGACCTTTGTCGACATCATCGTGAAGTCGGGCAACGCGCTGCTGACCATCATCAACGACATCCTCGATTTTTCCAAGATCGACGCAGGCCAACTCGTGCTCGATCCCATTCCGTTCGACCTCGCCGAAGCGGTGGAGGACGTGGCGACGCTCGTATCGACGCGGGCCAAGGAAAAGGACCTCGAGCTGATCGTCCGCATCGACCCGGCCGTGCAGGGCACCTATCTCGGCGATGTCGGGCGTATCCGGCAGATCGTCACCAATCTGGTCGGCAACGCGGTCAAGTTCACCGATACCGGCCATGTGCTGGTGGATGTGAGCGGTGAAAAGCGCGGCAGCCAGAAACGCATCCGCGTGAAGGTCGAAGACACCGGCATCGGCATCCCGGCCGACAAGCTCGATCTCGTTTTCGAGAAGTTTGCCCAGGTGGACGCCTCCTCGACCCGACGCCATGAAGGCACGGGGCTCGGGCTCGCCATCACATCGCGCCTGGTGGCACTGATGGGCGGTGAGATGGGCGTGGAAAGCAGGGAAGGAGCGGGTTCCACCTTCTGGTTCGCAGTGTCGCTGCCTGAAACTGAGCCGCCGGCCCAGCGCAAGCCCGTGCCGGTGGATGTCACAGGCGCCCGCGTGCTCGTGATCGACGACAATGCGGTGAACCGCGCGATCCTGAGCGAGCAGATGGCGTTCTGGAGCTTCGACGCCTGCGCGGCATCGAGCGGCCCCGAGGGGCTCCAGGTGCTCGAAGCGGCAACCAGGCTCGACCTCCCCGTCGATTGCGTGATCCTCGACTACCAGATGCCGGGCATGACGGGAGCAGAGGTGGCGCGCCGGATACGCGCAATGCAAGGCGCCGAGGATACGCCGATCGTCATGCTGACCTCGGTGGATCAGTCGCTCGGTGGTGCGGGAGCGCGCGATGTGGACGCACAGCTGATCAAGCCTGCGCGCTCGGCAGCGCTGCTCGATGCGCTGGCCGCAGCGATCGCCAAGCGCCGCTCCGGGCGGAGCTTCGCTCAACCCGTTCCGCTTGCGCCGTCATCATCGGCTGCTGTCACGTCGAAGACCGCAGCGCCGGTCACGCCGATCATCCTGCCTGCCTTGCAGCCCATGCCGGATCGTCGCGTGGACAGCGGAGGCGCCTCTCCCGCGGGGAGCCGCATCGACATCCTGGTGGCCGAAGACAATGAAGTGAACCAGCTTGTCTTCACGCAGATCCTGACCGGCACGGGTTTTTCGTTCCAGCTTGTGGGAAACGGGCGGCGGGCATGCGAGGCGTTCCGGGAGATGAGCCCGCGTTTGATCCTGATGGACGTGTCGATGCCCGAGATGAACGGAATTGAGGCGACGGAGGAAATCCGGCGCATGGAAGCCGGTACGATGAATCATGTCCCCATTATCGGCGTCACCGCTCATGCGCTGAAAGGCGATCGCGAGCGGTGCCTGGAGGCGGGCATGGACGATTACCTGTCCAAGCCCATCAGCCCCCGCGCCCTTCTGGAAAAGATCGAGCGCTGGACGAGCATGGGCGAGCAAAGCCGCACAGGCCTCGCCTGAACTCTCGCACAGCGGGGGCTGAGCTGATCGGTCCTGCTGTGGATAAGTCCGAAGGCTCTCCCGGAGGGTCGCCGAACGGTCTTCGAGCTGTCATCCAACTGTCTTGAAGCGTGGCTAGAGCCTGCCGCGGATGCCCAAAAGCGGTGTTCAGGCGGGTGCAAAGGCGGCGTGTCAGACGGTCGGCCTTCAATCCCGTTCCTTTCCGATCACGCAGTTCGCAGGCGGCGCTGTGCCGCCCGCGCTGCACTTTGAGACCCGATCCAACCGGAGCAGGCCCCATGAAATCCGTTCTCCTCGGCGCGAGCGCCGCAGCTCTCATCCTTTCCGCAGGCGCGGCTCAGGCCCGCGACCAGATCCGCATCGTCGGCTCGTCCACCGTTTTCCCGTTCACCACCGCCGTCGCCGAGCGTCTCGGCCAGGCTGGCCAGTTCCCGGCTCCGGTTGTGGAATCGACCGGCACGGGCGGCGGCATCAAGCTTTTCTGTGACGGTGTGGGCGAGAACACGCCCGACTTCGCCAACGCTTCGCGCCCCATTAAAAGGAGCGAGATGGAAACCTGCGCGAAGAACGGCGTCACCCCGGTCGAGATCAAGATCGGCTTCGACGGCATCGTGATGGCCGGCGCGAAGAACGGCCCTGCTTTCGACCTGACCAAGGACCAGGTCGTCAAGGCGCTGGCCAAGAGCGTGGTTGTGGACGGCAAGGTCGTCGCCAATCCCTACCAGAACTGGTCCGATATCGATGCGAGCCTGCCCGGCAGCAAGATCGAAGTTCTCGGTCCTCCTCCGACATCCGGCACGCGAGACGCCTTTGTCGAGCTCGTGATGGTCGAGCACTGCGAGGCAGAGGTGAAGGCTGCCGACGAAAAGGCCTGCTCGCAGATCCGCGAGGATGGCGCCTTCGTGGAAGCCGGCGAGAACGACAACCTGATCGTCCAGAAGCTCGAAGCCAACACCAACGCGATCGGCATCTTCGGCTATTCCTTCCTCGACCAGAACTCCGACAAGCTTCAGGGCCACAAGATCGACGGTGTCGAGCCCAGCTTCGAGAACATCGCCGACGGCAAGTATGGCGTGTCGCGCTCGCTCTTCATCTACGCCAAGAAGGAGCATGCCGGCGTCATTCCCGGCATGGCCGAATTCATCGCCGAATACACCAATGACGCGGCCTGGGGTCCGGACGGCTATCTCGCCGACAAGGGCCTGATCCCGCTGCCCGACGACCAGCGCACGCAGGCTGCTGAAGACGCCAAAGCGATGAAGGGCATGGGCTCCTGATCGGCAGGCATTCGAGAAAGACCGGATCATGGCCTTCTTTCTGATCCTCGCTCTGGCCGCTGCAGCAGCAGCGGCCTGGGTTCTTGGCCGGTCACGCGCCGTTGCCAGCGCCAACGGCCGGGTGCCCGCGCTTCATTCGCTTCCCGCCCAGCACGGCACCTATCTTGCGTTGCTGACAGCAGGACCGGCCCTCGTGGTCTTGGTCCTCTGGCTGCTGTTCTCCCCCGCGGTCGAGACCGGGATCGGTCGCGACAGGCTCGCCGATACGATCGCATCCATGACCGGGCCGCAGGCGCAGGCCTTTCTTCGTGATGCAAGGACGATTGCCCTTGGCGGAGCGGCCGCGCTCGCCGACCCGGCAAAGGATGTCGCGGCGGAGGTGTTCCGCTCCATCCACGGGGTAAGCCGCGCCTTGCTGCTTTCCGCGCTCGCTCTTCTCGTCGCCGGCGGTTTCCTGTTCGGATATCGGCGCATCGCGCTCCGCTTTCGTGCGCGCCATGCCGTCGAGCGCGCCGTGCGGGTCAGCCTTCTGCTTGCGGCCACGGTCGCCGTTCTGACCACCATCGGCATCGTGCTGTCGCTTGTCTTCGAATCCATCCGCTTCTTTGCCCAGGTGCCGCTGCACGACTTCCTGTTCGGCATCCACTGGAGTCCGCAAAGCGCGTTTTCCGGTGCCGGCAGCGAGGGCGCTCCCGTCAACCCGGACATTTTCGGCGCGGTGCCGCTCTTTGTCGGAACGCTGCTGATCACCGCGATCGCCATGATCGTGGCCGCACCCGTGGGATTGATGTCGGCCATCTATCTCGCCGACTATGCCAGTCCGCGCATCCGTGCCGTTGCAAAGCCGGTGCTGGAAATCCTCGCCGGCATCCCGACCGTGGTTTACGGCTTCTTTGCCGCCCTGACCGTCGCGCCATTCATCCGCGGCATGGGTGAAAGCGTGGGGCTGGGCGTCTCGTCAGAATCCGCGCTTGCGGCCGGACTGGTCATGGGGATCATGATCATCCCCTTCGTGTCGTCGCTGTCGGACGACGTGCTCAATGCCGTGCCGCAATCGCTGCGCGACGGTTCGGCAGGTCTTGGCGCCACCAAGTCGGAAACCATCCGCAAGGTGGTGCTGCCGGCCGCCCTGCCGGGGATCGTGTCTGCGCTTCTGCTCGCCATCAGCCGCGCGATCGGCGAAACCATGATCGTGGTGATGGCTGCCGGGCTTGCGGCCAATCTCACCCTTAACCCTCTTCAAGCCGTAACGACCGTCACCGTCCAGATCGTCACGCTTCTGGTCGGCGACCAGGAGTTCGACAGCCCGAAGACGCTCGCCGCCTTCGCACTCGGTCTTGTGCTCTTCTGCGTGACGCTGGCCCTCAACATCGTGGCCCTCCGGGTCGTTCAGAAATACCGGGAACGCTATGACTGACCTCGCCTCTCCGGTCGCGCGCCCGTCCAGCGCCGCACGCGACGCTGCAAAAGCGCGGCTCGCCAGCCGCTATGCCGCCGAGCGCCGCTTCAAGTGGCTCGGCGCCGGTGCGGTGGCGCTCGCCGCCCTGTTCCTCGTGATCCTGCTTTCCACGGTGGTTTCACAAGCCTGGCCGGCATTTCGCGCCAACTACATCAATCTTGACCTAGACCTGTCGCCAGCGAAGGTCGATCCCGCGAACCTCTCGGGAGCGAACTACGACGCGGTGATCCATGATGCGCTGGATGCTGCTCTTCCGGGCGTGACCAGCCGGCAGGATCGCCGGACCCTGCGCGGGCTCGTCTCGACCGGAGCGGGATCGATGCTGCGCCGAGACATCGCCTCGGGCGACGTGCCGCTCGGCGGAACCGTGCCGTATAAGGTGCTGGCCGACGATGTGGCGGACCTTTATCTCAAGGGTCTCGTCGCAGGCGAGGGTGGAACCCAGGAGCTGACCGGTCCGGTCCAGGTCTCGGGCGTCACCGGCGATGTGACGGTGAACCTCGCGGACAACACAATCCTGCTATCCGCCACCAATGCGGGCGCGAGCAAGCGTGAGGACGGTGTTCTGATGCTGGGCTCCGACGATGCGTCGCTTCTTCTGGAAACGGGCGGCGGCACAGTGAAGTTGGCGGAAGTCGGCCCGGGCAATACCGCGAAGGGAACCGTGATCGAGCCGCTGGACGGCGGTGCGGGCGGCCCCACCTTGCTGCGCACCGTGTCCCAGCCCGAAGCGGCTCGTCAGATCAACGATCGGTCGATCGCCTATCTCGACACGCTTGCTGCCCAGGACCGGCTCGAAAGCAAGCTGAACACGCAGTTCCTGTTCGGCTCGGCCAGCCGCGAGCCTGAGATCGCCGGCGTCTGGGGTGCTGTGGTCGGCTCGTTCCTGACACTCGCGGTCACGCTGAGCCTCGCTTTTCCGATCGGCGTCGCCGCCGCGCTTTACCTGGAGGAGTTCGCGACCAAGAACCGGTTCACCAACCTGATCGAGGTCAATATCAACAATCTGGCGGCCGTTCCCTCGATCGTGTTCGGTTTGCTTGGCCTGGCCGTGTTCCTGAACGTGTTCGGGATGCCGCGCTCTGCTCCGGTGGTCGGTGGCGTGGTGCTCGCGCTGATGACGCTGCCCATCATCATCATCGCCTCGCGCGCAGCGCTCCGGGCCGTGCCGCCATCGATCCGCGAAGGCGCCTATGGCGTCGGCGCCTCGAAGGTGCAGACCGTGTTCCACCACGTGCTGCCTCTCGCGATGCCGGGCATGATGACGGGCACGATTCTCGGCATGGCCCACGCGCTCGGCGAAACGGCACCGCTCCTGATGATCGGCATGGTCGCCTTTATCGTCGACGTGCCCGGCGGCTTCACCGATCCCGCCACCATGCTGCCGGTGCAGATCTTCATGTGGGCGGATTTCCCCGAAGCCGCCTTCACGCAAAAGACCTCCGCCGCCATTCTTGTGCTGCTCGTCTTCCTCGTGCTGATGAACGCGCTCGCCGTTCTCCTGCGCCGCCGTTTCGAGCGCCGTTGGTAAGGAACTATGGAACCCATGCTGATGCAATCTTCCGAAATGCTGACACCGTCCGAAACCACCGCGCTTCCCCATCCGCCCAAGATGAAGGCGCGCAAGGTCAACGTGTTCTATGGCGCGAAGCAGGCTCTCTTCGATGTCGACCTCGACATGGGCGAGCGGCAGGTGACTGCACTGATCGGCCCATCGGGCTGCGGCAAGTCCACCTTCCTGCGCTGCCTCAACCGGATGAACGACACGATCCCGATCGCTAAGATCACCGGAACGCTGACGCTCGATGAGGATAACATCTACGATCCGGCGATCGACGTGGTCGAGCTCCGCGCGCGGGTAGGGATGGTGTTCCAGAAGCCGAATCCGTTCCCGAAATCGATCTACGAGAACGTCGCCTATGGCGCCCGCATCCACGGGCTGTCGACATCGCGCTCCGAGCTTGACGGAATCGTGGAGTCGAGCCTCAAGCGCGCCGGCCTCTTCGCCGAGGTCAAGGACCGCATGAACGAGCCTGGCACGGGCCTGTCGGGCGGCCAGCAGCAGCGCCTCTGCATCGCGCGCGCCATTGCCGTGTCGCCGGAAGTGATCCTGATGGACGAGCCCTGCTCGGCGCTCGACCCGATCGCCACCGCGCGCGTCGAGGAACTGATCGATGAATTGCGCCAGAACTACACGATCGTGATCGTGACCCACTCCATGCAGCAGGCCGCGCGCGTGTCGCAGCGCACCGCGATGTTCCACCTGGGCAAGCTGGTGGAGGAGGGGCCGACGGAAAAGATGTTCACCAACCCGGATGAGAAGCGCACCCGCGACTACATCACCGGCCGCTATGGTTGAGCTGGGAGAAGCGAAGATGGGCGAACATACGGTTTCCTCGTTCGACGAGGAACTGAGCGAGATCGATCGGCTGATCCTCCAGATGGGCGACCTCGCCGCCCGCATGGTCAGCCGGTCCACCCATGCGCTGCTGGAGGCCGACGAACGCCTGGCATCTCAGGTGATCGCCGAGGACAGCTCCATGGATTCGTTTCAACGCGACCTCGACGCGCGCGTCGTCACGCTGATCGCCAAGCGCCAGCCGATGGCGCAGGACCTGCGGACCGCCATCGGCGCGCTGCGCATGGCGGCCGATCTGGAGCGCATCGGCGACCTTGCCAAGAACGTCGCGAAGCGCGTCGGCGCAGTCGGCCGCACGCCCGCGGCCGAGATGCTCGCCGTCAGCATCGAGGACATGGCGGCCATGGTGCTGGAAAGCGTCAAGGCGGTGGTGGACCTTCATGTCGCGCGCGACTCCGGCGGGCTGGAGGAACTCCGCGCGGAGGATGAGAAGATCGACATCCGCTATACGGCGATCTTCCGCGAGCTTCTCACTTACATGATGGAAGACCCGCGCAACATCACCACCTGCACCCATCTGCTGTTCTGCGCGAAGAACCTTGAGCGCATCGGCGATCATGTCACCAACATCGCCGAGAACGCTTATTACATGATGACGGGCCTGCAGCTTCCCGCCAAGCGGCCCAAGCGCGACGAGACCATGGCTGCGGCATCCCTTCCGGCCGCGTGAGGCACCCCGCATGAATGCGCGGATCATGGTGGTGGAGGACGAGGAATCGCTCGGCCTCCTCCTTCGCTACAATCTCGAGGCGGAAGGCTTCGCGGTCGAGGTCGTGGAGCGCGGTGACGAGGCCGATCTGCGTTTGAAGGAGGACGTGCCGGACCTTCTCGTTCTCGACTGGATGCTGCCCGCCGTTTCCGGCATCGAGCTTTGCCGTCGCCTGCGCCAGCGCACCGAGACGCGGGCCCTGCCCATCATCATGCTTACCGCGCGCGGCGAGGAGGCCGACCGCGTGCGCGGGCTGTCCACCGGGGCGGACGACTATCTCGTCAAGCCCTTCTCGACGCCGGAATTCGTGGCCCGCGTGCGGGCGCTTCTCCGGCGCGCCAGGCCGCAGGTGCTGTCCAACGTGCTGACCGCCGGCGACACGGTTCTCGATCGGGAAACCCATCGCGCGTTCAGGGGCGAAACCGAGCTGAAGCTCGGGCCGACAGAATTCCGCCTGCTTGAATTCATGATGCGCCATCCAGGGCGCGTTTTCTCGCGCGGGCAGCTGCTCGACAAAGTGTGGGACGAAACGCTCGACATCGACGAGCGCACGGTGGACGTGCATGTGGGACGCTTGCGTAAGGCGATCAACCTTGAAGGCCTTCCCGACAAGATCCGAACCGTGCGCGGCGCGGGCTACGCGATCCAGGAAGACTGAGACGGTTTGGCCGGCGCGCGGCCTCGCATCGAAGTGAGAACGGCTTGACCGCTGCTCCCGATGTAAATGTCACGCTCCTTCCTTAGCTTGGACGCATGACATTGATCTTCGTGTTCGGAACCCTCAAGCGGGGCTTTCCCTTTGGCGACAAGCTGAACGGTGCAAAGTTCCGGGGTGTCTGCCGCACCGCGCGGGCATTTCCCATGTTCGTGGCCGGGCGCGTCTTCGGACCCATGATGCTCGACCGCCCAGGCAGGGGGCTCCGCGTGTCGGGCGAACTCTTTGAAGTGACGTCGGAGCAGCTTGCAACCGTTGACGAGGCGGAGGGTGTCGGCCAGCCGGGCAGCTTCCGGAAGGCGATCGATCTTATCACAGCCGAGGGTGACTCCGTTTCGGCTGAAGCCTTTTTCAAGGACGCACGGATCGCGCGGCCGCGTCATGGCGGCTATCTGCAAGATTATCAGGACGAGCGCTTCGTGTCCCCCGCCCAGCGCCCCGCCTCTATGCCGCCGCTTCGGCTGCTTTCCGGAAGTTGATCTGCCAGCATCATGCGACCGGCTGGACGGTCGCTCCGGATGAGAAGAGTTCCGCGTCCAGGAAATTGAGCGCGCGAGCAGCCGAGCCTCGTTGGATCAGAGGCATCTCGTCCGCTTCCACCCGGAGCACGATATTTCCTGCCCGGCTTCCGCCGGCGGTGGAGGCCAAGCCGCGCCGTACCCCCGGCTTGATGAGATCGAAGGCAACCGTGCCGCTGCCGACAAAGGTGACGGGGAGGGGATCGACCAGCGCGAACAGGCTGCCGAGCGCGGTTCCGAGCGCCTCGCCCGCCTGATCGAGCGCTTTCCGCTCGCGTGTTCCTCCGTTCCGCGCCGCCTCGGTCAGCCGGGCAATCGCGTCCCTGGGGATCTGCGATGCCGGCGGCGCATCCTCGCTATTTCCCGTCCCGTTGCGCCAAATGGCGTAGGAGCCGGCATAGGCTTCCACGCAGCCCCTCTTGCCGCACCGGCAGAGCGCGCCGCCCGGCCGGTGGATCATGTGGCCGAACTCGGCGCCCGAGGAGCGCGTGCCGGAGAACAGGGTGCCGCCCAGCATCATTCCCATGCCGATGCCATGAGACAGAAGCACCGCAGCGAAGTCGTCGTGCCGGCGCGGTTCTCGCGCTTGAAGGGCCGCCGCGATCATGGAACAGTCGTTCTCGACAATGGTCGGTATGCTGAACCTGTCTTCCATCAGGCCAGCAAAATTCACCTCGGTGGACGAGGTGATCGGCGACCAGACCAGCGCTCGGCCTGGCTTGTCGGTGATGCCCTGGACCGCAAGCACGATGCGCCTGACGGGGCCTGCCTTAGCCGCCTGCGCCTTTTCCAGGATACGCTCGCCGGCCTGAAGAACCGCCGCGCCGAGCTGCTCACGCGATGCGGACAGGGTGTCGAGGGCAGTGCCGTCCTCGTCGACGATGTTTCCGGCATAGTCGATCAAAGCGGCCGACAGGTGATTGAGCACCAGCGTCATCACGATCACCGAGGCTGCCTGGGGCGCCAAAGCGATGCCGATCTGAGGCCGTCCGCGTCGCGAAAGAAGCGGGTCGGCTTCTTCCGATCGCGCGGTTTCGCACAGCGCGCCTTCCTCGATGAGGCCGCCGGAAATGGCGGAAATGGTCGAGTGACTGAAGCCAGTCAGGCCGGCAATTTCGGTGCGCGACAATCGGCCTGCGCGACGAACAGCGGCAAGCACCATGGCACGATTGTTGCGGCGCAAGTCGTCATGGCGGATGCCGCGTGTCATCGAATTTCTTCCACCGGCCATTTTGTTGTTGTTGCGGAATGAAGTCCGCACGTCTTCAAACCCAGCGCCTCTTTCTCGCATATTGACAGAAACTCTCCGCTGAGCCATCATTTTTTCGAGCCTCGAAATAATGATCTTTCTTGGCGAACTGATGTGGTTTGAGGCCGTGCCAGAGTTCGGTGTGGCCGCAGGGAGGAACAGGATGAAGAAGTTTGCAGCCGCGGCCCTTGCCGGGATCGCGATGACGCTTGCGCTTGGGTCCGTCGCCGGCGCCAAGGACAAGGTAATTGGCGTGTCCTGGTCAAACTTCCAGGAGGAGCGCTGGAAGACCGATGAAGCCGCCATGAAGGCGGCGATCGAAGCCGCAGGTGACAAGTATATCTCAGCGGATGCGCAGTCCTCCGCCGCCAAGCAGCTGACCGACGTAGAAAGCCTGATCTCGCAGGGTTCCAATGCGCTGATCATCCTCGCACAGGATGCCTCGGCGATCGGCCCGGCCGTCGAGAAGGCGCTCGCGGAAGGCATTCCGGTCGTGGCCTATGACCGCCTGATCGAGAACAAGGACGCCTTCTATCTCACCTTCGACAACAAGGAAGTGGGCCGCATGCAGGCCCGCGAGGTGTTCAAGGTGAAGCCCGAGGGCAACTACGTCTTCATCAAGGGCAACGGTGCAGACCCGAATGCCGACTTCCTGTTTTCCGGCCAGATGGAAGTGCTGAAGGAAGCGGTTGATGCGGGCAAGATCAAGAATGTCGGCGAGGCCTATACGGATGGCTGGCTGCCCGCCAACGCGCAGAAGAACATGGAGCAGTTTCTGACCACCAACGACAACAAGGTTGATGCGGTGGTGGCTTCCAATGATGGCACGGCGGGCGGCGCTGTTGCGGCGCTCGAAGCACAGGGGCTCGCGGGCTCGGTGCCGGTGTCGGGCCAGGACGCCGACCACGCCGCGCTCAATCGCGTGGCGCTCGGAACGCAGACCGTTTCGGTGTGGAAGGACTCGCGCGAGCTTGGCAAGAACGCCGCTGAGATCGCGTCGCAGTTGGCGGATGGCACGGCCATGGACAAGATCGCCAATGCGACGAAGTTCAGCTCGCCCGCAGGCAATGAGATGAACTCGGTGTTCCTCACGCCGATCGCCATCACCAAGGACAACCTCAATCTCGTGATCGACGCGGGGTGGGTGTCCAAGGACGTGGTCTGCGCAGGCGCGAAGGCGGGCTCGGTTTCCGCCTGCAACTGACCGACACCGGATTATCGACAAGGAAAGCGCCGCGGCCTGTTTGAAGCCGCGGCGTTTTTGTAAGCTTGGATGGCCGGCTGGCTCGGGAAGCTGTCCGAACGGAGGAATCAGAATGGCAGAAGCGGCAACAGGAGGAGCGCCCGACCGGGCGCGCGCCAGCGAAACCAACGCGCTCGGCCGCTTCCTCCAGGCGACCGAGCTCGACACGCGCATGCTGGGCATGGTGGCGGCGCTGCTCCTGATCTGGATCGGCCTGCATGTCCTATCCGGCGGGCTGTTCCTGACGCCGCGAAACCTTTGGAACCTGTCGGTCCAGTCCTCCTCCGTCGCCGTGATGGCGACGGGCATGGTGCTGGTGATCGTCACCCGCAACATCGACCTTTCCGTCGGCTCAATCCTGGGCTTCTCGGGCATGATCATGGGTGTGACGCAGGCCGAGCTGCTGCCGCAGCTTCTGGGCGTTCCACTCGGCACCCCTTATCTCTGGCTGCTCGCGCTCGCGGTGGGGCTGCTGGTCGGGCTCCTTATCGGCGCGCTTCATGGTTTCCTGATCGCCTATCTCGGCATTCCCGCTTTCATCGTCACGCTGGGCGGCCTGCTGGTCTGGCGCGGGATGGCGTGGTGGGTTACCAGCGGGCGGACGGTCGCGCCGATGGATGCGACCTTCCGGCTGATCGGGGGAGGGCCTGAAGGTTCGATCGGTTCCTTCTGGAGCTGGATCGTCGGGCTCGCGGCCTGCGCTGCCGTGATCGCCATGCTGCTCAACGGGCGCCGTCAGCGCAAGCGCTTCCGCTTTCCGCTGCGCCCGGTCTGGGCGGAAGCCTTTCTCGGCGCGGTCGCCTGCCTGGTCATCCTGGGCGCGGTGTCGATCGCCAATTCCTATCCCTGGCCCGCGCTCATCGTGAAGCGCTATGCGGAAGCCAACAACATCGTCATTCCGGAAGGCGGGCTCTTCATCGCGCATGGCGTGGCCATCCCCGTGCTGATCGCGATCGCGGTCGGCGTGGCGATGACCTTCCTCACCACGCGCACGCGTTTCGGCCGCTATGTGTTCGCCATCGGCGGCAATCCGGAAGCGGCGGCGCTTGCAGGCATCAATACGCGCTGGGTGGTGCTGAAGATTTTTGCACTTATGGGCCTGCTTGCCGGGATCGCAGCGGCAATTTCCACCGCGCGCCTGAACGCCGCCACCAACGCACAGGGGACGCTGGACGAGCTTCTGACGATCGCGGCTGCCGTGATCGGCGGAACATCGCTTGCAGGCGGCGCGGGCACCATCGCGGGGGCCATGATGGGGGCGCTGCTCATGCAGTCGCTGCAGTCGGGCATGGTGCTGCTCGGCATCGACACGCCCTTGCAGAATATCGTGGTCGGCATGGTGCTGGTGGTGGCCGTGTGGCTCGACACCCTCTACCGCAAGCGCGTTTGAGGAAGGGAGCAGGATGGAAAAGGCCCAAGCGTCTCTCGTCGAGATGGAGAACATCTCGATCGCCTTCGGCGGCATCCGCGCCGTGGATGGCGCATCGGTGTCCCTTTATCCCGGCGAGGTCGTGGCGCTGCTCGGCCACAACGGCGCGGGGAAATCGACGCTCATCAAGATCCTTTCGGGCGCCTACAAGCGCGATTCCGGAACGATCCGCGTGAACGGCGAGGAAGCGAGTATCTCCAACCCGCGTGACGCCAAGCGCCATGGCATCGAAACGATCTACCAGACGCTCGCGCTGGCGGACAATGTTGACGCCGCAGCCAACCTTTTTCTCGGTCGCGAGATCATGACGCCGTTCGGCACGCTGGATGATGCCGCGATGGAAGCGGAAGCGCGCAAGGTGATGGGGCGCCTCAATCCGCGGTTCCAGCGCTTCAAGGAGCCCGTGGCCAAGCTGTCGGGCGGGCAGCGCCAGTCAGTGGCGATCGCGCGCGCGATCCTGTTCAATGCGCGCATCCTGATCATGGACGAACCGACCGCCGCGCTGGGGCCGCAGGAGACCGCGCAGGTCGGCGAACTGGTGAAGCAGCTCAAGGAAGATGGCATCGGCATCTTCCTGATCAGCCACGACATCCATGACGTCTTCGACCTCGCGGATCGCGTCTGCGTGATGAAGAACGGGCAGGTGGTCGGGACCGCTCGAACAAGCGATGTGACTCAGGACGAAGTGCTCGGCATGATCATCCTGGGCAAATGCCCGCCCGGCGCCATTCCAGGGCCTGGCGCCATGTCGCTCGCTGCTTGAGCTCTCTTCGCTCATCCGAGAAGCGAGCCAAAAGAAAAGGCCCCGGAAGGGGCCTCTCTCGATTTCGTTGCGCTTTGGATCAGCAGCGGTACGGCTGGCCAACACGACGGCCAGTACGCCGATCAACGTTCTGGCAGTAGCCAGGACGGTTGTCGATCTCGCGGCCTACCAGATAACCACCAACGCCGCCGATTGCAGCACCGGCGAGTGTGCTCTCCGTGTTGCCGCCGATTGCCTGGCCGGCGATGGCGCCAAGGGCAGCACCGCCCACAGCGCCCTTCTCAGCGGTTGTGCAGCCGGCCAGCGGAACGGCGGCCATCATGCTCAGGGCGAGAACATATTTCTTCATGGGATACTCCCTCACTTGGATCAAAATGAAGCGTCCGGAGCTTCGTCAACTGTGATGAGGCATGCGCGCCGTTGTCCCGACGGATGCACATACTCGCTCCCTAATGCGCAAAGGCTGTAAACGTTCGCGTCGGCTAAAAATAATTCGTCGGCAGCCTGAAACTCGTCTTCTATCCTTTGCTCAAAGGGCGAAGAAACCGACCGATCCGCTTACAACCACCAAAGCGGCCATCACTCCCAGCCGTCCATAATAGGAGCAATTAAGGAAAGCGCGCGGGTTCGCATGTGGGATTACAGCATGAGTGTCATCATCGAGCGTCCCCATCGACAGGCGGGCAGCGTACTCAAGCCGTTCTATCTCTGCAACCATGTTATCCTCCACCAAGCTCGAGCTTGAACGAAGGTGAAGGCGGCAAGTTCCATCCGGAACCGAGGCTGCTGCAGATGACTGTCAGTCGGCCGATATGCTCGCCGCCGGCACGAGCAGCGAGTAGCGGAGCTCCCTTCCGGCTATGCGCAATTCTGCCTTCCCCTTCAGCGACGCGGGGACAACGCGTTCGAGCGCGAGGCTGCCGAACCGCTTTTCGATCGGATAGTCGTCCTCCGATCCGAGGGTCTCCTCTGCCAGCGGCTCGGTCCAGATGAGCCGGAGCTGCAGGTGGCCGGCGGCGTCTTCCTCCGGGCGGCACTCGATCGACACCTGGCTCGACGACTGCGACAAAGCTCCGAAACTAAGCGAATTCGCCGCCAGTTCATGCAGCGCCAGCCCGATATGGAGCGCGGCGTTGGGGTTGAGGTGGCGGTCGCTCCCGATGAAGCGGACGCGGGAGGGGGCATTCAAGGCATAACGCCCCACCTGGCTGGTGATCAGTTCCCGCAGATCCGCGCCACGCCAGTTGGACGATGTAACCAAATCCTGCGAGGCAGCGAGGGAATGAAGGCGCCCACGGAATCGATCGAGAAAGACGCTGATCGTGTCCGAAAACCTGCCGGTCTGGGTGGCGATGCTCTGGATGATGGCAAGCAGGTTCTTGGAGCGATGGCTGACCTCCCGCAACAGAAGCCGAAGCGCCTGCTCCCGGCGCTTCTGCTCCGTGGTCTCGACCATGGTGGTCACCACTCCGGCGATTTCGCCTGCATCGTCGCGGCTTGGGTCCACCCACACATCGAACCAGTGGGTGCCGAGATTGGTTTCGATCTTGATCTCGCAGCGAAGCGACTCTCCTTTAAGGGACCGCTGCTTCAGCTGGATCAGCTTGCTTGCCTCATGTGCAGGAAGGAAATCCGCATCGCGTTTCCCTGTCAGTTCATCCGGCCAGCCATCCGGCATGTTCAAGGCCCAGCGAACACATAAATCGGCATCCTGCTCGAACACCGAAACACCCGCGTGGTGAACCGCAAATGTGAGGCCTTCATCCATCCTGCCGACAGCCCAAGGTATCACACTCGGATCAGAGGCCGGATGGGCTTCGCGCATCGCTGCCGGCTTGCTTGGGATGTCCCCGTGCCGAAAGTCCATGACGGCTCCTTCGCGCTCAGGGCTCAGGCCCGCCTGAACAAACCTGCGAGAACGGAGATCACGATAAATGCTATAAGAATGAAGAGCAGAATCTGCGCGATGCCGGCCGACGTTCCTGCGATGCCGCCCAAACCCAATGCGCCCGCAATCACTGCAACCACCAGAAAAACCAAAGCCCAGTACAGCACCGCGTGTCTCCCGACGGGAAAGAATATTCCTGCCCGGCAAAACGTCACATATCAGCGATTGTTCCGGGGGTGGTCAGAGCGGAGACGCGGTCGCTACACCAGACAACCACGCGCTCGACCAAGGATTATGCGTCAGGCAGCGGCTTTGGCTTGGCGATCAAAGAACAACGCCTGGCTGATCAGCGCCTTCACCATGTCGGGATTGAAGGGCTTTGTGACAAGGAAGGCGGGCTCCGGCCGCTCGCCCGTCAGCAGGCGCTCGGGGAAGGCGGTGATGAAGATCACCGGAACGGAGTTCGTCGCGAGAATGTCGTTAACGGCGTCGATGCCGGACGAGCCGTCGGCAAGCTGGATGTCGGCAAGAACCATCTTGGGCTGGCTCTTGTTGAACAAGGCGGTAGCTTCCGCGTGGGTTCGCGCGATGCCGACGACGCGATGGCCCAGGCTTTCCACCATCTCCTCGATATCCATTGCGATGAGCGGCTCGTCCTCAATGATCATGATCTCGGTTGCAACCTGGCGAGAAATCTCGTTGCTCGCTTCGGCCAGAAGGCGCGAAAACTCATCCTCGTTGACATCCATGACCTCTGCGGCCTCGCTTTCGTCGAAGCCCTCGACCGCAACGAGCAGGAAGGCTTGGCGAGGCAGGGGTGCGATCGCGGAAAGGTTCGCCGAAGCGCGCTGCTCCCAGATCGAGCTTGGCTGCTCCTGAGGAACCCGAATGGCAACGGAGGTGAAAAGCTTGGTGAACACCTTATAAAGCGCGATGCGGTCGCTCGACGCCTTCGGAAAGATGCCGGTATCCGCGATCAACGCCTCGAGCATGGCGGCAACAAGAGCGTCTCCGCTGGCCTGAGAACCCGACACTGCCCGCGAAAAACGCCGGAGAAAAGGAAGGTGCGGCGCGATAGTGGCGGACAGGCGCATATTCTGGAATTCTCCGGCGGTTGTGGTGGTGCCCATAGCTGATTTCGTGAACGTCGCGCCATGTAATTTGTTCCGTTGTGGTGGGGAACCTTTCACGACGGATCGCGTTTGCAGCCGGTTGTGGGTATGCCTGCTATGTCCTGCCTTCTGTGGCATGGTCGCGGCAGGATTTCTTTTTGGCAGCGGATTGGTGCGGCTCGTCAGCGGCCGGGAACTCTGACGGGAATATGCGCTGCGTAGGACATGGCTGAGCGCCCTGTCTTGCATTCAGGTTTGGGGCAGTGACTGAATGATGAGCGATCAAGAGCGCAACGGCCTGGACGACAGGCCGGTGTCGAGGCAAGGCGACCCGTTGGGAAGCAACTCCGAGATCGGGCGAAAGCTCAAGCAATATTACGACGACCTCGTGTCTGATGAGGTTCCCGACCGCTTCGCGCAGCTTCTGAGCCAGCTCGCAAGCGCCGAAGACACGAACGGCAAAGGCTGAGCCGCATGTCCGTTTCTCCGGACTTCAAACAGGACCTTCTCGGCTCGATTCCGAGCCTTCGCGCATTTGCAGTGTCGCTGTCGCAGAACGCCGATAAGGCTGACGACCTTGTCCAGGAAACCCTGGTCAAGGCCTGGGACAAGCATCAAAGCTTTCAGCCCGGCACCAACCTCAAGGCATGGCTTTTCACCATCCTTCGCAACGAGTTCTACTCCCAGATGCGCAAGCGCGGACGCGAGGTGCAGGACAGCGATGGCGTCATGACGGGACGGCTCGCCGTTCACCCGTCCCAGCATGGCATGCTCGATCTCAAGGACTTTCGCGGCGCACTGGAGCAGTTGCCAGAGGATCAGCGCGAGGCGATCATTCTGATCGGGGCATCCGGCTTCTCCTACGAGGAGGCTGCGGAAATCTGCAATTGCGCCGTGGGAACGATCAAGAGCCGTGTCAGCCGCGCTCGCACGCGCCTTCAGGATATTCTGAAGATCGCCGGTGATGCCGATTATGGGCCGGATGCGATCGCATCGCAGGTGATGGGCTCAACCGCCGCTTGAGCTGATTTGCCGGTTTTTTAACCGTTGGAGCTACGGCTCCGCTCAGAACGGGCGGAGCGCGCGACACACTGCGCCGACGAGCTCGTCGCTCGCATAGGGCTTGTTGATCACCGGGATGCCGGGAAAAGTGGCGAACACGTCGTCCGCATCGGCGTAGCCCGATGCGAACACGAATGGAACGCCCACATCCCGCAGATGCTCTGCAAAGCCAAGCGACGACTGACCGTCAAGCATGATGTCGATGATCGCGACGTCGAAGGATTTTGGATCGAAGCTCATTTCCTGCGTTTCGGACAGGTTGCGCATGATGGACACGTCCTTCGCACCATTGTCGCGGCAAAGCTGCTCGACATCCATCGCGATCAGAAACTCGTCTTCGAGAAGCAGCACGCGCGCGCCGCTTAGTCCGTCTCCGTCCAAAATAGAATCACTCCGCCACATCGGGCCGACGTGACCAGCAAGCTCCAGTTCTGTCATTTAAAAAAGAGGTTCTTTGTTCGGCAAAAACTGACCGGCTTCGTCGGATTTTCGCTTTAAGCTCAAGTCTCGTCGTTGCCGAGGGGCAGGGTCACTGCGGCATGCACACCTGCGGGCTGGAACTCGTGCTCGACGGCGCTGCCCAGAACCTTGGCGAGGCTGCGCTTGATCAGGATGGAGCCGAAGCCCTGACGATCCGGCAGTGACACGGCGGGCCCGCCACGCTCGGACCATTGCAGCATCAGGGTCGCGCCGGGTCTTTTTTCCACGTGCCAATTCAGAAGGACCTGACCTGAGGGCGTCGAGAGCGCGCCATATTTCAAGGCGTTGCTGGCGAGCTCGTGAAGGATCAGCCCAAGGCCGAGCGCCTGATCCGGAGGCAGCGTCAGGTCAGGCCCGTCTGTCCGGATTCGCGATGCGGCATCGTCGAACGGCTTCACCTCCAATGCAATCAGGTCGCGGATGGCAATGCCGCGCCACTCGACGTCCGAGAGCAGGTTGTGCGCGGCGCCGAGCGCCTGAAGCCGTCCGCTGAATGCTTCAAGGAACTCACGCGGCTGGCGCGCATGCCGCACCGTCTGACTGGCCAGCGCTTGAACGGTGGCCAGCGTGTTCTTGACCCGATGATTGATCTCGCGCAGCAGCAGGCGCTGACGTTCCTCCGACTCCCTCCGTTCGGTGATGTCGAAGTTCACGCCGAAAACAAGTGTTGGCGCACCGCTTTCGTCGCGCTCCACCACGCGGCCCCGAGCACTCAGCCAGCGCGCGGGTTCGGTGTTCCGGATGCGGTATTCTCCGGCATAGTCGTCGGTCGTCGCCAGCGCTTCGCGGAAGCGCGCCCGTCCGGCGCGAAGGTCGCGGCGATCGATCATGCCGAACAAGGTGCGGGCACGGATATGCGTCGCGGGAGGCAGCCCGAAGAGTTCGGGCAGGAGCGGATCGCACTCGATGATGTGTGATCGGGTATCCCAGACCCAACTGGCGAGGCCGGCCGCTTCCAGTGCGATACCGCGCCGCTTTTCCTCGCGCGCGAGCGCAGCTCGGGCGATGCGTCCGGTCTGGGAGCTGTGTTTTAGCGTGAACAGGCTTCCGGCGAGATCGGCAAGGCCGCGAAGCTGTTCGACCAAACCCGGCGCAGGCGCGGAGCGCGGCTTGAAGTCATAAACGCAAAGTGTGCCGATGATCTGCCCGAGCGCGAAAACCGGAAGCCCGAGATAGAAGCGGATGTGGGGCTCGCCGGTGACCCAGCGGTTCGATGCGAAGCGCGGATCAAGGCGTGCATCCTCCACGACCATCATGGCTCCCAACGCCACCGTGTGGACGCAGAAAGAGCTTTCCACGGGAGCTTCCCGAAGGTGTGTTCCGGCAGCGGACGTGAACCATTGGCGCTCGGCATCGAGCACGGTGAGAAGCGCGAGCGGCGCATCGACGAGGCTTGCGGCGATGCCGGTCAGCCGGTCGAAGTCGTCGTCCGGCGGCGCATCCATGAGCTTCAGGCTGGACAGCACCGCGAGGCGGGCCGGGTCGGCTGCCACGCTCAACACGGACTCAAGCCTCTCGTCAGGGGAAAGATCGACAGCCAGCGACAAGTTTCTTCCTGTGCTTTGCTTGCGGATAGGCTATTCCTTGGAGCCGAGGCCGCGCGTGGTAGCGGACGGAACCATGGTCGCGCAAGCGCATTCCGTTTGCCGCAGCGGGATCACCCGACCCGATCGGTCCCGAAAGCTTGAGGAGAATGCGTTGAGCAAGATCGTACCGGAAGAGCGCGCCCGGCAGGGACGCCGTGGTCGCCATGTGTTCGTGATCCTGGTCGTCGCGCTCGTGCTGGCCGCGATCGGATGGTTCGTGGTGGAGCAGTATGGGAAGTCGATCGCAGATCAGCCGACGCAACTCGACACGGCGGGATAGCGCCTCCCGCATCATCATCTGCTGAAACAATTGAACAGCCTTCCTTATCAGGGAGGCTGTTTTCTCATGGGCTGAAGGTTCCACCGATCCGCGGTCGGGAGAGACTCAGGGAGAAGTGACCTTGGGCGGAAAGGTTGGAACCCATCCCCTGAGCGCACGTTGTCGACAGGTGGACGCCGCGCCCGGTTGATCCGGCCGGGCCTCGCAGTGCGACGGCGCTCCCATCCAACGACAAAATACGCTCAAGGAGAACCACAATGATCCGCAAGCTTCTGGCTACAACCGCTATTGCCGCCGTACTCACGACCGGCGCCTATGCGCAGGATTCCACCACCACTGCGCCGGCAGCGCCTGCCGCCACCACGGACACCGGCACCGCTGCCACCGGCAAGATGGACCGGGCAATGATGGGTAATCTCGCCAGCAACCTCATCGGCGAGAACGTGTATAACGGCCCGGGCGACGATGCCGAGAAGATTGGCGACGTCAACGATCTTGTGGTCACCGACAGTGGTCAGGTTGAGTCCGTGATTGTCGGCGTCGGCGGGTTTCTTGGGCTCGGTGAGAAGAACGTCGCCATTGGTTTTAAGGATCTGAGCTGGGTCGATCACAGTGGCGACCGCTGGCTCGTCGTGTCCGCGACGAAGGAGTCGTTGCAGGCCCTGCCATCCTTCGACCGTGGCGCATATGAGCGTGCGGCAGGCACGAATGGCGCGGCAAGCAACACGACCGATCCGTCGCTGAGCGGTGCGGCTCCTGCAACTACAGCCGATAATGCGAATGCGCCGGCGGCGGGTGGCACCATGAACAACAACATGGCTGCCACGCCGGATTCTGCTGCCCAGGCGACCGCGGTAGATCGCTCCACGCTGAAGGAAGTAGCACCGACTGATCTGACGGCAGACAACCTCGAAGGTACAACCGTTTACGGGGCCAACGATCAGACGGTTGGCGAGATCGGTGACATCGTCCTGACAACAGACGGCAAGGTCGATGCAGTCCTGATCGACGTCGGCGGTTTCCTTGGGATTGGCGAGAAGCAGGTTGCGGTCGGCATGGACAAGCTGAGCTTCATGCAGGACGGCAACAGCAACCGTTACCTCTATACGACCTTCACCAAGGAACAGCTTGAGGCGCAGCCTGCCTATGACGCCGGCACCTACGGCACCCAGCGCGATCAGCAGCGCCTGATCGTTCAGTAAGCATCCTGTTCAAGGTTATATCGAGCCCGCGTCGGAAACGGCGCGGGCTTTTTTGTGCGCGTTCGGCTGTCTAGATAGGGCAAAACGGAGATCGTTGAAGCCGACGAAGCTCTCGCGCGTTATGCGTTGGACGAGGTGGAGAGCATGATGGTGACCCGAGAGATCAGACGCGAAGAAGGCGAGAACAGTGGGCGCTATGTCATCGACCTTCCTGACGGTCGGGAAGCGGAGATGACCTACAAGGTGAGCGCAGACAGGGGGTTGGTGATCGACCACACCTACGTTCCGCCCGAGTACCGAAGCGAGGGGCTCGCTTATCGGCTGGTTGAACAAGCGGTGTCCGACGCGCGTGCAAGCGGCGCGCGTATCACACCGCTTTGTTCCTATGTGGCAGCCCAGTTCCGGCGCCATCCCGAGTGGAGCGATCTTCGCGCCTGACGCTCACGGCAGTAGGGCCCAACCGACCATGGCGGTGGACCTCAGGTCCACCAGTAGCGGACGAGGTGGAAGAAAACGGGCGCTGCGAAGACCAGGCTGTCAACGCGGTCCATCATCCCGCCGTGGCCCTCGATCAGGTGGCCCCAGTCCTTGACGCGGCGGTCTCGCTTGATGGCAGAGGCCACGAGCCCGCCGAAGGTGCCCATCAGGCACGCGACGAGCGCGATAGCGCCAGCCTGGACCGGGGTGAAGGGCGTGAGCCACCAGAGTGCCGCCCCCAGAAGGCTGGCGCAAGCGAGCCCGCCGATCAGCCCTTCCCAGGTCTTCGATGGAGAAACCGACGGGGCGAGCTTGGTGCGGCCGAACAGCTTGCCGGCGATATATTGCAGCACGTCGCTACCCTGCACGACCACGAGCAGAAACGCCACGAGCAGCACATTCTTGTTCTCGAAACCGGGCATGCCGAGCGTCAGCAGCGCGGGCACGTGGCTGAGGCAATAAACCGTCGCCATCACACCCCATTGCTGTTCGGCGACGCGGTAAAGGAAGTTGTCCGTGTCGCCCCGCAGCACGGTCAGCGCTGGCATGAACAGGAAGCACCAGACCGGGACAAAGATCGAGAACAGACCGTACCAGCCGGTCCAGACCAGCCAATACTGCACAGGCAGCACCACGAGGACCATGGCTAGCAGCACCCAGTGATCGGCGCGGCGGGTTACCGACAGCGTCATGAACTCGCGGAGTGCTGCAAAGGACACCAGCGCGAACAGCACGATCACCCCGCGCGGTCCCACCAGCATGGCCCCGGCGATCAACGCTGCCATGACCCACCACGCCTTGATCCGCTCATCCAGATTGGTCAGCGTCGGGTTCGGCTCGGATGAGCGTCGCGCCAGGGTCCAGGAGGTCAGGCTGGCGAGAGACAGCACGCCGAGCAGGCCGGCAAAGAGCCATGTGGTTTCGGGCATCATGATTGCGTGTCCTGGATCAGCCGGGGATTGAGGGAGGCGAGGTGCGCCCGGGCGCGGTCGAGAAAGGCGCGACGTTCCTCGCCGGGCAGGGGCGCGACGGGTTCGCCGAACACGACCCGGCACAGAAGCGGCACCGGAAGAAACTCGCCCTTGGGCAGCACGCGCGACATGTTCTCGATGAAGCATGGAACGAGTTCCACCTCCGGCCGCGCCGTCGCGAGGTTGTAGAGGCCCGAACGGAAGGGCAGCAGGTCGCCGCCGGTCATGTTGCGGGTGCCTTCGGGGAACAGGATCAGAGAATGGCCGCCGTCGAGCACATCGATCATCGCCTGAAGCGGATCGGCGCTGCGCGCTTCCGGATTGCGGTCCACCAGGACTGAGCGAAGCAGGCCTTCGGCGATCAGGCGGCGCAGGCGGGTCTTGCCCCAGTAATCGGCAGCAGCCACAGCGCGCGTGCGAAGGCGCTCCTCCGGCGGCAGGCAAGAGGAAAGGAGGATGAAATCGCCATGGCTCGAATGGTTGGCGAAATAGATGCGCTGGCGCCCTGAGGGCGGCGAACCCTGCCAGACGGGACGAACCCCGGTGACCACACGGGCCAGTCCCGAAAAGCCTCTCGCGGCAACACGGCGCACGAGACGTGTCAGTGTGCTTTCGGCCGCGGCCATTACCTGATGCCCTTTGAAATGCGGTTGGCCAGCGTCGCCAAGGACAAGACCACGCCAAGAGGAAAGACGAGCGCCATCCACGCGGGGAGGGTGATGCCGATCCCGACGATGGCGCCGAGCAGGCCAAGCACGAAGGCGCGGTCGCTCTTGCCGAACGGCCCGGCATAGTTGCGCCCGATGCCCGTGGCTTGGCCCAGCATCCCCGCCACCTCCGCGAGCAGGGCTGCGAAGATGAAGGCCAGAACTGCCGGGGCTTCAAAGGGCGGCACGAAAACGAAGGGAAGAGCGAGCGCGGCATCGGAAACGAGGTCCGAAAGCTCGTTGAGGTAAAGGCCAAGCTTGGACGCTTGGCCGTGCTCGCGCGCCAGCATCCCGTCGATCGCGTTGAGCGCCATACGGATGAAGAGCCAGACCGGCAGAAGAAGAAAAAGAGGCCGTCCCTCCGGCCAAACGCAGAGCGTTGCGCCCAAGGCGACTGAAACGACGGCAGCCGCCAGCGTGACCTGATTGGCCGTCACGCCGCCGCGCGCCAGCCGCACGGTGATGGGGCGCAGCAGGTTCTGAAACGCCGGTTTCAACTGGTAGATCGTTGCCATTCCGCTCTCCTAGGTCCCATGCCGCGCTTGACTTCGCACCGCGACCTGCCATCTCAAGATACATGAGCGTGAACAATGTTCAATATGTGAAATGAACAATGTTCAATATGTTGGGTGTACATGATGGCGGGCAGCGTGGCGGAGCGGCGGGGAGCCCTGAGGCAGGCCCTAGTCGAAAGTGCCGAGGGGATTGTCGCAGATGGCGGCTTGAGCGCCTTGCGCGCGCGGGAAGTGGCGGCGAGCGTCGGCTGCGCGGTGGGCGCCATCTACACCCATTTCCCCGACATGAACGCGTTGGGTGCCGCCGTGAACGCGCGAACGCTCCACCGGCTCGAGGAGCAGGTCGCCCATGAATTTTCCTCGCTTGCGGCGCCCGACCCGAAAAAAGCGCTCGTGACGCTCGGCGTCACCTATCATGCCTTCGTGGAAGCGAACCCGAAGCTCTGGTCCGCCATCTTCGAACTGGGCTACCGCCAGGGCGACGACACGCCGGCTCCCGAAGCGCCCGAGCATCACCGTCTGCTCGACCTCATCGTGGCGCCGTTGCGGACGCTTCTTCCACACGAGCATGAGAAACGTCTCCGGACCCACGCGCGGACGCTTTTCTCCGCCATCCACGGTGTCGTCGTTTTAAGCCAGCAGCGCCGCTTCATCGCCGTGCCGCGGGAGGAGGTGCCGGCTGAGATCGCGTTCGTGGTGGAGGCGTTTTGCGACGGCATCCGAAAGCAGGGCTGAACCTGCCACCAACACTCGGCCAGCGCGCGTCAGCCGAGTTGAAATTTTGCCGATGCGGCCTGCTCGCGGATGAAGGGCAGACCTTCCTCCATCAACTCCTCGAACCGCACAGGCTTGCGTCGCGCGGCCTGCATCACATGGAGCGTGACGGGGCCGAGGTAATCGATCCCGCCGAGCGCGGCCAACACCGCCTGCCAATCCAGCATTCCGCGTCCGGGCAGTCCACGATGCGACTCCGCGATCCGCACATAAGCCAAAAAGGGCGCGGCCGTTTCAAAGGCGGACGCCCATCCATCCTCCTCCGTCTGCATCGGAAAGCTGTCGAGGCTGATAAACAGGTTCTCCGCGCCGATGCGTTCGATCATCGCCACGGCATCGGCAGCGCGGTTGACCAAAACCGTGTCATGGCGCTGGGCGGGTTCGACTGCGAGCTTGAGGCCGAGCGGTCGGGCCAGTCGCGCGGCGCGTTCCATCAAGCGGCAGGCGGCATCGAAAGCCTTGTCCGGATCGGCTGCAAAGCCATGCGCACCACCTGCGCGATAAAGTACGCCGCCCAGCCCGAAGCTTCCGAGCGCGGCACAATCCCGGAGCGCAGGCTCCAGAAAGTCCAGTCCGGCCTGCATGTCGGCTTCGATATCGAGGTCTCGCGGAAGCTCGGTGGAGCAGAACAGCTCCATCCCGCTGCGGTCGGCGAAGTCTCGCAGGCGCCGCGTGTCGGTGCGGCCGGGACGGCTCAACGGAAGTTCGATCAGCCGGATGCCAGCCCCGACCAGTTGGTCGACGGCGCGTTCCACCATTCGCCATTCGCCCGATGGCGAGACGGCGGCCGCGTGGATACCGAACAGGCTCATGATCTCCGATCCATCGTGCCACCAATCTCGCCTTGCATCGAAAGGGGGGTGGCGCTTTACAAAGGCACAGTCAAGCGTCGGAGGAGGATTGCTCCGGGCACCTGACGGGGAGGACGCCGCCATGAACGATCCCAAGCCGCTCGTGATCAGCGCGCCCGACCCGCGCTCGCTCGACCTGATCTTCACCGATGAGGCTCGCGCCGTGCTTCGTGAAAAATACGAGATCGTGGAATGCGCGCCGGACGCTATCGCGCATCTGGCCGAGGAGCAGCTTGCGCGCGCACGCTACATCATCGGGCAGCCGCCGATTGAGCGCGCGCTTCTCGATCGATTGCGCGCCCTGCGTTGCGTGTTCAACGTGGAATCCAATCTGCTCCTCAACATGCCCTATGAGGTGTTGTTTGAGCGTGGCATCCATGTGGTGACGACGGGCGCGGTGTTTGCGGAGCCGGTGGCCGAGCTGGGGCTCGCGCTCGCCCTCAATCTCGCACGCGGCATCGTGGATGCCGATCTGGCGTTTCGCGAAGGACGCGAGCTGTGGGGCGGCGAGGGGAATGCGAGCGCGCGGCTGATCTCGGGCGCTGAAATCGGCCTCATCGGCTTCGGCGATCTGGGGCGGGCGCTCCATCGCCTCCTGGTTGGGTTCCGCGCGACGATCCGCGTCTTCGATCCGTGGCAGCCCGCCTCGATCCATCGCGATTATGGCGTCGAGCCCGCCTCGCTCGATACGGTCCTGCGCGATAGCGACTTCATCTTCGTGGTGGCGGCGGTCACGTCCGAGAATGCGGGCTTTCTGGGCGCAGACGCGTTCGCGCGCATGAGAAAGGGTGCCGCCTTCATTCTGCTTTCCCGCGCCGGCGTGGTGGATTTCGAAGCCCTCGTGGAGGCCGTGCGCTGCGGCCACATCGTGGCGGCGAGCGACGTGTTCCCGGAGGAGCCGCTGGCGGCCGACCATCCGGTGCGCGGCCTGCCGGGTTTTCTGTGCTCCGCGCATCGCGCGGGCGCGCTCGACATCGCATTCAAGCGCATGGGCGACATGGTGCTGGAGGACATGGCTTTGCTCGACCAGAACCTGCCGCCATTACGCGGCAAGCGGGCGGAGCGGGAAACCGTGTCGCGCATGCGCTCCATGCCTGTGACGCGGAACTGAAGGAGCCGGCCGAACATGCTTCTGGTCAAGACCTATGTGGGCCCGAGCGCGATCGAGGGCGTCGGCGTGTTCGCGGCCGAGCCCATCGCCGCCGGCGCGCTGATCTGGCGCCTCGATCCGGCGTGGGACCATGTGGTTCCGCAGTCAATCCTGGTCGATGCGCATCCTGCCTTGCGCGACGTGCTCGAGCGCTACGCTTACCCCAGCCCCGACCATCTGGGCTCCATCGTCTACGAGGTGGATAATGGCCGGTTCATGAACCATGCGGAGGGGCCGAACACGGATTTCTCCCAGCCGGGCGGGGGTTATGCGACACGGGCGATCGCGGCGGGGGAGGAGATCACCTGCGACTACGGCGAGTTCTACGGCGCGTTCGAGCTTCTGCCGGGCAAGGATTTTCTCGGCAGCGAGAACACTTCCGGGGCCGGGTGATCCTCTGGACGGCAGCTACTCACAGCAGGCCGCGACGGGCCAGATTCTCCATCAAGGCGCGCGTGCCGAAGGTCCATGGCGGGATCTGATCCGAGCGGCGAACCGTGTTGACGAGCGCGCCGAGCCGCGTCGAGGCGATCCGCACCACGTCGCCGATCTCGTGGGTGAAGCCCTGGCCGGGCGCCTTGCGGTCCTTCACCGGCGCGAACATGGTGCCCAGAAACAGCACGAAGCCGTCCGGGTATTGATGGTTGTTGTTGATCGTCTGGCGCACGAGGTCGGCCGGCTTTCGCGATATCAGGCTCATATGGCTTTCGCCTTCGAGCAGGAACCCATCCTCGCCGGTCACGGAAAGTGACACGGTCGCTTCTTCCACATCGGCGAGCGTGAAATCCTTGTCGAACAGGCGGATGAACGGACCGACCGCACAGGCGCCGTTATTGTCTTTGGCCTTGCCGAGCAGGAGGGCCGAGCGCCCCTCCACGTCGCGCAGATTGACGTCGTTGCCCAGCGCCGCGCCCTTGATCTCGCCGCGGCTGTTGACCGCGAGCACCACTTCCGGCTCGGGGTTGTTCCAGCTCGAGATCGGGTTGACACCAACCTCGGCGCCGCAGCCGACCGCTGCCATGGGCTGCGCCTTGGTGAAGACCTCCGCGTCCGGGCCGATGCCGACCTCCAGATATTGCGACCACAGGCCGCGCTCCTGAAGCAGTTTCTTCACGCGGGCGGCCGCCTCCGAACCGGGCACTACGCCACGCAGGCTCTCGCCGACCACAGGCGCAAGCTCGGCGCGGATCGCTTCCGCGCGTTCCGGTTCACCCTTGGCGCGCTCCTCGATCACACGTTCGAGCATGGAGCCGGCGAAGGTGACGCCGGCCGCTTTCACCGCTTGAAGGTCGCATGGGGCGAGGAGAGCGCCCGCCGTTCCTTCATTGCCACCATCGCTCAAGAATGCGTCGAGCAAGCCGAGTTCCGGAAACGGACCGGACAACGCATCCGCCAGATCGGTGTGTTCGAGAAGGCCGGACATTGTGGGTGACAGCACGGACAGATCATGCACGATCCCGTTCCGGATCAGCACCGGGCAAGGGCCGTCAATTGCCTTCAGCCACACGCGTCCAAGCAGAAGGCCACCATCGGCGGGCAGGATTTCGTTTGCAGAAAGCTTGAGCGCCATATTGTCCTCCGTGCCGCGAGTCTCCCGTCCTCTCCCTAGACGCGCCTCTCGCCATCCTCAAGCGCATCGCTGAGGCGCGCTGCCCTCTTGCTCTCGAAAGCATTCGGGAGACAAAGAGGGGAAGGCGGTGAAGCCTCACGGCACGCGAGCGGCAGGGTGATGGAGCCTCGAAACGGCATCGACAACAGGAAGCGGCTCGTCATCGTGGGCAACGGGCCGCTGCCTCGCGACCTGTCGGCGGAGGTGGACCGCGCCGACCACGTGATTCGCTTCAACGACCCCAAGGAGGGCGTGGGCCTGAGCGGCAGCCGCACCGACCAGCTCTTCATGGTCAATTCCGGCAAGGCGATGCAGCGGCTTCTGGATGACCCAGCCTTTGTCCAGACGCCGCTGTTCCGCGCGGCACACGAGATCGTGCTCGTTTATCACCCTTCGATCATTGCCCGCTATTTGCCCGGCCCGAACCTTCTGGCGCGCCTGGGCGGCAGGAGGGGGGATTGGACTGCGCGCGCGGTCGCGATGTTCGGGAAGGCGGGCAAGGAAATCCGGATCATGCCGCCGCAGTTCTATCGCGATGCCTGCCAGGCGCTCGGCGTCTCAGGGGAGGGCCGCAACAATGCCGTTCCCAGCACCGGCTATCTCGGCATGTGGTACGCCCTGAAGCGCTTCCCGGCCGAGCGATGGCGCATCGAGATCTGCGGCTTCACCTGGGCCGGCTGGAAGCGTCATGCCTGGGGTGATGAGCGGTCATGGGTCGAGGCGCAGGTCGAAGCCGGCCGTCTCACGATGATGCACGCCGGTCGACCTGAACGCATCATCAGCCCAGGCTGAAGCGGTGGTCGTCGCGCAGCAGTTGCCGGACCTTCTCCTGCTCCGCGGCGAAGTCGTGCGGCACTTCGCGCGCGTTGCGATGGCCTGAGCTCGACAGCGTTTGGAAGAAGTCGAAACCGAACAGCTGCACGCGCGCGGCCTTCGATCGTGCCACCATGTCGATCATCATAAAGCCGGTGGAGGCCTTTGCGCCGAGCGTCAGCCCCAGCGTGGTACGCCGCGCGGACGGGTAGAGGAACAGGTCGCGCCGACCGTACATCCAGCCCGGCAGGCGGTGAAGTGCCGCGCACCACACCAGGGCGGAGGCGCCGCGCTGGGCAATCGTCTCAGGCGTCAGCGGGATGCCGGTCGCGATCCAGTCTGTGCGCGACCCGTGCGACCGGGTGTGGAGGATCGGCGCGCGGTTGAAGCGGACGACGAGATCGGCTGCGTCGATCGCCGCTCCGGCTTCTCCATTCGCTAGCGAGTGCGCGTTGCCCGCGATCGCGACACGCTTGCCATCGAGCGTCTGCATCATCGCGTCCTCGCGGAGGAAGCGGGAGAACAGAAGGCGCGGCGTGTTCGCCCGCCCCCGGATGCTGCGGCGAAACGTTTCGCGGCGGCGGATGCGCTGGTCTGTGGCCGCCAGCGCTTGCATCGCCTTTGCGGAGGGCTGCCAGGTGGTGAAGGCGGCCGTGAACTCTTCCGAGATCGGGATCGGACAAAGCGCGGGAAAGTGTCGCTTCAACTTTTCCGCCCACCACTTCCGGTCTCGGATCGTTTGATGGGCATTCGCGCCGTCTGGCAGGACGATGTCGGAGAAAGTGGTAGAAACGATGAAGACCGCCTTGTCGGAACTCGCACGGATTTCGCTGACGGCGCGGTCGATCTCCGGCTCGGCCAGAGCCTGCAGCTTGTTGGCGCAGACCAGGAGGTCGGCTCTTGGACCATCGTGATCCGGCTGCGGCCATTCCGTGATCGTACGCGGATCGGCATCTGCCCGGAGAAGGCGCCAGAGCGGCTCGACGAAGACCTTCACCTGCGGCGGAAGCGAATCCCAATTCGGTTCGGCCACCCCGGCTTTGTCCTGTTCTTTCGTGCGCTGTGGTGATCCCGACAGGAATCGAACCTGTGACCTACAGATTAGGAATCTGCCGCTCTATCCTACTGAGCTACGGGACCACGCGACGACAGCCATAGCGGCTTTTGAAGCACGCGCCAACTGCGCCGTCGCGCGCGCCGTTCAATCCTCGATCGACTGGCTCAGGAAAAGCTCCACCTCGGAAGCCGGCACGTCCTTCGCCACGAAAGCCTGACCGAGCCCACGCGTAAGGATGAAGGTGAGGCGACCGCCTTCGACCTTCTTGTCCTGGAACATGAAGCGCAGAAGATCGGCGGCGTTTGGCAGCTCGCCCGGAATGTCGCTGATCCTGGTGGGAAGGCCGGCGGCCCGGAGATGTGCTTCCACACGGCGCGCGTCATCGAGGCTGCTCAGGTTCATGCGCGCGGAAAAGCGGTGAGCGAGAGAAACGCCGATCGCTACCCCCTCGCCATGAACGAGGCGCGCGCCGTCATAGGCGACGGCCCCTTCCAGGGCATGGCCGAAGGTATGGCCGAGATTGAGCAATGCGCGGTCGTTTTCCTCGAACTCGTCGCGCATCACCACAGCGGCCTTGGCTTCGCAGGAGCGGCGCACCGCTTCGATCCGGGCCGCTCTTTCGCCTTCGCCGCCGGCAAAAATCCTTTCGCGCTTGTCTTCAAGCCAGCGGAAGAAGTCCGGCTGGTCGATCAGTCCGTATTTGACGATCTCGGCATAGCCGGCGCGGAACTCGCGGGCGGAAAGCGTGTCGAGCGTATCAGTGTCGGCAAGCACCAGACGCGGCTGGTGGAAGGCGCCCACGAGGTTCTTTCCATGCCGGCTGTTGATACCCGTCTTGCCGCCGACAGACGAATCCACCTGCGCGAGCAGCGATGTCGGAACCTGGACAAAGGCCATGCCGCGCCGGACGATCGATGCCGCGAAGCCGGCGAGATCGCCGATCACGCCGCCACCCAGCGCCACCACGATGTCGCGGCGTTCGAGCCGCGCGGCGAGGATGAAGTCCACAACCTGCTGAAGCGCGTCGAAGCTCTTGGTCTTCTCCCCGGGGGGCAGCAGCAGTGCAGAGGCCTCGATGCCGCCCGCCTTGAGGCCGTCCTGAAGCGCCTGAAGGTGATGAGCGGCGACCGTTTCGTCGGTGATCACGGCCGCGCGCACCTCACCCAGCCTCCGGTTGATCTCCGTTCCTGCCGTGTGCAGCAGGCCCGGGCCGATCAGGATGTCGTAGGGACGATTCGCCAGATCCACCCTGACGATCTCAGGCGCAGTTCGTGGCTCGCTCACGACAGTGCCTCGGCATCCTGCTCGTCGAGACAGGCTGTCAGGGCGGCGATCACCTCGGCCACGATCACCTCCTTCTTTTCGTCGCGCGTGTGTACGGTGAGGGCAGCCGTCGCGTAGGTCGGGTGGCGTTCGCTCATCAAGTGCGCCAGGATTTCGCGCGGGTTCCCCGTCTTGAGGAGCGGGCGATTGTTCTTGCGGCTCACCCGATCAAGCAGCACGTCGAGGTCTGCCTTGAGCCATACCGAAAGGCCGGCTTGTTCGATCGCTTGCCGTGTCGCCGCGTTCATGAAGGCGCCGCCGCCGGTGGACAGAACTTGTGGCCCGCCTTCAAGCAGCCGGCCGATCACGCGGGTTTCCAGCGCGCGGAATTCAGCCTCGCCATATTGCGCGAACAGTTCGGGAATCGTCATGCGCGCAGCAAGCTCGATCTCGTGATCGCTGTCGAAGAAAGGCAGGCCGAGCACCTGCGCTACCCGGCGTCCGATGGCGGTCTTTCCAGCCCCCATCAGCCCGACAAACACGATCGAGCGGACGCCCAGCCTGTCGGCGAGGCCGTGCCTGTTTCCGGCAGGCGGCTTCCCACCTGCGGTTCCTTGTTCCGGAAGGTTCCGGAAAGATGATGCCGCTTCGTCCGACATGGAACGCATCCTCGATCGCCGGGCTTCCCATCGGAAAACGCAACTCGCGTCAAGCGCGGTTGTGGTAGCGGAAACGGGGGCGGGCCTTCCGGGCTTGAATGCAGCGCGGGCTGCCCGCATAAGGTGATCGGGGACGCCTGTCGGCCTGAGGGATCGATGCCAAGCCTTTTCCGCTTCTTGGTGACGCTGGGTGTGCTGGCGGCGCTTGCCTATGGGGCGATGATCGCGCTGGTAACCTTTGTCGAGCCCAGGCAGGCCGATATGAGCGTGCGCATTCCGGCCGATCGCCTTGCTCCGAAGACGCCGGCCCCGTTAAAGCTACGTGCTCGTGAAAAGCGGCGCGCGCGTTGAGGCCTTTCTGGAGATGATGAGCGCGGAACGCGGCGCCAGTCTCCATACGATCGAAGCCTATCGGCGTGACCTCGAGGATGCTTCTGCCACCATCTCGGGCGACCTCGCGCAGGCAGATGCCGAAACGGTGCGCGCTTATCTCGACGATGTCGCGGCGCATGGCTTCGCCGCCACGACCCAGGCGCGCAAGCTTTCCGCGCTGCGGCAGTTCTTCCGATTCCTTTATACCGAAGGGCTGCGCAGCGACGACCCCACCGGCACGCTCGCCTCGCCGCGAAAGGACCGGCCGCTGCCGAAGACAATGGGCGAGGCGGAAGCCGGGCGCCTTCTCGACCGCGCAGCACTTGAAGCCACGGATGCGGCGCATGCGCCTGGTGACAAGGCGACAGCCTTGCGGCTCCACGCTCTTGTCGAGGTGCTCTATGCCACGGGCCTGCGCGTCAGCGAGCTTGTCGGACTTCCGGTCTCGGTCGCCGCACGTGACGACCGGTTCTTCGTGGTGCGCGGGAAGGGCAACAAGGAACGGCTGGTGCCGCTGGGCGGACGCGCGCGAGATGCGCTCAAGCGCTGGCTCGCCATGCGCAACACTGATCCCGCACTTGCCAGGAGCCGGTTCCTGTTTCCGGCAGCATCTGACACCGGCTTCCTGCCACGTCAGGTGTTCGGCCGCGAACTGAAAGGTCTCGCCGCGCGCGCAGGCATCGCATCGGCAAAGGTTTCGCCGCATGTGATCCGCCATGCCTTTGCCAGCCACCTACTTCAGAACGGCGCGGACCTGCGCGCCGTGCAGCAGCTTCTGGGCCATGCGGACATCTCGACCACCCAGATCTACACCCACGTGCTTGAGGAACGGCTGGTGCGGCTCGTCAACGAGCATCACCCGCTCGCCAATCCCGAGCCGGGCGGATGAGGGGCCGCCGCAGTGCTCGCGACTTGCCGATGGGCCGGGCTTTCGTCTATGTCGGAAGCGCTTGGCTTCCGACCGGAACCGGCAGAACCCTGTGTTGAGGCGTGCCGGCGGCTGAATGTATAATTACCTCGACTTCGAAAAGCCGGTTGCGGAGCTTGAAGCCAAGATCCTCGAACTGAAGAAGCTCGCCGAAGCCGGCGGCGCGGTGGACGTGACCGACGAGATCACGCGGCTGGAGCGCCGTCTCACGGACGCGTTGCGCGACATCTACCGCGCGCTCAACCCGTGGCAGAAGGTGCAGGTCGCGCGCCATCCCGACCGGCCGCATTGCGTCGATTATCTCGCAGAGCTTTTCACCGACTTCACGCCGCTCGCAGGCGACCGCGCCTTCGGGGAAGACCATGCGATCGTGGGCGGGCTCGCGCGGTTCCGCGGCGAGGCCGTGGCGGTGATTGGCCAGGAAAAGGGCTCCGACACCGCGACTCGCCTCAAGCACAATTTCGGCTCGGTGCGGCCAGAAGGCTACCGCAAGGCCGTGCGCATCATGGAACTGGCCGACCGCTACTCGCTTCCCGTGATCACCCTGGTGGACACGGCCGGCGCCTATCCCGGCGTTGGCGCGGAAGAACGCGGCCAGGCGGAAGCCATCGCGCGCTCGACCTCCGCCTGCCTGGCGCTTCGGTCGCCTTCCATTTCCGTGGTGATCGGCGAGGGTGGCTCGGGCGGCGCGATTGCCATCGCCACGGCCAACCGTGTGCTGATGCTGGAACACGCAATCTATTCGGTGATCTCGCCGGAAGGTGCCGCCTCGATCCTGTGGCGCGACACCACGCGCTCGCGCGACGCGGCGACCGCCATGAAGATCACGGCGCAGGACCTCATCGAACTCGGCGTCGTGGACACGATCATCCCCGAGCCGCTCGGCGGCGCCCATCGCGGGCGGGAAACGGTGATCGCGGCAACGGGTGAGGAGATCGCGCGCACGCTGCGCGACATGATCGCCTCAGGCGCAGATTTCCGCGAGAACCGGCGCGAGAAGTTCCTTTCCATCGGACGCAGGCTCTGACCTGCCATAAATTCGCCGCTGGAATTGGTTCCATGCAGGCGGACGCTTAAACGTCGGAATAGCCCGGGCCTTCGCAGTAACCGATCCGCAAGGTTAACGAGTCTAGGATCAGGGATAGCTTGAGGGTTCATCCTCGACGTCGAGGTATTCCAGAAGAAGTGCGTGATCGAACCGCGATGACGAAATCCTTTGCCCGCGCGGCAGCCCTGTTTGTTCTGCTCGCTGTGTCGGGATGCTCCGAGTCCGCGCTGAACGAGTTCGCGACCAAGGGCGGCAAGGAGCTCTCGACCAAGATCGTCGCGCGCATGAAAGCCAAGGACATGAAGGCGAGTTCGCCGATCATGGTCCGGATCTTCAAGGAAGAGGGCAAGCTCGAGGTCTGGAAGCAGAAGACCAACGGTCGCTACGACCTGATCTCGATGTATGACATCTGCAAGTGGTCGGGAAAGCTCGGGCCGAAATTCATCGAGGGCGATCGACAGGCGCCTGAGGGCTTCTATTCCGTGAAGCCCGCGCAGATGAACCCCAATTCCTCCTACCACCTGTCCTTCAATATCGGCTACCCGAACGCCTTTGACCGCGTGCACGACCGCCGCGGCTCGAACCTGATGGTGCATGGCGCGTGCTCGTCGTCGGGCTGCTATTCTATGACCGATGAGCAGGTGGAGGAGATCTACGCGCTCGGCCGCGACGCCTTCAAAGGCGGGCAAACAGACTTCCAGATCCAGGCTTTTCCGTTCCGCATGACGCCCGCCAACATGGCGCGCTACAGGCAGGATTCGAACTATCCGTTCTGGCAGAACCTCAAGGAAGGCTACGACCACTTCGAGATCACGAAGGTGCCGCCGAAGGTGGATGTGTGCGAGAAGCGCTATGTGTTCAACATGGTGCCGGAGCCCGGCAAGACCTTCTCGCCGGCAGGCGCCTGTCCGGTGGCCGCGCCGCCAGCCGCCTTGCAGACCGCCTTCAAGTCATACCAGAGCAGCTATCAGGCAGCCTTCGCGGCAGCACTCGACAAGGGTGCGGCGGATGCGCCCAAGCCTTCCATCGCCGGCATGAAGGAAGCGAACATCGTTTCCGAGTGGACCAAGAAGCGGGCACGCGGCGAGCGCATCCCGATCGAGCCGCCTTCGCTGCAGGCGGACGGCACGGTGGCAACGACCGGGCGCATGGGCCGCATCGATTCACCCACGGGGCGCAAGGTGGCAGCCGCGGAAGCGGCGGATGCGGCCAAGAAGAAGGCCGCCGAGGAGAAGGAACTTGCCGCTGCCGCGGTGAAGGCCCAAAAAGAAGCGGCCAAGCTGGCCGCTGCGCAGCCTAAGGTCGAGGCAGAAGCCGTTCCAGTGGTGGTGTCGGCCCCCCCGGATCCGGAGCCGGGGCCGAATGCTGAGGCCACCGCCGACAGTGGCGGGACGATGAGCACGCTGCGCAAGCGCTTCGGCGGCCTGCTTGGCGGTTGAGGCGTTCCCGCCGGCGATCCTCGATCTCAAGGGCCTGCGATGCCCGCTTCCCGTTCTTAAGGCGCGCAAGCGGATGAACGCCATGCAAACGGGCGAACAGCTGCTGATCGAGACGACGGATCCCCTGGCTGCGATCGATATCCCGGCCTTTCTTGCCGAAAGCGGTCATCGGCTGATCCGGGTGGAACGGCTGGATACGGGACACCGATTTCTGGCGGAGTGCGGTTCCCCTGCTTCGCCGCAAGACTTTCAGGCGTAGCGGCAAAGCTGACCTGACGTCCGCCTTCGTTTATCGCGACGAAAACCCTGCGATCGCCAGCGGATTGTGTTGCAGCGCGGCGCGATCCGGTGTGTCGGTCCGGGGGCGGCCGGTCATTGCATCCCAGAGCCGCCGCACTTCGGCCTCGTCCAGCCTGTTCCCGATCAGCACGAGGCGGCAGCCGCGCGTGTTCTCCGGCCAGCGAGAAAGGCGGGCGGGCGGATGCAGCATGCCCTTCACGCCATGCACGACAAGCGGATGTTCAGGGTCTTCCGCAAGTTCCAGCACGCCCTTCAACCGGAGCAGGCGCGAGCCGTGCAGCGAGCGGAGCAGGTCGAGAAAGGCTTCGACTGCCGAAAAGGACAGCGCGCCCCCATGCTGGAGGGCGAAGCTGCTCACGTCGCCATGGTGGTGGTGACCATAGTCATTATGGTCATGGTCATCATGGCCGTGGTCGTGATGATCGTGATCTTTTCCCAGCCAGCGGTCGAGGTCCGCAGCCCGCGTTTGAGGATCGATCAGCCCGGCCGATAGAAGCGCCGCCACGGCGTCCCGCTGACCGTCACGGATCTCGGCGCGCGGGTTGAGTTCGCGCAGATGCTGTTTCAGCGCCTCGACGGCGCGTGGCTCGGCGAGATCGGTCTTTGAAATCACGAGGCGGTCGGCCACCGCGACCTGCGCCTGCGCCTCCCAATGCTCGCGCAGTGTTGCGGCCCCGTGGAGCGCGTCCACCAAGGTGATCACTCCATCCAGGCGGAACGCATCGGACACGGTGGGATGACCGATCAGCGTCTGCAGAACCGGCGAAGGGTCGGCGAGGCCGGTGGTTTCGATCACCACACGCGACAGGCGCTTGATCCCGCCGCCGGCCGCGCGCGCCGCGAGATCGCTCAGCGTGTCCGCAAGATCGCCGCGCACGGTGCAGCACAGGCAGCCGCCGGACAGTTCCACGATCCCTTCGGATGCCTGCTCGACCAGAAGATGATCGATGCCGACCTCGCCCCATTCATTGACGATCACGGCCGCATCCGCCATCGCGGGGTCGCGCAGCAAGCGGTTCAGCAGCGTGGTCTTGCCCGCGCCGAGAAAGCCGGTCAGCACCGAAACCGGAACAGGAAAACCGTCCATCAGGACCGCGACTTCACCAGCCGGTCGCCGCGCCCGTCCTGCGGGGGAGCGATGTTCGCCGGAACGGATGGCTGATCGCCCTGCGCAAGCGGCTCTGCACCGGTGGGCGGCGGAAGGTCGGGGCGCCAGGTGGGCAGCGGAACATCGGCCACGGCGTTGCCGGTGGCGTCCTGCATGGCCTTGGGGACCGGGCCGTTCGCGCCGCCCAACGTGATCGTTTCAAGCCGCAGCGTGCCGCCGAGTTCGGCCAGGACAGAAGGTTTCGGCGCCACGGTCTGGGCCGCTTCGTCGGGCTGGGGTCCGTCGGTCGCAACGGCCTTTGCCTGCGGCTTGCAGACCACGTCGCGCAGGTCGGTCGGCGTACCCTGATCGCCGTAGGGGGCGAGGGTTTCAAGCCGCGGCGCGTCCTTCGAGGCCGGATGGTCGAAGCCGGCGAGAAGCATCTCCGCCGCTTCCTCCGCTCGCTCGTCCGGTGTGTGCGAGCCCAGCACCACGGCGGCCAGCGTCCGGCCGTCGCGCGTGGCCGAGCCGATGAGGTTGAAGCCCGACGGGCAGATGAAGCCCGTCTTCATGCCGTCCGCGCCGGGAAAGCGGCCCATCAGCGTGTTGAAGGTCTTTATTACCTTCTTGCCCACCACGATCCCGTCGATGTTGAAGTAGGAGGCGTATTGCGGGAAGTCGGTGCGGATCGCATGCACCAGAAGCGCCAGATCGCGCGCGGTGGTGTATTGCTCCGGATCGTGCAGCCCGTTCGGGTTGACCCAGTGCGTGCCGGTCATGCCGAGCCGCGCAGCTTCCGCGTTCATGCGGCTCGCGAATGCCTTCTCCGAGCCGCCCACATTCTCGCCGATCGCCATGGCGATGTCGTTGGCCGACTTGACCATTATGATCTTGAGCGCATTGTCGAGCGTCAGCACCGAGCCCGGCTTGTAGCCCATCTTGGAGGGCGGCCTGCTGGCCGCATAGCGCGACACGCGGATCGGCGAATCGAGCTGGAGGTCGCCCGCCTGCACCGCGCGGAAAGCGGTGTAGGCGGTCATCAGCTTGGTCAGCGAGGCGGGATGCCAGCGGCGGAAGGCCTCGTGATGCTGAAGGATCTCGCCCGTTTTCACGTCGAAGAGAAGCGCCGGCTCGGCCTGCGCGCTTACCGTTGTGAAGATGCTGAGGGCGGCAGCCGCAAGGGATACGCCGGAAAACAGTTTTTGCCGCATCGATGATCCGATTCTTCGAGTCTGGCTGAACGCGTTGCCGGAAGAAAACCGGCGCAAGGTAAGGTGAAATATTGCGAATGCGCGAGTATGGAGCGCGTGGCGTGCTATTGGAGCATCGTGACGCCAAAATGGCAAAGCCGGACCTCGCACGGAGCCTTTCATGCCGATTCTGAACCGCGCCGCCGAACTCCAGGACGAGGTGACCGGATGGCGCCGCCATCTGCACCAGAATCCCGAACTTCAGTTCGACGTTGTCCAGACGGCGCGCTTCGTGGCCGAGAAGCTGCGCCTGTTCGGCTGCGACGAGGTCGCCGAAGGGATCGGTCGCACGGGCGTGGTGGGCATCATCCGCGGCAACAAGGGTGACGGGTCGGTGGTGGGCCTGCGCGCGGACATGGACGCTCTTCCGATTACCGAAACCACCGGCGCACCGCATGCATCCCGAACGCCAGGTCGAATGCATGCCTGTGGGCATGACGGGCATACGGCAATGCTGCTCGGCGCCGCCAAATATCTCGCGGAAACACGCAACTTCAAAGGTGTCGTCGCCGTGATCTTCCAGCCCGCCGAGGAAGGAGGCGGCGGCGGGCGTGAGATGGTCCGCGACGGGATGATGGAGCGCTGGAACATCGAGACCGTGTATGGAATGCACAACCTGCCCGCACTTCCGCTCGGCGCATTCGCGATCCGGCCGGGTCCGATCATGGCGGCCACCGCCGATTTCACGGTGACGGTGAAGGGCAAGGGCGGACATGCGGCTCTGCCGCAGACCACGGTGGACCCCATCGTTTGCGCGGCTGCCATCGTCGGCGGGCTCCAGACGATCACGGCGCGCAATGCCGATCCGGTCGATGCGCTGGTGGTTTCGGTGACCAAGTTCCACGCCGGCGAGGCGCATAATGTCATCCCGGAAACGGCGACCATCGGGGGAACGGTGCGCACGCTCAAGAAGGAGATGGCAGAGCTTGCCCGCGAGCGGCTTCATGCGCTCTGCGAGGGCATCGCGGGCGCGCACGGCGCGAGCGTCTCGATCCGCTACAACTCCAACTATCCCGTCACGGTGAACCATGCCGAGGAGGCGATCGTCGCGGGCGACGCCGCCGCTGCGGTGGCCGGCGAAGCGGCGGTCATCCGCGATGTGGCTCCCATGATGGGCGGGGAGGACTTTTCCTATATGCTGGAGGCCCGCCCCGGCGCCTTCATCTTCATCGGCAATGGGGCGAGCGCGAACCTTCATCACCCCGCCTATGACTTCAACGACGAGGCGATCCCGCACGGGATCAGCTATTGGGTGAAGCTCGCGGAAAACGTGCTGGCGGCCTGACGGATTGCTCCCGCCCTGCCTCAGCGCGTTGTCGGCTCGCCCGGCGCGTGCGCTTCGATCGCGAGTGCATGGACGCGGTTCGGCGCGAGTTCGTCCTTCAAAACGTCGTTGATCGCCCGGTGGCGCTCGAGCCGGCTTTTGGCCGCGAAGCTGTCCGATACGATGCGAATGCGGAAATGCGTTTCGCCCGTGCCGTCGAAATGGGCGTGGTCGCCGCCATCCACATGATGATGGCCGGCATGGAGGTGGCTTTCGTTGATCACCTCGAGTTGCTCGGGCGCGAAACTCTCGCGCAGCTTGGCCTCGATTTCGGCTTGAATGGTCATGAAAGACACCTCCGGCTCGGATGAAACTGGCGCGGGCCTTGCGCGTTCGTCGAAGCCCTGCCTTTCAAGCGGTGAACGGTGATCCGCGCCGAAAAGTCAATTCTTGTTCTGTGAAATCGAACCCCCATAATCCGTTTCGATGACGACCTATTCCAAATATTTTGAGAAGATCCGGGTCAGGCCGAAGGCGTCCGGGGCGGAGCGCGCGTCGCAATCGCCGCTCTGCCAGTGGGACAACTGCACCGAGGCGGGCACGCACCGCGCACCGGTCGGCCGCATGCGGGAAGGGGAGTATTTCCGCTTCTGCTTCGACCATGTGCGGGAATACAACAAGGGCTACAACTACTTCTCGGGCGTACCCGACAGCGACATCGCGCGCTTCCAGAAGGAGGCGCTGACGGGCCATCGGCCGACCTGGCGAATGGGAAGTGCCGGCCCAGGCGACAGCGCCCGCGTCAATCCGGATTTTGCCGGCCGGCGTTCTGGCCGCGCGGGCTACCACAACCGCCTTCGCGACCCTTTCAACCTTTTCGGCACGGCGGGGCAGGCATCAGCCCCACCTCGGGCGCGCAAGCTGCGCTCGCTGGAAACCAAGGCGCTTGAAACGCTGAACCTTCCCGAGACCGCTTCTGGAAGCGAGATCAAGGCGCGCTATAAGGAACTGGTGAAGCAGCATCACCCGGATGCCAATGGCGGCGATCGGGGCTCGGAAGACCGCTTTCGCGACGTGCTTCAGGCTTATCGCGTGTTGAAGCAGGCGGGATTGTGTTGAGCGTCGCGCGCAACTAATAGCCCGTAGGGATTTTTCGAACGTTCCGGCGCCTGGCCTGTAAAGGCCGCGCTCGGGGAGAACTCATGAACAAGCACGACCGCGACATTGCGAATCTTCCCGATACCACCGTGCCGGTCAGGGAAACCTTCGGCTTCGATTCGAAGATGGTGGTGCCGGCTTATTCCTCGACCGAAGCCCATGTGCCCGATATTGATCCGGACTATCTGTTCGATGAGGCGACCACGCTCGCGATCCTGTCCGGCTTCGCCTTCAACCGCCGCGTGATGGTGTCGGGCTACCACGGCACGGGCAAGTCCACGCATATCGAGCAGGTTGCGGCGCGCCTGAATTGGCCCTGCGTCCGCGTCAACCTCGACAGCCATGTGAGCCGCATCGACCTCGTGGGCAAGGACGCGATCGTCCTTTCCGAGGGCAAGCAGGTTACCGAATTCCGCGACGGCATCCTGCCCTGGGCCTATCAGCACAATGTGGCGCTGGTGTTCGACGAGTATGATGCCGGCCGGCCGGACGTGATGTTCGTGATCCAGCGCGTGCTGGAAGCGTCGGGCCGGTTGACGCTGCTCGACCAGAGCCGCGTGATCCGTCCGCATCCCGCCTTCCGGCTGTTCGCCACGGCAAACACGGTGGGCCTGGGCGACACGACCGGCCTCTATCACGGCACGCAGCAGATCAACCAGGCGCAGATGGACCGCTGGTCCATCGTCACCACGCTCAACTACCTGCCGCATGACAAGGAAGTGGACATTGTGCTGGCCAAGGCGAAGCATTACCGCAATGCCAAGGGCCGCGACATCGTGGGCAAGATGGTCCGGGTTGCGGACATGACCCGCTCGGCCTTTACCAATGGCGATCTGTCCACCGTGATGAGCCCGCGCACGGTCATCACATGGGCCGAGAATGCCGAAATCTTCGGCCATGTCGGCATGGCCTTCCGGCTGACCTTCCTCAACAAATGCGACGAACTGGAACGCGCAATCGTCGCCGAATTCTACCAGCGCGCCTTTGGTGAGGAACTGCCGGAATCGTCGGCCAATGTGGTGCTGGGGTGATCAGATCAGCTCCATGCGTCGACTTCTGGAGGTTGGCTTTGCGTTGCCAGCGCTCCTCTGCTTGATCGTGTCTGATGCGCAGACGCAGGATTTCGCATCTGGTCAGATCTGGACCTATAAGGATGCCGTTCCTGCCACGTCGCGGGTAATCATTGGACGGATTGATATTTTTCCAGGAGATCGAACGGTCATCTCCGTTTCCATTACCGACGCACCTATTCCGACTACAACTGAACCGTTGCAGACAATCAGTCACCTGCCGTTCGATGAAGGCGCTTTGCGGCAAAGCGTCGAGAAGCAGGTGGGTGTCGCGATGGTGCCGTCTGAATTTGCTGAAGGCTATCAGCTTTGGCGTGAAGAATATGACAGGGGTGACGCCGGTACCTTCACGATCCCTGTTGCCGAAGCGGTGGAATACATCAAGCAGGCGGTGACGACTCACTAGGTGCTGACGGCGGGATAGCGAGACTTCATGGCGGGTCCGGGCGACAACTCACGCGGCGGGAAGCTGAAGAGCGCCGATGGCGGCGAGGGCTTCAAGCGCGCGGTATCGGTCTGCATGCGCGCGATCGCGGGCGAGCACGAGCTCGAGGTCGGCTTTTCCATGGACAAGCCATCGCTTTCTGGCCAGCGCGCGCGGCTGCCCGAGCTGCCCAAAAAAGCGTCCGCTGCCGACATCGCGGTAACGCGCGGTCTATCGGATTCGATGGCGCTCAAGATCGCCTGCCACGACAATGCGATTCACAATCGTCTGGCGCCGGAAGGACGTCAGGCACGCGCCGTATTCGACGCGGTAGAGCAGGCGCGCGTTGAGGCGATCGGCGCGCGTGCCATGGCCGGTGTCGCCGCCAATCTCGGTTCCATGCTCGAAGACAAATACGCCAAGGCCAATCTGGCCGAGGTGCGCGAGCGCGCCGATGCGCCGGTGGAAGAGGCAATCGCCCTTTTGGTGCGGGAGAAGCTGACGGGCGCGCCGCCGCCTCGCAGCGCCGAGCGCCTCGTCTCGCTGTGGCGCCCGTTCGTGGAAGAAAAAACAGGCGGCGATCTCGGCGGGCTGCTCGACCAGCTCGACAATCAGAACGCCTATGCCCGTCTCGTGCGCGACTTGCTCGTGTCCATGGAAATGGCCGAGGAACTCGGTGACGAACAGCAGTCCGAGGACGAACAGGATGAGGAGAAGGAGCCCGAAGGCGAGGAGAACGCGGAACAGGGCGGAGAGGAGGATCAGGGCGCGGAGGAAAGCCAGTCCGAGGAACCCGACGCCTCTTCCGACGACGAAAAAAGCGGCGAAACGGAAGCCGCCGAAACCGACGCTGACGAGAGCGCCGAGGATGAGGATGCTGATGCCGAGACCCCCGGCGAAACGCGTCGCAAGGAAAACCCGTGGGACAATCTTCCCCGCGAGATCGAATACCGGGTTTTCTCCACCGCCTTCGACGAGACGGTAGGCGCGGACGAGCTTTGTGACGAGGACGAGCTCAATCGCCTGCGCGCCTTTCTCGACAAGCAGCTTGCCAACCTTCAGGGCGTGGTCGGCCGGCTCGCCAATCGCCTGCAGCGCCGCCTGATGGCGCAGCAGAACCGCTCCTGGGATTTCGACCTGGAGGAAGGCTCGCTCGATCCGGCGCGGCTGGTGCGCGTGGTGATCGATCCCATGCAGCCGCTTTCCTTCAAGCAGGAGCGCGACACCAATTTTCGCGACACGGTGGTGACGCTTCTGCTCGACAATTCCGGCTCGATGCGCGGGCGACCCATCACGGTCGCCGCCACTTGCGCGGACATCCTCGCTCGCACGCTGGAGCGCTGCGGTGTTTCTGTCGAGATTCTCGGTTTCACCACACGCGCGTGGAAGGGCGGCCAGGCGCGGGAGAAGTGGCTGAAGGACGGCAAGCCGTCGAGCCCGGGCCGTCTCAACGACCTGCGGCACATCATCTACAAATCCGCCGATGCGCCATGGCGGCGGGCGCGGCGCAATCTTGGCCTGATGATGCGCGAAGGGCTGTTGAAGGAGAATATCGACGGGGAAGCGCTGCTTTGGGCGCATCAGCGGCTGATGGCCCGGCCCGAGCAGCGCAAGATCCTGATGATGATCTCCGATGGCGCGCCGGTGGATGATTCCACGCTTTCGGTGAACCCCGGCAATTATCTCGAGCGCCATCTGCGCGCGGTGATCGAGCTGATCGAGACGCGCTCGCCCGTCGAGCTTCTTGCCATCGGCATCGGGCATGACGTGACGCGCTATTATCGCCGCGCGGTCACGATCGTGGACGCGGAGGAACTGGCGGGCGCGATGACCGAGCAACTGGCCGCGCTGTTCGGCGAGGAAGGCACGCGCGATGCCGGCCGAGGCCGAGGCGGGCTGCGGCGCGCCGGATGAGGCGAAGCGGGTTCGCCGCCGGCGCGCTGGCGGCATGGGTGGGCGTCTTCTCTCTTCACGCGGCGGCGGAAAGCGAGGCGGTCGCCATCACCGCGCGACAAATCACGCAGTTCCACATCGGCCAGACGCAGACCGACTTCGGAGCCCTCCGCTTTGTCGGCGGGCTCGAGATGACCGCATCCTCGCGCCGCTTCGGCGCCCTTTCGGCTCTTCGCTTCCGGGACGCCGGACAGAACCTCGTGGCGGTTGCCGATACCGGGTTCTGGTTTTTCGGGCACGTGACGCGCGATCGCGAGGGGAGGCCGACAGGCATCGCGGATGCGTCGCTGGAAAAGATGGTGGATGCCCGAGGCCGGCCCTTCTCGGAGAAATCGCAGGCTGACGCGGAAGGCCTTGCCCTGCGGAACAACAAGGCGATCGTGAGCTTCGAGCGCGATCACCGGATCACGGAGTTCGCCCTTGTGCCGGGCGCAATGGGCCCCGCGACGCGTGATCTGCCGTTCCTTGTGCCGGCTCACGAGCTACGTCAGAACAGGGCGTTCGAGACGGTGGCCGTGAGTCCGGCTGCCGGTCCCTTGAAGGGCAGTCTCGTGGCGGTCACCGAGAAGAGCCTCGACACGTCCGGCAACATCTATGCCGCAGTGCTCGATGGTTCGCGCAAGGGCGTGTTCACCGTGAAGCGCCACGACCCGTTCGACATCTCGGACGGCGCCTGTCTGCCGAATGGCGACCTTTTGCTTATGGAACGCAGCTTCTCGCTGGCGAGCGGGGTTAAATTGCGTCTCCGCCGCATCCCGGGCGGTGCCATCAGGCCCGGTGCGGTGGTGGATGGACCGGTGCTGCTCGACGCGGACATGCGCTTCCAGATCGACAATATGGAAGGGCTCGACGTGTGGCGGCGCAGCGACCGAGCGTTGATGGTTTCGATGATCTCGGACGACAACCGCTCGCTCTTCCAGCGCAACCTTTACCTGGAATTCATCCTGACAGGCGAGTGACGGGCGTCACGCTGCCACGGGCTGGCGCCAGCGCGCGGCGACGAGCCGGTAGGGGATCAGCGCCACCACCGCGATGCCGAGCTTCACGCCTAGATCACCGATCGCCCAGGACATCCAGCGCGCAGCGTGCTCATCGAACAGGCCGAGAAAGGGCGTTGCTTCGAGCGAGAACGCATCCTCAGGCCCGAGGATGTTCCAGAGTGGCGAGAAGGCGATCGTGAAGAATATGAGCGTGTCGATCACAGAGCCGGCAATTGAGGCGATCACCGGCGCGCGCCACCATGACGAGCGGCGGAGCGCGTTGAACACGGACACATCGAGCAATTGCCCGACAAGGAAGGCAGTACCGGAAGCGGCTGCGATGCGCGCGAGACGCTGAGCCCCCGTTTCGAAGGGGATCAATCCTGCGCGGAACATGAGCGGCGGAAAAAGGATCGAGCTCAGGATCGCCACGGCAAAGCCCGCGAACACCACGCGGCGCGCCACCGCCGGGCCATAGCGGCGATTGGCGAGATCGGTGACGAGAAAGGCGAAGGGATAGGTGAAGGCGCCCCAGGTCAGGAGGTCGGCCAGAACGAGACCGCCGACCTGTCCGCTCATGGGGAACTGGACGAGGATGTTGGACGCTACGACGACAACCGCCATGGCTGCCACGAAGGGCAGGTATCGGAGCAGGAAGTTCATTTTTTTATCCTGGGTAATGGAACCAGCGGAGCGGGCTTGTTGCCCTTGAAATGAAGAAGCCCGAAGCGGTTAACCCGCTCCGGGCTTGTCTTGGCGGTTTGTCCCCCGCCTCGAAAAGAATGCCTTAGGCGGCTTCGACTTCCGTCGACGACTTCTTGGCGATCTGCTTCTTCAGAAGGCGCGCCTTCGGGCTCAGCTCATCCGCATCGGCCTTGGCCAGGAAGGCGTCCAGACCACCGCGATGCTCGACCGAGCGAAGGGCGTTGGCGGAGATGCGCAGGCGCACATTCTGGTTCAGCGCTTCGGAAATCAGAGTGACGTTCAACAGGTTCGGCAGGAAGCGGCGCCGAGTCTTGTTGTTGGCGTGGCTCACATTGTTGCCGGTCAGAACGGCCTTGCCGGTCAGCTCGCAGGCGCGGGACATTTTCTTTGACCTTTTCTCGCTGGCGCCGAAAGGATGAACATCGCGACCCGAAAACAGGGCGGCGCACGATCGAAGCCGGCAGCCTCAAGGGAATTCGGCGGTGCAATAGCGGCAATCAAACGGAGCGTCAAGCACGCGGCGGCTTCCAGCGAGCGGCAGCACTTCACATAATGGCCGGATTTCGCTGCCAGTCATGCCTATCCCCCTCCCGTTTTCCCGACTTTGACCTGTTCATCCACATGACGATTTTGAAGCTCTCGTTTGCCGCTGTCCTGCTGACACCGCTGCTCGCTGCCGTGCCCGCGCAGGCTGAAACGTTTCGCAGCGCCTATACGGTGTCCTATCTTGGCATCCCGGTCGCGCGGTCGAACTTCACCAGCAGCTTCTCGGGCGACCGGTTCACCGTGGAAGGCGAGCTTTCCAGCGCGGGGTTGGGCCAGATCTTCGATTCGACCAAGGGCAGGATCAAGGTGTCCGGCAATCTGGCCAGCGAGCGAGCGCGGGCGGACAGCTACCGCATCGACTACACCTCCGGCAAAAAGAAGAAGCATACGGAAATCCGCTTCGCGAACGGCGTGGTCAGCGGCGTCGAGAACGTGCCGCCGCTGAAGGCCCGCAAGAAAAAGTGGGTCGAGGTTTCGCCGGAGGACCTCAAATCCGTCGCCGATCCGATTTCCGCCACGCTGGTCCGCGCGCCGAGCCTCGAGGCGGTCTGCGACCGCACGATCCGCGTTTTCGATGGCGAGATGCGCGTCGATCTCAAGCTTTCGGCAAAGGAGAAGGGCAAGTGGAACGGGCAGCCGACGCTTTCCTGCAAGGTCGGCTTCGTTCCGGTGTCGGGCTATCGCAGAGGAAAGGACTCGCTCGAATATCTCCAAAAGAAGAGCGCAATCGAGATCGAGTTCACCGCGCTCGGAAAGACGGGCATGTATGCCCCGGTTCGTGCGAGCGTCGGCACCGAGATCGGCACCGTGACCGTCTCGGCCGATGAGATTTCCGCCGCGAACTGACCCGACCTCGCGGCCGCTTGCCCGCTCATCGGCCCCTATGCAAGGAAGGCTCGCGGCGTTCTTGCCGCGCGAGACGCCTTCGATGGGGATGTGAATGGGCCGCGCCACGCTGATCGGCTTTTCCGCGATCGCCATGTGGGCGCTGCTGGCGCTTCTCACCGATGCCTCGGGAAATGTGCCGCCCTTCCTTCTGTCGGCCATCACCTTCGGGATCGGCGCGGTCGTCGGCCTCGGCTGGCGCCTGGTTTCGGCTTCGCCCCCGGCTGCAACTCCTGTGCCTCCGGTCGTCTGGTTGATCGGCATCGGCGGCCTGTTCGGCTACCACTTCCTGTACTTCACCGCGCTCCGCCATGCGCCCGCTGCGGAAGCGAGCCTGATCGCCTATCTCTGGCCGCTGTTGATCGTGCTCGGATCGGCCTTGATGCCGGGAGAACGGCTGCGCTGGCATCATCTCGCGGGTGCCGGCCTGGGCCTGTGCGGAACTGCGCTGCTGATCGCGGCGCGAGGCGACGGCGTATCATTCGGCGGCGGGCACGGCTTCGGGTTCGCCATGGCCGGGCTTTGCGCCCTCGTCTGGTCGTCCTACTCGCTCTTGTCGCGGCGCTTCTCCAGCGTTCCGACGCAGATCGTGACCTGGTTCTGCCTCGCGACCGCCGTTCTGTCGCTGCTATGCCACTTCGTTTGGGAGGAAACGGTCTGGCCGGAAAGCATGGGCGAGTGGCTCGCCGTGCTCGCCCTCGGGCTATTGCCCGTGGGCGCCGCCTTTTATGCTTGGGATCACGGCGTCAAGCACGGCAACATCCAGGTGCTCGGAGCGGCAAGCTATCTTGCGCCGCTCCTGTCCACCTTGGTGCTGCTCGGTGCAGGCCGGGCGGAAGCCAGCCCGCGTGTGATCGTTGCCTGTCTGCTGATCACGCTCGGTGCGGTGCTGGCGGCCAAGAGCCTGCTTTTCACCGGCCGACGCAGTGTTGCCGCCTGAGGGCAGGGCTCAGAAATTGTCCTTGCGCCTGCGGATTTCGGCGAACACTTCCGCGTCCGATGCGCTTTCCATTTTGAGCACCTTGCGGACGGCGGGATCGTCGGCGCGCAGGAACGGGTTGGTGGCAAGCTCCTCGCCGATCGTGGTGGGGAGCGTCATTTCGTTCCGCCCGCGTTTCGCCTCGATATCCGCCGCGCGCTTCTTCAGCGCCGCATTCTCGGGATTGACGCTGAGCGCGAAGCGGGCGTTGGACAGGGTGTATTCGTGCCCGACATAGACGACTGTCTCGGGCGGCAGCTTTTTCAGCTTTTCCAGCGAATCGAACATCACGTCCGGCCCGCATTCCAGCAGCCGCCCGCAGCCCAGCGCGAACAAGGTATCGGCGGTGAAGGCGATGCCTGATCTGGGCAGATAAAAGCTCACATGGCCGGCGGTGTGGCCGGGCGTGTCGATCACATGGATCTCGTCGTCCCCGAAGGGGAGCACCGCGCCTTCCGAGACCGTGTCGTCGATGCCCGGAATTTTCGCGGCTTCGCGCTCCGGCCCGATGATCTTGAGCTTGTAGCGCTCCTTGAGCGCCAGATTCCCTTCGACATGGTCGCCGTGGTGATGGGTGATCAGCAGCGCGGTCGGAGTCCAGCCGCGCCGTTCCAACGCATCCACGATGGGCTTTTCCTCCGGCGCATCGATGATGATCGCTTCGCCTGACTGCGGATCATGGGCGACCACGCCGTAATTGTCGCTCCGGCAGATGAACTGCTCGATCTCAAGATCCATGAATGTCATCTCCCGGAGGGCCGCGCGCGGCTGTGCAGCTTTCAGTTTCGTTTGCATGGAAATAGGGTGGCGACGTTGCGCTGTCACGCATCAAACGCGAAGCCCTTATTCGAGCGCCGGGGGCCTCGCGTTGCTTCCGCCCGGCAGGGCGGCTACCGTTTGCCTCAATGAACCAGGATGTTGTTGATCTGCGCGCCTTCTACGATTCGCTGCTCGGGCGGATCGTGGAGCGCACCATTGCTGCGGCGCTGGCTCGCGTCTGGAGCAGGCTGCCGGAAGAGCGACTGGTCGGGCTCGGCTTTGCGCTGCCCTGGCTGCCGAGCCTCGGACGGAGTGCAGAGCGCGTGTTCGCCTTCATGCCGGCGGTGCAGGGCGCCGTGCGATGGCCGACGGAGGGGCCGAGCACGACCGCGCTCGTTTTCGACGAGGAACTGCCGCTTCCCGATTCCTCCATCGATCGCATCCTGCTCGTCCACTCATTGGAGCACGCGGAAGCGCCGGCCGAGACACTCAAGGAAATCTGGCGCGTGCTGGCGCCCAATGGACGTCTCGTCATCGTGGTGCCAAACCGGCGCGGCATCTGGGCGCGCTTCGAGCATACGCCTTTCGGCACGGGGCAGCCCTTCTCGGGCTCGCAGCTCCACAGGCTGCTGCGCGAGGCGAACTTCACGCCGGGTGCGGCGACCGCAGCGCTGTTCTTTCCACCTTCCAAGCGGCGCTGGATGCTGCGCTTCCACGCCGTGTGCGAACGGCTCGGCGCAAGGCTCTGGCCGATCTTCTCCGGCGTGCTGGTGGTGGAAGCGCAGAAGCAGCTTTACCAGGGCCTGCCCGTCGCCAAGCGCGCCTCGCGACGCGTCTTCGTGCCCGTGCTGAGCCCGCAAGGCGCGGCGCGCGTGGCCGTGAGGACGGCCTGAGCGCTCGTCCAATTCTCAGCGTTTGAGAACGAACACGGCCTGCTGGCCGAAGAAGTTCCAGAACCACCAAGGCATGGACACGCCGATCCGCTGACCGTCCTCGTTAAGGGCCGCCGCACGCTCGACGGTGGCGCCGACCTGCGCGCACAGAGCGACGAAGTCGCGGACCGTGCAGAAGTGGATGTTGGGCGTGTCGTACCACGAATAGGGCAGGTCGCGCGTCACCGGCATGCGTCCGCGCAGGAGAAGCGACAGCCGCACGCGCCAGTGCCCGAAATTGGGGAAGGACACGATGGCGTGGCTGCCGATGCGGAGCAGGTGCTCGAGCACCGCGCGCGGGTTGCGCGTTGCCTGCAGCGTTTGCGACAGGATCACATAATCGAAGCCCTTGTCGGGATAGAAGACGAGGTCGCGATCGGCATCACCCTGGATCACGGAAAGGCCGCGGCCGACGCATTCGTTGACGCCGCGCTGGGAAAGCTCCACCCCGCGCCCGTCCACCTTCCGGGTGCTCTGGAGCTGCTCCAGCAGTGCGCCGTCGCCGCAGCCCACATCGAGCACGCGCGAGCCCGGCGTGATGAAGCTCGCGATGACGTCGAGATCGACGCGGTGGACACGATTGACGCTCATGCGGGCAGGCCTCTCGCGCGGGCGGCCGAGCGCAGGAAGCCGTCGAGCGCGTGAAACAGTTCCGGCTCGTCGAGCAGAAAAGCATCGTGGCCGCGGTCGGTCTCGATCTCCACGAAGGACACGGATGCGCCGGCGGCGTTCAGCGCGTGCACGACTTTCCGGCCCTCCGAGGTGGGGAACAGCCAGTCGCTTGTAAAGGAAACCAGGCAGAAGCGCGTCTTGGTGCCTCGGAATGCTTCTGCCAGTATCCCATCGTGATCGGCGGCGAGATCGAAATAGTCCATCGCGCGGGTCATGTAGAGATAGGAGTTGGCGTCGAAGCGGTCCACGAAGGTCATGCCCTGGTGGCGCAGATAGCTTTCGATCTGGAAGTCAGCGTCGAAGCCGAAGGTGAGCGCTTCCCGGTCCTGGAGGTTGCGGCCGAATTTACGGTGCAGTGCGGGCTCGGACAGGTAGGTGATGTGGGCGGCCATGCGGGCCACGGCCAAACCCTTCTGGGGGCGGGTGCCGGCTTCCAGGTAGCGCCCGCCGCGCCAGTCCGGATCGGCCATCACCGCCTGCCGCCCGACCTCGTGGAAGGCGATGTTCTGCGAGGAATGCCGTGCGCCGGTGGCAATCGGCAGGGCGGAGAACACGCGCTCGGGATAGCTCGATGCCCATTGCAGCACCTGCATGCCGCCCATGGAGCCGCCCAGCACGCAGAAAAGCTGGTCGATGCCGAGCGTGTCTACCAGCATCGCCTGCGCCCGCACCATGTCGCCGATGGTGATCACGGGCAGGTCGAGACCGTAAGCCTTGCCCGTCGCCGGATTGGTGGTGGCCGGGCCGGTGCTGCCCAGGCACCCGCCGATCACATTGGAGCAAATCACGAAGAAGCGGTTCGTATCCACGATCCGGCCGGGACCGATCAGGTTCTCCCACCAGCCGGGCTTGCCTGTCACGGGATGAAGGTTGGCGGCGTGCTGATCGCCGGTCAAAGCGTGGCAGACGAGGATCGCGTTGGAGCGCGCCGCGTTCAGCGTGCCATAGGTCTGGTAGGCGATCTGGAACGGCGAAAGCGCGCTGCCCGCCTCGAGGCGCAGCGGCTGGTCTAGCCCGAAATGATGAACGGGGCCGGAGGGCTGATCGGCTTCCCTTCTTTCCCCATGCGCGAGCGGCAAAGCCATGACACGAACACCTCGAGCGGAACGCAAAAAAACCGGCGCTGCAACAGACAGGCCGGCTGAACAGGGTCGGTTGGGAAAAACCGCACGGCCCTTTAGCAACTTGTTTAACGTGGCTGCAAGCCGACCGGCCAAATCACCACGGAGCGTCGATGTCTTCTATCGGGCGTAGCACCGTCGCGTCAACATGCTCCCTTTCCGCGTCCTTTGAGTTGGGAGTGCCTTGCCGCTCGGTGGCCGCGCAACCTCGCCTCGACTTTGAAATGCTTCGCTTGTAATGCCCCTGCCTGAAGGCAGGCTTCCATGACCCATCACGACGTCCGATCCCCTCAGCCACAGCCCGGCGTGCTCGATATCGCCGCCTATGTTCCGGGCCGGCACGGCAGTGCGCATGCAGGCCGGGTGTTCAAGCTTTCCTCCAACGAAACGCCGCTCGGCGCGTCCCCGGCCGCGATTGAAGCGGCGCGCGGAGTGGCGGAGCGCATGGAGCTTTATCCGGACGGCTCGGCCGTGAAGCTGCGGGAGGCGATCGCATCCGTTCACGGGCTCAACCCCGCCAACATCCTGTGCGGCAACGGGTCGGACGAGTTGCTCGGCCTTCTCACCCAGACCTATCTGGGAGCGGGCGAGGAGGGAATTTTCACCGAGCACGGCTTTCTCGTTTACAAGATCGCGATCCTCGCGGCCGGCGGCGTACCCGTTTGCGTTCCTGAACGCGATCTGCATGCCGATGTGGATGCGATCCTCGCGGCTGTCACCGAGCGAACACGTATCGTCTTTCTCGCCAATCCCAACAATCCCACCGGAACCTATCTGCCGGTGAGCGAGGTCCGGCGGCTTCAAGCCGGCCTGCCGCCGGATGTGCTGCTCGTGCTCGACGGGGCCTATGCCGAATATGTGCGGCGCAACGACTATGAGGCCGGCATCGAGCTGGTTTCGTCCTCGTCCAATGTCGTGATGACGCGCACTTTCTCGAAGATTTTCGGCCTCGCCGGCCTGCGCATCGGCTGGCTCTACGCGCCGCTCGGCGTGATCGACGCGCTCAACCGGGTGCGCGGCCCATTCAATGTCAATGCGCTCGCGATCGAAGCGGGGGCCGCCGCCATCCGCGACCGCGCCCACACGGAAGCCGCGGTCGCTCACAATTTCGAATGGCTGGCCTGGCTGAGCGCCGAATTGCCGAAGCTCGGGCTGACGGTGACGCCCAGCGTCGGCAATTTCCTGCTCGTTCACTTCTCCCCCGACGCACCCCACGCAGCCGAAGCCGCCGACGCGTTTCTCTCGGCGCGGGGCTTCATCCTCCGCTCCGTCAGCGCCTATGGGCTGCCCAATGCGCTGCGACTGACAGTCGGCTCCGAGGATGCCAATCGCGGCGTAGTCGCAGCGCTTTCCGAGTTCATGCGAACATGAGCGGCGTCCAGTTCGAAACGATTGCACTGATCGGCATCGGCCTGATTGGCTCGTCTCTCGCGCGTGTCATCCGCCGAGAGGGTCTGGCGAATCGGACCGTCGTCTCGACGCGAAGCGCTTCAACGCTTGCACGCGCGGAAGAGCTGGAATTGGGGGATGCCTACACCACCAACGCGGCCGATGCCGTGCGCAACGCCGACCTGGTGATCGTGTCCGTGCCGGTCGGCGCATCGGGTGCTGTGGCGGCGGAGATCGCGCCAACCTTGAAGCCCGGTGCGATCGTTTCCGATGTCGGCTCCACAAAGGCTTCGGTGATCGCGCAAATGGCGCCGCTGCTGCCGCGCCATGTGCATTTCATTCCGGGCCACCCTATCGCGGGCACCGAGCGCTCAGGTCCGGATGCCGGTTTCGCGGAGCTCTTTACAAACCGCTGGTGCATCTTCACGCCGCTGCCGGATACGGATGCGGCGGCGCTTGAGAAGCTGTCCGCCTTCTGGCGCGCCTGCGGGGCGAACATCGACGTGATGGACCCCGCGCATCATGACAAGGTGCTCGCCATCGTTTCGCACCTGCCGCACATCATCGCCTACAACATCGTCGGCACGGCAGACGATCTGCAGACCGTCACCAAGTCGGAGGTGATCAAATATTCCGCTTCCGGCTTTCGCGACTTCACGCGGCTGGCGGCCTCCGATCCCACGATGTGGCGCGACGTGTGCCTGCACAACAAGGACGCGATCCTTGAGATGCTGGCGCGGTTCTCGGAAGACCTTGCCTTCCTCCAGCGCGCGATTCGATGGGGCGACGGCGAGAAGCTGTTCGACCTGTTCACCCGCACCCGTGCGGTGCGCCGCTCGATCATCGAGGCGGGGCAGGAAACGGATGCGCCCGATTTCGGACGCGGGCCTGCTTCCCACGAGAAGCATTCAATCTAGCGGCTCGATCTTCCCGAGCCGGAGGAAGGCGAGACCCACCCGGCCCTTGTTGATCGTGAGCGGAAGCGAAGGTGCCTGGCCGAAGACGCCGGAGCCGAGCGCTAGCCGGATCTCGGATGCCTGCTCGGGGAAGGCCTGCGCCATGATCTCCGCTGCCTTCTGAGGTTCGGTCAGTGCGAGCGTCAGGTCGGCATCGATCAGGCCGTCCTCGTCCACGGCAAAGGGGCCGGAGATCGCCAGCGCGCCGCCATCGATCCCGCGCAGTTGCAAGGAGCGGATCGTGCCCTCACGCCCGCGCAGGCTGGTGCTGCCATCGGCAAAGGCCGCCGCGCCATTGGTGAGCGTCGCATCCAGATCGGCGTCGAGCGGAGGCAGGGTGCCGCCGGTAGGAAGCGACTGCGCAAGCGCAAGGCTGCCGAAATGTGCGGCCACGTCGAGATCGGCGTTGTTGGGACGCAGATGCGTCTGCGCGTCGGCAGCGGTGAGGATCGGCCCGTTTGCATCCGCCACGCTCAGCCTGCGCGCTTCGGCGGAAAAGCGTTGGGGAAGCGGATTGGCCCAGCGTGTGCTGGCCTTGAGGTTCTCCCATGACAGGTCGAGCGGCAGAAAGCCTGCCGCTTCCACCCGCGCCGGTCCGTCGAGCTCGCCCACCACGAGCGACGGATCATAGACCTGCGCCGCCGAGCGGAACCCGCCGGCCGAGAAGCTCACGCCGTTTCCGGCGAATGAAGTGCGGTCGCAGAACACGCCGATGCGGAAGGGAAAGCCGCGGGTCTGGAGGTTCTCGCAGGTGCCGCCCGCCTGCTGGAAGCCCTCCGCGGTGGCCTTTCCGAGGCGGTCGGCGAACCAGAACCACGCCGCGCTGTAGGCTACACAGGCGAGAACCACGAAGACGCCGAGCCAGATGATATATCGTCCGAAGCGGGAGCGATGAGCGGGCGCAGCGGCATGATGCGGGCCATCATAGTGACTGTCCCACTCGTCGTCCGCAGCGTAAGAGGCGGGAGCATCATCGAAGACGGGATCGCTGGCGCGGCTGTTGTTCCAATGACCGGGCGCGGCCGGATTGCGATCAACGTCATCCGGACCGCTGGGTTGACCGTTGCCCGGATACCCGTTTCTTGACTCCGTCATTCCTGCCTCGCAAACCCGCCCGGCCGATACGGAGCGCAATTGATTTTATTATCGAACGGGGTAGGCCTGCGGAAATGGGCGATTTTTGGGTGTTCGGCTATGGATCGCTGATGTGGCGGCCGGGCTTCGCTCATCTTGAAACGCAGCGTGCCCGGCTCCACGGCTTTCGCCGCGCGCTTTGCGTGCGCTCCTTTTTTCATCGCGGCACGCCCGAGCGGCCCGGCCTTGTGCTGGGCCTCGATCGCGGCGGCTCCTGCGTGGGGCTGGCGTTCCGGGTGACCGGCGCTTTACGCGATGAAACGCTTAGCTATCTGCGGGAACGCGAGCTGGTGACGAATGTCTATCTCGAGCGTCGCCTGCCTGTGGTGCTTCACGGCGGAATGAAGGTGGAAGCAGTCACCTACACGGTGGACCGCGCGCACCCACAATATGCCGGGCGGCTGGATGCCGGCCACGCAGCGGAGATCGTCTGCCGGGCGGAAGGCCGCTCCGGGCTCAACCGTGACTATCTGCTCAACACGGTCGAGCACCTCAAGGCTCTGCGCATCCGCGATCACTGGCTGGAAGAGGTGGCGACGCTTCTCCGAACCTCGCGCGCACCTTAGCTGCAAGGCGCGACGCCCAGTTCGGCCAGACGGTTCAGCGCCGTGGGTGGAAGCGGAGGGGAATCGGGCGCGGTTGCCACCGCGATCAGCGCCGCGTCACAGGCTGCCTCCGTTTCTGCCACCAGCCGCCGCATGAACTCCTCCTTCGAGAGACCGGGCGGAATCGGCGGCATAAAACGCGCGCGGATCGTGCCGGGATAGCGCAGGAATTTCCGGCGCGGCCAGAACAGCCCCGCCGCATGGGCGACCGGGACGACCGGCATTTGAAGCTGATCGTAAAGCTCGGCGATGCCCCATTTGTAGAGCGGCGTGTCGCCGGGCGCCCGCCGCGTGCCCTCGGGATAAATGATGAGCTGGCGGCCGTGCTTCATTTCCTCGCGCGTGGCCACCGCGACCTGCTTCAGCGCCCGGCCCTTCTGGCCGCGATTGACCGGCACCATGCGCATCTTGAGGATGTACCAGCCGAAGAAGGGGATCCATGTGAGCTCGCGCTTCAAGATGAAGAGCGGATCGGGGATGTGGGGCAGAAAGGCGATTACGTCCCAGAAGGACTGGTGCTTGGGGGCGAGGATGAACGCCCCTTTGGGAAGGTTCTCGCGGCCCTCCACGATGCTCCGCGTGCCGGCCACCTTGTGCTGCAGCCAGAGGCTCGTGCGCGCCCAGAATTTTGGAACGAACCAGGCATGCCGGCGCGGCGCGAGAAAATAGAACGGCGTCCAGAGGATCATCTGGACGATCAGATTCAGGTAAAACAGCAGGTTGAAGATCAGGGAGCGGAAGGCGAGCATCAAGCGTCTCGTGCCATGGGCGCGGGCGAAAGGAAAGCGCCGGTCAGAAGGAGCGGCCTTCGCTTGTTCCCGTAGCGGATGCCGCCAGCTCGGTTCCGTTCGCGTGGTGCGCGGAGGGCAGCACGCCGCGCGCGAGGGAAGCGAGGAACTTGGTGTATTCGGTGAACATCACCCGCAGCGTATCCGGCTCGCTCACCACCCGGCCGAGATCGAGCGGCGTGTTGACCACCGGGTAGGGCGTGACTTCCGCTTCCGCGCCGATCAGCCGGCCAAGCTCCAACATGCTGCGCGGCATGTGGTAGTTGTTGGTGACGAGGATCACGCTTCGGTAGTTGTGGCTTTCCACCCAGCGTGCGCTCTGTTCGGCGTTGCCGATCGTATCCAGCGCGGCGTAATCGATGTCGACGCAGCAGTTGAAAAGCCGGCGGTCGCTGTTGGTGGCCGCGCTCAACGAGGCCTTGCCCGCCAGAGGGTGGACGCCGCTGATCAGCAGCCGCTCGCCCTTGCCGGCCTTCAGCAGGTCGAGCGCCCGGTCCACGCGGGCCTGCCCGCCCGTCAACACGATGATCGCATCGGCCTGCGGCGGATTCGCAGGCGTCGAAAGGCTTCCGACATAGCTCGAAAAAAGAGCGAAGCCGCCGCATACCAGAGTGACGCTTCCTACCACGCTCCATGCCGCGAGCCGCAATGCGGCGACGCCGCCGCGCCTGCGAAGGGAAGCGCCGCTTCCGCGCTTCGGAGAATGGGAGAACGAAGTGGTCATCTCAGCAACAGCAGATAGGGCTCCGAAGCGGGCGGGAAAATGTCAGCTTGCCTCCGACTGGCGCAAGTCGATGTGATGAAGGAACGCGACGACCGTCAGGTGCGAGGTGATCGCGGTCAGCGCCGCCACCACCAGCGCCAGCAGGCCGACGCCCGCATAGCCGAGAGAGCCGATCTGGAAGCGGCCGAACAGGGCGGCGGTCTGGTCGGCGCCCGGCGTGGCGATGTTGATCGATGTCCAGGCGCCGAAGCCCATGAAGGCCAGGATCGCAAGAACGCCGCCGATCGCCGCGCCTTTCAATCCGATAAGAAGAAAGTGCCGCCGGAACTCGCCCGCGATGAAGCGGGCCTCCGCGCCGACGAAATGCAGCACCTCTATAACATGGCCGGCGCCCGCCATGGCACCGCGCGTGGCGAAGACGATCGAAAGCGCAGTGGCGCCGAGCATGAGCCCGAGCACGCCGATGCCGACCAGGATGGATGAGTGCGCCATGGCGACGAGACGATCGACCCAGGTGCGGTGATCGTCAAGCTCGGCGCCGAAGCCGTCGACGCGGAGGTTGTCGCGCAACAAGGCGAAGTCGGGCGGCGCATTGCGGTCGATGGTCACGATCACGAGGCGCGGCACGGGCAGGGCGTCGATGTCGAGATTGGGGCCGAGCCAGGGTTCGAGCAGGCGGGCTGTCGCCGCGCGGTCCACGATCTTCGCCTGAACCACCCCGGGAAGGGCACGGGCCGTTTCAACCGTGCGGACAAGCGCCCCTTCCATGTCGAGCCCGTCCACCGGCTTGATCTGGATCGTCGCCTCGCGGGAAATCTGGGTCTGCCAGGTGGAGGCGGTGTCGCGCACCAGGCTGACGGCGCCGAGGGTGAGGCAGGACAGAAAGGTCATAATGGCGATCACCGCCACCAGCGCGTTGCCGCCAATCTGGGCGCCCGGCACGATCGGGGTGGGCGGGCGGCGCGCAGTCGTCAGCGGGCGCGCACGGGCATGGCTCACCGCGGCGTCAATCATGGATGTCGAGCCTTCCGCCGGACAGGATCATGCGGCGCGCCTCGACCTGTTCCATCAGGCCGAGATCATGAGTGGCGATGACGACCGCCGTTCCCAGCCGGTTCATCTCAATGAAAAGGCGCAGCAGACGGCGCGCGAGCGGCGGATCGACATTGCCCGTCGGCTCGTCGGCCAGCAGGATCTCGGGTTGCTCGATGAGGGCGCGCGCGATCGCCGCGCGCTGCTTCTCGCCGCCCGAAAGCACCGGCGGCGGCGCATGCATGCGGTCGCCCAGCCCCACCCATTTCAGAAGCTCGGTCACGTCCGAGCGGTAGCTCGCTTCCTCCCGGCCGCGCACCCGCAAGGGGAGGGCGACGTTCTCGAACGTGGTCATATGGTCGAGCAGGCGGAAATCCTGGAACACGACGCCGATGCGGCGGCGTAGTGCCGGCAATTCGGCGCGCGCAAGGCTCAGGCGATCCTTGCCGAACACGGTGACCAGCCCGCGCGTAGGCTTGAGCGACAGGAAGAGCAGGCGCAAGAGCGTCGTCTTGCCAGCGCCGGACGGGCCGCTCAGGAACTGGAACGAGGCGGCCGGCACATGGAGGTTGATGTCGCGGAGAACCTCCGGACCCATTCCGTAGCGCAGGCCGACATTTTCAAAGCGGATCACGGATCGACCGACCTTTTCGCAAGCCAAAGCGGCGGCCCCTCAGGTCGGACCATGAAAGCTTATGGTTAATCGAAGCTTAAGAGGCAGATCGGGCTTGCACAAAGCCGGCAAGGAAAATTTTACGACCGTTCTTTAGACATAGTTCACCATGAGGGTCGCCCCAAGCGAAGCATTGTCTCGCCTGCCGCATGATGCTGCATTCGGCCGCATCATCGATGGCGACTTTGTGGTTGTTCTGCCGTCGCCGGATGTCACCGGCATTCCCGGTCGCGGGCCGACAGTCCATACGGCACCCTCTGGCCTCGCGCCGCTTACGGCCGAACGCGCGCCACCGGCTTTCAGTCAAAACGGCGGAATCGGCTTCTGGGGCGTCGGCGTCGTCGTGATCAGCGCGGCCTTCTGGGTCTCGGGCGGGTATTCGCTCGTGGACGGTAAGCCGCAGCAAAGGTCCGGCGCGATCAGGCCTTCTACTCTTGACGCGGAGCAAGGCGTAGCAACGAGGGCTCAGGCGATCGGGGCGCATGCACAGGTGCAATATCGCGGCGCTGAAGTTGAAGCTGTGCCTCCTGCGGCATTCCGGGTGCTGACGCGCGAGGGACGAGAGATCGACTATCGCGTAATTTCTGCCGATAAACCTCTTCCCGCGGGTTCAGGCCGGGTCTTCCCGACACGCATCGTTGCGGCGCCCAATGAAGCGGCTTCCGTTCGCGCGATCTTCATTCCATAAGCCTGCATCAGGCCAGAAGGAGCGCCACCATGCCCGTCGTGCGCGGCAAGAACATCGACGTGCTCTATTCCGCCTCGGACATCGCCCGACGCAACCTGGAGCTCGCGGAGGAGATCGCGGCGCGGCCGTCCCACGACCTGCTGGTGATCTCCGTGCTGAAAGGGTCTTTCATCTTCGCTGCGGATTTGATCCGCGCCCTGCACGATGCGGGCTCGGCCCCGGAGGTGGAGTTCATCTTCATCTCGTCCTACGGCGCGGGCACGACGAGCGGCGAGGTCCGGGTCTTGCGGGACATCGACAATGACGTGCGCGGCCGCGACGTGCTTCTGGTCGACGACATCCTCGAATCGGGCAAGACGCTGCGCTTCACGCGCAACCTGATGCTCGAGCGCGGTGCGAAAAGCTGCTCGCTCGCCGTGCTGCTTGACAAGCGCATGCGCCGGCAGACCGATCTTGAAGCGGATTTCGTGGGCTTCGATTGTCCCGACCATTTCGTTGTCGGCTACGGCATGGATGTCGGCCACGCATTCCGCGAACTGCCCTTTGTCGGCATCGTGCGCGGCGACGTCTGACGCCATAGTCCCGCGAGCCCAACGCAGCGGTAGCCTGCCCAACCGATTCTTAAGCTCTCTCGTTTAACGTTCAGCCTTGATTTCTCACGCAATCGGGGCAGGCGAGCACGGTGCGCTATTCCGCATCAATACCGGGGAATGATCTGCCGCCCGGCGGGCATGTGCGCCGGTGCGTCGTGCCGTCCACCTGCTTGCAGTCCGGCTGAACCGTGGCCGCGACCCCGCTTCTCGAAGAGTCCAATGCCAGCCCGTCCGGCGCGCTGATCGCCGGCTTGGCTGGCGTCGATGGGGCTCATGCGCAGGCGCAAACCGAACTCTCCGCGCGCAACAAGCCCGATCGGCGCCTGGCGGTTTACCCGGCGTCCGCCGGCTTCGATCTCGTGGAGGAACTCGACTTCCTGTGCGCCCGCACGATCGAGCCCAACCTGTTCTTCAACCCGCGCTTCCTGGCGCCGGCCATGCCCCGCCTCGAGGACCGCGAGGTGCGGCTGGCCGTGATCCGCGACGGCGGCGAGCATAAGAGCCGCCTGCGCCTGCTCGTGCCCTTTTCGGTCGAGAAGCCGGCGACGCCTTTCGGGGTTTCGGTGCTGCGCACATGGTCGAGCCCCTTCGGGCCGCTTGGAACGCCCCTCTTGGACAGCGACGATCCGGCGGGCGTGCTGGAAGACTTTTTCGCGATGCTGGCGCGGCCGCATCTCAAGCTGCCCAAGGTCTTCGTGCTGCCCGACATGCGCCTCGACGGACCGTTCGCCACGGTGCTCCGCGCTCTCGGCGCGCGAAGAGGACTAGCGATCGAAACCATCGGCGCGGTCGAGCGGCCGATACTCCAAAGTGAGCTGCCGGCAGAGGACTATCTCCGCAATTCGCTTCGCGCCCACCACTTCCGTGAGTTTCGCCGCCTCAAGCGTCGGCTCGGCGATGAAGGCACGTTGGAGCATCTGGAACTCAGGGGGTCTGAGAAGGTGCGGCTCGGCGCAGAGGCCTTTTTGACGCTGGAGGCTGCTGGCTGGAAGGGGCGCGCGCGCACGGCCATGGCGGTCGACCGGTTCCGCGCGGCCTTTGTGCGCGAGGCGATCAGCCGGCTGGCCGAGCAGGACATGTGCCGCATCCACCTCCTGCAATTGTCGGGCAAGGTGATCGCAGCCCTCGTGGTGTTCATCGAGCGCGGCATCGCCTACACTTGGAAGACGGCCTATGACGAGGATCGTGCGGCCTTCTCGCCCGGCACGCTGCTGATGATCGAGGTGACGCGGGCGCATCTTGCCGATCCCGCCATCACCATGACAGATTCCTGCGCCGTTCCCGACCATCCTGTCATGAGCCGCCTGTGGTCGGAGCGCATGCCCGTCGGCACGATGGTCGTGGGGCTTGAGCCGAAAGCGAACCGGCTTGTGCGGCAGGCCGCGCACCAGTTCCGGCTTTATCGCGACACACGGAATGCGGTGCGCATCATGCGCAACCGGGTCAAATCCCTGCTCCGTCGCCGCTGACACCGGCCTCGGCGCGCGCCTGCTCGCGGAAGAAGCGGCGGATCACCTTGCCGCTGGTGGTCAGGGGAACATCCGCCACGAAGGCGATCTCGCGGGGATATTCATGCGCGGAAAGGCGCTCCCGCACGAAGCCGGCGATCTCGGCGGTGAGCCCGTCGCCGGACACGACATCCGGCTTGAGCACGACATAGGCCTTGACGATCTCGGTGCGGAGCGGATCGGGCTTGCCAACCACAGCCGTCATCGCCACCGCCGGATGACCGGCGAGGCAGTCCTCGATCTCGGACGGCCCGATGCGGAAGCCTGCCGAGGTGATGATGTCGTCGTTCCGGCCCTCGAAGAAGAAGTAGCCGTCTTCATCCTGAACGGCCTCGTCGCCGGTCAGCAGCCAGTCGCCGATGAATTTCTCGCGCGTAGCCGCCTCATTTTGCCAGTAGCCGAGGAACATCACAGGGTCGGGGGCACGCACGGCGATCTGACCCGGCTCGCCGCGACGCACGGGCCTGCCGCCAGGGTCAAGCAGAGCGACGTCGTGGCCGGCAATCGCCTTTCCCGTGGCGCCCGCGCGGCTCACGCCGAGTGCTGCGGACGAGCCGAGCACGAGGTTGCACTCCGTCTGGCCATAGGCCTCGTTGACGGGGATGTTGAACGCTTCCTTCGCCCAATCGAATGTGTCGCGCCCCAGCGCCTCGCCGGCTGATCCGATCGTGCGCAGGGACAGGCGATGATCGCGCGCGATGTCCGGAATGGCGCGCATCATCCGAAGTGCGGTCGGCGGCACGAAAGCGTTGCGCACGCCGAGCCGTTCCATCAGGTCGAGAGCGGCTTCCGGGTCGAACCTTCCGGTCGGATTGACGACAACAGGAACGCCCAGAAACAGGCCGGGCAGCAACACATTGAGCAGGCCGCCGGCCCAGGCCCAGTCGGCCGGTGTCCAAAGCAGATCCTGCGCCTGCGGCATGAACTCATGATGCGCCTGCACGCCTGGAATGTGGCCGAGCAGAACGCGGTGGCCATGCAGCGCGCCCTTAGGCGCGCCGGTCGTGCCGGACGTGTAGATCATCAGGGCAGGGTCGTCGGGACCGGTTTGCTCGGCCGTGAAGCTCGAAGACGTGCCGGCGAGCAGCCTGCGATAGTCGGTGGCGGCTTCGTCCGCGCCATCCGTCACGAAGGCCTGTTCCAGTTCGGGCAGGCGGTGCTGGATCGCTTGGACCTTGCGCCACCCCTCGGCGGTTGCGATCAGCACCTTCGCGCCGGAGTCGCGAAGCCGATGCTCCAGCGCATCCGGGCCGAAAAGCAGCGCGAGCGGCACGGCGATCGCGCCGAGCTTGGCCGATGCGGCATGGACGACGACCGTATCCAGTCCCTGCGGCAGAAGAAGCGCCAGCCGGTCGCCGCGCCGGAGCCCCGTGGCGCGCAAAGCGGCGGCAAGGCTGTCGGAAAGCCGAGAAAGCTCGCCGAAGGAGTGCGTCGTGACATTGCAATCCGGCTTCGCCTCGATCAGCGCGACACGACCAGGTTCGGCACGCGCCCAGCGGTCGGTGATCGCGGTGCCGATGTTGAACTGCCGGGGAATGCGCCAGCGGAAGCCGTGCCGCCACGCGTCCCATCGATCCTGCCGCTTGAGCATCCGCTTTCATAGGCGTGTTGCATTGCAATATGAAGAGGTCGCGGCGCAGCACGCCGGGCTTTCGCTCATAAGCGTTTCGGAGCTTTCGCGAACGTGCTAGTCCAAACGAACCTTGAGGCGCGGATAAGCCGTGTGAGCGCTTTCCGCCGCCTCGTTGCGCCGAACTTCGAATCAGGCGGATGCTTCGTCCTTCCAGCGCGAAATGCCGGGTCGGGGCGTCGCTTACATTGAGCAGGAAAGTCCGATCATCGATGTCGTATCTTCGTTCCGAGTCGAAGCCCTCGTTTCTCTGGTCCGACCCGTTCCTTTTGGAAAATCAACTGTCCGAAGACGAGAGGCTGATCCGCGATGCTGCGGCAGCCTTCGCCTCAGACAAACTCGCGCCGCGCATCGAGGAAGCCTATCTTCAGGAAAAGACCGATCCGGCGATCTTCCGCGAGATGGGCGAGGCCGGGCTGCTCGGCGTCACCATCCCCGAGGAATATGGCGGGGCGGGCGCGTCTTACGTGGCCTATGGACTGGTCGCGCGCGAGGTAGAACGCGTGGATTCCGGCTTCCGCTCCATGATGAGCGTGCAGTCCTCGCTCGTGATGTACCCCATCTTCGCCTATGGCTCGGAAGAGCAGAAGCGCAAATACCTGCCCAAGCTCGCAAGCGGCGAGTGGATCGGCTGCTTTGGCCTGACCGAGCCGGATGCCGGCTCCGATCCCGGCGGCATGAAGACGCGCGCGGAGAAGACGGCCAACGGCTATCGGCTCAACGGCACAAAGACATGGATCTCGAACGCGCCTTTCGCCGACGTATTCGTGGTGTGGGCGAAGTCCGCCGCGCATGACAACCAGATTCGCGGCTTCGTTCTCGAGAAGGGCACGAAGGGGCTGTCCGCGCCCAAGATCGAGGGCAAGCTGTCGCTTCGCGCGTCGATCACGGGTGAGGTGGTGATGCAGGATGTCGAGGTGAGCGAGGAGGCGCTGCTGCCCAACGTGTCGGGCCTCAAGGGTCCGTTCGGCTGCCTCAATCGGGCGCGCTACGGCATTTCCTGGGGCGTGATGGGAGCAGCCGAGGATTGCTGGCACCGCGCGCGCCAGTACGGGCTCGACCGCAAGCAGTTTGGCAAGCCGCTTGCGGGCACCCAGCTCTTTCAGAAGAAGCTCGCCGACATGCAGACCGAGATCGCACTCGGCCTCCAGGCCAGCCTGCGGGTCGGGCACCTGATGGATGAAGGCCGCTTTGCGCCGGAGATGATTTCCATCATCAAGCGCAACAATTGCGGCAAGGCCCTCGATATCGCCCGGCTCGCGCGTGACATGCATGGCGGGAACGGCATCCAGATCGGCTATGGCGTGATGCGCCACGCGCAGAACCTCGAGACCGTCAACACCTATGAAGGCGCCCACGACGTGCATGCGCTGATCCTCGGCCGGGCGCAGACCGGCATCCAGGCTTTTTTCTAGGCATCGGTGCAGCCACGCGTTCCAGCGGAGCTTCTCGAGCATCAGGCTCTCGTGCGTGATCTGCGTTTCTGCTGCTGAAGCCGACGCTGCTGTCAGCGGTAGCCGTCGCCGGTCGAGTGATCCATCGAACAACACGGCCGGCGCTATGCAGGGGAAGCTGTGCGCCATATGATCTATCGAACCAACCGTCAGGTGTTTCATGCCTCCTCTGCCGAACTCCCTTGATCGCTCCCTCCGAGATCGTGCCGGAGAGGTGATCCCCGGCGGCATGTGGGGGCACATGAACACGCGCCTGCTCGGCGCCGCCTACCCGCAGTTCTTCGCGCGCTCCGAGGGCTGCCGCCTTTGGGACGTGGACGGCAACGAATATGTCGACCTGATGTGCTCCTGGGGGCCGATGGTGCTCGGCTATCATCACCCAGGCGTGGACGAGGCCTATCAGCGCCAGCTGGCCAAAGGCGATGTGATGAACGGGCCTGGCGAGGTGCTTGTGGAACTCGCGGAACTGCTTGTTTCCACCGTCGCCCATGCCGACTGGGCCATGCTGCAGAAGAACGGATCGGACGCGACGACGGCCTGTCTCACCATTGCGCGCGCCGCCACCGGCAAGCGCAAGATCCTTGTCGCGCGGGGCTCCTATCACGGCGCGCTGCCCTGGTGCACGCCGAACCCGCTCGGCACCACGAGCGAGGATCGTGCCCACCTGCTCACCTTCGACTACAACGACGTAGCAAGCCTGGAACAGGCCGCCGAACAGGCGGGCGACGATCTTGCGGCGATCATCGTCACGGCCTTTCGGCATGACAATGCGCGCGACCAGGAATTGCCGGCTCAAGCTTTCGCCACCCGTGCACGGGAACTGTGCGACGCCGCCGGCGCGGCCCTCGTGCTGGATGACGTGCGCGCGGGCTTCCGCATCGATCTCGGCGGAAGCTGGGAGCCGCTCGGCGTGCGTCCGGATCTTTCGGCTTTCAGCAAGGCTATCGCCAACGGCTATCCGCTTGCGGCCATTACCGGTGCCGACCGCTTTCGCGAGGCGGCGTCCAAGACCTTCGTGACCGGCTCATTCTGGTATGGCGCGGCGGCGATGGCGGCGGCGATCGCCACCATCAAGACCTTGCGCGACACGAACGCGATCGCGCGGATGGAGGCGATGGGGCAGCGGCTGCGCGATGGGCTGGACGAGGCTTCAGGGCGTCACGGATTCGCGCTGCGGCAGACCGGCCCCGTGCAGATGCCGATGGTGTTGTTCGAGGACGATGCAGACTTCGCCAAGGCGGATGCGTTCTGCTCAGGCGCACTCCGGGGCGGCGCTTACTTCCACCCCAAGCACAACATGTTCCTGTCGAGCGCACATGGCGAGGCGGATATCGACCGTGTGCTGGAAGCCGCCGACGGCGCCTTCAGGCAGATGCGCCAGCTCGGCGCTTTCGCGGCCTGAGGGCTGAGGCGGAAATCGGGCTGAAGCGGCAAGCCTGCTGCCGATCGTCCTTGCCATCGGGCTTTACATGCTGGGAAGGCACCTCATCAGCACGTGGACGCGGCCCACTCTCGTCCGATCGAAAGGCTTCCCGGATGTCTGATGCCGTAGACGCGAAGATCGCCAGCCTGGGCGATTGGCGAGGAGCGCTGCTTACCCGCATCCGGAAGCTCATCAAGGAGGCGGTTCCGGATGTCGTCGAGGAGGTAAAGTGGCGCAAGCCGACCAACCCGCTCGGCGTGCCCACTTGGTCGAGCAACGGCATCATCTGCACCGGCGAGAGCTACAAGGACAAGGTCAAGCTGACCTTCCCGAAAGGCAACTCGCTGAGCGACCCACATGGGGTGTTCAATGCCGGCCATGCGGGGGTTCGCCGTGCGGTCGACATTGGGGAACACGACGAACTCAACGGTTCGGCCTTGCAGGAGCTCGTACGCCAAGCAGCGGCCTTGAATGCTGCCGGCCAGAGGCGAAAGAGCTCGTAGAATGGTTGGCAATCAACGTTTGATCGCGTCTGACAAGACGCGGGCCAGTGGGCTCTGCCTTCACTGCGCAAGCCGCCAAACGCGGAGCCTCGGGTCCCAGTATGAGGCCAGCAGCGTTTGACAGTTGAGAGATGGTGCGGGTGGCCGGGGTCGAACCGGCACTCCTTGCGGAACCGGATTTTGAGCGCGCCCAAATAGGGTATCCGTTGTGTATCCGGTTGTACGCTAGAGCCCGATAAGAGACTGATCCATATGGACTTTCATCTCTGATCGCGGTTCCTGTTCCAGCCGGTTGTACGCTACGGTTGGATCCCTGGTTGCACCTATATCGCACCTAGTTTCCAGCCTCTCAGGAGGTGGAAAATGCCAAAACTCAAGCTCACCAAGACGGCGGTCGAGGCTGCGACTCCGAAGGAGCGCGATTACGATCTCCGCGATACGCTCATACCCGGCTTCATGGTGAAGGTCACGCCCGCAGGGCGCAAGATCTTCATGCTCCACTACCAAACGCGGTCCGGTATCCGCCGCAAGCCCGCGATCGGCCGGTATGGGGAATTGACCGTCGAGCAGGCCAGGAAGATCGCGCAGGATTGGTTGGCGGACGTCCGTCTCGGCAGTGATCCAAGCTCCGAACGCACGGCCATGAGAGCCGCGCCAACCGTGAAGGAGCTCTGCGATCGGTTCATCGAGGAGTACTCAAAGCACCACAACAAGCCGCGCACGGTCGAAACGAACCAGATGAACATCAAGAACCACATCCGTCCCCGACTGGGTAAGCTGAAGGTTCCGGATGTCACGCGCGCCGACGTGTTCGCGATGATGAGCGGGATGTCGGATCGCCCGATCATTGCCAACCGGACCCTCGCCTGCCTGCGCAAGATGTTCAATCTCGCCGAGGTCTGGGGATATCGGCCAGACGGCTCGAACCCCTGCCGGCACGTCCAGAAATACCCCGAGAAGGGCGCCACCCGCTTCATCACCGACGATGAGTTGCGGAAGCTCTACGCCTACCTCGACCGTGCCGATGCCGAGGGGCTTGAACATCCGATCCTGACGCTGGCGATCCGCCTCCAGTTCGAATTCGCGGCCCGCATGTCCGAGATCCTTAACCTCCGCTGGGACTGGGTTGATTTCGAGAGCCGACGCGTCACTTGGCCTGACAGCAAGACCGGCGACATGACCAAGCCCCTCAGCGAGGAAGGCTACCGCCTGCTCTCACAGGCGCCGCGTATCGAAAATTCGCCCTACGTCTGCCCGGCGATCTTCGACCCGGAAAAGCCAATGACGGAAGGCACCTACCATGCCGGCTGGAGACGCATTCTCGAACGCGCCGGTGTGCCGCACGTGGGAACTCACGGCATCCGGCACCGCGCGGCAACGGATATCGCTAACTCGGGTGTGCCGGTAAAGGTCGGCATGGCGCTGACTGCCCACAAGACCGTTCAGATGTTCATGCGCTACATCCACAATGAGGATAACCCGGTGCGGTCCGCAGCGGAGGCGGTTGCCGCGCGGCGCCGTGAGATCATCGCTTCAGCACCCATAGCGCCAACCCCTGCGACGGCTGATCATGATTTGGCGGACCAGCCATCGTCCTCGATCCATGAAGCCGTCGCGCCCACGCGGACCAGTCTCGGGAATTATCGTCCTTACCGTCACCGCCGAGACGAAGACCGCAGCCCGCCTCCGCCAATTGGCCGCGAAGCTTCTTCGGAGCAGGAGGCCTTCAATGACTAAGCAAAACCCGCAGCGCCGCTGGCCCACAGCCGACATTCTCACACGCGCCGTCTTCGCCGACGATGCGGGTCCGATTCGCTTCGTTGATACCGAAACGGCCGCCCAGTATCTCACGTTGGAAGCCCACACGCTCGAGTGCTATCGCTCACTCGGCGACGGCCCGGCATTCTACAAGTTTGGCCGCTATGTGCGTTATGCTGTACCGGATCTCGACGCCTGGGCCGAGCATTGTCGCAAGGAGCCAGCGAGAGCGGCGAACGGAAAATTTGGAGGCTGACGTGGGCCGCACCTTAGAGGAATTCATCGCTTCTCTGCCCAAGGACCAGCAGGATCAGATCGAAGCCAGGTATGAAGCGCTACGTCGCGATTACCTGGAGTCGTCTGACATTGCGTCTGCTGATCAGGCTCAGGTCAAAGAGAGCCGGGACGCTCAGCGAATTTCTTAGATTTATGTCGTTTGAGGGGCCGAGAGGAGACTGACAGCTTTCGTTATCCGGTCAACTAAAGCGGACGAGGTCACCCGTCTCAATCGGGCGGGCTGCGGCGAACGAGCGCCACGGTCGCGGCTTCGGCCGCCGCCGTGACACGGCCCTCCAGATCATGCGCTTCGGCGACACCAACCGCGACCAGTTGCCCCAGCGCCCGATCGATCCGCGCACGCGCCGGATGCGCGGGCGCGAGCAACCCCGGGTCCTCCACCACCACCGCCTCGAACCATTGCACGACCTGACGGCCGACGCCCGCCGCGATCCAGAGGCCCGGCGATGTCGTGCGGCCGAACCAGGCCTCGACTGCGTCGAGCAGGAAGTCGAGATGCCGCGCCCGCGGCGCAACCAGCAACAGGTTCATCGTGCAGCGCGCCACGAACACGGTCTGCCCGCCAGGCAACATCGGGCGCAGCACCGGCAGAAACGGATCGACCCTGTCGAACAGGGCGCGCGGCAAATAGCTGTGCGTCCCGTTGATCATCCCGTAGGTGTTGAACAGCATTTTCGCGATGACGCCGCCGCTCTCCATGTCGATCCGCGCTTCGGCCGGGTCGCGGGCATGCTGCCACCGGTTGAGGGTCATCACACGGCCGACCAGCTTTTCGCGCAGCGCCACCGGTCGCGCCGCCGCACGGCCACTGTCGTTGAAATAGCGCGCGTCGGCGGCATGCTGCACCGTTTGCGCGACTTCGGCGAACGGCGCGTCCGGCAGGTCAGTCACGAACGGCAAGTCGGCCGCGAACGCCGCATCGTCCCCGTCGAGCAGCCGATCGGCGTAGAAGGCGTAATAGTGCATATTCCAGTCGTTCGGGTCGCGGCTGACCTCAACATCTGCCGCATCGCCCAGCCCGTTCATTCGCCCCGTCCACTCGGCGTAGGCCGAGACGATCTCCTGCTGCCAGCCGATCGCGCCGGCAGGCGCCGACTGGATCATCGCAAGCCATTGGGCCGCCGCCCGATGATCGGCATGAAGGATCGCCGGCGACGCGTCGATCGCCGTCTCGAGCGCGTCATCGGCGTCGAACTCCTCCGGCGTGACCGGTCCCGGCACTCGCATCCGGCTAGCCCGGCGCAGGTTCGGACGCTCGTCGGGCCAGGCTGGCCAGTCCGGTTCCACACCGCCGTCAAGCCAGGCTAGCTCGGCCGCCACCGCCGCATCGATCCCGGCGGCACGTTCTGCTTCGAACGCCGCGTGGGGTGCCTCGTCTTCCGGCTCGTAGCTTTTCCAGCGCCACGTCATGCTGGCAAAAGCTGCGCGCATCATCGTCTTGAAGAGGCGTGGCTCGATCTCGAGGATGCGCTGGACCGCCGCCGCCACCGCGGGAGCCGGCGCCCGGTCCTGTCGTGTCGCCAGCGCGACCAGCGCATCGCGGTCGGCGTTCTGGCCCTGCCGCGCCCAGAGATGGATCTGCGCCAGGATCGCGATCGCCGGGCGGTTGTAGCGCAGCGTATCGTGCGAGCCGCCGCCGCGATCGGATTTCTCCTCGAGCGCGATGGCGATCACTTGCCGGACCCAGGCTTCGTTGGCCGCGAGCAGCGCGTCGTCTCCGTCGCGCGCGACCAGCAGCGCCGTCGTGATCAGCCGCGTCGAGCGTGACTGGAGCACGTCGGTATCGCTGCCATCGGGCACGCCGCCCTCGGCATAGGCGACCGCGTCGCGCGCGGTGTCGGCAGTCGCGTAGTCGCCGCCTTCGGCGGCCATCGAAATGCGCGCTTCCATGCCGCTTGCCTGGACCGACACGTCGCGCTTGGCTTCGAGCGCCGCGAAATGCGCGGCCTCGTCCGGCGGCGAGCGATATTCGAGATTGCCGTCGTCCCGCTCGAACCAGTTCGCCCGGGTGAGGAGGTTGAGCGCGTTCCGTCCGGCAAGCTCCGGGTCGCTCAACGTCGCGTGCGCGCCATAAGGCTCAAGCGTCTCGACCGCGGCCGCGAGCGCTGTCCGCAACCCGTTGCCGACCGGCTCATCGGCGAGGAAATTCGGCAGGGTGTCGACCAGCGAATAGCCGCGCGAGGGGCGTGCTCGCAGATCGGCCATGCGCACCGGACCCTTCGGCTCTTCCTTCAGCCCAAGCTTGTCGAGCCCCGACCCAATCTGATCATGGATCTGCCGGGTGCGATCGTCGGCGAGCAGCTGCGGGCTGGCGAGGAACGGCGCGAGCGGCACGCGCGCGATCGTGCCGTGCGACAGGAGAACATCGATCGCGATCAGCAGATAGGCGGCGGCGCTCCCCTCGGGTCCGAGAATGTCGGCCAACACTGCCTCGACCGGATCGCCGTCATCGAGCCGCTTCTGGCTCCACGCCTCCAGCGCCAGAAGCCCGGAGGCGGCCGCATATTCATTGCCGCGGCCCCGCGACCAGCCATAGCTCCAGGCCCAGGGAAAGAAGCGCGGCCCCTCGCCAAAGTCGACTGCGATACCATCGTCGCCGGGCTCGCGCCCGTCGGTGCGAAACGCGATCGCCTCCTCGACCAGTGCCCGGATCAGCGCCAGTCCTTCAGCCGGCGCGGCATTCAGCAGGTCGAGAAACGGCGGTTGCGCGGGCGACGGCGGCAGATAGTCGCTGTCGGCAAAGCTGAAGGCGCGCTCCATCGCCCGGTCCCGCCGGCGCCGGCTGTCCTTCTTCTCGATCAGGGTCGCCTGGACCATCGCCGCCAGTTCAGCCGGCGCGACCGGCGCGATCACGCTCGAGAATTGGCGCAGATCCTTCATCTTGTGATGGTCGCCGTCGCTCGTGATCGCGGTGAGATAGGCCTTGAGCGCGTCCTCCGCGAACGACCCGAGCAGCATCGTCATCAGCCGGAGCTTGTCGATCGTCTGCCGCCGTGCGTCGCTCGCCCAGCGCGCGCGACCGTCCATTCCCGGGATCGTGACCGGGGTGTCGCGCAGATCGAGCTGGCAGAGCCAGCCGAACAGCAGCCGGGCGGTGCGCTCGGCGAGCGAGGGGAGCATCTTGAGGAAGAAGATCTGGACCTCGACCAGCTCGACCACCGCGCCGATCGCGGACATTGGCACTTTGGCGGCATGGGCAAGCACCCAGCGTAGCACCAGGACCGACGATCCCGTCACATCGGTCCGGTACGACCGTGGCAGATCGACCTTCGATCCGTCAGGCAGGGTGATGACGTCTGCCGCCGCCTGAGTCTCGACCGTGACGAGCGTCGTGGAGAGTTCGGCGAGGAGCGCGCCTCCCCCGGCGAGGAGCGAGGCGCTCGCCTTATCGAGCACGTCCATGGCGACTTCGGATCGGACGAGGGCAAGGATCGCCTGGCGGCGCCACGACCCGTGCGCGCTCGGCGGCGAAAGATGCGCGAGCAGGTCGAGCCAGGCGCTCGCATCCTTGCCCGTCTCGAGCAGGAGCCGCGCGGCGATCTCGACGCCACGGGCGACGCGCGGCGATACGGGCCCGCTCAGATCGAACCCAGCCAGGCGGGACGGGTCTTCGACGAGATAGGTCCCGATCGCCCAGTCGCGCAGCACGTCATGGTAGAAATCGAGCCGGTCGCGCCTGGCCTCGCGGACCGACTGCGCAGCCAGCAGATGGTCGCGGGCCGGCGAATCCTCGGCGAGATCGATCCCGGCCTCGCCCTTGAGCGCGGCGGTCGCCAGCGCCTCGAGGATGCGCTGCGCTGCCCGCACCTCGGCCGCAGGCGCGCCATCGGCACTGGTCCACCACAGCTGCGCGAGCTCGGCTTCGGTCCGCACCGACGCCGCGCTCGGCTCGCGGAGTAATCGCGACAGGCGGTAGAGATTGCGCGCAAGCTGGGCCGCGGGATGGCTGGCATCGAGCAGCATGCCGAGTTCGGGCGCCTGGTCGACCAGGATCACGACTTCCTCGTCCGACAGCGCCCCGACCTCGACCGCATGCAGCCCACCAAGCGCGGTCGCGATTCCAGCGTCGAGCCAGGGAATGGCGTCGCTGGCGCCGCCCCGCCGCGCGGTTGCGATCACCGTGAAGCCGGGAATAGCGGAGGCTGCCCGCAGCAACTCGCTGATCGTGCGCTGGCGCCCCGCATCGTCGATCATGTCGATGCCGTCGATGAAGAGATACGCGCCGCCGCTCGCCGCCAGATCGGTCAGAAAGGCGTCGGCCGATCCGGGGATTCCGAGCGCGTTCGCCAGGTACAGCCAGCCGCTCGGCGGTGTCGCCTCACGGTCGAGGACTATGATCGGCGCGCGCGCGCCGACGCGCTCGGCATAGTGGCGCAGCACCCAGGACTTGCCGACACCGGTATCGCCGCGCACGACGATGAAGCGCTGCGTCTCCGCCGCCTCGTCGAGCGCCGCGACGGCTACCAGCCGCGGCAGCGTCACGCTCGCGACGCTCGTCCCGATCGGCGCGAGCGTGTTATGCGCGAGTTCGGCGAGCCGCGCGCGTGCCGGGCCATAATCGCGTTCACCGGCGAGCTTGAAATCGGCCTCGGCGAGATTGGCCTTGAGCGCGGCAGCGTCGATTTCGCCACCCCGCGTGCCTGTCTGGATCGAGAGATCGACCAGCCGGCTCCACAGCGCCTCGGCGCGTGCGACTTGCTCGTCGGCCAGCGCCATCCGCGCAAGCGCCAGACCATAGGTCCGCGCGATCGGCTCACTTGCCTCGAAATCGAATTCGAGGATCAGCATCCGGCGGAGCAGCCGCCAGATCGCCTCATCCTCATCGGCGACACCGCCCGCGACCAGATGCGCGCGCGTCGTCGCGACGAACGCGCGCATGTCGTCGTTCGCCACGCCCTTGGCGCCCAGCCGGGTGAAGAACTCGTACGCTGTTTCCGCGCTGCGCGCCCAGCCCAGCACATCCTGATAGGCGCCCGAAATCTTGCGGCTGGTCCGCTGCGTGGCGATCCCGAACAGATGGCGCTCCGCCGGCACGTCGCCGATCGTGCTGCTGGCGATCTGATGGGCGACGTCCTTGTAGACCGCGTCCTTTGGCGAAAACTGGATGTCGCGCTTCGACTGGATTTCGAGCAGCGCATCCCCTCTCGCGCCGACGCCCTTGATGATGAGGTCGTCGAGCTTGAAACCTTGCTCGACGCCCTGGAAGCGCACGCTAGTGACGCGCGCATCGGGCAGCCCCGGCGCCCTATTGCCAGTCAGGAGCGCCAGCAGATAGAGCGCGCCGAGCTCGCCCTCGATATAGGCGCCGGCCGCACCGCGCGATGCCGGGCTCGAGCCATGCTCGGTGTCGATACTGGTCCCCTCTTCTGCCATCCCCCAGATGTGCGAACGATCGCTCGCGCGTTCAAGCGAAACGCGCAATAGCGAGGATCGCGATGCAACGACGCGGACCTATCATGTTTCAGCGGCGGTCACTGTTTGCAAGCGATGGCTCGCAGAAAACACACTGGACTAAGCTGTGCGCCGATGTGAGAAAGTTAGCCTCAACAGGTGGGCAATGTAGTGGATTTTTTAGACAAGCAAATCGCACCACCGCGCAACTGGGAGACGTTCGAAGAACTCTGCCGCGCCTTATTTGCAGCTGTCTTCAAAAACCCCCTCGCTTCGAAAAACGGTCGCCGGGGACAGCCCCAGCATGGTGTTGACGTCTTTGTCGAGCTCTTGGATCAGCCCGGTAGCTGGGTTGGCGTTCAGTGCAAGGGCAAGGATCTCGGATACGGATCCAAAGCCACCAAGGCCGAGTTTGATGCGGAGCTTGTTAAGGCTGGCAATTTTCAGCCGGACCTATCCCGTTGGATTTTTGTCACCACCGCGCCTGACGACGCCAGACTTCAGGAACATGCGCGAAAGACAAGCACGGCGCGGGTTGCTGTTGGGCAGTTCCCGGTGGAAGTCCTGGGATGGGGTTCGCTGCTGGCGCTGATCGCGCAGCACCACCCCGTCATCCGGCAATTCTACCCTGAGCAGGCCCCGGCGGCACAGGATGACCTCGCGCGGGTCGCGACGGCCGGGGACGCCGCGCTAGCCAGCATCGACGACGCGCTCCGGCTTGGCTCAACCGAGATCACCATAGAGCGGCCCGAGACCTGGAGACGCGCGAGTGAGGCCTTTGCCAAGGAATGCGTTGTCCGGCTGACGGGCGACGGCGGCACGGGCAAGTCCGCGATCCTGAAGCGTCTCGCGCAGGCCTTCGATGGGCCGCGTATCGTGCTCAAGGACAATCGCGTGTCCGCGACGAGTCTCGTCCAGCATTGCTCGCAACTCGGCGTCGATAGCGACCCGGCGGAATTGATCGATCTGGCCAGTAGCGATGGCGAGGCATTGTGCGTGATCGACGGCGCCGATCGCTTGCTGATGTCGGCCGGACGCGGGGTCGTCCTCGATCTCTTCCGCGCAATTGCAGGCTCTCAAAACCGCGACCGCTGGCGGATCGTTACCAGCGCCCGCTCTTACCAGGATCGGGACTTGGTCGCGGACGCGCTCGTCGAAGCCGGGATCAGCGAAACGGGAGCCCCAGTCGCCGTCGAAGGCATCACCGATGCTGATACCAAACTGCTAGCCCAAGCGTTTCCAAGCTTTGCACCGCTATTGGCGCGTCGCGACCTGGGCCGCCAGAACCGTTCGCTGTTCCTGATCCGGGAACTGCTCAAATGGAGGACACCGCCGGCCGAGACTTGGACCGAGCTCGACATCGCCGACGCCTGGGCGTCTGGGAAGGCGCGGCGAAGCAGGGCGCTGGCCGAAATCGGAGCGGCGCTCGTGTCTGTGCCAGTCCGGCTCCCCGGCCGATCCGAGATAGATCCGGACGGGCTGCAGGCGCTGATCGACGAAGGTACCGTCCTTCAGCTCCCGAACCGCGATGCGTTTCGCCTGGTCTATGACGTGCACGAGGACTGGCTGCTCGCCCGGCACCTCAATGCCCGGCGCAGCGAACTCCCGGCAATCCTTGCCGCCGCCGATCAACCGCTCTGGTGGCTCCGGGCCGTCAGGTTGAGCGCCCAACTGCTCCTGGAAACGGGTGACGTCGCAGGATGGCGGGAAATGCTCGCCAATCTAGACGCCGCAGAAGGGTTGGACCCGGCCTGGGCTCGCGCGGTGCTCGCGGCACCACTTTATTCGGAACGCTCCGACGAGATATTGGCGCGCCTGTCCGAGAACCTCCTCTCCGACAAGGCCAGCCTGTTGTTGCGCGTGCTCGACACGCTGATCGTCTTCGAAACGCGCCTCGACGAACGGATGTTTGCTCTGCTCGCGGACCGGGATGAAGAGACCCGCTACACCATGGCGGCCTATTGGCGGCAACCCCACTACCCGAGCTGGGTTCCGTTCCTGAGGTGGTCGCTACCGCATTGGCGGGAATGGCCAGGAAAGCTTGTGCCGCGGCTCTCGGAGGTCGCAGCGATATTCGCGCGAGCCACGGCGAATATTCCCAATGGCTTCTCCGAAAGCCTCGCCAAGATCGTGCACGAATGGCTCCTCGAGATTGAGGACGCCTGCTACGTCGAGACGTTTGACGATCGCCGAGAGCCGTTCGGGGTAAAGCTTGACCACTATCGTGGCTGGGAGAAGGTCGAAGACCGCCTCCGCGAGGTGCTCGTCGCATGCGTGGAGTCCTCGCCCTCGACGGTCAATGCCTATCTGCGGCGCCTCACGACCGGAAAGAGTCTCGGACGCCCGCGAACGGATATCATCGAGTCGCATGGCAGAGTTCCGGCAAAGCTCCCGCAGGCATGGACCGACCTTTGCCTGCGCCAGTTCCTCCCCCGCCGGCGCCGCGCGCGCCGCGATGGCCCGTTCGGCAGGGAGCTGTTCCAATGGCATGATTATGAGCGCGCTGGTCTCGGCAGCGACCAGGGTATGTCGCCCTCCTCAGCCTTGCGGGCCGGCCTCGATCAATTGTTCGAAGCGGATCCGGCACAGGCGCTTCGCCTGTTCCATGCGCTCGAGCGGCGTGCGAGCGTGCATTGGCGGTGGCGTTCCAAATGTTACGATAGGAGGCGACCCCGGCCCCTTGTCATCGACCTGGGCCACCGCAAGGTCACGCTGTGGGGCGACGATCCGGTCTATCGATGGTCGCGCGGCATTCTCGGATCGAACGTTCTCGGATCGGTCTATCTCGCGCTCGACGACTGGCTTGGCCGTCAGGCCGAAGTCGGCCGCCCCGTTGCCGAGCTGATCGATCTAGTGCTCCAGGACCAGGGCCTTGTCGCCACCGCAGCGCCCCTGATCGCGATCGTGAGCGAGCAAGTGAACACGGCGGGCGCCATCGACTCCGCAGGCGCCTTCCTCGCACTGCCCCGCCTTTGGGAATATGACATCCACCGGCACATCGACGATCAAGGGGGAGCGCATCGGATCGGCGTCTTCTCGGCCGAGAATATCCATTTTCAGGCGAACGAGCGCAATCATCAGCGCCACATGAAGCGCAGTCCGCTCCACCATGCTCTGCTTCTGCCGTTCCGGCTGATGGCCGGCGGCGAGGTGCGCCAGCGCTTCGATGGCGCGCGGCTCGCCTGGACCGCCGATGATCTCGCCAGCTTCGACGACGAGTTGGATAACCAGGCGCTCGTGTCGGAGCGGACCGCGCAAATCGAACGATACCGGTCGGATGGCGATCCCGGGCAACTCGTCTTCGAAGAAGCCGAGCAAGGTGTGAAGGTCAGCATCTCCCCACCCGAGGAAGCGCTGCCCGAGATGGAAGCGATGGGCACGGCCAACCGCTTGCTCGGCGAGGCCACCGCGCTTGCGAACTGGATCCGCGCCTCCCGCGAACAGCGAAGCCTCTCGCAGGCCATACCCATTGCCGACGCGATCGAGCGCGCAACCCAACTCGCCGCCGCGCTCGAGGATGCCGATAATGCTCATCTGGACCTTGCGCGCAGGTTTGGCGGCGCTGCCATCGTCGGCACGGCAGCAGTCGCTGCAAGGCATTTGAGCGAAGCGGAACTGGCCACCCGTCGCGCCTGGATCGAACACTGGCTTTTGCTCGGAGCATCGGGGGGCGAGCGTGAGGATGTCGACGACTATGCGATATTGTTCGACGACTTTCAGGTCCTGGCCGCATGGGGCTTGGCAAGCCTGGCGAGCCGAGGGCCTGCGAACGCGACCATCGATGTCCAAGTCACTTTCCTTGCACTGCACCGCGTGCACGCGATCGCCCAAGGGGCTCTTGAAGGACTGCAATGGTCGCTGCGCCCAGATTTCGTGCGGGCGCTGCACATCGCCGCGCTCGACACCTGCGTCGTCAATATAGGCTGGTGGTGGCGCGGCGACCGGCAGCGCGACAAGGCGAAGCGCCAAAATGCCCAGGAGCGCAGGCGAGCGATGCGCTGGGCGCTTGGTTCTCACGGGGTTCGCGCGCCACTGCTGCCTCCCGCCCCCGATAGCTGGAAATGGGTCTGGACCGGCAAATGGCCGGGCCCGCTGCAACGGCTCTATATGCCGGCCAAACGCGTCCTCAGTTGGGGCCGGGCGCTGGCGCTGACCAAGGGTCTCGACTGGGCCCGCCTCACCGATGGCGGCAAGCACCACGCGCTATTTTCGACCTATCTGACCAAGCTTGTCGAATGGACACGCGCCTATTCGGAGGACACCGATCGGCACGATCGCCAGTTTCCCTATGAATGGAGTCACGGGCTCGCCAAGGAACTGGGCCGGTTCACGGTCGCCCATGGCGGCGGGGATGAATGGAAGGCCTTGATCGCATTTTCCCGTCACGACCGGCCCGAAGATCTGGTCGGCGAGTATCTCGAAGGTGCGATGGCATCCCTCGTGGAAAGCGGCGAACGGCCTGACCCCGCCTTCTGGTCGAGCTGGCAGCCTGCTGCGGACTGGATGCTAGAGCACGCGATTCCAAAGCGTCGCGGTCGGTACGATCACCTGTCGCATGGCGCCGGGGCGGCGGGTTTCGTCGGGCCCTATTATACGCCCTTGCCCCCGGACTGGCCCCATCTGGAGGATGTGCTCGGCGCGGTCGATCGCTGGGTGCGCGCGACCGCGCATCTGCCGGCGGGCGCCTATTCGGTGATCCAGATCGTCGAACGCATGAGCCCCGACCAGCGGGTGCGCTGGTTCCTGCCATGGCTGGCGCATTGGACCCAGCTCCACGGGCCCGATGAAAGCTTCTGGTCCTATAACGGGTTGGCGAACAAGGCGGCCGTCTTGCTCAAGCCTCTTTCCGACTCGAGTAATGATGTACGCACCAGTGGGCGCGCGGTCCTCGCCATTCTAGCGGACTCCGGATCAACCGCAGCCAGAGAAGTGGTAGCGGCATTTGCTACACGGCGAGATTAGACCCATCTCAGACCACCGGCGGCAGCTTTTGGGATCAAGATCAGCTCACTGAACGGCAACTCTTGGGGCGCATAGCAGACACGCCAACTATCGTTGTCGCCACCCCAAGCGAACGAGCCGAAAGGCCTTCTAAGTCAACGATCTAAGGATGGTGCGGGCGGTCGGGGTCGAACCGACACTCCTTTCGGAACCGGATTTTGAATCCGGCGCGTCTACCAATTTCACCACGCCCGCAAAGCGCTTAGGATTATCGCTGGAGGCTCTCATACTGCACCTAGCTCGAAGGTGGAAGTTTGAGAATCACGCCGCCATCAACAACTAACCCGTTCTTTTAAAACCAAACTTCCGGCCGCCGCGAACGTAGACGCATCCTGTTTTTGAGTCCGGCGCGTCTACCAATTCCACCACACCCGCGCGGGGAGCAACGGCCTTTAAGGCTGCGTCCATCTGTTCCATGCCACAGGTTGGGACGACCGGTCCAGAAGCCGCATCGATTTTTTGCGGGCACCCTGCAATACGACTCGCGACGCCGGGGCCATGAAGGGGATTGCCGTGCTGCGGGGACTTTACGACTGGACGCTTTCGCTTGCGGCCCGGAAGAGCGCCGAGGTGTGGCTCGCGGTGATCGCCTTCGTGGAAAGCTCGGTCTTTCTCGTGCCGGCTGACGTGCTTTTCCTTCCCATGGCGCTCGCGCGGCCGGAACGGGCCTGGCGCTATGCGCTGGTGGCGACCGTCGCTTCCGTGCTCGGCGGCATCGCCGGCTGGTTCCTCGGGCACTACGCTTACGAGTCGCTCGCCAAGCCCGTGCTCGATTTCTATGGCAAGCTCGACACGTTCGAGGATCTCCGCCTGTCGGCCGGCACGGGCTTCATCCTGCTCATGCTGGTCACGTCGGGGCTTGCCCATCTGCCGCCGATCAAGGTGGTGACCATCCTGTCGGGCGTGATCGGCTTTCCGCTGGGCTGGTTCATCCTTTCGGCCGTGATCGCGCGGGGCCTGCGCTTTTTCCTGCTCGCCTGGCTGCTTCGTGCCTATGGCGAGCAGATCAGGCATTTCATTGAAAAGCGGCTCGGCCTGATCGCGGGCGGTGTAGCCGCTGCCCTGATTCTGCTGTTTATCGTGGTCAGATACGCGCTCTGACACGTTATCGGATTTTCCCTCGCTCATGACCGCGCCTGCCGCACCTTTTGTTTCCCGCCGCGTTCAAGCGAGTGCCGCGCTTGTCGTTGGCCTCGGCATGGCCGCGACAGTGGGCGGCGCGCTGCTGTTCCAGCATGTCGGCGGCTATATTCCCTGCAAGCTCTGCCTGGAGCAGCGGACGCCGCATTACCTTGGCATTCCGATTGCTGCAGCGGCATTCCTTTCCGCGGTTCTGAAAGGGCCCCAATGGCTGACGCGCGGGCTGCTGGCTCTCGCCGGCGTGCTGATGCTGTGGGGTGCCTGGCTCGGCGGCTTTCATGCCGGCGTCGAGTGGGGCTGGTGGCCCGGACCGACCGACTGCGGCGCAGTGTCGGCGGCACCCGATACCGGCGGCAAGGGGGTGCTCGATGCGCTCGATTCCGTGATCCCGCCTTCCTGCGACCATGCCGCGCTTGTTATCGCGGGATTGTCGCTCGCGGGCTGGAATGCGATCATCTGCGTCGTTCTCGCCGGTGTCGCGCTCTTCGGCGCTTTCAAGCAGGCCCGCGTGTAAGGTCTAGGGCTCGAGCTCCACGTCCCAGTAGAGATAATCCATCCAGCTTTGGTGCAGGTAGTTGGGCGGAAACAGCCGGCCGTTGTTGTGCAGGTCCTGAACGGTGGGCGGGTAAGGCTTCTGCTGCGGCCACATCTTGGCCTGCGCCGGCAGCATGCCGCCTTTCCTCAGGTTGCATGGCGAGCAGGCCGCGACCACGTTCTCCCAGGTGGTCGCGCCGCCGCAACGGCGGGGGATCACGTGGTCGAAGGTGAGGTCGTTCCCGCAGCCGCAATATTGGCACTGGAAGCGATCGCGCAGGAACACGTTGAAGCGCGTGAAGGCCGGGTGGCGCGAAGGCTTGATGTAGCTCTTCAGGCAGACCACGGAAGGCAGCCGCATCGAGAAGGTCGGCGAGGAAACCTGGTGATCGTATTCCGCGACGATGTTCACCCTGTCGAGGAACACGGCCTTGATCGCGTCCTGCCACGACCAGAGTGAGAGAGGGTAATAGCTCAATGGCCGGTAGTCCGCGTTGAGCACCAGCGCGGGCAGCCCGTCCGGGGATACGTGAACCGTCAATGTCCGCTCCCTTTCCCGAGGCGACAGCAAGCTTCACGAGGACAATCTAAGCCGGAGACGACAGAATTGTGAAGCGCACGCGCCAATCTGTCCCCTGGCGCGATCGAAGGACGCGTCAGGTTGCTTCCGCTGTGATGCCTTCGCGGCCGCGCATCACGCGGTAAACGCTCCAGAACAGCCGCGCAGCCACGCCGCGCCAGGGTGACCAGCAGGCGGAGATTTCCGCGAGCGCTTTTTCATTCGGACGCGTGCCGAGGTTCAGAGCGTGCGCGACCGCGGCCTGCAACGCGATGTCGCGTGCCGGGAAAATGTCGGGATGACCTGCGGCGAAGAGAAGGTAGATCTCGGCTGTCCAGCGGCCGACGCCGGGCAAGGCGGTCAGGCGCGCGATCGCGGCAGCGGCATCGAGTTGGCAGAGGGCTTGGAGGTCGAGCCCATTTGCCGTCGCCTGTGCCGCAGCGAGGAGCGTGCGGACCTTGGAGGCGGAAAGGCCAGCCTGCCGGAACGTTTCGTTTCCTGCATCGAGCACGGCATGCGGCGTGAGCGGATCGAGAAGCGCACACAGCCGGCCGAAAATTGCCGCGGCGCTCGCGGTCGAAATCTGCTGCGAAACCACGATGGAGCACAGGCTCGCAAAACCCGGCTCGACCCGTCGCAGCGGCACGAGCCCGGCGGAGGCACGAACCGGGATGAGGCGCGGGTCGAGTGTGCAGAGCGCATCGAGGCCGGCTTCCACGTCGGCGAGCGTGTTGATGAGGCGCATGGTGCTTGTTCGCCCGAAACCGCATCTGTAGCAATGCGGCCATGGCGACCACGGCCTCCGGCCTTCCTCCGCCGGCCGGTGACGCTCGGCCGGTCTTCCGCTTCGCGCCAAGCCCGAACGGCCGGCTTCATCTCGGCCATGCGTTGAGCGCGGGCCTGAACGCCGCAATGGCTCAGGCGAGCGGCGGTCGCTTTCTTTTGCGCATCGAGGATATCGACCGCGAGCGTTCGGTTCCGGTGTTCGAGCGTGCGATCTACGGCGATCTCGCCTGGCTCGGGCTGGTCTGGGAGGATCCGCCACGTCGGCAGTCGGAGCATATGAGCACCTATGCGGATCTGCTCGCCCGCTTGCGCGAGGAGGATCTGGTTTATCCCGCCTTCATGAGCCGCACCGAGATTCGCGCGCATGTCCGGCAGGCCGAGGCAAGCGGGGCGCCATGGCCGCGCGATCCCGACGGCGCACCGCATTATCCCGGGGTCGAGCGGGCATGGAGCGAGATCGAGCAGCTGGACCGGATTGCGTCCGGCGCACAGTTCGCCTGGCGCCTCGACATGGCAAGGGCGGTCGGTCGAGCGGGCGAGGGCTTGTGCTGGCGCGAGTGGCGCGACGCCTCACTCAACGATTCCGACCTGGTTCCGGCGCGGCCCGAAATGTGGGGCGACGTGATCCTCGCACGACGCGATGTGCCGGTGAGCTATCATCTCGCGGTGGTGGCCGACGATGCACTGCAAGGCGTTTCCCATGTGGTGCGTGGGCGCGACCTGTTTCACGCCACCGCCGTGCACCGGCTTCTCCAGCGGCTGCTCGACCTGCCCGCGCCAAGCTATTTCCATCATCGGCTCGTTCTGGGGCCGGACGGAAGCAAGCTTTCCAAAAGCGAAGGAGCGGAAGCCGTGACCGCGTGGCGCGAGCGGGGTGCCTCTGCGGAAGAGGTGTGGGACGCCGTCGGGCTGACTCTTCTCAGAGCCGCGCCACACCCGCCTTGATCAGCGCCATGGCCGCGATGGTGGCGAAAGCGCCGCCGAGCCCGCATCCTACGGCCTTGGTCATGTCCCGCAGGGCGATGCCGTAGGAATTCGCGATGATGATCGCCACAAAGAAGCCGAGCACGAAAAGGAACATGTTGCCCATGGCGCCGAAGCCGTCATCGCCCATGATGGCGTCGAGTGCCGCGCCAAAGAAGAATGCCACGACGGTGACGATGGCGACCGCCATCACGAGCCAAAGAGGGGCCAAGTTCCAGATCATCCGGGCCTCCTTTCACGACAGGCTGGATCGGTGCCTCATCGAACAAGGGCGCATGATCGCACCATGCCTGTTTCTGCAGAAGAATAGTTGAGGCTTCCTTGCGCGAAACTGAATTATACTTCGGCCTTCCAGGGAGCCATCGGCCTCAGCCGCCGACGCGCGCGCGCGCTTCGAGATAGCGCCGGATCGAAGCGTTGAGCTCGCCGCCCAGGATGAAGATCGCCGAGACGATATACAGGAAGACCACCGCGATCATGATCGAGGCCAGCCCGGCATAGGTGGTCACATAGTTGGCGAAGTGGTCGAGATAGTTCGCGAAGATCGTGGAGCCCACCAGCCAGGCGATCAGCGTGAAGATGATGCCGGGAACGATATCCACGAAGCGCCGACGGCCAGCGGGGAGCCAGAAATGCACGGCGATCAGGCCGAACACGATCACGGCCGAGGCGATCGCGAAGCGCCATACGGTGATGGTGCCCATATAGGGTTCGACCCACTCCACACGCGCGGATGCGAAGCGCGCGATCAGCGGCGCGAATACCAGAAGCACCGAAATTGCCAGAAAGCCCGTGGTCGCGATCAGCACGAAAAGAAGGCTCTGGATGCGGCGGAAGATCAGAGAACGCGTTTCCACCACCCGATAGGCGCGATTGAGGGAGGTGCGCAGCGCCTCGATTCCGTTGGACGCGAAAAAGGCCGCCAGGATCACAGACACCGTCAGCGCGCCCGAGCGCGGCACGGTGAGCACGGCGACTACCTCCGTTGCGATGGGTTTTGCGATCTGCTCCGGCCAGGTGTCGAAGACGAGGTGGACGGCCGTATCCGCGAAAGCCTTGGCGCCCATGAAGCTCGCCAATGCGGTGGCGAAGATCAGGAAGGGAAACAATGCCATCAGCGCCGAGATCGCCAGATGGCTCGCCATCGACCAGCCGTCATCATCGTTGAAGTGGCCGACCGCGTCATAAAGCACGCGACGCAACGCGATCACGCGGCGCATCACGGCGCCCTGGGTGCGCCGGCGCAACCCGGCGACAAAGGGCAGGCCTTCATTGCGGTCCTGATCGTCAAGCTCAAGCGCCATGACAGTTTTCGTTCCGCGTGCCTGCGCGCATGAGCACCCGCTGTTGAAACTCTGCTTCCGTCAACGCTTCGACGTTGGAAAACGTTCGACCCATCGCATATGGATGCGCGGCATATGGGTGGCAAATGAGGCGATTGGCAAGCAGCACGAGAGGTGACGGAAGGCGATCCACGATCATCGTCACCGGCGCGTCATCGGGGATCGGCGCCTATTGCGCGCGTGCCTTGCGCGACGAAGGCTGGCGCGTCTTCGCTACCGCGCGGAAGCCCAACGACCTCGCAGCGCTGGAGCGGGAAGGGATCGAGGCATTTTATCTCGACTACCGCGAGGAGGCTTCGATCCATGCTCTGGTCTCGGATGTGCTCGACCGGTGCGATGGTCGGCTCGACGCGCTTTACAACAATGGCGCCCATGCGCAGGCAGGCGCGGTGGAAGATCTGCCCACCGACGCGCTGCGGCTTCAATTCGAAACGAATGTCTTCGGCTGGCACACGCTGACGCGCGCCGTCGTGCCGGTCATGCGGGCGCAAGGCTCGGGGCGGATCGTGCATTGTTCCTCGATTCTCGGCCTCCTGCCAAACAAATGGCGCGGCGCCTATTGCGCCTCCAAACATGCCTTGGAAGGGCTGATGCTCTGCATGCGCGCCGAACTGGAAGGATCGGGCGTTCACGTCTCGCTGATCGAGCCGGGCCCGATCGAATCGCGGATCGCCTCGAACGGACTGGCCTGGTTCGAGCGCTTCGTGGACCACGAGAACTCGGTGCACCGCGCAGAATACGGGGCGCAGCTTCGGCGGCTCAGGCAGGGGGGTACGCGCTCGCGATTCAAGCTCAAGCCAGACGCCGTTCATGCGGCCTTGCGGCACGCGCTCCTGTCGAAGCATCCACGTCCGCACTACCTTGTGACTACTCCTGCAAAAGTTGGCGCGCTGCTCAAGCGTCTGCTCCCTGCATCCCTTCTCTACCGCACGCTTTCGGGCGGCGGCTGACGCTCTTCACGGACCCGTTTCATGCCCACCGTTTTCAATATCCTTGCCATCCTGGTCATGCTGGCCGTGGTGTTCGTGCTGATCAGGGGTCTCGTCAACATGATGCGCGGCGGCTCCGGCGCGACTTCCAACAAGCTCATGCAGGCGCGTGTGATGCTGCAGGCGGTTGCGCTGGTGCTGATCCTGCTCGCGCTCTGGTACAGCCGCCACGCGGGCGCCTGACAGGATGGTCAAGCTCAACAAGATTTATACCCGCACGGGTGATGACGGCACGACCGGCCTGGGATCGGGCGAGCGCCGCCCGAAATGGGACCTTCGCGTGGAGGCCTACGGCACGGTGGACGAGGCCAATGCCACAATCGGGCTCGCGCGGCTTCACGCCGAGAGCGAGCTCGACGCCCTTCTGGCACGCGTGCAGAACGACCTGTTCGATCTCGGCGCGGACCTTGCGACGCCGGAAACAAACGAGCCGCCGGCCTACGAGCCGCTGCGCGTGCTGTCCTCCCAGACCGAGCGGCTGGAACGTGAGATCGACGTGCTCAATGCGCGGCTTTCGCCGCTGCGCTCCTTTGTGCTGCCTGGAGGCTCCGCACTGTCGGCTTACCTGCATGTCGCCCGCACCGTCACGCGTCGTGCCGAGCGGTTGACCGCAGAACTTGCGGCGCAAGCCTCCGAGCGCGTGAACACGGAGGCCGTGCGCTATCTCAACCGCCTGTCCGACCTGCTTTTCGTCGCCGGCCGGGTGGCCAATGACGATGGCCGATCCGACGTGCTATGGGTGCCCGGCAAGAACCGCTGACAATCGCGTTTCATCCACCCGCGTGAAGGCTGAAGCGCGTCATCGCCCCATGTTCATCCCGCTGCACGACGCCAACAGCCTCAAGCGCATCCGCCTGCAATATGTCACGATCGGGCTGATCGCGATCAACGTCGCAGTGCATCTGCTCACGGTGATCGAAGGCGAGTTGTGGACGCAAGGCGCGGTGATCGGCCTTGGCTTCATTCCGTCCGTCGTGTTCGACTATGCGGAACTGCCGCCCGGCTATGCGATCGTGCCGGAGGACCTGACGGTTCTCACCTACGCCTTTCTGCATGGCGACATCTTTCATCTCGCCGGCAATATGCTGTTTCTGTGGGTGTTCGGCGACAATGTGGAAGATGCTCTGGGGCACATCCGCTTCGCGCTGTTCTATCTTCTCTGCGCGGTAGCCGGTGCGCTCGTTCACGGCCTTCTCGCGCCGGAGTCGCAGGCGCCTTTGATTGGCGCCTCGGGTGCGATCGCCGGCATCATCTCCGCCTATCTGATCCTGCATCCACGGGTGAAGGTCTGGGTGCTCGCCTTTGGGCGCATCCCTCTGCGCATCCCGGCCTGGGTCGCGCTCGCGCTCTGGATCGTTTTCCAGCTCGCCATGCTGTTCCTGTCGGAAGACGGCGAGGTTTCATTCGCGACCCATGTGGGCGGCCTTCTCGCCGGCGCGGTTCTGGTGCTGATCCTTCGGCGACGCGACCAGCCGGTGCTGGACAAGGTAATCGTGACGCCGCGGGCCGCCGTGATGGCCGATCCGAGCGAGCCGGCCGTCTCTCCGTGGGGAAGACGCTAGCCGAGTTCCAGTAGCGCGAGCCTCGCATATTGACATTGAAATGGCAGCGGCTATGGCATCCGTGACACCCGCGCGGGCCACCATCCGGACGGCAAGTTTCCCGCGTTTTGCGCCTAGGAATATCGGCAGCTCTCGACCGGGGTTGCTTGCCCCGATTTGGGGATGACCCAGGCGGCCAGAAGAAGGTTCCAGAGCCCCATGAAGATCCTCGTCCCCGTCAAGCGCGTGGTGGACTACAATGTGAAGGTCCGCGTGAAGTCGGACGGCTCGGGCGTGGAACTCGCCAATGTGAAGATGGCGATGAACCCGTTCGACGAGATCGCGGTCGAGGAAGCCATCCGCCTGAAGGAAGCGGGGACCGCGACCGAGATCGTGGCTGTTTCGATCGGTCCGCAGCAGGCGCAGGAAACGCTCCGCACCGCGCTCGCAATGGGCGCCGACCGGGCAATCCTGGTGAAGACGGACGGTGTGGTCGAGCCGCTCGCCGTCGCCAAGATCCTCAAGGCGGTTGCTGATGCTGAAGGCCCGGGCCTGATCATCCTGGGCAAGCAGGCGATCGATGACGACGCCAACCAGACCGGCCAGATGCTGGCGGCGCTGCTCGGCTGGGCGCAGGGCACGTTCGCCTCCAAGGTCGAGGTGAAGGGTGACCGCCTGGCCGTCACGCGCGAAGTGGATGGCGGGTTGCAGACGGTCGATCTCAAGCTGCCGGCCATCGTCACCGCCGACCTTCGCCTCAACCAGCCGCGCTATGCGAGCCTGCCGAACATCATGAAGGCCAAGAAGAAGCCGCTCGACGAGAAGAGCCCGGCCGATCTCGGCGTGGATGTGGCGCCTCGCCTGACTGTGCTCAAGACCGAGGAGCCCTCGGGCCGCAAGGCAGGCGTGAAGGTCAAGAGCGTCGAGGAGCTGGTCGACAAGCTCAAGAACGAAGCCGGCGTGATCTGAGACAGCGAGAACAGGAGTTTCCCCATGGCCATTCTTCTTCTTGCCGAGCATGACAATGCAAGCCTCAACGAACAGACCGCCAAGGCGCTGAGCGCAGCCGTCCAGATCGGCGGCGACGTTCATGTTCTGGTCGCGGGCAAGGATGCGCAAGCTGCCGCCGATGCGGCATCCCGGCTTCAGGGCGTGAGCAAGGTTCTGCTCGTTCAGTCCCCGGCGCTCGCCGAGCAGCTTGCCGAACCGCTGGCCGCGACGATCGTGGCGCTGGCTGGCGCTTACGACACGGTCATCGCGCCGGCGACGACCACCGCCAAGAACGTCATGCCGCGCGTGGCGGCCCTGCTTGATGTGATGCAGGTGTCCGAGATCATGGAAGTGGTGTCGCCCGACACGTTCAAGCGCACGATCTATGCGGGCAACGCGATCCAGACGGTGCAGTCGAAGGAGGCCAAGAAGGTGATCACGGTGCGCACCGCGTCCTTCCAGGCGGCTTCGGAGGGCGGCTCGGCCTCGGTCGAGGCGGTGGATGCTGCGGCCGATCCGGCGCTCTCGGCATTTGTCGAGAACAAGATCGCAGCGTCCGAGCGGCCCGAACTTACAAGCGCCAAGATCATCGTCTCGGGCGGTCGCGCGCTTGGTTCATCCGAGAAGTTCCAGGAGGTCATGCTGCCGCTGGCCGACAAGCTGGGCGCGGCGGTAGGGGCATCGCGCGCTGCCGTGGATGCGGGCTACGCGCCCAACGACTGGCAGGTGGGGCAGACCGGCAAGGTGGTCGCGCCCGACCTTTACATCGCCTGCGGCATCTCGGGCGCCATCCAGCATCTGGCCGGCATGAAGGACTCGAAGATCATCGTCGCCATCAACAAGGACGAGGAGGCACCGATCTTCCAGGTCGCCGATTACGGTCTGGTGGGCGACCTGTTCACGCTCCTGCCGGAACTCGAAAAAGCGCTGTAAGCCGCTTCGAAGCAAAGAGCCGATCGCCCGCCGGCTTGGCGACTTCGGCACTGTTCAACAGGACCATCGGACCGTTCAGCGCCCGATGGTGGAACTTCTTCCGCCGCTGCCCTTTTTACCTTGCACTGCAGCAATAGGCGGTGCAGAGCCGCCTCGGAGCATCGTCGATGGGGCAGTAGGCGGCATGAACAGCATTGAAACGGTCGGGATCGTCGGCGCGGGACAGATGGGCGGGGGCATCGCTCATGTGTGTGCCTTGGCCGGCTTTCAGGTCCTGCTCTATGATGTTTCCGGCGAGCGGATCGAGAACGGCATCGCCACGATCAGCGGCAACATGGCCCGCCAGGTCAGCTCGGGCAAGCTGGAGGACGCGGCTCGCCAGAAGGCCGTTTCACTGATCAAAAAGACGGCCGACGTGGCCGGGCTCGGCGAGGCCGACCTCGTGATCGAAGCCGCGACGGAAGACGAGACGGTCAAGCGCAAGATCTTTTCCCAGCTTTGTCCGCAACTCCGGTCGGACGCGATCCTTGCCACCAACACCTCCTCCATCTCCATCACGCGTCTGGCGTCTCAGACCGACCGTCCGGAGCGTTTCATCGGCATCCACTTCATGAATCCGGTGCCGGTGATGAAGCTGGTGGAACTGGTGCGCGGCATCGCCACGGAAGACGAGACCTTCGTTGCCGCCAAGGAATTCGTGAACCGCCTTGACAAAACGATCACCGTGTCCGAGGATTTTCCGGCCTTTATCGTCAACCGCATCCTCCTGCCGATGATCAACGAGGCGATCTACACGCTGTATGAAGGCGTGGGCTCGGTGGAGGCGATCGACACCGCCATGAAGCTTGGCGCCAACCATCCGATGGGGCCGCTGCAACTGGCCGACTTCATCGGCCTAGATACCTGTCTTTCCATCATGCAAGTGCTGCATGACGGGCTGTCGGACTCCAAATATCGTCCGTGCCCGCTTCTGGTGAAATATGTCGAGGCTGGCTGGCTGGGCCGCAAGGCCGGCCGCGGCTTCTACGATTATCGCGGCGAGACGCCGGTTCCGACGCGCTGAGGCGCCGTCACGGAGCGAGTGCCGTGTCGATCAGTGCGGTCGCATCCTTGCTCGACCACTCTGCCGGCCCGTTCATCAGCGTCAGCATGCAGCCTTCGCCGTCGATCAGGAAGGTGGCGGGAAGGCCGAGCAGCAGGCCGCGCTCCTGAAGGTCCTTGAAGATTTTCAAACTTGGATCGCGGTAGCGCGCGAGTGCATGGACGCCAATCTCGTCAAGGAATTTGGCGGGCTTGGCATCGTCGCCCGTATCCACATTGACGGCCACGACTTCGAAGCGGTCGCTGCCTTTCGCCTGCTGGAGGCGATCGAGCGCGGGCATCTCGGCCCGGCAGGGCGCGCACCAGGTGGCCCAGAGATTGAGAAGCAGCGTCTTGCCGGACTTGGCGCTCAGCGTGGTGGCCGTGCCGCCGGGCTCCTTGAACGCAAGGGATGCCAGCGAAACAGGCGGGTCCGCCGGTCCCATGGCTGCGACCTGACCCCGGGCTTTTGTCCCAACCGCCTTTGCCTTGTCGATCTTTGCTGCACACACTTTGTCCGCCGCGGGATCGGAAGACGCTGCAAGCGGGGGAGGGGGAGCAGTATCCGGCGCGGCATTGTTGCCAGACACGGGCGCGCCGACATATACGGCAGCAGCGCCGGCCAGCGCGCCCGCCGCGCCTGCGAGCAGCACCCAGCGCAAGGCAGGAAAGAGCCTGCGCGTGGTCTTCTCGCTTGTTTCCATTCCGCTCACACTTTCATCCACCGTTCGGGAGCCCTTCTCGCTCATGAGCCAGCCCAAGCCCAGCCCCGAGGATGCGGCCGGAGCGCGCAGCAACCGGATGTGGGGCGGCCGCTTCGCTTCCGGCCCCGCGGCGATCATGGAAGCGATCAATGCTTCCATCGGCTTTGACCGCAAGCTGTTCGCGCAGGACATTGCCGGCAGCCTCGCGCATTCGGCCATGCTTGCCGATCGCGGCATCATTTCGGCGGAAGATCGCGAAGCGATTCACCAAGGCCTGAACACGATCCTGCGCGAGATCGAGGAAGGGCGCTTTTCCTTTTCCACCCGGCTGGAAGACATCCACATGAATGTGGAGGCGCGTCTGGCCGAACTGATCGGGCCTGCCGCAGGGCGCCTTCACACGGCGCGCTCGCGCAACGATCAGGTGGCGGTGGATTTCCGCCTCTGGGTCAAGAACGAGGCGGGGCGGGTGGTGGACGCGCTTACCGGCCTGATCCGCACGCTTCTGGTGCGCGCGGAAGAGCATGCGGGCAGCGTGATGCCGGGCTTCACCCATCTGCAGAGCGCCCAGCCGGTGACCTTCGGCCATCACCTGATGGCCTATGTGGAAATGTTCGGGCGTGATCTTTCGCGCGCCCGCGACGCGATCGCGCGCATGGACCAAAGCCCGCTCGGGGCGGCGGCGCTCGCCGGAACGCCGTTTCCCATTGACCGTCATCAGACGGCGGCCACCCTTGGCTTTTCCGGCCCGACGCGCAACTCGATCGACTCCGTTTCCGACCGGGATTTCGCCCTTGAGTTCCTTGGGCTGTCCGCGATCTGCGGGGTTCACCTGTCGCGGCTTGCGGAAGAGATCGTGATCTGGTCCACGCCGCAATTCGGCTTCGTGCGGCTGTCCGACTCGTTTTCCACCGGCTCCTCGATCATGCCGCAGAAGAAGAATCCGGATGCGGCGGAACTGGTGCGCGCCAAGACCGGCCGCCTCAACGGCCATCTTCTCGCGCTCCTGACCGTCATGAAGGGGCTGCCGCTCAGCTATTCCAAGGACATGCAGGAAGACAAGGAAGCGGTGTTCGATGCCGCCGAAACGCTCGACCTGATGCTGGCCGCGACCACCGGCATGGTCGGCGATATGGGCGTCAATACGGAGGCCATGCGGCAGGCGGCGGGTGCCGGCTTCTCGGTCGCGACCGACCTTGCCGACTGGCTGGTGCGCGAGGCGGGTCTGCCCTTTCGTGAAGCCCATCACGTAACGGGACGCGCGGTGGCGGAGGCCGAGAAACGGCGTGTTGGGCTCGAGGAGCTTTCCCTCAACGACCTTCAGGCAATCCATCCGGATATCACCCAAAGCGTGTTCGAGGTGCTTTCGGTGGATCGCTCGGTGGCGAGCCGTACGTCGTTCGGCGGCACCGCGCCCGATCAGGTGCGCGAACAGATCGAATGGTGGAAGAACCGGCTCGCGCCTTCTTCCTGAGCGGGCTTCCCTCGGCTAGAAAGGCGTGGACACACGGAAACCTGAGCGACCATGACCGCACCCATGACGGCCGCGAAACTTCTTGTTCTGCTGATGATGGCGAGTGCCATGCTTTCCGGCTGCGGGCGCAGGGGCGAGCTCGACACGCCGTACCAGGCAGCGGTGCAGGCCCGCAAGGATGCCAAGGCCAACAACGAGCCCGTTCCGCCGGAGCCGGAAAAGCCGGTCGCGGACAAGCCCTTCATCCTCGACGGCCTGATCTGAGTTCATCCTCGTGAACCATTTCGAATATCGCGACGGCGTGCTTCACGCCGAGGACGTTCCCCTGCCGGAGATCGCGGAGAAGGTGGGAACGCCCTTCTACTGCTATTCCGATGCCACGCTGACGCGCCATCTGACGGTCTTCTCGCAGTCGCTGTCCGGCCTCGACGCCATCGTCTGCTATGCGATGAAGGCCAATTCCAATCAGGCGGTTCTGGCCACGCTGGCCGCCCTCGGTGCCGGTGCGGATGTAGTGTCGGAGGGCGAGCTGCGCCGGGCGCTCGCGGCCGGCATTCCGCCGGAAAAAATCCTGTTTTCCGGCGTCGGCAAGACTGCACGCGAGATGGACTTCGCGCTCGTTTCGAACATCCACTGCTTCAATGTGGAGTCCGAGCCCGAACTCGATCTTCTGTCGTCGCGGGGAAGCGCGATGGGGCTGGAGGCGCCCGTGTCGCTGCGCATCAACCCGGATGTGGATGCACGCACTCATGCCAAGATCTCCACCGGCCGGGCGGAAAACAAGTTCGGTATCCCGTGGGGCGAGGCGCGCCGTGTTTATGCCCGCGCGGCATCGCTGCCCGGCCTCCGGGTGGTGGGCATCGACATGCATATCGGCAGCCAGATCACCGAACTGCAGCCGTTCGACGACGCCTTCCGGCTGCTCGTCGAGCTTGTGGGCAGCCTTCGCGAGGACGGCCACGCGATCGAGCATGTGGATCTGGGCGGGGGCTTGGGCATTCCATACCGCCTCGACAACGATCCGCCGCCGCTTCCCGCCGCCTATGCGGAGATCGTGCGCCGCCATGTGACGGCGCTGGGGCTCAAGGTGATCGTGGAGCCCGGGCGGCTGATCGTCGGCAATGCCGGGATCCTGGTTTCGGAGGTGATCTACCTCAAGGAAGGCGAAGCGAAGAACTTCCTGATCGTGGATGCCGCAATGAACGACCTCGTGCGCCCGACCCTTTACGATGCCTTCCATGACATCCGGCCTGTCGTGGAGCAGAATGATGGCGAAAGGCTGCGCGTGGATGTGGTCGGCCCCGTCTGCGAGTCCGGCGATTTCCTTGGCCGTGATCGCGACCTACCGCGCCTCGCATCAGGCGATCTCATCGCGATCGGCACGGCTGGCGCGTATGGCGCGGTGCAGGCGGGAACCTACAATTCGCGCCTGCTCGTGCCGGAGGTTCTGGTGAAGGGCGACCAGTTCCATGTTATCCGTCCACGGCCGACCTATGACGAGCTGATCGGCCTCGACCGCCTGCCGCCCTGGCTTCAGGCCTGAGGTCGCTTCACGTTTTCGCGGGCCGCCTCGCATCCGCCGCGTTTGCTGTTAGTCTCAACGCCTTGGCGCGTTTCCGCGCGCTGCACGGCTAGAGGCCTGATGACGCAACTGCCTTCACGACGGGCGCAAGGCGGTCTTCGTTCCGCTCCCCTGATCCCCGCGAAGCTCGCGCGCACGCGTGGCTCGGCGCGCCTCGCCATCAGCTTCGAGCGGATTTGGCCTCGTCTGCTCCCGGCCCTGCTGACGCTCGGCCTCTTTGCTGTTGTGGCCTGGATCGGGCTCCTGCGCCTGATGCCCGACTGGGGCCGGCTGGGGCTGGTGGCACTGTTTGGTGTGGCATTTGCCTTCAGCCTTTATCCGCTCCGCTTCTTTCGTAGTCCGGAGGAAGCAGAGATCGATCGGCGGATCGAAGCATCGAACAATCTAACGCACTCGCCTCTGCTGGTTCAAAGCGATCAACCGGCGGTGGATGGCGGCCCGTTCTCACGGGCGCTGTGGCGGGAACATCAGGCGCGGATGGAGGCGCAGCTCAAAGGGTTGCGCGGCGTGGCGCCTCGACCGCGCGTGCCCGAGCGCGATCCATGGGGGCTACGCGCGGCTGTCGTGCTGGTGTTGGTCGCGGCATTCGCCTTCTCCTTTGGACCCTCCGGCGGCTCGCTGCGCGATGCTTTCCGCGCGCCTGCCCGTGCCCAGGCGCTGCCGCCGCGCATCGACGCCTGGGTGACGCCTCCTGCCTATACGGGCGTCGCGCCGATCTTCCTGCCTGATACAACCGCCGGCGGCGTGAATGCGTTCACTGTTCCCGAGAACAGCGTGGTCTCGCTTCAGATGACGGGCGGATCGGGAGGGGAATCGCTGGAACTGGCGGATGCCGCCGGGACGCGGGCGTGGGAAGCGAAGGTGCCCGATGGGGTGCAGGATAAGGCTGAGCCGGTTCAGACCGAGGCCATAGTGACGCGCCAGTTCTCCGGCGTGCTCGACACCGACGGTGCGCTTTCCCTGCGCGATGGCGAGCGGGATCTTCGCCATTGGCGCTTTGCCGTGACGCCGGATCGTGCGCCCGCGATCCGCTTCATAGCGGAGCCGCGGCGCGCGGCCAACGGTACGCTCGAGCTGAGCTATGAGATCAGCGACGATTATGGCGCTGCGAGCGCCGCTTCCGCTTTTGCGCTGGAAGACGCGCCGAAAGCAGGTGCCCGCCCGCTTTATGGCCCGCCCGAGATGCCGCTCACGCTGCCGCGTCGTGGAGCCAAGAGCCCGGCTGCAAAGGCATCGCGTGACCTGACCGAGCATGTCTGGGCTGGCAGCACGGTCAGCCTCACGCTGACCGCCACAGACGCCGCCAAACATCAGGGCTCCACCCCCGCCAAGCGCGTCGTGCTGCCCGAGCATCCTTTCACCAATCCGCTGGCAAAGGCACTCATCGAACAGCGCAAGATGCTGGGGATGGACGTTCGCGCGAAGCCTCGTGTGATGGAGCTGATGGACGCCGTCACGCTGCGGCCCGAGGACACCTTTCCCGTGCTGTCGCACTATCTCGCCATGATGAGCGCGCGGTCCCGGCTCGAAATGGCCGAAACCGACGACCAGCTCCGCGAGGTCGTGGACTACCTCTGGGAGGTCGCGATCGGGATCGAGCAGGGCGATCTTTCGGATGCGCAGAAGCGCCTCGCCAAGGCGCAGGATGCGCTCAAGCAGGCGCTGGAGAACAACGCATCCGACGAGGAGATCGACCGGCTGATGAAGGAGCTGCGCGAGGCGATGAGGGAGTTCCTGCGGGAATTCGCCGAGCAGGCGCAGAAGAACCCGAACCTGTCGCAGACCATGCCGCAAGACGGGCAGGAACTGCGTCCGCAGGATCTCGACCGCATGATGAAGCAGATCGAGGAGATGGCGAAATCCGGCAATCGCGACGCGGCGCAGGAGCTTCTCTCGCAGTTGCAGGAGATGATGAACAACCTCGAGGCGGGCCAGCCGCAGCAAGGTCAGCAGGGCCAGCAGAGCAGCGAGATGCGCCAGCAGATGGACAAGCTCGGCGAGATCATGCGCAAGCAGCAGGAGCTGATGAACGAGACCTTCCGCACGCAGCGCGGGCAGGAGGGTATGCAGCAAGGTGAGGGCGGGCAGCAGGGCGAGAACGGGGATGGTCGACAGCCTGGCGAAGGGCAGAACCAGCGGCCGATGACGCCAGAAGAATTCGCCCAGGCGCTCAAGAGCCTTCAGGAAGGGCAGGGCCAGTTGCAGCGCGATCTTCAGGCATTGCAGAAGGGTATGGAAGGCATGGGCATGCAGCCCGGCGAGGGGTTCGGCGAGGCAGGGCGCGAGATGGGCCGCGCGCAGGGCTCGCTTGGAGAGGGCGACGGCGAGCGTGCTGTGGGCGAGCAGGGCAGGGCGCTCGAAGCGCTGAGGCGCGGCGCGCAGGACATGATGCAGCAGATGATGCAGGCGATGCAGGGCGAGGAAGGCGGCTCGGAGCAGGGTGGGCGCCAGCAGAGTTCCGATCGCGACCCGCTCGGCCGCCCACGGGCTACCAACGGGCCCGATGCCGGCGGCTCCACGCGTGTGCCGGACGAGATCGACGTCCAGCGCGCACGGCGCATTCTCGAAGCCATCCGCAAGCGGCTGGGCGATGCGCTGTCGCCGGAACTGGAGCGGAGCTACCTGGAGCGGTTGCTGGAGATGCGGTGAGCTTGGACCACGGAAGGTTAGTTACAATCGTTGCCGAAGGCGCAACTGACGCATGTTCTTAGCGATACGTCGTTTTCCACGCGGCTTGGAGCATTTCGCACTCCGTCATCTAACCTCGATACATGCAAGCTCGGGATCGTCAAGAAAAGCTTCTATCGCCGCATGATGTCTCCTAAGGACAGCGGCTATGTGGCTCGTAGGCTGGTTGCCGCAGCGCAGCCAGATGACCTTCGGGGGCGGTTGGTCCAAAATTGCGAGGTCGGCGAAGTCTGCATCCTGCGAGACGACAATGAATCCGGCTTCTCTCGCAAAATACCAGATCGCCAAGTCACTGGAATCGCCAAGGCCAAGCCTGCCCCCTGCGCTGAGTTGGGGTATATGTCTTCTAGAAGGGCGCAAAGCTTGAAGC
>CAUQXI010000013.1:0-100820 GCA_963522145.1 uncultured Mesorhizobium sp. | reverse complement strand
CGCGAGTCCGCCGCTCCCCGCTTGCGGCTTCTGCCACTCCAGCTGCGTACCGCGGCTGTTTTTTAGTCATTCTCCGAGTTCCCGGGCCGCCCTGCGCCGCCTCCGCCGCGCCCGCCGCCCCCCCCCCCCGCCGCTAAGGGCACCGATGCACGGCGCAGCCGCGCCGAGGGAAGACCGTCGGGAAGAATGGCAGCATGAGCGCGCAAGGCGGCATCGACAATAGCAGGCTGGACGAGGCCGCGCGGGCAGGCTGGCTCTATTATGTCGCCGGCAACACGCAGGACCAGATCGCGGGCAAGCTCGGCGTGTCGCGGCAGACCGCGCAAAGGCTGGTTTCTTTGGCGGTTTCCGAAGGGCTGGTGCGCGTACGGCTCGACCACCCGATCGCGCGCTGCCTCGAGCTCGGCCATGAGCTTCGCGTCCGGTTCGCGCTCGACTTCGTTGAGGTGGTTCCGACCGACCCGGGCTCGACCTCCACCACGATCGGCATCGCGGAAGCCGCGGGCGCCGAGATCGAGAAGCGCCTGCGTGCGCCCGACCCCGCGACGATCGCGGTCGGCACCGGGCGCACGCTGAAAGCGGCGGTAGAGCAGCTGAGCCCGATGCTTTGCCCCCAGCACAAGGTGGTATCGCTTACCGGCAGCATCGCGCCCGATGGCTCGGCCGCCTTCTACAATGTGGTTTTCACCATGTCCGACCGCGTGAAATGCCGCTCATTTCCCATGCCGCTTCCGGTGATCGCCTCTTCGCCGGAAGAGCGCGAGATGCTGCATAGCCAGCCCATGATCCGCTCGACGCTCGCGCTTGCCGCAGAGGCCGAGGTGAGCTTCGTGGGGATCGGCGATCTCGGGCCGGAGGCACCGCTTTTCGTGGACGGCTTCATCACCGCAACGGAGCTGAAGGCTCTTCAAAAGGCAGGAGGGGCGGGCGAGATCGTGGGCTGGGTGTTCGACCTTGAGGGACGCCTGATCGATGGCATCACCAATGACCGGGTTGCGTCCGCGCCCATCCCCTCGCGCGAGCGCGGCCTCGTGATCGCACTGGCCAAGGGAGAGCGCAAGCTGCCCGGCATCCGCGCAGCCGCGAAGCGACGGCTGGTGAACGGCGTCATCACCGACGAAGCGACAGCAACCGCGCTTCTCGCGGATTGAGCCGCACGGCAGGGAGGGGACCTCACCTTAATCCCGTCGCCCTGCTGCGATGCAGCATCGAATCCGGATTGACAGGATTTAGGCCTCGTGAGTAATTGCCCACAACCAAGGCATCTGCTCAAGAGGAGAGCAGCGGTCCTTGTGATGGGAGGACTTCAGGAATGAAACCAACTGCTTTCATGCTCGGACTCTGCTCGGCGAGCATTCTGGCTTTTGCCGCACACGCGGAAACGCTGACAATCGCCACGGTGAACAATGGCGACATGATCCGCATGCAGAAGCTGACGGACGACTTCACGTCCAAGAACCCCGACATCCAGCTCCAGTGGGTGACGCTCGAGGAAAACGTGCTGCGCGAGCGCGTCACCACCGACATCGCCACCAAGGGCGGGCAGTATGACGTGATGACCATCGGCACCTACGAGGTTCCGATCTGGGCCAAGCAGGGCTGGCTGCTGCCGCTCGACAATCTGGGCAGCAACTATGACGTGGAAGACATCATCCCCGCGATCCGCGGCGGACTGTCGTCCGACGGCAAGCTTTACGCGGCACCCTTCTATGGCGAGTCCTCCTTCATCATGTACCGCAAGGACCTGATGGAAAAGGCAGGGCTCACCATGCCCGACGCGCCGACGTGGGAATTCGTCGCCGACGCTGCCCGCAAGATGACCGACCGCAAGGCGGACATCAATGGCGTCTGCCTGCGCGGCAAGGCCGGCTGGGGCGAGAACATGGCCTTTTTGACGGCCACCGCCAACTCGTTCGGCGCGCGCTGGTTCGACGAGAACTGGAAGCCCCAGTTCGACCAGCCCGAATGGAAGAACGCGCTTGAGTTCTATGTCGACCTGATGAAGGACGCCGGCCCGCAGGGCGCCTCCTCCAACGGCTTCAACGAGAACCTCGCTTTGTTCCAGCAGGGCAAGTGCGGCATGTGGATCGACGCCACCGTGGCTGCGTCCTTCGTGTCCAACCCGAAGGACTCCACCGTTGCGGACAAAGTGGGCTATGCGCTCGCTCCCGATACCGGCCTCGGCAAGCGCGGCAACTGGCTCTGGGCATGGTCGCTCGGCATCCCCGCGGGCTCGCAGAAGGCGGAGTCCGCCCAGAAGTTCATTTCCTGGGCGACGGGCAAGGACTATGCCGCCCTCGTCGCGTCCAAGGAAGGCTGGGCCAACGTTCCTCCGGGCACGCGCACCTCGCTTTACGAGAACGCGGACTATCAGAAGGCCGCGCCCTTCGCGAAGATGACGATCGACTCGATCAATGCGGCCGATCCGACCAAGCCGACCGTGAAGCCGGTGCCCTATACGGGCGTCCAGTTCGTGGCGATCCCTGAATTCCAGGGCCTCGGCACGACGGTGGGCCAGTTCTTCTCGGCGGCCCTTGCCGGCCAGATGAGCGTGGACGACGCGCTGAAGCAGGCGCAGGACGTGGCGACCTCGACCATGACCGAAGGCGGCTACATCCAGTAGGCTTGAAAGACATCGGGCGGGGGATGGCAGTTCACTTCCCCGCCGGACGCGCCTGCATCCTCTCACAAAGGTTCTCTGCGAAGGGAACAAGCGCGGGAAAGCGGCCTGTCGCTGCGACAGTGTTGGCACCGGAGTCCTGGTCAGGGTCCGCGGCGAGGCTGATCTGAACTAACCGTTGCCCGGCCTTGCGGACATCGTCTCGGCGGTCGTCGAGCGTCCTCCTGCCTTCGCTTCTGCCGGCCTCGATTTCGCCCTGCTTGTTTTGCATCCGGGCCCTCATCTGCCCGGAATGTGTCCAGACCGTTCCATCCAGAAGGTGTTCGTCATGGCGACCCAGCAGACACGTTCGCTTGCCCGGCTGATGATGGCTCCGTCCGTCATCGTGCTCTTGGTCTGGATGGCGATCCCGCTGGCCTTCACGCTGTGGTTCTCGTTCCAGCAATATAACCCGCTCAATCCCATCCGCGACGGGTTCATCGGCTTCTCGAACTACGCGCTGTTCTTTTCCAACCCGGCCTTTATCCAGTCGATCGTGAACACGCTGCTGCTCGTGGGCAGCGTGCTCGCGATCACGGTGATCGGCGGCATCCTGCTCGCGCTGCTGCTCGACCAGCCCATCTGGGGCCAGGGCTTCGTGCGCATCCTCGTAATCTCGCCCTTCTTCGTCATGCCGCCGGTCGCGGCACTGGTGTGGAAGAACATGATCATGCATCCGGGCTATGGTGTCTTCGCCGACATCGCCCGCTTCTTCGGCGCCCAGCCGATCGACTGGTTCGCGCAATATCCGCTGTTTTCCGTGATCATCATCGTGGCGTGGCAGTGGCTGCCATTCGCGACGCTGATCCTGCTCACCGCGCTGCAATCGCTCGACGGCGAGCAAAAGGAGGCGGCCGAGATGGACGGCGCGGGCTTCCTGTCACGCTTCTGGTATCTGGTGCTGCCGCATCTGGCGCGCGCGATCACGGTGGTGATCCTGATCCAGACGATCTTCCTGCTTTCGGTTTATGCCGAGATTCTCGTCACCACCAATGGCGGACCGGGCTTCGCCTCCACCAACCTGCCCTTCCTCGTCTACCAGAAGGCCCTGCTCGAATACAAAATCGGCCAAGCCTCGGCCGGCGGGGTGATCGCCGTGATCCTCGCCAACATCGTCGCCTTCTTTGTGATGCGCGCGGTGGGCCGCAACCTCGACCGCTGAGAAGGGATAAGCGCCATGGCACGCACCGTTTCCACCCAGCACAAGGCGATCGCCACGATCGCCGCCTGGATCATTGCCTTCCTGATCTTCTTCCCGATCCTTTACACGGTGATCACGAGCTTCAAGTCGGAAACCGAGGCCATCACCGGCTTCAACCTGATCCCGTCCGGCACCACCGAGAGCTATCGGGAGGTGCAGGACCAGTACAACTACTTTCGGCCCTTCATGAACTCGGTGCTGTTGTCGGTCGGCTCGACGTTTCTGGCGCTTCTGGTCGCTATTCCCGCCGCCTGGTCGATGGCGTTCTCGCCGACGCGCCGGACCAAGGACATCCTGATGTGGATGCTGTCCACCAAGATGATGCCGGCGGTGGCGGTGCTGTTTCCGATCTACCTGATCTTCCGCACGCTCGGCCTGCTCGACAGCAGGATCGGGCTGATGATCATGCTGATGCTGATCAACCTGCCGATCGTGGTTTGGATGCTCTACACTTACTTCCGCGAGATCCCCGGCGAGATCCTGGAAGCCGCGCGCATGGACGGCGCCTCGCTGTGGAACGAGATCGTCCATGTGCTGACCCCGATGGCCGTGCCCGGCATCGCCTCCACCATGCTGCTCAACATCATCCTGGCCTGGAACGAGGCCTTCTGGACGATCCGGCTCACGACCACCAATGCCGCGCCGCTGACCGCCTTCATCTCGTCCTTCTCAAGTCCGCAAGGGCTGTTCTGGGCAAAACTGTCGGCCGCTTCCACGCTCGCCATCGCGCCGATCCTGATCATGGGCTGGTTCTCCCAGCGCCAGCTCGTGCGCGGCCTGACCTTCGGCGCGGTCAAATAAGAAGAGAGGGGAGGAAGAGATGGGCAATATCACGCTCAGGAACGTGTCGAAGAGTTTTGGGGCGACCAGCATCATCCCGAACATCGACCTCGTGATCGAGGATGGCGAGTTCGTGGTCTTTGTCGGCCCCTCGGGCTGCGGCAAGTCCACGCTGCTCCGCCTGATCGCGGGGCTCGAGGACGTGTCGGGCGGCACGATCACCATCGACGGCCGCGATGTGACGGAAGAAGCGCCCGCCAAACGCGGGCTCGCCATGGTGTTCCAGTCCTACGCGCTCTACCCGCATATGACGGTGCGCAACAACATCGCCTTTCCGCTCAAGATGGCGGGCGAGGACAAAACCGTGATCGACCGCAAGGTGAGCGATGCGGCACGCGTGCTCAACCTGACGAACTATCTCGACCGCCGCCCAGGCCAGCTTTCGGGCGGCCAGCGGCAGCGCGTGGCCATCGGGCGCGCCATCGTGCGCCAGCCTGAAGCATTCCTCTTCGACGAGCCCCTGTCCAACCTCGACGCGGCACTGCGCGGCACGATGCGGCTCGAAATCTCCGAGCTTCACCAGCAGCTCAAGACCACGATGATCTATGTCACCCACGACCAGGTGGAAGCCATGACCATGGCCGACAAGATCGTGGTGCTGAACGCCGGCAATATCGAGCAGGTCGGCTCGCCGATGGAGCTTTACCGCACGCCCAAGAACCTCTTCGTCGCGGGCTTCATCGGCTCGCCGCGCATGAACCTCGTTTCGGGTGCAACGGCCGGCGCGATGGGCGGAGCAGAGACGATCGGTGTGCGGCCCGAGCATCTCCAGATCAGCCGCGAGAACGGGGATTGGAAAGGCACGGTGGGCGTGGCCGAGCATCTCGGCTCCGACACCTTCCTTCATGTGCATACCGAACAGGCTGGCACGTTGACCGTGCGCGCCGAAGGCGAACTTGGCGTGGAGCATGGGCAGACGGTGTTCCTGACGCCGATCCCGTCCAAGATCCACCGTTTCGGCGCAGACGGGCTGGCGCTGCATTGACCGAAGCGGGTCGTTCATCTGGAAGGCAACGCCCCATGACCACGAAGCTGTCGCTCTCCGATCTGGCGTTCCTTTCGGAAAAGGTCGCCCGCCCGACCTATGCGCGATCGAGCCTTTCCGCTGGCATCCTCCATTTCGGGCTCGGCAACTTCCACCGCGCGCACCAGGCGATCTACCTCGATGCGCTCTTCAATGCGGGCCGCGACCATGACTGGGCGATCGTCGGCGCGGGCGTGTTCGAGGGCGAGAAGCGCGGGCGCGACGTGCTTGCGGGCCAGGACTGGCTGACCACCGTGGTGGAGCAGGACGCGGATGTGATGGAGGCGCGCGTCACCGGCGCGATGATCGACTATCTCGTGCCCGGCGACACCCGCGCCATCGTCGACAAGCTGGCCGATCCCACGATCCGCATCGTGTCGCTCACCATCACGGAAGGCGGCTATTTCATCGACGCCGCGACCGGACGCTTCAATGCAGGCCATCCCGACATCCGGCGCGACGGCGAGAACCCGGACGATCCAAAGACCGTGTTCGGCCTCATCATCGCGAGCCTCAAGAAGCGCCGCGAAAATAGCGTGCCGCCGTTCACCGTGATGTGCTGCGATAACATTCCTCACAACGGCCATGTCACCATGGAGGCCGTGTGCGGACTGGCCGACCTGTCCGACCCCGCCTTCTCCGCCTGGATCGCCGAGAACGTTTCCTTTCCGAACGGCATGGTGGACCGCATCACGCCGGCCACCACGGATCGCGAAAGAACGATCGCGCGGGAAAAGTTCGGCGTGGAGGATGGCTGGCCGGTCTTCTGCGAGCCCTTCAAGCAATGGGTGCTCGAAGACAGGTTCCCGAACGGCCGTCCGGCACTGGAAACAGTCGGCGTGCAGTTCGTGGAGGATGTCGCGCCCTTCGAGCTCATGAAGCTGCGCATCTTGAACGGTGGCCACGCGACCATCGCCTATCCCGGCGGGCTCCTGGACATCCATTTCGTGCATGAAGCCATGGAGCACCCGCTGATCCGCGGCTTCCTCGCCAAGCTCGAGCGCGACGAGATCATTCCCACCGTTCCGCCGGTGCCCGGCGTCGTGCTGGAGGACTATTACCGTTTGATCGAGCACCGCTTTTCCAATCCGAAGATCGGCGACACGATCCGGCGGCTGTGCCTCGACGGCTCGAACAGGCAGCCGAAATTCATCGTGCCCGCCATTGCCGACCGGCTGCAGACCGGCGCCTCCGTCAACGGCCTCGCGCTCGAATCTGCTCTCTGGTGCCGCTACTGCTTCGGCGTGACCGAGTCCGGCGCCGCGATCGAGCCCAACGATCCCAACTGGGACCGGATGCAGGCGACAGCCAAAAAGGCCAAGGACGACCCCGCTGCCTGGCTAGCGATGGACGACATTTATGGCGCGGTGGGTCGCTCGCCGGAGTTCACCCAGGCGTTTTCCGAAGCTCTCCAGGCGTTGTGGGCCAACGGCACGAGCGCCGTGCTGGAGCGCTATCTTTCGAAAGGCTAAGCTGACGGTCACTGCCCCCACCGGGCAGCACCGCAGGGTTGCACGTTTCGCTTGAAGCCGACGCGCCTGATGCCATGTTCGGTGGCATGGCAGAATCATTCGCTCTTTCGGCTCACAGTCCGGCGCTCGCCGCGCCGGAGGCTGACGTGCCTTGATGCTGAACCTGGTCTGCGCTGTCGATGTCGGCACGGGCAGCGCGCGCGCAGGCATCTTCGAGGCGTCGGGAAGACTTCTCGGCCGCGCCGAGCGGACCATCGCCATGAACCGGCCGCAGGCCAGCCATGCCGAACATGATTCCGAGAATATCTGGTCGGCGGTATGTGAAGCGGTGCGGGCCGCGCTCTATATCTCCGACTGCGACCCTGCCGCCGTGAAAGGCATCGCGTTCGATGCCACCTGCTCGCTTGTGGTGCGGGCCGAGAATAGCGCTCCCCTTTCCGTTTCGCTCGACGGCGATCCCCGCTGGGACACGATCGTCTGGCTCGATCATCGCGCGCTCGCTCAGGCCGATCGATGTACCGAGAGCCGCCACCGCGTCCTCGACTTCATCGGCGGCGTGATGAGCCCGGAAATGCAGACGCCCAAGCTGATGTGGCTCGCGGAGAACCTGCCCGGAACCTGGAGCCGCGCCGGCTTCTTCTTTGACCTCGCCGACTTCCTGAGTTGGAAGGCCTGTGGGAACCTCGCGCGCTCGCAATCGACGCTAACCTCCAAATGGACCTATCTCGCCCATGAGACACAGGGCTGGAGCCACGACTTCTTCGATGCGATGGGCATTCCCGACATGCTGTCGCGCGGGGCTCTGCCTGCAGAGGCCGCGCCGGTCGGCGCCGATCTCGGCTGTCTTTCCCCGCAGGCGGCGGAGGCGCTCGGCCTCCTGCCCGAAACGCGTGTGGCATCCGGCCTGATCGATGCCCATGCCGGCGCGCTCGGCCTGATCGGAGGCTTCGCAGCGAAGCCGGAAGAGCTTTCCCGCCACATGGCGCTGATCGCGGGCACGTCGAGCTGCGTCATGGCGATGACGCGAGACCCTCGCGCCTTTGCCGGCGTATGGGGCCCCTATTGCGGCGCGGCCCTGCCCGGCTTCTGGTTGAGCGAAGGCGGCCAATCGGCAACCGGCGCGCTGCTCGACCATGTGATCGCGATCGCCGGAGGCGGCCTTTCGCCCGATCGTGCCACCCACAGCCACATCATCGCGCGCATCCAGGCGCTGCGCGAAACGGAGGGGCCCGATCTCGCCGGCCGCCTCCACGTGCTGCCGGATTTCCACGGCAACCGCTCGCCCCTTGCCGACCCTCATGCCCTGGGCGTGATCTCAGGCCTGACGCTCGACGGCTCGTTCGACAGCCTGTGCCGGCTTTACTGGCGAACCGCGGTCGGCATCGCGCTGGGCCTGCGCCACATTCTGGATGCCCTCAACGAAAATGGCACGGTCATCGACACGCTCCACGTTGCCGGCGGTCACACACGGAGCGCGCTGCTGATGCAGCTTTATGCCGATGCCACCGGCTGCCGCGTGGTGGAGCCCGTGAGCGACGACGCGGTTCTTCTTGGAACGGCCATGGCGGCGGCAGCGGGGTGCGGGCTGCATGCCTCGCTTGGAGCGGCCTGCGCGGCCATGATCCAGCCTTTTCGTGACCGCGTTCCCGACCCGCTCTATCGCTCGCGCTTCGAGCGCGACTATCGGATCTTCCTCGAGATGCATCGGCAAAGGCGCGCACTGGACGCGATGGGCTGAGCCGCCCGAAGCGCTGACATCCCGCGTAAATATTGCTTCCGTTCGGATTTCGGTTCAAAAGCGCCCTTCACCGGCGGGAATCGGGTTCGCGGCCGGTGGTGCCGGGCTGTGTTCAGCCCGCCGGTGCAGTCGGCCTCCGCCTCGCCCTCTCGACACCCTGAACATGAAACAAAAAGGCAGGCTTTCCATGTCTGCGACCGAACCGCGCCTTCGAGGCGAGGCTCGCCTCTGGCGAGACGAAGTCCGCGCCATGCTGACCCTGAGCTGGCCGATGATCCTGACCAATCTCGCGCAAACGGCGATGACGGCCACCGATGTGATGATGCTCGGGCGGCTCGGGCGGGATGCGCTGGCGGCCGGCGCGCTCGGCGCGAACCTGTATTTTGCCCCTCTTATCTTTGGAATGGGGCTGATGCTCGCCACCCAGCCGATGCTGGCGACGGAGCTCGGCCGCAACCGCCATTCGGTGCGCGACCTGCGCCGCACCGTGCGCCAGGGATTGTGGCTGGCCGTGATCGTGGCAGTGCCGATCTGGGCATTGCTGTGGAATACCAGGTTCATTCTCGACTGGATGGGGCAGGATGCTCGCCTTGCGCCGCTGGCAGGCGATTATGTGCGGACGCTGCAATGGAGCGTTCTGCCCTTTTATCTCTACATCGTCTTGCGCTCCTTTATCTCGGCGCTGGAACGGCCGGGCTGGGCGCTGGTCGTCGTGGCTGGGGCGGTCTGCTTCAACATCCTCGCCAACTGGCTGCTGGTCTTCGGACACTGGAATTTCCCCGCGCTCGGCATCCGGGGCTCAGGCCTTGCCACCACTTTGTCCAACCTCCTGATGTTCGGGGGTCTGGCCGTGGTGGTGGTGCGCGCGAAGCAGTTCCGCCGCTACCATATCTTCGGCCGCTTCTGGCGGGCCGACTGGCAGCGCCTGCGCACCCTGACCGGCCTAGGCCTGCCGATCGCCGGGATGCTTGCCTTCGAAGTGTCGCTGTTCAACGGGGCGGCGCTGGTGATGGGGCTGATCGATGCCACCTCGCTTGCCGCCCATGCCATCGCCATCCAGGTCGCTTCGCTGTCCTTCATGATTCCGCTCGGCCTCGGTCAGGCGGCAACCGTGCGCGTGGGACTTGCGGCGGGCGCGGGCGATCCGGCCGGGGTGCGACGCGCGGGCTGGTCGGCCTTCTGGCTCGGCACGGGCTTCATGGGGCTGGCCGCGCTCGCCATGCTGCTCTGGCCGCAGGCGCTGATCGGCGCGTTTCTCGACATCCACGCATCCGAGAACGCGGCGGTCGCTGCCCTTGCGGTGACCTTTCTCGCTTTCGCCGCCTTGTTCCAGATCGTGGACGGCGCACAGGCGGTGGGCGCGGGCATGCTGCGCGGGCTTCATGATACCACCCGGCCGATGCTTTACGCCGCCTTCGGCTACTGGATCGTGGGCATGCCGCTCGGACTGCTTCTTGCCTTTCCCCTCGGGATGCGCGGCGCCGGCATCTGGCTCGGCCTGTCGATCGGGCTCGCGGTGGTCGCCGTTCTTCTTCTCGCGCGCTGGCTCAGGCGCGACCGCATCACCGTGCCTGCCGGGGCGCTGCCTCACATGGCGCACGCGGTCGCATAGAGACGCGCCCACAGGTTGCATGAAAATACTGCCGCTGCGTCATGGCGGTGGCACAAAGCTGACGTGAAGCGGCCGTAATCAAGCATTTAGCTGGACTTTGATGTCGGGCAGCGCCAATTTGCCCCAGCGTCAACCGGGAAGCCGTGGGGCGCTCCGGGGGGATCGAGGGCGTGGCCGATACGGCCAGCGCCTGGAACGCGGCTTGGGGGCTTGCCGTGAAGGGGTGGAAACGCCGCATCGGGATTGCAGCGACCGTGCTCATGGCGGCGGCTACGTTCGCGCGCGCCGAAACGCGTGCCCTAATCGTCGGCGCGTCCGGCTATCCCAACCTGCCCGAGAACATCCGGCTGACCGGCCCGAAGAACGACGTGCGCGCGGTGGCTTCCACGCTGCACCGGCTCGGCGTTCCGGCGCGCAACATCTCCGTGCTTGCGGATGGAGTTTCCAACCTTCCCGACGGCATCCCCGCCGGCGAACCGGGCACGCATGAGGCGATCCTGGCCGGGCTCGACCGCCTCGCCGCTGAGAGCCGGCCCGGCGATCTCGTTGTGTTCTTTTTTTCCGGCCACGGCTCGCAGGCGCCCGACCTCAACGGTGACGAAGAGGGCGGCATGGACGAGATCCTGCTCCCCTATGACGTGGGAAGCTGGAACGCGCAGGGCGTGAAGGGCGCGCTGGTGGACGACGAGCTCGACGCGCGCATCACGCGCATCCTCGACAAGGGCGTGGATTTCTTCGGCATCGTCGATGCCTGCCACTCAGCCACCGGCTTTCGCGACCTGCCGGGGGCAGCCGCCAAGGCGCGGCGGGTTCTTCCAGCTGAACTCGGCGTGCCTGACGACCAGGTGTCAAGCCGCAGCCTGCCTGCGCCGAGCGTGGCCCGTTTCACATCGGGCAAGAGCGGTCAGGCCAAGGGACGCTCCGCCTTCTTTTATGCCGCGCAGGAAGTCGAGGAGGCGCTCGAAACCAGCCGCAAGGAAGCGGACGGGACGGAAGCGAATTACGGCGTCTTCACCTACAACCTGCTTCGCCGCCTCAATGAAACGCCCGGCCTGTCCTATCGACGGCTTCATCAGGCGGTCGTCAGCGACATCAAGCGCGGCACGATGATGGCTACGCAAACGCCGGAAGTCGAGGGCACCATGCTGGACGAGCCCGCCTTGCGGCTTGGCAGCGCCGGCATGGCCGCGCGGCAATGGCCGATCTATGCGGGCAAGCTCAATGCCGGCGCGCTGGACGGCTTGTCGAATGGCGCGGTGCTGGCGCTTTATGACGATCCCGGCGCTGCCGATGACAAGCTTGTCGCACGCGGCGTGGTGGAGAATGCCGGCACGACCCGCAGCGTGGTCGCGCCTCTGAGGTCGGGCTGCACAGCGGACGCGGCTGCTTCCTGCGCGGAGCAGGCCGATCCGGCTGCGTTCAAGAAGGCCCGCTGGGCGCGGCTGGTCGAGCCGGGCGTCGACTTCTCGCTCACTGTGTCGGAACCGTTCCGTGTCGATCCGAATGACGGAAAGGACTACGGCCCGGCCCTTGCTGCGTTTCGAGCGGCGCTTGCCGGAGCGGACATGACGAACCGCGTGACCGTAAGCGCTTCGGCCTATGACATGGCGGTCGGCCTCGTGGATGGCACGCTTGCCTTCGCCGCCGAGCCCGGCATGATCGATGCGGACGGGCCGAACTCATCGCCCCGCCTTTCCTTGCCCGACGCTCCGGAGGCGGCGCAGGCCGTGGTCGCATCCGCGCTCAACCGCATCGCGCGGGCAGTCGCCCTTCAGCGACTGGGCGCGGATACCGCAGGCGGCGGTCTCGGGCTGCAAACAAAGGTGACCGTACGTCGCGCGGGCGCTGGCCGGAAAGGCGAAGCCTGCGCCGCTGACGACGCGGCCTACGCTGTGCCGGTCGAGGCGGGAAGGAATGATCGCTTCCGCGACTGCGACATCCTCGGCCTTTCGGTGTCCAATGACGGCCGCAAGCCGCTCGACGTGACGGTGCTGCTTGTCGGGCGCGATTTCTCCATCACGCCGGTCTGGCCCGAGGCAGGGGAAGCCAACCGCATTCAGCCCGGCGAGGAAAAGAAGGCCGACCTCCTGCAGATGGAGCCCGATCCGTCCGGCGGGGCACTGGAGCGGCTCGTGCTGATCGCCGTGCCGGGCGTCGGGCGCTCGCACACGGTGTTCGACACGCTGACGCAGGAGGGTTTGCGCGCAGCGCCGGGCATGGACGATGACGCTCCAAGCGCGCGTCGGATGCTGCTTGCCGCATCTGGCGACGGAGAGGCGCGCGCGGTCTCCACGCCGGCGGGGCTGGACGAGGAGATGGCGGTCAATGTGCTGCCGTTCCGGGTGGAGCCCGGCAGGGCGGAGGCCGGCGGGAATTAGGGATCAAGGGTTCGGAAACCGCATGATGCGGGTTCCGGAGAAGAACCGGTGCAGCAGTTCTCGCCTGTGTGGGCGGCGCTCGACCGGGGTGGAAGGGCCGAGGGGCGGGGTGCCCGGCGGCAGCAACTCAACAGGAAGGACTGACCAGAATGAAGAAATTTCTGACCGTGGCCGCCGTGGTGGCCTTCACCGCGCTGACCGCCGGCGCATCCGTGGCGCAGGATCCGCAGAAGGACCTCGCCCCGGCCCAGCAGGCGGAAGGCCAGCTGACGCTCGAAACCGCGCGCAACCTCGTTTCCTATGGCGAGACCAAGAATGACGCGCTCGCGCTCGTGACCGCCGCCAAGATGATGGCGAGCGTGCCCGGCCGCGTTCTTGCCGACGGCCAGAAGGGTTCGGCCGGCTCGAACTTCGACATCGAGGCGGTGCTCAAGAAGGCCGAGGATCTCGCTCAGGGCGACGAGATGATCACCAAAGTGGCAGCGGATGTGCGCACGGCGGCTGCGGCCAACTCCAAGGCCGTCTGCTACTGGGAATACTACTGCTCGGGCGGCTGGTGCCAGTACTACTACTACTGCTACTAAGCCGGCTTATATTTGATGGATCGGCCGAAAAAGCCGGTCCGGAAGAAGCCCCGCGGCGCAAGCTGCGGGGTTTTCTTTTCGCCGTCGCTGTTCTCCCACCCCTCGCCTTCATCTTGCGCGGGCGAAACAAAAGGCTACACAAGCCTGCCGCTCCTCTGCCCACCCAGGCGCACGCGGACACGGGGAAGCCATGCCCAAGACCGACATCGCCCGACGGGTGTACAACCACACCTGGAAGCTCGACCCGATCGTGCGCTCCCTGCTCGACACGGACTTCTACAAGCTTCTGATGCTGCAGATGATCCGCGGCATGTATGCGGATGTGAACGTCACCTTCTCGCTCATCAACCGCACGACGCGCGTGCGCCTGGCCGACGAGATCGACGAGGGTGAACTGCGCGCGCAGCTCGACCATGCGCGAACGCTGCGATTCTCCAAGAAGGAAATGATCTGGCTCGCCGGCAACACCTTCTATGGCCGCAAGCAGATCTTCGAGCCGGACTTCCTCGAATGGCTCTCGACGTTCCGCCTGCCCGAATACGAGCTTTCGAAGCGCGACGGGCAGTACGAGCTCGAATTCCATGGACCCTGGTCCTATACGACGCTGTGGGAGATCCCGGCGCTGTCCATCATCAACGAGCTGCGCTCGAGGGCTGCGATGAAGGCGTTCGGGCCATTCGCTCTCGACGTGCTTTACGCGCGCGCCAAGGCGCGGCTCTGGGCCAAGACCGAACGCCTGCGCACGCTGCCCGGCTTGAAGATCTCGGATTTCGGCACGCGGCGGCGGCATTCATTCTTGTGGCAGCGCTGGTGCGTGGAGGCGCTGAAGGAGGGCATCGGCGATGCCTTCACCGGCACCTCCAATGTGCTGCTCGCGATGGACACGGATGTGGAAGCGCTCGGCACCAATGCGCATGAACTGCCCATGGTGCTCGCCGCACTCGCAGACACCGACGAGGCGCTTCGCCAGTCGCCCTATCAGGTGCTCAAGGACTGGCAGCGCTATTACAACGGCAACCTCCTGATCGTGCTGCCCGACGCCTTCGGCACGGCGTCCTTTCTGCGCGATGCGCCGGACTGGGTGGCGGAATGGACTGGCTTCAGGCCCGACAGCGCCCCGCCCATTCCCGCCGGCGAGACCGTCATGCAGTGGTGGCGCGAGAAGGGGGTCGATCCGCGCCGGAAGCTGCTGATCTTCTCGGACGGGCTCGACGCCGACACGATCGAGGAAACCTGGCGCCACTTCCAGGGCAAAGTGCGGATGAGCTTCGGCTGGGGCACCAACCTCACCAACGACTTCGAGGATTCCGCGCCGATGCCCGCGCCCGGCCTCGAAGCGATCTCGCTCGTGTGCAAGGTGACCCGCGCCAATGGCCGGCCGGCCGTGAAGCTTTCCGACAATCCCGCCAAGGCGACCGGCGACGCGGCCGAGATCGCGCGCTATCTGCGCGTTTTCGGAAACGAAGCGCGGGTGGAGCAGGCGGTGAAGGTGTAGCCTGCGGCGCCGATGAAGCGCTTCCGCTATGCCGGCGGCTGATCGGAAGCCTTTGCGCCTCGCCTGAGGGCGCGACGCAGCATGCTTCGATCCGCGCCGCCGAACAGGAAGACCAGCGCGAAGTAAAGAACGGAGCCGCCCGCGACGAGGATGCCGAGCGCCAAAGCCTGCCGCGCGAGATGGGCTGCTGGCACAAGTTCGCTTGCGAAATAGGGCAAGGCGACGTGGAGCCCCGCGCCCATCGCGACGGCGGCCGCCAGCAGCGCCGGCGCACGGCGCAGCAAGGCGCGGTCCGTTTCCCAGTGCCCGCGCCATTGAAGCGCACCGAACAACAGCGCCGTGTTGACCCAGGCGGACACCGCGGACGCCGCCGCGATGCCGGGCGCGCCCCACTTGGGAAACAGCCACAGCGCGATCGCTATGTTCACGGCGACCGACAATCCGGCGAAGACCATCGGCGTGCGCGTGTCCTCGCGCGCGAAATAGCCAGGCGTGAAGGCCTTGATCAGCACATAGGCCGGCAGGCCGAGCCCGAACACGCCGAGCGTGGCCGCGACCACCGCGGTGTCCTCCGGCGTGAACGCGCCGCGCTCATAAAGCACGCGGGTGATCGGCTCCGCCATGACCAGAAGCGCTGCCGTCGCCGGCAGGGTAAGAAGCAGGGTGAACTCGACCGACCGGTTCTGCAGGCTGGATGCTTCGCCCGCATCGCCTGCCTTGAGCGCGCGCGCCAGCTCGGGCAGGAGCACGATCGCGACCGCCACCCCCACCACGCCCAGCGGCAGTTGATAGACCCGGTCGGCGAGGTTGAGCGAGGACACCGCGCTGTTCTGGCCCGAGGCGATCGCGGTGCCGACCAGCGTGTTGATCTGGGTGATGCCGCCGGTGATTGCGGCGGGAAGCGCCAGCCACAGGAGCCGCTTGACGTTTGCGGTAAGGCGCGGACGGCGGAAGCCGATCACGATGCCGGCATGGCGCACCGCGATCCAGACGATGGCAAGCTGCACGATGCCCGCCGCGAGCACGCCCCAGGCAAGGCCGTAGCCCACCGCCGGGCCGTCCAGCTTCCTCCACCACGCATAGGCGAGGACGCCGACAAGGATCACGTTCAGGAAGACCGGCGCGATCGCCGCTGCGAAATAGCGCCGGAGCGAGTTCAGCATTCCCGCCATCATGGCCGCGAGCGACATGCAGACGAGATAAGGAAACATGATCGTGGCGAGCGTCGTCGTCACCGACAGCTTCGCGGGATCGTCCTCGAAGCCCGGCGCGATCACATGGGCGACGATGAGCGGCATGGACAGCTCCATGACGAGCGTCAGCACGATCAGCACGCTGAACAGCACGCCGAACACTTCCTCCGAAAAGCGCTTGGCGCCCTCGACACCGTTGGCCTCGATCTCCTTGGCGAAGAGCGGCACGAAGGCCGCGTTGAAGGCGCCTTCCGCAAACAGCCGGCGAAAGGTGTTGGGAAACTGGAAGGCGGCGTAGAAGGCGTCGGCGATCGGCCCGGTGCCGACAGCCGCCGCCATCAGCATTTCGCGCGTGAAGCCGAGCAGTCGCGAAACGAGCGTGCCCGAGGCGACGGTGGCGAGTTTCTTGAGAAGGCTCATGGAACAGGACTTAACCGCCGGCGCTTTCGCCAGCCTTTACCGGTGATTGCGGCGACGCGCCCTCGCCGCCAAGCACGGCCACCAGCCGCGTGCGGATCGCGTCGAGCCGCGTCTCGTTATCGATCTTTCCGCCGGTCAGATCGGTCACATAGAAGGTGTCGATCACTTTCTCGCCGAAGGTGGTGATGTGGGCCGAAGCGATGTCGAGGGAGAGGTCGGACAGGGCGCCGGTGATTTCCGACAGAAGGCCCGGGCGGTCGAGGCCCGTCAGCTCGATCACCGAAAAGCGGTTGGACAGCGTGTTGCGGATATCCGCGCGCGGCACGATGCGGAAGGCCCGGGAAACGCGCCGGGGCTTTGCGCGTCGCGCGATGATCTCCGGCAGCCGGGCCTGTCCCGAAAGCACGTCCTCGATCAGGCGCCCCACGCGCTCGCCGCGCCGCTGCTCGTCGGCGTCCTGGTCGAACTCGCGCGCGAGCAGGATCGTGTCCAGAGCTCGCCCGTCGCCGGTCGTGAAGATATGCGCGTCCACGATATTGCCGCCGGCCGCGGCGCAGGCACCGGCGATAATCGAAAGAAGGCGCGGGTGATCGGGCGCGAGCACCGTGATCGCGGTCACGGCCTCAAATTTCCGCGTTTCCACGAAGGTGGCGAGACGCTTTCCCGTTCGGTCGGCGTCGCGCACGAAGATCGCGTGGCGAATCTGATCCTTCAAATCCACCGCAAGCAGGTAGTTTTCGTAATGAAGCGCCACATAGGCGTTTCGCGCGCTCACGTCCCACGGCTCGGGAAGCGCTGCCAGCGCTTCGCCGAGTTCCGCGCGGGCGGCATCGACGCGTGCGGCGCGCGATGCCTCTGAAAAGCCGCCGGTGAGCAGAAGCTCCGTCTCGTAGTAAAGCGTGCGCAGGAGCTGGCCCTTCCAGCCGTTCCACACGCCCGGCCCCACGCCCCGGATGTCGCACACGGTGAGCACGAGCAGAAGCTTCAGCCGCTCCACGGACTGCACCACGCTCGCGAAGTCGGTGATCGTCTTGCGGTCGTTGAGATCGCGCGTCTGGGCCGTCATCGACATCAGAAGGTGATGCTCGATCAGCCATGCGACCGTTTCGGTATCGGCCGCCGAGAGGCCCATTACCGGGCAGATGCGGCGCGCGATGGCCGCTCCCGCCTCCGAGTGATCGTCGGGGCGCCCCTTGGCGATATCGTGGAGCAGCACGGCGACATAAAGCGCGTTGCGGCTGCTTTTCAGCGTCGGCATCAGCGAATGCGACAGCGGGTGGACCTTCTCGCCCTCGCCCTTCTCAAGCTCCGACAGGACACCGATGCAGCGGACCAGGTGTTCGTCCACCGTGTAGTGGTGGTACATGGAAAACTGCATCATCGCGACGATCTTGCCGAAATCGGGGATCAGCCGCCCCAGCAGGCCCGCCTCGTTCATGCGCCGCAGATTGAGCTCGGGCTGGCGGTCGGAGGTGAGCAGGTCGAGGAACAGGCGGTTCGCCTCCGCACTTCCGCGCAAGGCCTTGTTCACGAGATGCAGCGAACGGGTGAGGAGCTTGAGCGCGTCGGGGTGGAGCTCCAGCCCCTGGCGGTCGGAAAAGGAGAACAGGCGCAGCATGTTGACCGGATCGCGCTCGAATACCTTGTCGTCGACCACCGTGATGCGGCTATTGTCGACCAGGAAATCCGACGTTCCCGCGAGCTTTCGACGCCGGCGGGAGAAGCCCATGAAGAGGCGCGAGAAGCCCGGAACATGGGCGGCCTGCTCTTCTTCCAGCGCCGCGCAGAAGATGCGGGTGAGATCGCCGACATCCTTGGCGGTGAGGAAGTAGTCCTTCATGAAATGCTCGACGGTGGCCGGCGGCCCCGGCTCGCCTTCCGCGCCCGTGGGCACGGCGAGTGATCCATAGCCCATGCGCTCGGCCACCTCGCGCTGGATGTCGAAATGCAGCCGCTCCTCGGGCCGGCCGGTGAGAAAATGCATGTGGCAGCGAACGGCCCACAGGAAATCCTCGGCCTTGCGAAAGCGGTGAAGTTCTTCCGCCGTGAAGACGCCGGCCTCCACCAGTTCCTCGCCGCTTCCGACGCGATAGAAGTATTTGCCGATCCAGAACAGCGTGTGAAGGTCGCGCAGGCCGCCCTTGCCGTCCTTGACATTGGGCTCGACGAGATAGCGGCTTTCGCCGGCTCGCCTGTGGCGTTCGTCGCGCTCCGCGAGCTTGGCCTGGGCATATTCCGCGCCGGTTCCTGCCACTACATCGGCGTCGAAGCGGCGGGTCAGTTCCTTGAAGAGCTTCGGGCACCCCGCCAGGTATCGCGCTTCGAGGATCGCCGTGCGGATCGTCATGTCCGAATGGGACAGGCGCACGCATTCCTCGACGTTGCGGGTGGCGTGGCCGACCTTCAGGCCGATGTCCCAAAGGGTATAAAGCACGGCTTCCACAGTGCCTGTGTCGGCCTTTGTCTTTTGCGCGGGCAGGATGAAGAGCAGGTCGATGTCCGAGCCGGGCGCAAGCGTTCCGCGCCCATACCCGCCCACGGCGGCCAGCGCCATGCGGGCGGCGCCGGGTCTCCCGGCCTTTTCGCCAGCCGCGAAAAGCGCCTGGACGATCGTGTCCATCAGTCGGGAAAGCGTTTCGGCGCAGGCCCGGCCGCAGCCATCCCGCTTGAGCCGCCCGTCGGCCTCGGCATGGCCGCGCGTCAGAACCGCCTTCAAGGCGCCGCTGAGTTCAGCGCGGCCTTCCGGGCTCAGCACGCCACTCGCGAAGTCGAGGGAAGGCAGTTCCGCTGAAGCAGGGTCAGGCGCCGGCCCCGCCTCGTTGGTCGCCAGGAGTGTTCCGCCATCGTGCTGCATGGGCATGGCTTATAGCGGAAACCGGGTGCCGCTCAAAAAGAAAGCGCCCTCGACGGGGCGCTTTCCGGTCGATTGCAGCGCGCGGAGCGCTTCAGTTGATGGCGACGGGCGTCAGGTCGTTCTCGAATGCACCCGCAATCGCGCGGTCACGCTCATCCGAAAGAAGGATCGGCTGGCCGTTGGCGGCGAACAGGGCCCACAGGCTGATGCCGGACGCGATCTCGGGCAGGCCGGGAAATTTGAGCTTAAGGTCCTCGCTGCGCATTTCGCGCAGATAGGCCACCACGCCTTCGCCGAGATGGGCGAGTTCGCTCTGGGTCAGAATGGTTTCTGCGGTCTCGTGAGCCGGGATATCGTTCATGGTAGCGCCTCCTGATCGAGGAACGTGTCTGGAAAAAGCAATCCGCGCTTGTGGCGAATGTTCCTCCGACGCTCAGTCTTTCACGGTAATGTTTATCTTTCGTACAAGCCGTTCGGGCTCCGGGCGGTCGAGGTCGATGGCGAGCAGCCCGTTGCGAAGCTCGGCTCCGGCGACCCTCATGCCGTCGGCCAGCACGAAGCAGCGCTGGAACTGGCGCGCGGCAATGCCGCGATGAAGATATTCGCGCGTCGGGTCATCGCCCTGCCGGCCGCGGACCACGAGCTGGTTTTCTTCCGTGGTCACTTCGAGATCGGCCTCGGCGAAGCCTGCGACGGCCAGCGTGATGCGCAGCCGGCTCGGGCCTTCGTCCTCGGTCCTGAGGCGCTCGATATTGTAGGGCGGATAGCTGTCGCCGGATTTGGCAAGCCGCTCCAGCGTCTTCTCCATCGTGTCGAAGCCGAGCAGGAGCGGGCTTGAAAAAGGCGGCATTCGGGTGGAGTGGGGGCGGGTCATGAGCGGCTTGTCCTCGAACTGAGCGACTGCGGAAGCGGGAACCCGGATGGCATTCCCTTCCGCCCGCCTGATATGGTCGCGGGCAGCAACCATTGCAAGATTCGCCCGCCCTGGAGCTTCCATTGCGCAAGATCATCATCGACACCGATCCGGGGCAGGACGATGCGCTCGCCATCATGCTGGCGCTCGGCAGCCCAGACGAACTCGAAGTGCTCGGCGTCACGGCGGTGGCAGGCAATGTGCCGCTACATCTCACGGAAAAGAATGCGCGCAAGATCTGCGAGCTTTGCGGCCGACCCGACGTGAAAGCCTTCAAGGGCTCCGACCGGCCGCTGTTCCGTCCACTGGTCACCGCCGAGCATGTGCATGGCCGCACCGGGCTCGACGGGCCCGACCTGCCCGAGCCATCCATGACGCTGCAGGACGAAGGTGCGGTGGACTTCATCATCCGCACGCTGCGAGAGGAAGAGACCGGCACCGTGACGCTCGTGACGCTCGGGCCGCTCACCAATATCGCGACCGTGCTGATCCGCGCGCCCGAGATCGCGCCGCGCATCCGTGAGATCGTGCTGATGGGCGGCGGCTTCTTCGAAGGCGGCAACATCACGCCGGTGGCCGAGTTCAACATCTATGTCGACCCGCAGGCCGCCGATCTCGTGTTCCGCTCCGGCGTGCCGATCGTGATGATGCCGCTCGACGTGACGCACAAGGCGTTGACCACGCGTGCGCGCGTGGCCGCTTTCCGTGCGCTCGAAACGCCTGCAGGCGGGGCCGCGGCCGAACTGCTCGACTTCTTCGAGCGCTTCGACGTGGAGAAATACGGCACCGATGGCGGGCCGCTCCACGATCCCTGTACGGTCGCCTATCTGCTCAGGCCCGAACTCTTCAAGGGCCGGCACTGCAATGTGGCCGTCGAGCTGGCCTCGGAACTCACCCTGGGCATGACGGTGGTGGACTGGTGGGGCGTCACGACGCGACCGAAGAATGCGGTCGTCATGCGCGAGATCGACGCTGACGGGTTCTTCCAGCTCCTTACGGAGCGTGTGGGGCGGCTTCGTCCATCCTGAACCGAGGCGGGTGCAACCTCTTCCTCCCGCATGGCGTTTGTTCTTCCCAGGTCGCAGTGTCGCGGCTCGGCCGAATTTACAGCAGGAGAGAAGAGATGGGCATTTTCGACAAGATCAAGGGCGCGATCTGGGGCCATCACGAGAAGCCGGCCGCGCAGGTCACGCCGCAGGCGCCACGCACGGCATCGGCTGGTTCCACCCCTTCCGTCACCCAGGCTGCGCCGAGCGGCGGAACGCAGACCGCCCAGGCCGCGCCCGGCAGTTCCGCACCGCATCCGGCGAGCACCCCGGCTCCAACTGCCGGATCGTCCTCCAACGTGCCGGCGGCAGGCACCTCAACCAGCACTCCTGCTGCACCGGCCTCCGCTTCGCCTTCCGCGTCCAGCGGCTCGGTGGATGTGGCCGCGATCATGGATGCCGCCGTCAAGTCGAACGGGCAGAAGCTCGACTGGCGCCACTCCATCGTGGACATGATGAAGGCGCTCGATCTCGACAGCAGCCTTTCATCGCGCAAGGAGCTGGCCAAGGAGCTCAACTATTCCGGCGACACGGAAGATTCGGCCAAGATGAATATGTGGCTGCACAAGGCGCTGATGCAGAAGCTCAAAGAGAACGGCGGAAAGGTTCCGGCAGAGCTAGCGGACTAAGCCCGACCTCACATCAAGTTCTCTGAGGAGTTCAGGGGCGCGCCGGGTTACCCGCGCGTCCTATTTTCAACGGCTTTTGGCTGTTGCGAGCGCCTGGCCGAATGCGTCGGCAAAGCTTTCGCGGTCGTCGGGATTGAGGAAGGCCCCGATCGTCACGCGTGTTCCCCTCGCCTCCACCGCCATGCCGGTGATGCCTATCTCGGCGTGGCGGCGCACGGCCAGGCGGCACCAGAACGGATTGAGGCGATGGGCCACGCTCTTGCCTGACGGCGCGACCTTGCGGATGTCGAGCGTGGTACGGGACACCGACACTTCTTCCCGCGCCCGACCCGCTCGATAGTTGAGCCGGAAGGCGAGATAAACGGCCAGGATGTCGAGGCCGAAAAAGCCCGCCACCGGCCAGGCACCCTGGAAGAAAAAGAACAAGCCTGTCACGCCCCAGCCAAAGGCCAGCGCGCCCATCAGCACGAGAAAGCCGGTGCGCCCAAGGCTTCGATGCGGCGTCAGAAGCGCCTTGAAGAAGGGCTCGTCGGCTTCATATGGTTGCGGTTCAACAGCCATCGCCGGTCTTTATAGGGACGGAATGCCCAAGCGGAAAGCCGCTGACGCGGTCAACATCTCGTCACGTGCGCCTTCCCGTGCAAAGGGAGTGCTCCGCGCCGCAAAGACGCCCAGGCTGGCGGCGGGCAGCGGCTGCCTTTATTCCGCTGACGAACTGCATGAAATGTTCCGCCGCTTCCGCATCCAGCGTCCGAACCCGAAGAGCGATCTCGCCTTCATCAATCCCTTCACGCTGCTTGTCGCCGTGGTGCTTTCCGCGCAGGCGACCGATGCCAGCGTGAACGTCGCAACGGAACCGCTCTTCGCCGTTGCAGACACGCCCGAAAAGATGCTGGCGCTTGGCGAGGAAGAGATCGGCCGCTACATCCGCACCATCGGCCTCTGGCGCGCCAAGGCGAAGAATGTGGCGCTGCTTTCCGAAGCTTTGATCCGCGACCATGGCGGACAGGTGCCGCAAACGGAAGAGGAACTGATCCGGCTTCCCGGCGTCGGGCGGAAGACCTCGAACGTGGTGCGCAACAACGCCTTCGGTCATCCGACGATGGGGGTGGACACCCATATCTTCCGCCTCGGCAACCGCATCCATCTTGCTCCCGGCGCGACACCGGACGAGGTGGAGCGGGGTCTGCTTGCCGTGATTTCGGCGGAATACATGCTGCACGCCCATCACTGGCTGATCCTGCACGGGCGCTATGTGTGCAAGGCGCGCCGGCCCGAATGCGAGCGCTGCATCATCGCAGACCTGTGCAAGGCGGAGGTGAAGACGAACGCGATCCCCGCACCGCTGGTGCCTTGGGAGGATGTGCCCGGCGCCTAGTTTCGACCGTGTTGCGCGACGCTTTATGAGCCGATGCCGCGTGCCATGGCGGCGGCGAAGATCACGATCAGCGCGAAGAACAGCGCCTCGATGTGGATGAGGCGGCGCACCCGGCCAATCTCGCCTGCGGGAACGGCGAAGGCGGGATCGGCTTTCTGGCCGCGCCGCCAGCGCGCAATGTCGCGCGATGGCCCGATCGAGAGGACGCCCACGGCGGCAAAAGCCGCCATCTTGCCCCAGAAGGCATGGTTGCCGGCATAGTAGTCCCAGCCCTTCAATCCGAAGATCAGCCGCAGGATTCCGGCGCCGATGACCAGAACCGATAGCGCGCCATAGGCCATGTCGAGCCGCGCCAGCCTCTGGAGCGCCGGTCCCGTCAGCCCGGCCCGGATCAGGGCGGCCTCGGCCACGAACACGGCGAAAAGCGGAAACACCAGGAGGTGGTGAAGCGAGGCGAGCGCCCAGTCGGTGATCATGGCTGAAGCCCCTTCGGCTCTGGCTGTTGCGCGAGCTTACGTGCCCCTTTCATTCTGGCAAGCTCCTTCCGGCTTCTGGACGTGAACGGGGGCCTGTGGGAGAAGCGGCCCGAAGCCTGGACGAAGAAGCAGCCGATGGTCCGGGGTGACAGGCCCTTTGAGGAACCGCCCGCTTTCCATGACCCAGTTTGACGTGCTCTGCATCGGCAACGCCATTGTCGATATCATCTCTCCCTGCGACGATGACTTCCTTCTCACCAACGGCATCATCAAGGGCGCGATGAACCTGATCGACGCCTCGCGCGCCGAGCTTCTTTATTCGCGCATGGGGCCCAAGACCGAGGCTTCGGGCGGAAGCGCAGGCAATACGGCGGCCGGCGTGGCGAGCTTCGGCGGACGGTCGGCCTTTTTCGGCAAGGTGAGCGGCGACGATCTCGGCGCGCTTTACCGCTCCGACATCCGCGCTCATGGCGTGGCCTTCGACACCGCGCCGCTTGACGGCACGCCGCCTACTGCGCGCTCGATGATCTTCGTCACGCCAGACGGCGAGCGCTCGATGAACACCTATCTCGGCGCCTGCGTCGAGCTTGGGCCGGAAGACGTGGAAAGGGACAAGGCGCAAGGGTCCGCCGTCACCTATTTCGAGGGCTATCTTTGGGACCCGCCCCGCGCCAAGGAAGCGATCCGCCGCACGGCGGCCTACGCCCATGAGGCCGGGCGCGAGGTCGCCATGACCCTGTCCGACCCGTTCTGCGTCGACCGCTACCGCGCCGAGTTCCTCGACCTCATGCGATCGGGCACCGTCGACATCGTCTTCGCCAATGAAAGCGAGTTGAAGTCGCTCTACGAGACAACCTCATTCTCCGAAGGCCTCGACCGCATCCGCGCCGACTGCAAGCTTGCTGCCGTGACGCGGTCGGAGCACGGCTCGGTTGTGGTGCGCGCCGAACAGACCGAAGTGATCGAGGCCATCGCGATCGACCGGTTGGTGGACACGACGGGGGCCGGCGATCTTTACGCCGCGGGCTTCCTTCACGGCTATACGAGCGGCCGTTCGCTGCGCGACTGCGGAAGGCTCGGCTCGCTGGCGGCCGGCCTCGTGATCCAGCAGGTCGGCCCCCGTCCGCGCGAGAACCTGCGCGCCGAAGCGGCAAAGCGCAGGCTCGTCTAAGAGCCTTCCTTGATCCTCTCGACAGTTCGACATTCGTCCATTATAGTGGACGAATGGATCACATCGTAGACAGTGTATCCTCCGGTATCGCGCGTCATCTTCGGATCGAGCGCGAGGGGCGGAACTGGTCGCTGGCGGACCTCGCCGCGCGCTCAGGCGTCGCCAAGGCCACGATCAGCAAGATCGAGCGCGAAGAGATGAGCCCGACCGCGGTTCTCCTGGTGCGGCTGGCCGGCGCCTTCGACCTGACGCTGGCCGGGCTGCTGCTGCGTGCTGAAGGCGGGAGTGACGAGCTTCTGTCTCGCGCGTCCGACCAGCCGCTCTGGCGCGATCCCGCAACGGGCTATCTGCGCCGCCAGATCTTCATGCGCTCTGACCATCCTTTGGAAGCCGTGCAGGTGGAATTGCCGGCCAGGGAGAAGGTGACCCTGCCCGCGTCGTCCTATGCGCGCATCCGCCAGCTCGTCCTCGTGCAGGCGGGCACGCTCGCGATCACCGAAGGCGGAACGCAGCACCTGCTCCAGGCCGGAGACTGCCTGGGCTTCGGGCCGCCATCCGAGGTGACGATCGCCAACGAGTCGTCGTCGCCCTGCACCTATCTCGTTCTTCTGGTCCGGAGCTGATTGCAATGTCCGATTTCACGATCAAGCCGTTGAGCGCTTCGCCGGCTGTGATCGACGCCTTGAGCGACATCCTGATCGAGACGGTCGCGGCCGGCGGCTCGGTGAGCTTCATGCACCCGCTCGCACGCGACGCGGCCAGCCGGTTCTGGACGCAGGCGCTGGCGGCCGCCGATCGCGGCGAGCGGGTGGTGCTGGGCGCGTTCGACGGCAAGACCTTGATCGCGACGGTGACGCTGCTGCTTGACTGCCCGCCCAACCAGCCGCATCGGGCGGAGATCGCCAAGCTGATGACCTGCCCTTCCTGCCGCAAGCGAGGGGCTGCCCGGGCGCTGATGACCGAAGCGGAGCGGATCGCCGAGGCGCTTGGCCGCACGCTGCTCGTGCTCGATACCGCGACGGAGGACGGGGCGGCCGGTCTCTATCAAGGCCAGGGCTTTACGCTTGCCGGCGAAATCCCCGATTACGCGCTGAAGCCGCATGGCGGGCTGACCGGCACGCTGATCTTCTGGAAGCGCATCGGCAGCGCGCGCTCTTCGCTGCGCTGATGGCGAGTGAAAAGGTCAGGCGGCGGCCAGTTCCGATCGCCGCGCCCCGGCGTTCAGCCTGACGACTGCCTTGATCGGCAGATGATCGGACGCGATCCGTGCGAGCGGTGTTTCATGCAAGGCGATGCTGCTGATCAGCTCCGCCGGGTCTCCCAGAATGCGATCGAGCGCCCAGACGGGAAAGCGCGACGGAAAGCTCGGGATGGCGGCGTGGAGCGGCCCGAAGGCGGGAGCGAGGCGGGCAAGCGCCGAGCGCTCGCCCAGGCGCCATTCGTTGAGATCGCCCATCAGCAGAGTAGGCCGATTGTCTTCCGGACGAGCCGCGTCCAGCAGCGCCTCGACCTGCCTCGCGCGACAGCGGCGCAGGAGGCCGAGATGAGCGGCAACGATGCGGAGCAGCGTGCCTTGCACCGAAAGGTCCACGACCAGCGCGCCACGCGGCTCGATGCCGGGCAGCACGATCTCGCGGGCGCTTGAAACGAGGCCGTCGCGGAACAGCACCACATTGCCGTGCCAGCCATGGCTGGCGTGACCGCTCGACAGCGAAACCGGCACGAGACCACATTCGCGCCTGAGCCAGTCGAGATCGAGCAGCCCCGCGCGATCGCCGAAGCGCTGGTCCGCTTCCTGAAGCGCTATGAGGTCAGCGCCGATCTCCTTGATCACGAGCGCGGTGCGGTGGGGATCGAAGCGGCGATCGAGGCCGACGCATTTATGCGTGTTGAAGGAGGCGATCAGCACCTCCCCATTGGCGTTGCCGCCACGCGTCGATCCGAACGACTTCGTTTCCTGCCGGATGGCAGCCTTCACGAGCGGACCAAACCGCTTCAGCGAGCTTTTCGGACGATGTTCCGCTTGGATCATACAGGAGTTGTTCCAGACCTGTTGCGCGCTTCCGTTCGGCGAATCATGCTGCCCTCAATGTTCTCGGCCACGAAGGGTTCAGGTTGGAACGATCACTTCGAGGGGAAGAAGCCCGCTGCTTGATCCGGCCGGCCCTTTTGGCCATAAGCGGCGCGATTTTTGCTTCATCCCTTACGCGCAGGCGTCATGCCCAGTTTCAAGCCTCTCGTCTTTTCCGGCGTCCAGCCGACCGGAAACCTTCATCTCGGCAACTATCTCGGCGCCATCAAGCGCTTCGTTGCGCTGCAGGACACGAATGACTGCATCTATTGCGTGGTGGATCTCCACGCGATCACGGTGTGGCAAGAGCCGAAGGAACTGCTCAGGGCCACGCGCGAGGTGACGGCCGCGTTTCTGGCGGCAGGCATCGACCCCAGGAAGCATATCGTCTTCAACCAGAGCCGGGTGCCGCAGCATGCGGAGCTCGCCTGGGTGTTCAACTGCGTGGCCCGCATGGGCTGGCTCAACCGCATGACGCAGTTCAAGGAAAAGGCCGGCAAGGACCGTGAAAACGCATCGGTGGGCCTGTTCGCCTATCCCACGCTGATGGCCGCCGACGTTCTCGCCTATCGCGCCACCCATGTGCCCGTCGGAGACGACCAGAAGCAGCATCTCGAGCTTGCCCGCGACATCGCCCAGAAGTTCAACAATGATTTCAACGCGCGGATCGCGGAACTTGGGCTCAACACCGATGTGCCGATGGGCGAGGACACGGTGGTGCAGGGCTATTTCCCGCTCACCGAGCCACTGATCGAGGGACCAGCGCCGCGCGTCATGTCTCTGCGCGACGGCACCAAGAAGATGTCGAAGTCCGACCCGTCCGACCTGTCGCGCATCAACCTGACCGATGATGGTGACGCGATCAACAAGAAGATCCGCAAGGCCAAGACCGATCCTGACGCGCTGCCATCCGAGGCGGAAGGGCTCAAGGGACGGCCGGAAGCCGAGAATCTCGTGGTGCTTTATGCAGCACTTTCCGAGCAGCCGGTGGCGGCAGTGTTGAGCACGTTCGGCGGCCGCAATTTTTCCGAGTTCAAGCCCGCGCTCGCCGACCTCGCCGTGGAAAAGCTCGCGCCGATCGCCGGCGAGATGCGCCGCATCGCGGAGGACGAAAGCTATGTCGACAGCGTTTTGCGCGAGGGCGGCGAGCGCGCGGGCGCGATCGCGGAAAGAACGCTGACGGATGTTCGCGCCATTCTCGGCATGGTGCAGAACTGAGCGGCTTCTTTTCCGCTTCTTGCCCCGCGCTCGCCGTGATGGCAGATTGATCCTTCCACGGCAGGCTCTGGTTCGCGATGGTTTCAAGACGTCTCAGCCGGGAAGCCGGCCACCGCCGCAAGTTCCTCACTGTGGTGGACGCGACCCCCGAATGCGAGCGGGCGGTCGCCTATGCCGCGCGGCGCTCCCTGACCACGGGCGGCGCCCTTGTGCTGCTTTACGTGATCGAACCGGGTGAGTTTCCCGGCTGGCTCGGCGTGGAGCAGATCATGCGCGAAGAAGCATCGGCAGCCGCGAGCACGGCTCTGGACGCGATCGCGAGCAAGGTCCGCACCCGGCTCGGCATTGAGCCCGAACTGGTGGTGCGCGAGGGCAAGGCGTCGGAAGAAATCCACCGGCTGATCGAAGAGGATCAGGACATCGCCATCCTGGTGCTTGCGGCCGGCGTGTCAAAGGAGGGGCCGGGACCCCTGGTCGCTTCCATCGCAGGCAAGAGCGCGGCCTTCCCCATTCCCGTCACCGTTGTGCCGCACAACCTGTCGGACGAGGATATCGACAGCCTCGCCTGAGAAACGTCTCGGGCGACTTTACCGATCAAGCAGGGCTCAATCTTGCGCCCGGACCTCGCAGGGACTATTTAGAACCATTCCAGGGAACGGCGCGCGTCGTCCCTCGTCGAACGCTCAAGCGAGACACCCGATGTTCATCCAGACGGAATCCACGCCCAACCCGGCCACTTTGAAGTTCCTGCCGGGACGTGAGGTGATGCCGAGCGGCACGGCCGATTTCCGCGATCGGAACGGCGCGGACACTTCCCCGCTGGCCGCACGGCTATTCGAGATCCCGGGCGTGTCGGCAGTCTTCTTCGGATACGACTTCATTACGGTCACCAAGGACAGCAAGCCCGGCAGCCTCGAATGGCAGCATCTGAAGCCCGCGATCTTGGGCGCCGTCATGGAGCACTTCATGTCGGGTGCGCCCGTGATGCGGGAAAGCGGCGCGGCTGATGCGGATGAAGACGGCGAGGAGTTCTACGACAAGGGCGACGAGGAGATCGTGGTCACGATCAAGGAACTGCTCGACACGCGCGTGCGTCCGGCCGTGGCGCAGGATGGCGGCGACATCACCTTCCGCGGCTATCAGGACGGCACCGTGTTCCTCAACATGAAGGGTGCCTGCGCAGGCTGCCCGTCATCCACCGCGACGCTCAAGCATGGCATCCAGAACCTGCTCCGCCACTTCATCCCCGAAGTGCAGCAGGTCGAGCAGGTGGCCTGAGCGGCTTCTTCACGAGCAACTTCTCCAAAGAAAACCGGGCCATTTGGCCCGGTTTTCTTTTGTGTCTGTCGTGTCGCGCTCTCTTACAGCACGATCACCTTCGCGCCGACATCGGCGCGGTTGTAGAGGTCGATGATGTCCTGGTTCATCAGGCGGATGCAGCCCGAGGACATGGCCTTGCCGATCGAGAACCATTCCGGCGTACCATGCAGGCGGTAACCGGTGTCGCCGCCCTTGTTGTAGAGATACATGGCGCGGGCGCCAAGCGCATTGTCGGGCCCGGGCGGCATGCCGCCCGACCACCTGGCGAGTTCCGGCTTGCGCTTGATCATCGCGGCAGGCGGCGTCCAGACCGGCCACTCTCGCTTGGCCGCGATCCGCGCGGAGCCCTTCCACTCGAAGCCCTCGCGGCCGACGCCGATGCCGTAGCGCATCGCCTTGCCGTCACCCATCACGAAGTAAAGGAACTTCGCGCCGGTATCGACGATGATCGTGCCGGGCTCTTCCGCCGTCTCGTAGGAGACGACCTGACGGTGGAATTTCTTGTCCACCTTGTAGATCGGGATCGCGGGAAGCTGGTAGCCGGAATCCACGCGGGCGCGGTATTCAGAGGTGAAGACCTGCGACGGTCCGAGAATGCTGCAGCCCGCAAGGCCGAGCGACAAAGCCAGCCCGGCAATAATGGTTCTCATGCGCATGGATCGCACCCCACCCCTCGTTTGATGTGATTGCCCCGCGAAGACGCCGCGCTTGCCAGCGATAGCGTGCCTCTCGCGGCATTCATAGAAGGGCCACCGGGAGGCTGCCAAGATGCCGGGCCCTCGTTGCAGGACCAGCCATCCACTCAGCCACGCGCTATGGCATTTCGGCAACAGGACGTTACATCTTCACGAAAGCGTTAGATTTTTGTCGGCAGCGCCGGGATTCCATACAGCGGGGCAGCAATGCCATGCTCTGGCATGCCCATCGTCTCCACGATTCGCGTCAATCCGCTCCTCGACGGACGCCAGTCCGAGCGTGCCATGCTCGTGCGCCGCGGCGTGCAGCGCTTGATGGCGAGCCACGGCGCGCATGTTCTGCCGGAGATTACCCTGGCGGGCGGGCGGCGTGCCGACCTCGTGGCGCTGACGCCGAAGGGCGATCTCTGGATCATCGAGATCAAGTCGTCGGTGGAGGATTTCCGGGTCGACCGCAAATGGCCGGAATACCGGCTCCATTGCGATCGCTTCTTCTTCGCGACCCATCCCAATGTTCCGGCGGAAATCTTTCCCGAGGAAGCCGGCTTCATCCTGTCGGACGGCTACGGCGGCGAGATCATGCGGGAAGCGCCGGAACACCGCCTGAAGCCGCACGACCGCAAGGCAGTGATGCTTCGCCTCGCCCGCGCCGGGGCGGCGAGATTGCTGGCGGCAGAACTGGCGGGTGTGCCGGTGGCGGCGCTGGAGGGCGAAAGCGACTGATCGATCAGCGCGGCGCGCGCTTGGCGAGGATGCGCTGCAAGGTCCGCCGGTGCATGTTGAGCCGGCGTGCCGTTTCCGAGACATTCCGTTCGCACATCTCATAAACGCGCTGGATGTGCTCCCAGCGCACGCGATCGGCCGACATCGGGTTCTCGGGCGGCGCGGCGCGTTCGGCATCGGTGCGGGTCAGGGCGGCAAAGATATCGTCCGCATCGGCCGGCTTGGACAGATAATCCACTGCGCCGAGCTTTACTGCCGTCACGGCGGTGGCGATGTTACCGTACCCCGTCAGGATCACGGTGCGGGTGTCGCTCCGGCGATCACGGATGGCGGACACCACGTCCAGCCCGTTGCCGTCGCCGAGCCGCATGTCAACCACGGCGAATGCCGGCGGTCGGGCGCGTGTTTTGGACACCGCTTCTTCCACGCTTTCGGCGGTTTCCACCTGGAAGCCGCGCGCCTCCATGGCGCGTGCCAGCCGCTGAAGGAAAGGCTTGTCGTCATCGACGATCAGCAGCGACGCATCACCAGCGGCGAAGCTCGCGGCAACCGCATCGCCGGAAATCTCGGGAACATGCTCGGTCATGAGATCGGGACCTTGGGCATCGGAAAACTCGACTCTTCTTCCCCTCATATAGGCCGGAAAGGCAGCTTTTCCAATATTCGGAAGGGTTTAGGCCAGGCAATCCCCAGCATCACGAGAAAAATCGAAAAGATCGCAGAGAGACGTCAAGCTGCCTCGTCTGCTCTTTCCATGGCAGGAACATCATGGGCAAACGCCTCGCGTGGCCAGTTCACTTCCACGTGGGCACCATGGCCGGGCTCGTTGGAATTCCTGAAGGACAGCGCCGCGCCCGAGCGCTCGAGCAGGGTCTTTGCGATGAACAGGCCGAGCCCCAGGCCGCCGCCCTTTTCCATGCCCTCGCGGGTGGAGATATAGGGTTCGCCGATGCGATCGATGACTTCGGGCGGAAAGCCCGGCCCGTCATCCTGGATCGTAACCGTCACGCGGTCGTTCCAATGCCAGCGGATCGTGACGGTCTCGCGCGCGAAATCCACCGCGTTCTCCACCAGATTGCCCAGGCCATAGATCACGCCCGCATTGCGCCGCCCGACCGGCTCGGGGCCGATCGATTGCTCTCCATCCATCCTGATCGCGATGCCGAACTCGCGATGGGGTGCCGTGACCTCCTCGATCAGCGAGGTGAGCGGCAGGCGGGCGAGATGTTCCTCGCTTTCCGCCGACAGGTTGGTGAGCCGCTTCAAGATCTGCCGGCAGCGCTCCGTCTGGGTGCGGAGCAGGGTCACGTCCTCGTGGAAGCGCGGGTCGCTTCCCAGCGCGCGTTCCATTTCGCGCGACACCACGCTGATCGTGGCAAGCGGGGTGCCGAGTTCATGGGCGGCGGCCGCCGCCAAGCCATCGAGGGCGGAAAGGTGCTGTTCGCGCTGGAGCACGAGTTCTGTCGCGGCGAGCGCATTGGAAAGCTGGCGCGCTTCCTCCGCCACGCGCCAGGCATAAACGGCGGTGAAGGCGATGGTGGAGAGCACCGAAACCCAGATGCCCGAAAGGTAGATGAAGGGCATGTCGAACCCGCTGCCTTCCGGCCAGGGAAGCGGCAACCGGAAAAACAGCAGCAGGCTCGCAGCCAGCGCTACGAGCACGCCCAGCAGGCCCGTGAAGCGGAGGGGAAGCGAGGTGGCGGAGACCACCACCGGCACGATCAGCAGCAACGCGAAGGGATTGGTCAGCCCGCCCGTCATGAAGAGCAGGCCGGCAAGCTGCGCGGCATCGAACACCAGGATGGCAAAGGCCGGATAAGGCTTCAGGCGATGGGCGGCGGGAAAGCGGAAGGTCAGGAACAGGTTGAGCCAGGCAGCGCTTGCGATCAGCGCGAAGCACCACGACACTGGCAAGGGAAAGTCGAGCCCATAGGCCACGAAAAGCACGGCCAGGCTCTGCCCCGCCACGGCGAGCCAGCGCAGCCGGATCAGCGTGTTGAGACGCAGATGGTGGCTTTGCGGATCGGGCAGATGAGGGTCGAAGCGATGGGGGTCGGCCATCGGTCCTTATGGGCCGGTCCGCCCGCCCAAGCCAAGCCCCTCACGTTCCGCGCGGCTTGGCGCGGCTGGTGGGCGGGGCGGCAAGCGGGTCTTCCGGCCAGGGATGCCTGGGATAACGGCCGCGCAGATCGGCGCGCACATCGGCCCAGGAGCCGCGCCAGAAGCGGGGCAGGTCGCACGTGGTCTGGATCGGGCGATGAGCGGGCGACAAGAGTTCGAGGGTGAGCGGCGCCGCGCCCCCGCCGATCGTCGGATGACGGTCGAGGCCGAACAGTTCCTGCACGCGGATGGCAAGCACCGGCTCCTGGCCATCGTAGCGGATCGGCACGCGGCTGCCCGACGGCGCCTCGAAGTGCGTGGGCGCCCATTGGTCGAGCCTCCGCCTGTCTCCGGGCGGGACGAGGCCTGAGAGTGCTGCGGCAAGGGTGTCGTTCTCGATCGCAGCAAGGGTAGTTTCGCCGGACAGGAAAGGAGCGAGCCAGTCGTCCAGCGTGTCGCGCAGAGCCTCATCGCTCACATCCGGCCAGGGCGCACCGAAGCAGCGATGGAGCCAGCCGAGGCGGACGCGCAACGCTGCAGCCGCCTGACCCGGTTGCAGGATCGACAGGCCGTGGGCGTGCAGGGCCGCGAGCACAGCGCGGTTCGCCTCCTCCACGGATGGCCGGGCCAGCGGCCGCTCCGAAAGGACGATCGCGCCCAGCCGCTGGGTTTCAACGCCACGCACGGCGCGAAGCTTCTCGTCCAGCACGGTAGCGACCACGCGCTCGATGCGGTCGCCGAGTGCCGCGCGGACGTCTTCCTCGGCGATCACCGCTGCCGCCGCGATACGGGCCTCGCGTCCGCCGCCCTGAAGATCGGCCACCACAAGGAAGGGCTGCGCGGCGAGCGGATGGGTTTCATCGAGCACCGCGCCGCGCCCGTTGGCGAGCACGAAGCGCCCTCGTCCGCCGCGCGCTTTGGCCACGCGATCCGGCCAGGCCTGAACCAGGAGAGCGCCGGCGGACGAAATCGCGCAGTTCGAGCGCTTTCCTCCTGCCTGCGCGGCAAGCCGGCCGGCAAGGCGGCGCGCGGCATCGGAGCGCGGGCCGCGTTCCGAAAGAAAGCGGCTCAGGCGGTGATCGAGATCGATGTCGCTGCCGCCCAGTCCGCGCTCCCCGAGCAGCACGGCGAGATGTGCCGCCGCCAGCGCGTCGCCCTGCCCGGCAGCAGCCACGACCATGTGCGACAAACGCACGGGCAGTGACAGCTTGCGCATCGCAGCGCCATCCGGCGTGATGCGACCATCGGCATCGAGCGCGCCGAGGCTTCGGAGCAGAGCGCACGCTTCCGCGACAGCGGGCGCAGGCGGCGGATCGAGAAAACGCAGGCTGCCCGGGTCGCTCACGCCAAAGGCGGCGCAGTCGAGAAGGAGGCTCGACAGGTCGGCTTCCAGGATTTCGGGCCGGGTGAAGGGCTGGAGTGCAGCCGTCTGCTCGGCCCGCCACAGGCGGATCGCCACGCCAGGCCCGGTTCGTCCCGCGCGGCCGGCGCGCTGGTCGGCCGAGGCGCGGGAGACACGCACGGTTTCGAGCCGCGTCAGCCCCGTGGCCGGCTCGAAGCGCGGCACGCGCGACAGGCCGCCATCCACCACCACGCGGACGCCATCGATGGTGAGCGAGGTCTCGGCGATGCTCGTGGCGAGCACCACCTTGCGTGTGGAGGGAGGCGCGGGCAGCACCGCGCGACGCTGGGCACCTGCCTCCATCGCGCCGAACAAGGGCGCGAGCGCGACATTGGCGGGCAGCCGGCCTTCCAGCCGTTCCATCACACGCTCGATCTCGCGCTGGCCCGGCAGAAAGGCGAGCACGCTTCCCGCCTCCTCTGCGATCGCGTCACGAATGGCGGCGGCCACGGCATCCTCCACCGCAACACCTGCCACACGCTCGCGATAGCGGATTTCCACGGGAAAGGCCCGGCCCTTGCTTTGAAGCACGGACGCGTTCTTCATCAGGGCTGAAACGCGGGCGCCATCCAGCGTGGCGGACATGGCGAGGAGTCGCAGATCGGGGCGGAGGCCGCTCTGAACGTCCAGCGCAAGGGCTAGACCGAAATCGCCGTCCAGCGAGCGCTCGTGGAACTCGTCGAAGATCACGGCCGCGATCCCGCTCAGTTCGGGATCGTCGAGGATCGCGCGGGCGAGGACGCCCTCCGTTACCACGAGCACGCGGGTCTGCGCGGAGACACGGGTTTCCATCCGCATCGCATATCCGATGCGCCAACCGGGCTCTTCGCCCAGCAGTTCGGCCATCCGCATGGCCGCCGCGCGGGCGGCCAGCCGGCGGGGTTCGAGAAGCAGGATGCGCTTGTTCGCGGCCCATGGCGCATCCATTAGCGCGAGCGGCACCAGCGTGGTCTTGCCCGCGCCCGGCGGCGCGACCAGCACCGCGTTTGGGTTATCGGCCAGCGCATCGAGCAGATCGGGCAGGACCGCCTGGACGGGAAGATCGGCGCTCACGGTGCTTTTCCGATGTGAACCACCGGGCCGCCGGCCGCCTGTGCATCGGCCTCGTCATGGGTGACGAGCACCACGGGCAGGCTGTTCGTTTTCGCCGCGCCGAACACCAGCACGCGGGCCTGGGCGCGCAGGGGTGCGTCGAGGCGGTTGAAGGGCTCGTCCAGCAGCAGGAAGCGCGGTGCGGACAGGAGCATGCGCGCAAGCGCCACCCGTGCCTTCTGTCCGCCCGACAGCGTGGCGGGATCGCGGGGGCCGAAGCCGGAAAGATCCACCTCCTCCAGCATGGCCTCGGCGCGCGCCCGGCGGAGATCGCGGCCCTTGATCGTTGGGGGGATTGCGAAAAGCAGGTTCTGGAGCACGCTCATATGCGGAAACAGAAGCGCATCCTGAAACAGGAGGCCGGCACCACGCTCCTGCGGCGAAAGAGCGGTGATGTCCGCCCCGTCGATCGTGACCCGGCCGCCCGGCGTGAAGGCGGGATCGAGAAAGCCGCCGAGAAAGTTGAGAAGCGTGGACTTGCCGGAACCGGACGGCCCCATCACGGTGAGCACTGTCCCGGGCTCGACATGAGCGTCGATCGCGAGGAGCAGGCTCGAGCCCAGCCGGATAGCGATGTGGTGCAGACCCAGGCCGTTCACGCGTTCGCCTTCAGCCGCCACGGAGGAGGCGGGCGCGCCATAGCAGCGCCGGCAGAAGCGTTGCAACGGCAAAGCCGAGGACCGGCAGGAGCATTTGCGCCAGCGCGTAAGTGCCGATCACGCGGCGGTTGTTGCCGCTTGCCAGCGCCACGGCCTCCGTGGTGATCGTGGAAATCCGGCCCGCGCCGATTAGAAGCGTGGGCAGATAAAGCCCGACCGACACGGCAAAGCCGATCGCAGCGGCCGCAAGAAGCGCCGGCAGCAGCATGGGAAGGCGGATGCGGAACAGGATCACCCAGGGTCTGCGCCCAAGCGCTGCGGCCACATGCTCGAAGCGGCGGTCGAAAGCGCGCCACGGATCGCTCAGCGAGAGCAGCACATAAGGCAAAACGAAGACGAGGTGAGCCAGCACAAGCGCGCCCCTGCTTGCGGTGATGCCGGCCTGAAGGAACATGAGCTGGAGCCCGAACAAAAAGGCTGCCTGAGGCACGAGAAGCGGCAGGAAAAGCAGAAATGACGGGGTAGCGTTTCGTCGGGCCGGACGGGCGTCCTCATTCACGAGGCAGAGCAAAGCGATCAAAAGGGCAAGCACTGCGGCAAGGATGCCCACCCACCCTGCGTTCCACAATGGTACGCTCAGCCGGGCAAGGCTGCTCTTCCAGCCGCGGAACTCGAAGCTTTGCGGGAGCGCATCGGGAAAAGCCCATAAGCCGGCAAAGGACCACAGCGTGAGCGTGGCGGCCCCGGCTAGGAGAGCGAGGACGGCAAGCAGCATCGCGACAAGCGCCCCGCCGCGCATCAAACGATCCTGCCGGAAGCGCCAGCCAGCGGCAGCCATGGCACGCGCGGCGGCTGACACGAACCGTTCGCCGCCGATCCAAGCGAGGATCGCAAGCGCGCTGACGCCGAGCTGAAGCAGCGCGCCGGCGGAGGCGAGAAAGCGCAGCGACAGATCGGGATCGCCGCTCCACCGGACAAGTCGCAGCGCCAGCGTCGGCGGCGTGCCCGGCCCGAGGATCGCCGCCATGTCCACCACCGAGGTGGAGAAGGCGACCACGGCGAAGACCGCAAGCCGCATCTGGCGGTAGAGGCTTGGCCAGACTCCGAAGATGAAGCCTGCCATGCGTCCATAGCCGAGCGATGCGGCGACCCGCCCGCGCGAGCTCGCCCCCGTCTGCGGCAGCGCGGCCAGTGCGACAAGCGCCAGAAACGGGATTTCCTTCAGCGCCAGCCCCATCACGAGGGACAGGCCCCAGCGGTCGTTGACGATCAGAAGGTCTGGCGGTGCGGTCCAGCCGGTGAGTTCGGGTGAAAGAAGGCGTGCGACCATGCCGGACGGCGCGATGAGGAAAGCCAGCCCGAAGGCCGCCGCGGCATGGGGCAGTGCCAGCAGCGGGGAAAGAAGGCGGCGGAACGTGTCGAATGCGCGTGTATCCGAGAAACCGGCAAAGAAGAACGCAACGAGCGTCAGCGACAGGAAAGAGGCGAGCAGGCCTGTCCACAGGCTCAGACCGGCGGAGCGCAGGATGCCGGGCTCCTCGAACAGGCGGCGGAATGGCTCCAGGGTCAGTTCGGTGCCGCCGATTGCCGGCAGGTAGCCGAAGGCGGGCAGGATCGTGAAAAGCAGGCCGAGCAGCACCGGGCCGGCCAAGACCAGCAGGGCCAGCGGCGGGCCCAAACGAGCCAGCGCCTGAGGCGGGATCATTCTCCGCACGGGCAGTGTTTCGCCTGAAAGAGCGACAGGCTCAGGCCGTTTGCCCTGCCCTGCCTGCGGCAGGCTCAGTTCGCAACGCCGTAGCGGCGTGTCCACTCGGCCTCCAGCCGTTCCATCCAGGAGGGATGCGGCTCGTCCAGCGCGGGGCCGAGCTGATCGGGCTTGAGGGTGGCGACGCCCAGGTCGATCGCCTCGAAGCGTGCTTTGTCGGCTGCGTCGAGGCGGGTCACGTCCAGCACGGTCGGGTCACCCCAGAAGGCGGGATCCTGCTTGCGCGCCTGGGCTTCGGGCGAAAGCAGGAAATCGGCCACCACCAGTGCACCCGCTTTGGCATTGGCGTTGAAGGGGATCGCGACGAAATGGGTGTTGGCAAGCGTGCCCTTCCTGAAGGTGAAGGATCGCACGGTGCCGGGCAGCTCGCCTGCCGCGATTGCGCTCGACGCTTCGGACGGGTTGAAGGCGAAGATGATGTCCACCTCATTGTCGGCCAGCAGCGCCTTCATCGCCGGATAGTTCTGCGGGAATGCCTTGCCGCTGCGCCAGAGAACGGGGTTGAGCGCATCGAGATAGGCGAAAAGCGGCGCGGAAACGCGCGCGAAGCTTTCCTCGTCCACCGGCTTGGCAAGAGCCGCGCGATCCGGCGCAAGCTCGCTCAGGATCTGCTTCAGAAAGGTCGAGCCGGAAAAGTCCGGCGGCTGAGGATAGGTGAAACGGCCGGGATGCGCCTTCGCCCATTCTAGCAGCTCCGCGGCCGAGCCGGGCATGGCGCTCCCGTCGGTTTTTGCTGAATCGTGGAAGAAGACCAGCTTCGCCATGCCCCAGGGGCTTTCCTGGCCTTCCACCGGCACGGTGAAGTCGCTCAGGATCGTGGGCTTGCTTTCCGCATCCACGAAGCGGCGGTTGGGCAGCTTTTCCGCCCAGTCGTTGCGCATCAGCAGCGCTTGCGCCTTCATGGAGGCGAAATTCTCGCCATTGATCCAGACAAGATCGACCGTGCCGCCCTCGCTCTTTCCCGCTGCCTTCTCCGCGACCACCCTGGCGACCGCATTCGCCGTGTCGTCGAGCTTCACGTGGACAAGCGTGACGCCGAAGCGCGACTTCACCTCCGCCGCCGCCCATTCGAGATAGGCGTTGATGTTTTCCGCGCCGCCCCAGGCGTTGAAATACACCGTCTCGTTCTTCGCTTCCTCCAGCACCGAGTCCCATTTCGCGGGCTCAGGATCGGCGGCCAGAGCCTGACTCAGCGAAGCGACCAGAGCCGCGGCGGTCAAAAGCCTGCGCAACATGTTTTCTCCCGCGCGATGTCGTGCGGGGATTGAGCATGACGGGCGACAGAGGGTCAATGCGAGCAGACGCCCGTCGTCTCAACAAAGGGTGAGATGCCATCCGGCGTGACTTCTTCGGGTCGGGTTGCTAGGAGCATGCGCCTTCGCTTCAAAGGTGCCGCTATCCGCTTCGCCCTCTATTTCACGCCACCCGCCGGTGACCCGCTGACGATCTCCGCTGCACGCTGGCTAGGGCGCGATGCGTTCGGCCATGATGTGCCGGATCGAGGGGAAGCGGGCGGCTTTTCGGCGGCTGAGATCGATGCGCGAACGGCAGCAGCGCGCCGCTACGGAATGCACGCTACCCTCAAGGCGCCGTTCCATCTGGCGGAGGGCAGGAAGGCGATCGAGCTGGAGGCCGCGCTTGGGGCATGGGCCGCAGATGCCGCGCCAGCAGCCATCGAAGAACTGACGCTCGCGCGCCTCGGCGGCTTCTTCGCCCTCGTGCCACGCGTGCAGGATGATGCCCTCATCCAGCTCGCCGCCGCAATAGTGCGCGATCTTGAGCCGTTTCGGGCGCCATTGACGGACAGCGAGATCGCCCGCCGCAAGCCCGACGGGCTTTCGCCAGCCGAGCGGGAGAATCTTTTCCACTGGGGCTACCCTCATGTGATGGATGAATTCCGCTTTCATATGACGCTGACCGATCGCATCGAGAACGGCGAAGCGGCAAGGATGCAGGACCATCTCGAAACGCGCTTCGCGCCGTTCCTCCGCAAGCCGCTTCCCGTCGATCATGTGGCCTTGTTCGTTGAACCGGAAGCGGGCGGCCCATTTGTCGTTCAACGCCTGTTCCCGCTTGGGCGGCCGGCTGCATGAGCGAGACGGTTTTCCGCAATGCGCGGCTCGTTCTGCCGACAGACGTCGTATCTGGCGCGGTGTCCGTATCCGATAGGATGTTCGCGCGCGTGGGCGACAAACTCGCGCGAAGCGGAGAGGACTGGGACGGCGACTTTCTGATCCCCGGCCTGGTCGAACTCCATACCGACCACCTCGAAGGCCATTACAATCCGCGTGCCATGATCCGCTGGGATGTCGATGCGGCCGTGATGGCGCATGACGCGCAGATGGCGGCGGCCGGGGTCACCACCGTGTTCGATGCCCTGCGCGTGGGCATCGACGCGGATTCCGACCTCAAGCGCCCGGACATGGAGCGGCTGGCCGACGCCATCGCGGCGGGAGCCAAGGCGGAGCGGCTGCGCGCCGAGCACTTCATCCACCTGCGCTGCGAGGTTTCAGCCGCCGATTGCGTGGACGGGTTCGAGAGCCTGGCGCGGCATCCGCTCGTCCGCATGGCGTCGCTCATGGACCATGCGCCCGGACAGCGCCAGTTCGCCCGCATCGAGGCCTATCGCGCCTATTACGTGGAAAAGTTGAAGATGCAGGAGGACGATTTCCGTGTCTTCTGCGCGCGGCGCGTTGCCGAGTCCGAGCGCTATTCCGCGCCCAACCGCGCGGCGATCTCAGCGCTTGCAAAGGCGCGTGGCATCACCCTCGCCTCCCATGACGACGCGACCGCCGATCATGTGAGGCAAGCGGCGGCGCAAGGGGTGCGTGTCGCTGAATTTCCCACGACGGCGGAAGCGGCCCGCCTGTCGCGCGAGGCGGGAATGGCCGTGCTGATGGGCGCGCCCAACCTCGTGCGCGGCTCGTCCCATTCCGGCAATGTGTCGGCACGCGAACTGGCGGAGATCAGCCAGCTCGACATCCTGTCGTCTGACTATGTGCCCTTCAGCATCCTCCAGGCGGTGTTCCTTCTGCCGCAGGTGGTGGAGGGGATCGGGCTGCACCAGAGCGTCGCCATGGCCTCGCTCAATCCGGCGCGCGTCGTCGGGCTCAATGATCGTGGCGCGGTGGCGGAAGGCTCGCGGGCCGATTTTGCGCGCGTCAGGCTGGAAGGCCGCCTGCCGGTGGTGCGCGGCGTCTGGCGTGAAGGACGGCGCGTCGCCTGAGTTTTGGGGGCTCAGCCGAGCCGCAGCATGTGGTTGTCCCAGGCATAGTCCGGCAGGTTGGTTTCCGTCCCGTCCGGCCGAACCACCGCGCCCAGGCCGGTGCTTGCGAGGAAGCCGGCGCGATCGGGCGCCAGGCCGCAGACTTCCGTCAGTGTGCGGCTGTCGCGGATTTTGCCCGTAGCCGTGTCGAGGGTCAGCCAGGCATTGCCCTGGGGCGAGGACACAGCGAGCGCGCCAGCGGCGCGGTTCACCGAAACCGAGCCGACATAGTTCCGCAAGGAGAGCAGTGTCTCGTCGGGCATGGGAAGCAGCGTGAGATCCTTGCCCCTTTCCGCGCGCCCGACAAGGGACGGCCGCTCGCTCAGAGGGCCGCGATTCTGGCAGCCGAACCAGATCGTGCCATTCGCATCCGCATCCATGTGGCGGATGGAAAGCTGGTGCAGCTCTGGCGGCAGCGTGTGGTTCTCGATCAATTCGCCGGTGATCCGGTCGATCAGTGCGAGCGAAGGATGCATGGTGGAGAGGTTCAGCTCGGCGCGGCCGAAATCGGGATGGGTCTCGATACCGCCATTGGCGACAGCAAGCGTGCGGCCGTCATCTAGAAGCAGGCATTCGTGCGGGCCCACGCCGCCGGTCGGAAACTCGCCGATCCGCTCAAAACTCCCGCTCGCGTCATACACGCCGATCACGCCCCGGGCGGCGTCGAAATCGTTCTCGGTCGCATAAAGCAGTCTTCCGTCGGGCGAAAAGACGCCATGGCCGAAGAAATGGCGGCCGGGAACGCTCGCGATCACCTGCGGCTCGGCGCGTTTCTCATGATCGAAGACAAGCGCAAAGGTGCCGGGCTGACGCGCGAAAACGGCCGAGCGGCGGGACACGGGATCGAACACGATGTCATGACCGCGATCGGGCAGGTCGATCGCATGAAGAACCGTGCCGTTCTCACTCAAGAGAGCGACGCCATGGCCGCCGTTGCGGCGCTGAAACGCCGTGGCGAACAACGCTTCGGCCTCCTCTGCGCGTGCGGCTGGCGACACACCGAGCAGAAAAGCCGCGCCTGCGGCACGCAGGAAATCGCGCCGCCCGAGAAACACCGAGCCCGACTGCATCGCGGTCAGTCTCCGTCGAGCGAGGAAAAGCCCGTGGACAGGGCGAGCGTCGGCGAAAGCCGGTTGCCGAAGATGTCGGACAGGCTGGTCGTCACCACCGACAGATAGTTCAGCCGCGAGCGCGCCTTGGGCTCGCTCAGCGTGTCGTTGAGCGGGCGGTCGAGATCGGCCGCGGCCTTGTTGGCGTTGGCGAACTCGAAGCGGATCGACTGGCCGATCCAGGCGCTGTCAGCCGGCAGCGCAGCCTGGAGACCGGAGGCTTCCCAAAGACTGCTCAAACCCGCCAGATTCGCGCCGATCACGCCGAGCGTCATGCCGGAACGCCAGAACAGTGCCTGCTTGGGCTTGTCGGATTCGGGCTTGTCTCCCAGGAAGCCCTTGATGCGGACATCGCGCACCCATTCCAGCGCGTCCACGAAAGCGCCCACCAGCTCGCCCAGCGTCTCGTCGGAGGTGCGATAGGCAGGGTTGTCGGGCGAAGGCGTGGCGAGACGGGCGACGAAACCCTTGGGATCGCCCCAGCCGGTGTCCACGGTGCGTGCGATCGCCAGCACGTTTTCGGCCGATGCGCGAGCGTAGCGGCACCGGTAAGAGCCGTCCGCGCTTGTCAGCTCCTCCGAACCCTCGCCCCAGACGAGGTATTCCAGCGCGCCAAGCCCCTGCATGGCCACGCTCTTGGCCGAAAGGGTTGCGACATCAGCGGCCGTCTCGTCCTTTGCCGCGAGGGCAGCCTGCACCTGACGAAGGCCGAGGCCGCGCCGGTCGGGGAAGAACAGGATGCGCTCGAGCCGGTTTTCTTCCGTGATCGGTCCGAAGCGGATGATCTCGGCCTGCCCCCAGGCGCGCACCGTCTTGCGGAAGCTGTCGCGCGCGGCGTCTAGCGCCTCGTTGGACGGCTTCTCGCAAAGCGCGTTCATCGTATCGGCCAAGCCTTGCGCCCTGTCGCGAAAGGCGCGGTAGGCCGGGCGGATGAAGCCTTCCACCGCACCTTGCAGGATAGCCGCCACGTCACGGCCGGCTGCTTGCGCCGGCGCAGGCGCAGGTCCGGCGGCCTCACCGCCCGACTGGCCACCGGTTTGGCCACCCGCTTGACCGCCCGTCTGTGCCAGCGCGCCTTCCCCGCCACACACGAGCGCGGCGGAAAGAAGAAGCGTGGAAAGAAACCTTGCCATCAAAGCGATTCCAGGAACCGTATCAGTGAGTCGCGGTCGGCGGCGGAAAGCGCGGCGAAGCCATCCTTCGCTTTCGCACCTTCCCCATCATGCCACAGGATTGCTTCGGTGAGGTTACGGGCACGTCCATCATGAAGAAAGAAACTATGATTGTTCACCGTTTGGGTCAGGCCGATGCCCCATAGCGGCGGCGTGCGCCATTCGGTTCCGCCCGCATCGCCCACGATCTGGCCGTCGGCAAGCCCCTCGCCCATGTCGTGCAGCAGGAAGTCGGAATAGGGCCAGATGAGCTGGAAGGCGAGTGCCGCGTTCGGCGCATCCTTGCGCGTGACGTATTTCGGGGTGTGACAACCGGTGCAGCCGAGCCCGTAGAACAGCTCCTTGCCTCGAAGCGTCTCACCCGCATTCACCTTGCGTCGCGCTGGAACGGCGAGGTTCTGGCTGTAGAAGGTGACGAGGTCGAGCACTGGCGCGGGCGCTTCCGTGTCGCCCAGGCGCTTCTGCACCCCGTTGGGCGCGGAAAGGCAGGCGGTTTCCTTTTGAGTGCAGTCGCCCGTGTGGAGTGGCACGTCGGGCGTGGACAATCCCATGTCGATCGCAAAGGCTTCCGCCGACTGCTGGCGGATCGTCGGCACCGATGCCTTCCAGCCGAAACGGCCGAGAACGGTCGCCCCTGTATGCGGATCGTGGACGATCGAGGCGCGGCCTGAAATGCCGTCGCCGTCGCGGTCATCGGGATCGACGCGGGCGAAGATGTCGGCCGGGTGAATCTGTTCGACCAGCCCCAGGCCGATCATGGGCGGCGCGATGCGCGGCGACAGGACGGTGGTCGGGTCAAGAGGGCCGAGCGGCAGGCCGGTCGCCTTGTAGGAGGGCTTGCGCAGGGAAACCGTGGTGCCGTCGCCCAGGGTGACCGGCACCTCCTCGTACGCGATGGCGACCCGCCCCTCACCCACGACGCCGGGAATGGCCAGCTCCTGAAGCTGGGCGCCGTAGGTCGGATCCGTGAGAACCAGCTGTGTCTTGTCGGCGAGCTTCGCCTTTTCCTCAGGCGTCGTCGGGATTCGCGCGAGGCGGAACAGCATGGAGGTGGAATCCGCGCTGCCTTCCGGCGGGTGCCCGCGGCCGTCCTTGAGGTGGCAGTTCTGGCAAGCGCGCGCATTGAAGAGCGGGCCGAGGCCATCTGAGGCCTGCGTCGAGGAGGGCGAGGACACCCAGACCTTCCGGAACAGGGCATTGCCCAGCTTGAAGGTGCCTTCTTCCTCGAAGGTGATGTTGGCGGAGGATTGCGAGAACGCGTTGGCGTTGACGCGCTTGCGGGACGTCGTGGCTCCGCCCGGCAGGAGCTCCGATGGCTCGGGCTGGGAAAACTCGTTTGTCGGCCTCGTCGCGGCCACAACCCTCTCCAGCGTTGCCGCGTCGAGATCGTCGCGGTGGAGCGGCATCGTGGCTTCGGGCGACACGGCGGCCGCCGAACGGAGTCCGGTGCCGGTCACCGCCAGCAGGGCTGCGAGCGCGACCGGCAGAAGCGCCATCGCCGCGGGCCTGCCGATCAGCGCAGCGGCGGTGCGCCGGAGGTTTCCGCGCAGGCTCAGTCCGATTCGGAAGGCGCCTCGTCGGCCGACACCGCGTTGAGCAGCCCGTATTTCTTTTCGCCAAGGGATTGGAGTAGCTCCAACTGGGTTTCGAGGAAGTCGATATGGCCTTCCTCGTCCTTGAGAAGCTCCTCGAAGAGCTTCATGGAAATGTAATCGCCCTGCGCGTGGCAGATCTCGCGGGAGCGCTTGTAGGAGGTTCTGGCTTCATATTCGCCGGCAAGGTCCGCTTCCAGCACCTCGCGCAGGTTCTGACCGATCCGCAAGGGCGCGACCGTCTGGAGATTGGGGTGGCCTTCCAGGAAGATGATCCGCGCGATGATGCGATCGGCGTGCTGCATCTCCTCGATCGACTCGGCGCGCTCCTTCTTGGCGAGCTTCACGTAACCCCAGTCCTCGAGCAGCCTGTAATGGAGCCAGTACTGGTTGACCGCGCCGAGTTCCAGGAAGAGCGCTTCGTTAAGCCGCTCGATGACCTCTGCTTCGCCTTTCATGCGCTTCCTTCCCCCATTGGACGCGCAGCTCGCGCACCCGATCCAGATGTGACACCACCTCGCTCGCCTCCGAAGAAGCGTGAAAGGCTTCGGTCACCCGGATTATCGTTTCAACCACGTTGGGGAAACAGCCGCAGCATCGTCCGCGGCGCTTTAGCGCATGATAGACCTTGGCCGGCACGATGAGCTGCCAGGGATCAGCCTCCAGCAGCTCGAGGATCGCGCCCTCGATCTCCTTGCTTGTGATGACGTTGCAATGGCAGACCAGCATGAAGGGAGCACCCCGTCATGCGTTCCGTTTGGTGAAGGCAACCGGAACGCGTCTATCTTCCTGTTAGTGGCCTTCCGTCACTGGAACACCTTGTCGGGTGCGTCCAGGCTGTCAGAGCCCTCGAAGGCGATGGCATCGAGCTTGAGCGCGGAAACGGCCCGCTCGATGGACTTCGTCTGATCGATCAGGCCATCGATCGCCGCCTGAACGGCAGCGTTGCCTTCCGCATTGCCCTCGCCGATCTGCTGATCGTAGGCCTCGCCGCCTTCGGCACGCCTTGCGACCGCCTGCATGGCGTCCACGGTCTTGTCGAGCTTGGCGGACAGCTCGGCGTCCGTATCAGCGTTCACGGCCTTCAGGAGTGCCGAGATCGACGGGCCTTCCACCACGCTGCCATCGGGACGCTCATAGCGGCCCCGATACACGTTGCGGACGCCCACTGCGTCATACAGATGGGAGATGTGGGTGTTGTCGGAGAAGCAGTCGTGCTCCTCCTCCGGATCATGCAGGAGCAGGCCGAGCTTCATGCGCTCGCCGGCCAGTTCACCGTAGGAGAGCGAACCCATGCCGGTCAGGATGGTGGAAAGGCCAGCCTTGGCGTCGCCTTCCACAAGACCCTTGCGAATCTCGCCGTTCTCACCCCAGTTCCCCGCCATCTCGGCCAGATCGGAAACGAGCAGGCTGGTTGACGCCTTGAGATAGGCCGCACGCCGATCGCAATGGCCGCCCGAGCAGTTCTCCGTATCGAAGTCGGTCGCTGGCCGATTGCCAGAGCCGGGCTTGGTGCCGTTCAGGTCCTGTCCCCAGAGCAGGAATTCGATGGCGTGATAACCCGTCGCGACATTGGCCTCGATGCCGCCCGCTTCCTGAAGACGGCCCGACAGGAACTCGGGCGTGATCGCGCTCGCATCCACCTTCTCGCCGTCGATCTCGATGCTCGGGTTGGCAATCACATTGGCCGTGTAAAGCGCGTTCTCGTCCGACTCCGTGCCGTAGGCGCCGTCGACGTAATCGATCAGCCCCTCGTCCAGCGGCCAGGCATTGACGCGCCCTTCCCACTCATCGACGGCTGGATTGCCGAAGCGGAACACTTCCGTCTGCTGATAGGGGATGCGCGCCGCCTTCCAGGCCGTGCGCGCCGCATCCAGCGTTTCAGCCGAGGGAGAGGCGATCAGCTTGTCCACCGCGCCGTCGAGCGTCTTGGCAGTCGCCAGGCTGTCCTCATAGCCCGCCTGTGCGATGTCGGCATAGGTCTTCACCACGGAGGCAGCATCCGCGTCCGCCGCACGGGCGGGCAGCACGAAGATCGCTGCGGTCAGAGCAGTCGCGGCGGCGGCTGCCCAGCACAGGCGAGACGCGCGGGGGGTGCCGAGAATCATGATCATGCAAGCGTCTCCTTCGCGATCCGACGAAACCGCACCTGCCATCACGGTTGGCTGCGGAAGGAACCTTTGAACAGGCAGGCCAAGCGAGCCTGCCGATCGCCGGGATAAATCCGCAAGAGAGGCCCGTCAAGCTGCAGCAAACGTCAATAATGCCGCAGGATCAATACGTTAGAACAATTCTAAACTAGAAAGTTCAAGTTTTCCTGCTGCCCGCATGGTGGAACAGGCAGTGCCGGAACAACCGGGCATGGCTCCGGATGCCGGCGCGCTTCCGGCTCAAGCGATGCTGCCACGGACCTGGCTTGGCAGGATCGACGCGATCTGAAACAAGCCTTCCCATGGATGGTCTTCCTCTTTCACACCTCGCGCTGGTGCTTCTGGTGGTCGCGGTGTGGGGCACCAATTTCGTGGTGATCCGCGTCGGGCTCGATCACCTGCCGCCGCTGCTGTTTGCGAGCCTGCGCTTCATCCTCGCCGCTTTTCCGGCCGTGTTCCTCGTGCGCCGTCCCGCGATCCCTTGGAAAAGCCTCGCAGGCTACGGCCTGCTGATCGGAGCCGGGCAGTTCGGCCTGCTCTACATCGCGATGCGGAGCGAGATCTCGCCCGGTCTCGCCTCGCTGGTGGTTCAGATGCAGGTGTTCTTCACCATCGGACTTTCGGTCCGGTGGCTGGGCGAGCGCGTTCGAAACTATCAGGTCGCGGCGCTGTTCGTCGCCGCTTCCGGCATTCTGGTGATCGCGCTGAACACGGATGCCGCCACGACGCCGCTTGGCCTCGTGCTGGTTCTGCTCGCGGGCCTCTGCTGGTCCGGCGGCAATGTGGTGGCGAAGGCCAGCGGGGCGACCAACCTCCTGCCCGTCGTCATCTGGGCCAGCCTGTTCTCGTTTCCGCCTTTGCTCGCCTTGTCGTTCATGTTCGAAGGCTGGCCGGCGATCCGCGCCGGCCTCCTTGCCGCAGATGGCGGCACCTGGGCTGCCGTGCTGTGGCAAACGGTGGCGAACAGTTTGTTCGGCTATGCCGCCTGGGGCTGGCTGCTCGCACGACATCCGGCGGCAAGCATCGCACCGGCCGCCCTTCTCGTGCCGGTCTTCGGCATGGGCGCATCAAGCATCTGGCTCGGCGAGCCCCTGCCCCCGTGGAAGATTGCAGCCGCCTGCCTGGTGATCGGAGGGCTCGCGCTCGGCGTGCTTTACCCGCGCTGGCGGGCACGCCAGACGGTGGACATCGGCGGACGCTAAAGGTCGAAGCGGATCGGCACGGTCAGCGTCCGGACATTGACGCCGCTCGGCGGCGCGGGAACCGGCGAAGCGCGCTGGACGATTCCAACCGCGGCCTGATCCAATGCCGCATTGCCGGACGAGCGTGACACGCGCGCGCCCGTGACCGCGCCCGAGTCGCTGATGGTGAAGCGAACCGCGACCGTGCCGCTCTCGCTGGTTCCGCGCGGCTTGCGCTTGAAGCGGTTGATGCGGGCGACCACCTGCGATTGCCAGCGGGCGGGACTGACGCTCGGCGCCTGTGCGGCGCGGGCCTCGCGCGACTCGGAGGAGCGCGCGCCGGCTCTTGCCTGGGCCTTTGCCGGAGACTTGGTCTGGCGCGGCGCGGGCTCCTTTGCGCGCTCGGCTGTGACGGCGGGCGGGCGCTCACGGTTCAACTTTCGAGCCTTTTCAGGCGGACGTGTTTCCTGCGTACGCCTGCTCTCCTGCGCAGGCTGCTTAGGGCGTTCGCGCGGCGGCTGCGTCCGGGCCTGCATCACCGGCTTCGGATCCTCGGGCAGCGGGCGCGGCTGGGGCAGCGACAGCACCACCTCGGGCGTCGAAGGAAAAACCTCTTCGGCAATCATCGCTTCGGGCGCTTTCGCAACCTCGGCCGATTCAACAGGCTCCGCTTCTTCCGGCACCACTTCTTCCAGCAACGCTTCCCGAACCGGGGCCGTGGGCTCGGCTTCCGCCGGCATGATCTCGGTGGGCTCCGGCTCCGCCGCCTCGACAGCCTGGTTGATCACCGGCTCGGAAGGCTCCGGGGCTTCTGCTGCGACTTCTTCCGCTGGGGCAGGCTCCGCCTGTTCCGTTGCAGGCTGAAGCACCTCGGTTGCCTCTGAGACCGGCTCAGCTTCTTCCGCCGGCGCATCGGCTTCGACGCTTTCGCTTTGGACGGATTCCGGCGCGGAAATCGTCAGCGGGGCCAGCTCGATCTCAAGCGCTTCTTCGAGCGCCGGCGGCATTTCGGCGGCCGGTCCAGCGCTGAACAGGGACATGCCGGCAAACACATGAAGCGCGAGCATCACCGCGCCTGCACCCGCCCAGAGCCCCAGCTCGCGGCTGTCGGGCAAGGCGGCGCTCGCCTGATCGGCGATCACGCTCATGGCGTTGCCGGAGCGGCCGCCCCAACCGGCTGCGCGGGCAGCGTTTCAAGCCCCACCAGCGCGACCTTGAAATAGCCGGCGCGGCGCAGGAGGTTCATCACCTCGGTAAGCGCGCCGTAATCCACGGCCTTGTCGGCGCGCAGGAAGATGCGGGCCTCCTTGTTCCCGCCGGTGCGCGCGTCGAGTGCTGCGCCGAAATTCTCGCGCGGCACCGCGTCGTTGCCGAGATTGAGCGAAAGATCCTCGCGCAAGGAAAGAAAAACGGGGTCGTCGGGCCGCTGGGCGGGTGCCGCGGTCGAGCCGGGCAGGTCCACATTCACGTCGACCGTGGCAAGCGGGGCCGCCACCATGAAGATGATCAGCAGAACGAGGATCACGTCGATAAACGGCGTGACGTTGATCTCGTGGTTCTCCTCGAACTCGTCGGAAGCCCCTTCCCGGATGCGTGCGGCCATGGCGGAACCCCTTACTCGGCCGCAAGCCGGGAGGGCGGAACGTCGTGGAAGTCGAGGTCGCGGCTGACCAGACGCTCCACCCCGGCCGACGCATCGGCGAGCACCTGACGATAGCCGGCGAGCGCGCGGGCGAAGACGTTGTAGATCACCACGGCGGGGATGGCCGCGACCAGGCCGATCGCGGTCGCGAGCAGCGCTTCCGCGATCCCCGGCGCCACCACGGCGAGATTGGTGGTCTGGCTCCGGCTGATGCCGATGAACGCGTTCATGATGCCCCAGACAGTGCCGAACAGGCCGACAAAGGGCGCCGTCGAGCCGATGGTGGCGAGGAGGCCCGTGCCGCGGCTCATGCGCCGCATGGCGCCCGCCTCGATGCGGGCCAGCCGCGAGGACACGCGCTCCTTGAGCCCGCCGCCGCGCGTATGCGGGATCGCATCCCAGGAGAGGCCGACTTCTTCCGTCGCCGCATGAACAAAGGCCGGAGCGGCTCCCCTCACCCTTCCGATCCGCTCTTGCGCTTCGCCGAGCGAACGGGCTCCGCCGATGATGGCCAGCGCCCGGCGAGCGGCAAGGCGGGCCGAGGTCAATTGCACGGTCTTGGCGAGCCAGACGGTCCAGGTGACAAGGGAGGCGAAAGCGAGGCCCAGCATCACCGCCTTCACCACGATGTCGGCCGCCATGAACATGCCCCAGGGCGAAAGATCATGGGGCAGGTTGGCGGCTATGCTCGAAGGAGCCGACGACGCCGGTGGCTGAACCGCCGGAGCGTCGACGATCGGCACGCCCTCAGGCTGCGACACGGACGGCGTTGAAGCGGGCAATGCCGAGGAAGGAGCCGCTTCCGTATTTGCGGGCGCCGCCTTCGGCGCGTCGGGTGCGGAAGCGTCCGGCAAGGTCGCAGGAGCGGCAGGCCGCACAACAGGAGCGGGAGACTGGGCTAAGGCGGAGGGTTCGAGTGACTGAGCGGGCGCGGCTTCCTGCGCCATCGACGGTGCGAAACCTGATGCCGTCACGAAAAGAAGGGCCGCAAGCCATCGTTTCAACGCGAACCGAGACACCATCATCACTGCCCGAACTGCCTGAACGCGCCTTTGAAGCGCATTTGTGGAGGAACAATGTCATCTTTTCTGACAAGGTTCCCCGAAAGGCAAGCAGTGCGGTGAAATGATCGGGGCTTTTCCCCGCCGGCCGGCGTGCGTTCCGCCTGCTACTCGACAGCCTGGGCGCGGCTCAGGCGGCTGTAGAGACCGGCGCGGGCGAGCAGCGCCTGATGGGTGCCTTCTTCCACAATACCCGAGCGATCCACCACGACGATACGATCGGCGTTGCGGATCGTCGCCAGGCGATGGGCGATCACCAGGGTGGTTCGGCCTTGCGCCAACTCTGCAAGAGAGGCCTGGATCTGGCGCTCGGTTTCCGTATCGAGCGCGGATGTGGCTTCATCCAGGATCAGGATCGGCGGGTTCTTGAGGAACATGCGCGCAATCGCCAGCCGCTGCTTCTGCCCGCCGGACAGCTTCACCCCGCGCTCGCCGATCACCGTGTCGAGGCCGTCGGGCATGAGGGCGACGGCTTCGTCGAGCCGGGCGCGCCGGGCCGCTTCCGTGATCTCGGCCTCGGACGCGTCGAGGCGGCCATAGGCGATGTTCTCGCGCACGGTGCCGCCGAACAGGAACACGTCCTGCTGCACGATGCCGATCTGGTTGCGCAGCGAGGCGAGCGTGAAGTCGCGGATGTCGGTTCCATCGATCGTGATCGCGCCGCCTTCCACCTCGTAGAAACGCGGGATGAGCGACAGAAGCGTGGTCTTGCCCGCCCCGGACGGGCCGACAAAGGCAACAGTCTGGCCGGGCTCGATGCTCAGATGGATGTTGCTCAGCACCGGACGCCCAGTGCCGTAACCGAAGGACACATCGGAGAAGCGGATCGCGCCCTTGAGCGGCGGCGCGGGTCTGGCATGAGGGCGATCGTCAATGTCGGGCGCAGTGTCGAGCAGAGCGAGGTAGCGGCGGAATCCGGCAATGCCTTTCGGATAGGTCTCGATCACCGAGTTGATCTTGTCGATCGGTCGGAAGAACACGTTGACCAGCAGGAGAAACCCGACAAAGCCGCCATTGGTCAGTTCGCCCGTCAGCACGAACCAGCTTCCCGCCACCAGCACCACAAGCTGCACGAGCCGCAGGCTCATATAAGACAGCGAGGTGGACGCGGCCATGATGCGATAGGCATCGAGCTTGGTCTGCCGGTAGGCAGCGTTGTCGCGCGCGAAAAGCCTCCGCTCATGCTCCTCATTGGCAAAGGCCTGCACGACCCGCATACCGCCGACATTCTCCTCGATGCGGATGTTGAAATCCGCCACGCGGCCATAAAGCGCCTGCCAGTTGCGCGTCATCCGCGCGCCATAGCGGCCCGTCATCCACACCACGAGCGGCACGATCGCCGCCGTGAGCAGAGCGAGCTTCGCATTGACGGACAGCATCAGAAGAAAGGCGCCGGCAAAAGTCATCACGGCGATGAACAGGTCTTCCGGCCCATGATGGGCGACCTCGCCGATCTCCTCCAGGTCCTTTGTCAGCCGGGCCACCAGCGCGCCTGTCTTCTGGCTGTCGAAGAAGCGGAAGGAGAGCTTCTGGAGATGGTCGAAGCTTTTCCGGCGCATCTCGGTCTCGATGTTGATGCCGAGCATGTGGCCCCAATAAACCACCACCGCCATCAGCGCCGTATTGGCGAGATAAAGCGCGAGCAGGCCAGCGGCCGCCGCAAGGATCAGCGCCCATTGGCCGGTGGGCAGCAGCCGGTCCACGAATGCCGTGACCGCAAGCGGAAAGGCAAGCTCGAACAGGCCCGACAGCACCGCACAGCCGAAATCGAGCAGAAACAGTTTTCGATGCGGGCGGTAATAGTTGAAGAAGCGGCGGAGAAGCTGGGGGACGCCGTGCTTCCCCGATGCGCCCTCGGACATGGTCTCAGAGATCAAGGCGGCAAACGGTCAGCGCACCCGGGCGAGCAGCGCTTCCACTTCCGCCAGCGTCGGCATGGAAGGCGCGGTGCCCGCGCGGGTGACGGAGATGCCCGCTACGGCGGACGCGAAGCGCACGGCGTCCCGCGGCGCCATCCCGCGCGCCAGCGCGCTCGCGAACCCGCCATTAAAGGCGTCGCCCGCGCCGGTCGTTTCCAGCACGGGACCGGCGGAGATCACCGGAAGATGCTCGGAGGCATCGCGCGAATGCAGCAGCGCACCCTTCTCGCCCAAGGTCACGATCACCGTGCCGACACCCCTCGCGAGCAGCGCATCCGCCGCGCGCCGGGCATCCTCGATTGTTTCCACCTTGATGCCGGTCAGGCCTTCGGCCTCCGACTCGTTCGGCGTGAGATAGTCGCAAAGCGCGTAGATGCTTTCCGGCAGGTCTGTGGCCGGAGCGGGGTTCAGGATGGTGGTCACCCCCGCGGCATGAGCGATGGAGAGCGCGCGGACGGCTGCGTCCACCGGCTGCTCTAACTGGGTCACGAAGACGCCGGCGCTTTCGATCAAATCCTTTCGCGCATCGATGTCGGCGGGCGACAGAAGAGCCGCGGCGCCTGGCGAGATGATGATGGCGTTGTTGCCGGTTTCCTGCTCGACGAAGATAAAGGCTGCGCCCGTATAGCTTTCGGGCGTCGGCGTGATGGCCGGTTGAACCCCGGCCTGCGCCCAGGTCTTGAACGCCATCTCGGCAAAATCGTCCTCGCCCAATCGCGTGATCATGTGCACCTCCGCGCCGAGCCGCCCGGCCGCCACGGCCTGGTTCGAGCCCTTGCCGCCAGGCCCGAGATGGAAGCCGAGCCCCAGAAGGGTTTCGCCGAGCTTGGGCTGACGCGTGGCGCGATAAGCAGTGTCGGCCACGAACACGCCGAGAATGACGACCGGCTTTCCTTTTTCCGACATCAGCAAAACCCTTATTCTGCGTCCGGAGGGATGACGCCCTTGCGGAAGGCGAAGCAGCCATAGAAGCGGCGCTCGCCCGTCTGGATCACGCAATAGGCCTGTTTCGCGCGCTCATAAAAAGCGAAGCGCTCGACGCCCATCATCGGCCAGGATTTTCCCTCGGCCGTGTCGATCGCCGCCTGCACTTCCGCATGCACTGGCAGGATCTCGTCCGGCTTGCCGACGACCTCCATGCGCGCCGCGGCATCATCCACCGCAGTGTCCAACGGGTAGAGCGACAGCACGGCGGCGGTCACGGACGCTGCCGACGCATCAATGCGCAGCACGCTTCCGAGCACGGTCTGGCTCGCGATCGAATCGGAAGGAAAGTTCATGTCGGCAATGATCAGGTCGTCGCCATGGCCCATGGCGCGCAAGGCATGCAGCACCTCGGCATTCAGGAGCGGATGGATTCCCTTGAGCATGTTCGTTCTTCCTCCGATCCCGTATCTTACGTGTATGAACCGATGCCAGGGGCGTTGCGGCGGAAATCAATCAACCGGAACGGTCCAGCGCAGGCCTCGCGTGAAAGGCTCTAGACAAGCGCTTCAACCGAGTCCAGCGATGCCGACCAGCGACAGGCTTGACGCACCCTCGCGAGGGGGCCTTGCCGGTCCATGACGAACGAGAACAAGGGGGAAGATCGACGATGACGCCATGGGTGGAAGGCAAGACGGTGCTGGTGACGGCGGCGGCGCAAGGGATCGGTCGGGCTGCGGCCCTCGCCTTTGCGCATGCCGGTGCGCGCGTTCATGCCACCGACATCAACGAAACGCTTCTGGCCGAGCTTGCGGGCGAGACGGGAATCACGCCGCGCCGGCTTGACGTTCTGAGCGACGAGGCGGTGCGCGACGGGATTGCCGCGATCGGCCCGGTCGACGTGCTCTTCAACTGCGCTGGCTTCGTGCATGCCGGCACGATCCTGGAGGCGAGCGACAAGGATTGGGACTTCGCCTTCGACCTCAATGTGCGCTCCATGATGCGCACCATTCGCGCGGTGCTGCCCGGCATGATCGAGCGCGGCGAAGGCGCCATCATCAACATGGCCTCGCTCGCCTCGAGCGTGAAGGGCGTGCCCAATCGATTCGTTTACGGAACGAGCAAGGCGGCCGTGATCGGCCTGACCAAGTCGGTCGCGGCAGACTTCATCGACAAGAACATCCGCTGCAACGCGATCTGTCCGGGAACGGTGGAAAGCCCGTCGCTTGGAGACCGGATGCGGGCAACGGGCGACTATGACGCCGCGCGCCAGTCCTTCGTCGCGCGCCAGCCCATGGGGCGGCTCGGCACGCCGGAAGAGATCGCCGACCTCGCTCTGCATCTCGCCAACGCGACCTACACGACCGGGCAAGCCTACGCCATCGACGGCGGCTGGAGCATCTGAGAAGCGGCGACCGACAGGTGCCTGAGCAGGAACGGGCGCTATATGCCACCCAACCTCTATTTTTTGCCAATCAGTGAGATCGTCATGACGCATCCTGCTCTTCAGCCCGGCTCGGTCGCGGTCATTACCGGCGGCGCCGCAGGCATCGGGCTCGCCTGCGCCAAGCGCTTCGCAAGCCTCGGCCTTCATGTGGCGGTGGCCGATCTCGGAGCGGAAAAGCTCGATGCGGCGGCTGACGCGATCCGTGGGCAAGCGGCGCACGGCGCGGAGGTGATCGCCGTCGAGGTCGATGTGTCGGAGCCCGATGCCCTGGCCGGGCTTCAGGCGCAGGTCGCGGAAAAATGGGGCGGCACAGATGTGCTGATGAACAATGCGGGCATCCAGCCGGGCAGCACGCTGTTCGGCCCGATCGAGAACTGGCATCGCGTCTTTGCCGTCAACCTCTGGGGCGTGATCCACGGGACCCGCGCCTTCGTGCCCGCCATGATCGAGCGTGGCCGGCCCGGTCTCGTGATCAATACCGGCTCCAAGCAGGGCATCACCACCCCGCCGGGCAGCACCGGCTACAACATCACAAAAGCAGGCGTGAAGGTGTTCACAGAGGCACTGGCGCATGAACTGCGCAACACGAAGGGCGCGGAAAGGCTCGGCGTCCATCTCCTGATTCCCGGCTTCGTGTGGACCGGCCTCACGCAAGGAAGCCGCACCGAAAAGCCCGCAGGCGCCTGGACGCCCGAGCAGACCGCCGACTTCATGCTCGACAGCGTCTCCCGCGGCGACTTCTACATCCTTTGTCCCGACAATGACGTGCCGCGCGGGCTGGATGAGAAGCGGATCGCCTGGGCAGCCGGCGATATCATCGAGAACCGCCCGCCGCTGTCGCGCTGGCACCCCGATCACGAACAGGCTTTCGCGGAATTTCTGAAGCGCTAGGAACAACCGTCGAACACAGTCGCCAACCTGGTCACTCCTTCGGCTCGCCGGCATCCGGCCGGTCATGGGCGAGGATGTTGAGAAGCGTGCCGGAGGGATCGCGGGTGAAGAAGCGGCGCACGCCCCAGGGTTCGAGCACCGGCCCATATTCCACCGGAAGGCTGGCGGCGAGCACGCGGCGATAGGTATCCTCCAGATCGTCCACCTCGATCGAGATGGCGGGCACAGGCGTTCCCGCTCCGCCTTCTATGGCAACGCTGAGCTGAGGCGCGGCCTGCGCCGTTCCGGCAAAGGTCATGATCCAGCCGTGATCCATGACCACCTCCATGTCGAGCACGTCCCGATAGAAGCTCTTTGCCGCTTCGAGATCGGCGCCGCTGATATTGGCCACGATGCGCTTGACCGCCATGAACCCCTCCTGTTTTTTCCGAAAGTGATAGGAGCGGCTGCCTCCTCGGGCAACGATGATATTGGCTCGGGCATGAAGCCCGCTGTTTTTCATTCGCCCGGCCGGAGCTGCCTTGGGAAAAATACTAACATAGGTTAGGAGCGCGGCACCCATGCCAGCCGCTCCGCTTTCCCCTCACCGCTCCATCGTCGTTGTCAGCGATTTCCGCGACGGCTGGCCGCCCGAGCCGCCGGGCTGGGATGCGGCGCAGGCGCACGCAGCCTGGATGCGAGGCGAGCGCGGCCCGGCGCCGACGCCCGTTCAGCGGCTCGAACAGGAGCGCGCGGCGCTCGGCGTGCGGGGCGGCTATCTCGAACGCCTACCGCTGAGCCTCGTCAAGCGAGGGATCGTGGATCAGGCCGAAATCTGGCATTTCTGGCGGCCCGGCTCGCCTCCCACCTTTTCGCGCGGCCATCCGCTTCTTGTTCGCCGCGCCTTTCACCTCGACCGCGAGGAGGCGCCCTCTTCGTCCGCCGACATGCTGGGCTTCATCCATGCCTTTGGCGCGCCGCATATCTTTTGCGTCTGGGGCCTCGGCGTGGACGAGCGGCTGATGGAAGCCTGCGGCAACAGCTTCACGATCTACAACTCCATCGACGCGCCGGCTTTCCGGGTGCCGGATGAGGTTGGCCGCCATTTCGACCTCGTTTTGACAGGCGCGGAATGGCAAAGCGATGAAGTGCGCGCACGGCTGCCGGACATGGAATGCGCGGTGATGCCGATCGGACCGGAATTCGCCGATCCCGAAACCTTCCGCCCGCTCGGGAGCCCCAAGGAGTTCGACCTCATCTACGTCGCGGCAGCACAGGGCTACAAGCGGCACGACATCCTGTTCGACGCCGTGGCGCGGCGACCCGGCACGCGGGCGCTCTGCGTCTTCGGCTATGGCGAGATGGGCGATGCGCTTCGGGCGGAGGCAGGCGCCCGCGGGCTCGACATCAGCTTTGTCGGCCCGCCCGGCGTGCCATTCGCGGAGGTCAACGCGCTGATGAACCGCGCACGGATCGGCGTGGTCTGCGGCGTGGATGACGGCGCGCCGGCGATCCTGACGGAATATATGCTGGCCGGGCTCCCCGTGCTCGCCAATGCGGGCCTCCGCTGCGGGCTTCAGTTCATCACGCCCGAGACAGGGCTGGCCGCGCCGCCCGAGCACTTTCCCGAAGCGATCGACGCTCTGCTCGCACGCGCCTCTCTCATGGACCCGCGCGCGGCGGTGATGCGGCAATGGACCTGGCCGCACACAGCACGGAAGCTTGAAGCGTTCCTGCCGGCGCATTTGCAGCGGCAACTATTGTCGGAAGAGGCTTGAAAGAACCGGCAATGCCGGCGGCACTATCACCGGCGAGAGCAGCGCCGCCCGTTCTCACATAAGAAAACCCCGCCGGAAACAGGTTCCGACGGGGTTTTATGTCGGTTGCCCCCTTAAAGCCGGGCAATCGCGGGGCTTCGGAGAACAGGCTTGGTCTTAGCCGCGTGGTTCGAGGGCGAAGCGGATCCGCTTCGCCCCGAAGCGTCTTAGTTGCGGCTCTTGAGCGCGGCGCCGAGGATGTCGCCGAGCGAGGCACCGGAATCGGTCGAGCCGTACTGGGCCACCGCTTCCTTTTCCTCGGCGATCTCGAGCGCCTTGATCGAGACCTGCAGCTTCTTGGTCTTCTTGTCCCAGGCGATCACGCGGGCGTCGAGCTTCTGGCCCACATTGAAGCGCTCCGGACGCTGCTCGTCGCGGTCGCGGCTCAGATCATTGCGCTTGATGAAGGAGTCATAACCGGACTCCACCAGGCGCACCTCGATGCCGCCGTCCTTGATCGCGATGACCTCGCAGGTGACGACCGCGTTCTTGCGCGGTTCGCCGGTGGACGGGCCTTCGCTGACAGTTTCGCGGGCAAGCTGCTTGATGCCAAGCGAGATGCGTTCCTTCTCCTCGTCAACGTCGAGAACCTGCGCCTTGACGATCTGGCCGCGCTGATACTCCTCGATGACCTGCTCGCCCGGACGGGTCCAGTCGAGGTCGGAAAGGTGCACCATGCCGTCCACATCGCCTTCGAGGCCGATGAACAGGCCGAACTCGGTCTTGTTCTTGACCTCGCCCTCGACGATCGAGCCGACGGGGTGGCTGCTGGCGAAGGACTCCCACGGGTTCTCCAGCGTCTGCTTGAGACCGAGCGAAATGCGGCGCTTGGCCGGATCGACCTCGAGCACGACCACATCCGCCTGCTGCGTGGTGGACAGGATCTTGCCGGGATGCACGTTCTTCTTGGTCCACGACATCTCGGAAACGTGGATGAGGCCCTCGATGCCCGGCTCCAGCTCCACGAAGGCGCCGTAGTCGGTGATGTTGGTGACCGTGCCGTGAATCTTCTTGCCGATCGGGTATTTCGTGCCGATGTCGCCCCACGGATCGCTCTCGAGCTGCTTCATGCCGAGCGAGATGCGGTGGGTTTCCTGGTTGATGCGGATGATCTGCACGCGCACCGTCTGGCCGATCTGAAGGATTTCGGTCGGATGGTTGACGCGGCGCCAGGCCATGTCAGTGACATGGAGCAGGCCGTCGATGCCGCCCAGGTCCACGAATGCACCATAGTCGGTGATGTTCTTGACCACACCCTCGACCACCTGACCCTCTTCGAGGTTCTGGACGATCTCCGAGCGCTGCTCGGCGCGGCTTTCTTCCAGCACGGTGCGGCGGCTCACGACGATGTTGCCCCGGCGACGATCCATCTTGAGGATCTCGAAGGGCTGCGAGGTGTGCATCAGCGGAGTGACGTCGCGGATCGGGCGGATATCGACCTGGGAGCGCGGCAGGAAGGCCATGGCGCCGTCGAGATCGACGGTGAAGCCGCCCTTGACCTGATTGTAGATGACGCCTTCAACGCGCTCGTTCTTGGCGAACTTTTCCTCGAGCTTGCCCCAGGACTCCTCGCGGCGCGCCTTGTCGCGCGAGAGCATGGCTTCGCCCAGCGCGTTCTCGATGCGCTCGACATAGACTTCCACTGTGTCGCCGGGCTTGAGCTGGGTGTCCTTGGACTTGGCGCCGAATTCCTTCAGCGGCACGCGGCCTTCGACCTTCAGGCCGACATCGATGATGGCCATGTCCTTTTCGATGGCCGTGACGCGGCCGCGAACGACCTGGCCTTCCCCCGAATGGCCGGCACCGAACGATTCCTCGAGCAGAGCCGCGAAATCATCACGGCTCGGATTTGCCTTGTTGGCAACGGTTTGTGACATTTGTTCTCCTGGAGTGCCTCGTCCCACGAGGCGGCGCCGGATGGTTCGTGTTGCGTTTGGCCTGCCGCTCCTCCGGGTTCAAGAACCCTTTGGTGCCGATCCTTGCGAATGCGGCGTCCGGCGCATCAAAGGCCGGCAGGCTGGTTCGATTTCGGTATGCACCCGATATGGGGAGGTTCGCCGTTTCCCGCAACGATTGCCGCTGATGGAGAAACCGGCGCCCCTTCAGTCGGGCCGGCGTTTTCCGGCGAGCACCTGATCGACAATGGCGCAGGCCGCAGAAAACGCCGCGTCTATATCCATTTCGCTGGTGTCGAGCAAGTGGGCGTCCGGCGCAGGCTGGAGCGGCGAGTCGGCGCGGTTGGCGTCACGCGCGTCGCGCGCCTCGATCTCGGCCTGGATGACCGCGAGATTGCCCTCTCCTCCCCGCGCCTCGATCTCGGCCAGCCGGCGCGCCGCGCGCACGCGGGGCGAGGCGGTGAGGAAGATCTTCACGGAGGCCCGGGGGCAGACCACCGTGCCGATGTCCCGCCCGTCGAGCACGGCGCCTCCGGGGCTGGCCGCGAAGCTTTGCTGCTTTTCCACGAGAACGCGGCGCACGGATGGAAACACCGCGATCCGCGAGGCCGCTTCGCCCACTGCATGAAGCGAAAGCACGGCCTGATCGAGCCGGTTCAGGTCGACCCTCCCCGCCTCCTCGGCCGCAAGCGCCTCGGAATCGAGCGGCAGGCTCTTGGCCAGCAGCATCTGCGCCACCGCCCGGTAGGACAGCCCCGTATCGAGATGCGGCAGACCGAAACGTTCCGCGATCTTCCGCGCAAGCGTTCCCTTGCCCGACGCGGCCGGCCCGTCGATGGCGATGACAAGAGGCGTCATGCGGATGCGACCTCCGCTTCGATCTCCGCGCCCAGGTTCCGCATCAGCCCCATGAACTCCGGAAAGCTCGTCGCGATCATCGACTGGTCGTCCACCGTCACCGGCTTCTCGGCGGCCAGGCCCATGACGAGGAAGCTCATGGCGATGCGGTGGTCGAGATGGGTGGCGACCGTGCCGCCGCCCAAACCCTTGCCGCCGGGCCGCCCGCGCACCCGCAGCGATGCCTCGCCTTCCGAGCAATCGACCGCGTTGGCTTCGAGCCCACGCGCCACGGCAGCCAAACGGTCGGATTCCTTTACGCGCAGCTCGTCGAGCCCTTCCATCACCGTCTCGCCCTCGGCGAAAGCTGCGGCAACGGCGAGCACGGGATATTCGTCGATCATCGATGGCGCGCGCTCGGGCGGCACGCGCACGCCCTTGAGCTCTGAGCCGCGCACTAGAAGGTCCGCCACGTCCTCGCCGCCCGCAAGCCTTGGGTTCCGCACCTCGATCCGACCGCCCATCTCCCCCAGCGTCTGCAGCAGCCCGGTGCGGGTGGGGTTCATCAGCACATTCTCGATCAGCACCTCCGAGCCCGGCACGAGAAGTGCCGCAACCATCGGAAAGGCGGCGGAGGACGGATCGCCTGGCACCGCGATCATCTGGCCGGTCAGCGTGCCCTGCCCCCGGAGACGAATGGTGCGCGCACCGGCGGCATCCGTTTCGACCTCGATCTCCGCGCCGAAGCCGCGCAGCATCTTTTCGGTGTGGTCGCGCGTCATGACGGGCTCGATCACGGTTGTGATGCCCGCGGTGTTCAGCCCCGCGAGCAGCACGGCCGACTTCACCTGCGCGGAGGCCATCGGCACGCGATAGGTGATGGGTGCCGCGAAGCGCGGTCCCCTGAGCCTGATCGGCATGCGGTCGCCTTGTGCCGCTTCCAGAACCTGCACACCCATCAGGCGAAGCGGATCGAGCACGCGGCCCATCGGCCGCCGAGAAAGAGACGCGTCACCGGTGAACACGGTTTCCATGTCATAGGTGCCGGCCAGCCCCATGGTGAGGCGGGAGCCCGTGCCGGCATTGCCGAAATCGAGCGGCGCTTCGGGCTCGAGCAGGCAGCCATTGCCCACGCCATGGATGATCCACTCGCCATCCTGCCTCTCGATGACCGCGCCGAACGCGCGCATTGCATACGCCGTGCGCAGGACATCCTCGCCCTCGAGCAGCCCCGTGACCCGTGTTTCGCCCGAGGCCAGCCCGCCGAACATCATCGCGCGATGCGAGATCGACTTGTCGCCCGGCAGGCGCGCCCGGCCTTGCAAGGCCTGGCTCCGGCGCGATGTGGCAGGGCGGGACGACGGAAGGTGGGACATGATTCCTCGAAACGAACCGGATGGCTTCGCCGTTCGGAAGCCGGCCGGCCTATGCTATGCGATGCCGCTCATGGCACGGGATGCGCGGCTCCTAGCATGGCGGTTTGGCAGGGTCACCCCTCGCGCGACACGCTCGGGTCCGGCTATGCTTTCCGACACTTGAAGGCAGGCGCAAGCACCGCGCCGTTCCTCGATCTCAAGCGACCGCAGCCTCGCACAGGCCAGACGCGCGGCTGCACGGATTTCGTTTTGACAGGCTGCCGCTGTTGTGTCTAAGGGGGCCGCAACTGGACGAAACAAGGTTTTCCGACGTGGCAGACTCCAAGCTCGGCACGAAACGCATCGACCCCGAAACGGGCCGCAAGTTCTACGATCTCAACAAGGATCCCATCGTATCCCCCTATACGGGCACCGCTTATCCGCGCTCATATTTCGACGAGGCCGGCAGCAGCGCCAAGGTGGTCGAGGAGGAGGAAGAGGTCGAGGAGCGCGAGGCCGACACCGAGGAGGAAGGGGCGGAGGTCGTTTCGCTCGAGGAAGCCGACGACGAGGCCAAGGGCAGCGACGCCCCCGATCTCGGCGAAGAGGAAGAGGACGTGGAGCTCGCCGATGAGGAGGATGATACCTTCCTGGCCGACGAGGAAGAAGAAGATGACGACATGACCGGCATCGTCGGTGTCGGCGACGACGACGAGGCCTGAGATCGATGCCGGTTCTCGCGGCCTCTTCAACCTGATTGGTTGAAGGAGGGCGCTGAGGCTTTCCCGGCTCTTCCAGACTTAAAGCTTGATCTTGCTGTGGGCTGGCGATAGAAGCCGCCCACTTGGAAAACGGCGCAGGTTCCCAAGCCCGCGCCCTGCCGCTTCCTTCAAGCGGCAAAAGCCCGGCTTCTTTGCCGTGCGAGTGGGGCCATAGCTCAGTTGGGAGAGCGCTTGAATGGCATTCAAGAGGTCGTCGGTTCGATTCCGATTGGCTCCACCAAAATCTACGATAGCTTTCATAGTCTTAGCGAGACAGTAGCGTCACATCCTCAAAGCGCAACTTGGTCGAATCGCCACCGGGTTGCCACGTGATTATGCGATATGGTGGACCAATCAGCAGCCTGCAGCAGGCTGTCCGTGCTGGCCCAGGCGAAGATAGCGTAACCTTGGTCTCAAGGTGTCTTTAGCTTAGCTTTCCGCGCGAACACTCGTACTCCTGATCTCATTTTAGAACGCGCCATGCGCCATTGCGCCGAGCGGAAGGTAGCCTCGTTGAGCAGCTGTCACGTAGCTTGCCGTTACAGCACCCCGACTGCGCGTTCTGGACGATACGGGCGCAGCTATCCGCGTCCGCCACATCGCCGGTCACGACATGTGCTTTGGTGGCGAGATCGGAGGCAAGTTCTTGAAGCTTGCCGGTTGAACGTGCAGCGATGGCGAGTTCAGCCCCGCCGCCAGCGAGCACACGAGCGGTGGCCATTCAGATGCGGGACGAGGCGCCGATGACGAGAGCTCGCTTGTCGGTCACGCACATCCCGGATGCCTCACAGAACGCCATATTTCGCATAAACCTCTGCAAGCAGAGTGCCTTGGCGAAGCTCGTCACGGGTGTGGTTCTCGCTGGTGATCTTTTCCTGCGCGCGGGCGATGACACGGTCGGCGTAATCCTTCGGGATGACGACGACGCCGTCCATGTCACCGAACACGATGTCGCCGGTCGAGACGCTGACACCACCGCAGCTCACCGTGGTATCCATCTCCACCATCTTCGCGCGGCCGCGCGTATCCAGCGGGCCGATCCCCCCATGGAAGACAGGAAAGTTGAGAGCCTTTATGTGCCTGATGTCCCGCACGAGGCCGTCGGTCACGCAGCCAGCCGCACGGCGTGCAATCGAGGCGGTGGTCAGCAATTCTCCCCATGGCGCGATCCAGTCCGTCGGGCCACCGCAGGCAAGAACCGAGACTTGGCCGGGCTTCAGATCGTCCAGCAGGGCCATCTCGATATCGTATGGATTTTCGCCTTCCTTCGGCTCGTCGGCAGGAACAAACTTGCCGGTGCGTGCCGGACCCATGAAGACGAGCTTGTCGTCAAGTGGACGGATGAAAGGCTTCATCGCCTGATGCTTCATACCGAAGCTGTCGAGCGTATCGGAAATGACCGCGGAATAGAGAATCCCAGTCAGCTTCTTAAAATCATGCATGTTTGATCTCACAGTCTAAATGAATGGATGTTTTCGGAAGAGCTGGATAGCTTCAGCTAGATCCAGCCGCCGTCGACGATGAAGGTTTGTTTCGAGCACATGCGGCTGTCATCCGCAGCCAGGAAAAGCGCCATGCGTGCGATGTCGGGCGAATGCAGCCGGGGCTTGAGCGCCTGCCGCTCTTCGATCTGGCGCTCGCCGTTCTCGTCCACCCACAGGGACATCTGGCGATCCGTCATGACCCAGCCCGGTGCGATCGCATTGACGCGGATCCCGTCGCCGCCCAGTTCCGTGGCAAGCGCGCGGGTGAGGCCGACAACCGCTGACTTTGACGTGACGTAGACCACGCAGTCCCCGTCAGCCTGCATCCAGGTGATCGAGCTGAAATTGATGATCGACCCGCCACCAGCCCCGCGCATCTGAGGCCGCACATGCTTTGCGGTGAACAGCTGATGCTTCAGGTTCACGGCGATCCGGTCATCGAAATATTCGGAGGTCACGTCTTCGAGACGATGCCTGTCGTCGTTGCCGGCATTGTTGACCAGAACCGAGATCGGACCAACTTCTTCACCGACCTGATCGATCAGGGCTCCAAGCTTGTTGACGTCCCGCAGGTCGCAGACTTCAAAACGCGGGCGATGTTCTCCCTTTGCGGCGAGTTCCTCAGTCAGGTCTCGTCCTGCCTGCTCGGCGATATCGATGAATACGACCCTGCTGCCTTGATCGTGGAAATGCTCGACCAGGCTGCGTCCAATGCCGGAGGCGCCGCCCGTGATGAACACGACCTTGTCTTTCAGGCTCAAGTATCGAGCCGTGTCCTTCATGATCCCGCGCTCCATACTTCCTTCTCCTTTGTTCTTTGCTCGCAGCAGACCTGGCCGGCCGGCGACCAGCATCCCGCACGTGCTCGATTGGTACTTCAGCGTTTCGTTTTCGACAGATGCTTGGTCAGCGAGCGGAAGCCGCGAGACTTCGCGATTTGGTAGCCCATCTTCTGACCGAAACCGGTCTCCATGATGCTGTCGATGAAAGTCTTCCCGCCGGCCCGCATGCGGACTTGCCGGATATCGGTCTCGCCCTTGAGGTCCGCCAGAATTCGCATGGCCGCGTTGTGCCCCGGGGCTCCGGTCACGCCACCGCCTGGATGGGTGCCCGATCCGCAAAGATAATAGCCTGACACCGGCGTCCGGTAATGACCTGCCGCCCAGAGCGGGCGAGCGTCGAGCAGTTGCTGCAGACCGACCATCGAGGCCTGAAAGATGTTTCCACCGGTGAGATTGTAGGTCTGCTCGAGGTCCAGCGGCGTGATGACGTTGCGTCCTACGATGTGACCGCGAAGATTAGGCGCATAGCGGAAAAGCATCTCACAGACGCTATCCAGCCACTCCTCTCGACGAGTGTCCCAGGTACCTTCAGCCAAGTCATAGGGAAGCTGCTGCACCCCCAGCGCCAGCGTGTGGTAGCCCGGCTCGCAAACCGTGGGATCGGTGATCGAGTGGATAAGCGCCTCGATCACATAGTCTTGGGCGAATGCGCCACGGCGCTGCGCCTCCCACGCCTGCTCGAACAGTTCCACGCTTCCGCCAAGGATGGTGTGTCCTTGATGCTCCGCACCGGGCCTGGAGTTTCCAAAGCCGACATATTCGGGAAGCTGATCGATAAGCAGATGGATCCTCGCCATCGATCCCTTCTGATCGATCCCTTCGGCTGCCTTGCGAACCCGGTCGGGCAGGTGCTTGCTGTCGAGCAGCTTCAGCAACGACCGCTTCGGATCGGCGTTGGACACTACGAGGCCGGCTTCGAGCTCCTCGCCGGAAGCGAGGACGACTCCCGTGACCTCGCCGCCGCTGACCTTCACGCCCTGGACCGCTGCATCCGTGCGGATGACCACTCCATGCGCGATCGCGCTTGCAGCGAGCGCGCGCGTGATGGCCCCCATACCGCCGACTGGAAGCGCCCAGCGCCCCAATATGCCGTCGAACTCGCCCTGCGCGTGGTAGCCATAAACATAGGCCGTTCCGGGCGTGGATGGACCGCCCCAGGTGGACACCATCCCGAGAAAGTTCATGTAGCCGCGCAGGCGCTCGGACTTCATGTATTTTTCGGTCAGCTCGCGGGCGGAAGCGAACACGAACTCCTGCAGCAGCTCGTGCTCGCCCTCATCCTCGAACAGCTTGATGAAGTCGGCGCGCGACATCGGCTCGGACAGCAACACGTCCCGCGTGACGTCGCTGAAGCGCTTCATGCGCGAGGCGAAACGGAGAAAATTCTCGCCCTCGCCCTTGCTGTGCTTCTCGATCGAAGCCAGCGTGCGGTCCAGATCCTTGTGCATGAAGAAGTGGTCGCCATCATCCCAAAGCGCGAAGCCCTGCGTGTCGGGTGACTTGGAAACAAGCCCGTACTTTCCGAGTTCGAGATCGGAAATGATTTCCGGGCGCAGCATGCCTTGCACGAAGGAGCAGGACGACCAGGTCGAGTTTGGAATGAGCTCCTCGCTGACACAGGCACCGCCTACAACATGCCGGGCCTCGAGAACCGCCACGGACAGTCCCGCACGTCCAAGATAGTTCGCGCAGACGAGCCCGTTGTGCCCGCCGCCGACGATGACCGCGTCGTATTTGTTGGTGTTCGTCATGAGTAGGCTCCCGGATCAGCGCGCGAAGAACTGGTATTCCATGACGTGCTCGTAGACCTGGCCGGGGTCGAGCCGGGTCGAGGGAAAATGGGCGAAGTTCGGGGAGCCAGGGAATTTCTGGGTTTCGAATGTCAGGCCTGCGTAGGTGCGATAGGGCTTGTTGCCCTTGCCGACGACGTCGGCCGACAGGTATCCGCCCGTGTAGATCTGGACACCCGGTTCAGTCGCGCGCAGCGACAGCCCGCGGCCGGACTTCGGGTCCCACAGGGTCGCCACAGGACGCAGACCGCTGCCGATGCCGTTCAATACCCAGTTGTGATCATAACCGCCGCCACTGAGGTGGCCGACGCCCGAGTTCGGCACCGCGTCGATATCCCGACCGATCGGCTTCTCGCTGCGGAAATCGAATGGGGTGCCCTCAACTGGAATGATCTCGCCCGTTGCCAGAAGCTCGCCGTCTACTGGGGTATAGAAATCGGCGTGTACGACCAGCGTCTGCTCGCGCAGATCGCCGTTTCCGTGGCCCGCAGCATTCCAGTAGGCATGATTGACCATATTGAGCAGCGTCGGCTTGTTTGTGACGCCGGTCATGGTGATGGTCAGGCGATTATCGTCCGACAGCTGGTAGCGTGACTTGACCACGACTTCGCCGGGATAGCCCTGGTCGCCATCCGGCGAGACATGAGTGAATGTCACTGCATTCGCGGCATCCTCCGGAAACGCCGTCCAGATATATTTGTCGAGCCCCTTCAGGCCGCCGTGCAGGTGGTTGGCGCCTTCATTCGCAACGAGTGAATGCGTCACGCCATCGAGCTCGAACTGCCCTGCGCGGATTCGATTGCCGTAACGGCCGCAGCTCGCTCCGAAATAGGTGTCGGTGGTGACGTAGTCGGCAATGTCGTCGAAGCCGAGGGTGATGTCCTCAAACTCGCCGTTCCTGTCGGGCGCATAGAGGCTGACGAGGCGTGCGCCGAAGGTCATCAGCTCGGCAGACAACCCGTTCGCGTTTGTGATCCTGAACGCCTCGACTGGTTTGCCGTCGAGTTCGCCGAAATTCCTGCTGGTGATGCTCATGTCTTCCTGGCCGCATGGTTTGAAGATCTTGCCGGCGCAGGACTGATCAGTGTCTGAGCCGACAGAACGAGGATGAAGGAAAAGGCCCCGATGCAGGTGAAGATCGCATTCACCGAAGGAGTGAAACCGAAGCGCGTCTGGTTCCAGACATAGATCGGCAGCGTCGGTTCGTTGCCGGAAAGAAACAGGCTGACCACCACCTCATCAAAGGAGAGGGTAAATCCCAGGATCGCGCCGCCGATAATCGCGCTCCTGATCATCGGGAGCTGAACTTCACGGAACGTCCGCCAAGGTGATCCCCCAAGATCGCGCGAGGCAAGCCCAAAGCTCGGATCGATACGGCGGAGCCTGGAAACGACGATCAGCATGACGACGGGCATCACGAAAGCGACATGGCCGAGAACCAGCCTCCCGAGGCCGGCAGGAATGCCGACAGCGGTCGCCGTCATGACCATGCAGATCCCGAGCACCACGCCGGGCACGGCCAAGGGAAGCGCGATCATGTATTCGACTACCGCGGTGCGACGTCCGGACCACTCGGAGAATACGAATGCGAACGCTGTCCCGACCGCCGCGCCGATCACAGAAGCAATCAGGCCAAGCTGAAGACTCTTTCCCAATGCGCTGAGAAGCGGCCCGTTGGAGGGCAAGTCCGCATACCAACGCAGGGTGAAGCCCTTGAATGGGAGAGTTTGTATGGTCGCGTCGTTGAAGGAAAAGAGCGCGACAACGAAGAGCGGCGCATAAAGAAAGAAATAGGGCAGCAGAAATACAAGACGACCGAGGACACGTCTGACCTTCATCTTCAGCGGAAGCATCGACCACGGTGTGGGCATGGGAGCCACCCCCGCATCGGCTTCTGCCAGGATTCCCCGCGACCTTGTCGCGAAAAACAGCAGGAACAGACAGATCCCGATCAACACCAATATATAGACTGCCTGCGCCGAGCCGAGCGGCCAGTTGCCGGCCATACCGAACTGCGAGGCGATGACCATACCCAGCATCGTGCCGTTGAGACCGCCCACCATGGATGGAGTGACGTAGTCCCCGATCGCCATGAGAAATGCGAGCGCCACGCCGATACCGGTGCCCTGGCGGGTGAGCGGCCATATCACCGTTGTGAATGCGCGAAAGATGGACGCGCCATTGTCACGCGCGGCTTCAAGCAAGCTGAAGGGCACACGCTCGATGGCCGCATAAGCCGCCACGAAGACGTAGGGAATCGCGACAGAGATCAGCGTCAGGATGACCGAGAACGGTGTGTACAGGAACAGGGACGTCGGCTTGCTTATGATGCCCAATTGCATGAGCCCGGTGTTCAGCAAGCCTTGTTCGCCAAGAATGATGCGCCATGCAAAGATGCGGATCAGAAGGCTGATCCACAAAGGCACGACAATGAGCAGGACTGCCACCGTCTTGTAGCGGCCGAGAGATCTGCTGATGTAAAAGGCGAGCGGATAGGCGATCAGGGTCGCGAGCCCGACCGAAACGATAGCGATCGCAACCGTCTTCAGAGCAAGAATCTGAACGGTGGTCGAACCGAGAACCGTCACGTAATTGCGTAGCGTCGCCTCATACAGCACCGCACCGCCGGCCGATCGCGAAAAGCTCGTGATGACAAGCAATGCGTTCGGGGCCACGACGAGTACCACCAGCCAGACATAGACGGGGACCCGCGCCAGATTGATGCCTCGGAGGGCCGCGCGGCTGTCAGCGATCCGGGTGGTGGGGAGGGCATCAGTCATCGAGGATGACGCCGTCTTGTGGTTTGAAGCAGCAGTGAACGGCGTCTCCCGGCGCGAGGCTGCGCTCCCTCCTGGCGGGAACAAGGGCGATCAGTTCCGTGCCCGCGCAATCCACCGAGACTTCCAGGCCTGTCCCGAGGAACAGAACGTTTCTGATCGTTCCGGCAACACAGATGCCATTCCTGTCGCCGGGGCCTTCACGCGTGAGGGAGAGGCTTTCACATCTCAGCACGAGCGTGGCGCGGCCCTGCCGGCAAGCTTGCGGAAGAGCAAATGCCTGACCTGCGAAGGCGCCCTTGAAACCTCCTCGATCTGTCGTGACATCGATCGGGATCAGGTTCGACTTTCCGACAAAGCGCGCGACGAACTGGCTGGACGGCGCGTAGTAGAGATCCTCGGGGCTTCCGATCTGCTCGACGCGGCCGCCATTCATGATCGCCACACGATCCGACATGGACAGAGCCTCGCTTTGATCATGTGTCACATAGATGAAGGTTATGCCGAGCCTGGACTGAAGCGAGGTCAAAACGTGCTGCATCTGCTGGCGAAGCCGAAGATCCAGAGCACCCAGCGGCTCATCGAGAAGCAGAACCGCTGGCCGGCCGATGATCGCGCGGGCAAGAGCTATTCGCTGCCGCTGGCCACCGGATAGCTGATGCGGAAGACGGCTACCGAAACCGGCCATCTCCACCATCTTCAGGGCTTCTTCGACGCGGCCCGAAATCTCCCCCCGGGGGAGGCTCTTCATCCGCAGCGGATAAGCAACGTTCTCCGCTACCGTCATATGCGGAAACAGAGCATAGCTCTGGAAGACGGTGTTCACGTCGCGCTTTTCTGGCGGCAGGTCGTTCACAACCATCCCGCCGAGCATGACAGAGCCCGAGTTCGGCCGCTCAAAACCTGCAATGAGCCTCAGCGTCGTTGTCTTTCCAGATCCGCTGGGGCCCAGGATCGAAAAGAATTCTCCCGCCTGGATGCTGAACGACGTCGGATGAAGGGCTGGCTCGGACGAGCCTGGATAGGTTCGCGTGATCCCCTTCAACTCGACGATACTGTCGGAGCCTGAAGCGGGAACCGCGGAGCCCTGCCGACGGACGGGGGCATATGCGCTGACCGATGTCATCGACAGGACGCTTCCCGAGGCTACAGGGTACCCGCCTTGAAGGCGTTCCAGATTTCAAGCCTGCGATCGACATCCTCGGGATTCTTGAAGAACGACATGCGATCCCAGAACTTCGGATCCTCGAGCGCGGGAACATTCGTCTTGTTGAGACTTGCCTCGGGCAAACCTGCCGCGGTTGCGCTTGCGGCGTCCAGAATTCCGTTGTTGACAGACTTCTGAATAAAGCGAGCCTGCCATTTCGGCGTCATCGTCTCGTTGATGAAGTCATAAACGATCTGGCGCTTGGCGCCCGCTTCGCTCAAGGCATAGCAGTCGATCCAGGTCGGCGTTCCCTCGTCCGGGAACGTGAAGTCGAACCGCTTCCCCTGCTCCTTGAGCGCGAACACCGTGGAAATGTTCTGGCAGTAGCCGACATCGGCATCGCCCGCGGCGAAGATCGCCGTCGCATCGTCGAAGCCACGGGCAAGAGTGCGAAGCTGCGGCCGCAGATCACGGAAGGCCTGCATGCACTTCTCGAACTCCGCCTCGGTGAGATTGAAGGGATCCTTGGCGCCGATCGCAAGTGCGACCATCGGAAACACAATGGCGGCGTCGTCGGGCATCACGACCTTGCCTGCGTGTTTCGGATCCCAAAAGATCTTCCAGCTCGTCGGCGCAGGCTTGACCGTTTCGCTGTTGAACATCAGCGGCTGCGTTCCCCAGTTGTAGGGAACCGCGCGGGGCGCGCCATCGAAAGTCGTTTCCTTTTGCCAGTTTAATCCGCTGGCGATGTTCGAGGCATTGGGAACCTTCGACAGATCGAACGGCGCCATCAGCTTTGCTTCCATGAAGCGCTGCATGGAGCCGATATCCAACACGAATGCATCAACCTCCGCAGCGCCGGAGCGCAGCTTGGCATAGGTCTCGTCATTCGATCCGATGCGGATCGCATTCACCTGCACGCCAGATTTTGCGGTCCACTCCGCGAGCCAGTCGTCATCATGGTAGGTTTCCCACGTCATGATCGTGATTTGCTCGGACTGAGCGAATGCGCGACCGCCCGGCGCCAACAAGGCGGCAGCAGCGACACCGGCGGTTCCCTTCAGGACGCTCCGCCGGCTCACCTCGCTCCGAAACTCTGTCATTTTAGCCTCCCCATGTTCAGCGCCGCAGGGTCTGCGATGCGCGTCTTCCAAAGCCTGAACCGACCGCTTTTATCTTTAACGTTTAAGCTACTCGAACCCAAGGTCGTGTCAAGACGGATTTTGAGACAGGGATATTTAGAAGCCTTTCGGCCGATTTTTGTAAGCTGAACAGCCTTTATCGTATAAGCCGGAACGAACTAAGCAGCGGTTTTCTTGCGTGGTCGGACCGGCACCCGTAGACGGCTTTCGATCTTGGGTCATGATAGAGCGGGATACGAATGAAAGCACATCGAACAAAGCTGAAGTCCCGGCGCCCATCCCTGCAGGACGTCGCCAACCTCGCTGGCGTCTCGGCTGCGGCGGTATCCTATGTCGTGAACGGCCGAATGTCCGAAGTAAGCACGGAAACAGGGGAACGCATCAAGAAGGCCATAACCGCGTTGAATTACCGGCCGCAGAGAAGCGGGATCAGCCTGAGACTGAGCCGGGAATTTGCGGTCGGTCTCGTGATCCTGGACTCGGCTCCGAGTTTCCTGGCTGACCCGTTCACCACTCATACCGCCACCGGGCTTTGCGATGCCTTTGTAGAGCCAGGCTACGGGGTGACGCTCACCGGATGCCGCTCGATCGAGGATCTTCGAGCCCTGCGCAATCGTCCGGTCGGCGTCGACGCCTTCGTCATGATGGCCTCCGGCCCGCCGGAAATGAGGGCAGAAGCCTGTCGTTTGCTTGCCGAAACCCATCTTCCTTTGGTGGTTGTACAGGAGACCGCGCCGAGCGACATCGACGATGCCAGTGCGATCATGCAGGACGATTTCGGGGGTGCTCAGATGCTGGCGAAATATGTCATCGACCGTGGAGCCAAGCACCTCGCCTGGATAGCCCCGTCGAGAGACTGGCCGGCGGTCGAGAGGCGTGAGGCCGGCCTGCGGTCTGCGTTGACGGCGGGGACCGAATTGGAACGCGTGGAGTGCGACGAGGAGGACTTCGAGGCGACAACGGCCGCAATCGAGGCTGCGCTCGACGGCAAGCAGCTTCCTGACGCCATTTTCGGCGCAAACGACCAGATAGCGATTGCAGCGCTGAAGGTTCTCGCCCGCAGAAAGATACGCGTGCCCGAAAGCATGCAGGTGACCGGCTACAACAACTTCGCGTTCCGGAACTATTCCACCCCTCTGCTCACGACGGTTACGTCATGCGCCTATCAGATCGGGCAGCGCGCAGCGCAGATCATACTGGCCCGCCTCCAGGAGGGCGAGTTTCAGGAGCGCAAGATTGAGCTTTCGGTGAAGCTAAGCATCGGAGACACGACACTCGCATAGACTCGAAGCCGATTTTCCGATCGCTGATGCTCCCTGTCCCTTTCGGCCGCGCTTGACATCATTGAAACAGTCGATAGCTTAAACGTTCAAGTAAACCTTCTGGACCAGTAAACGGTCTTGAGCGCGCTGCAGTGGCCGTCCGCAGCGCGAACGATAACGCTTGGCGGCTTGAAAGGGAACTCATGAGTAATTCCAAGACGGAAGGCGGCATGACCCGCCGCGAGCTCTTCATGAACGCAGTTGCGGCCGGTGTCGGGCTCTCGGCCGCGATGGCAGCATCGAACGCCTTCGCTCAAACGGAAAAACTGACAATTGGGTTCACGCTCTGGGATTTGTCGATCCCGTTTGCAGTGCCCATGGCGCAGGCCCTGCGCGAAACCGCTGCGGCCAACAACATTGATCTGAGGCTGGTGGAAGCCAAGTGGGACGCGGCAATGCAGGCCCAGCAGGTCGCAGAATTCGTGGTTCAGAAAGTGGACGTGGTCTGCGTCGCGCCAATCGACGTGCGCGGCATCCTGCCCGCCGCAAAACAAGCCACCAATGCCGGCGTTCCTTTCGTCGCGATCGGCGGCAAGGTTGAAGGCTACCCCTATATCGGCGCGGACGACACGGAGTTCGGCGTCAATATGGGCAAGCTCATCGTCGAGGCGCTGGATAAGTCCGGCAAGACGGGGCCCTACAAGATCGCTTTCCTTCGCGGGCTGCCGGGCGGCGCCCCGGATCGGATGCGGCGCGACGGCATCATGTCGGTCATCTCGGCTCGAAGCGATATCGAGGTCGTTGCGGAAGTGGTCACCGAATGGAGCCCGGACAAGGGACTGTCCGGCACGCAGGACCTGCTTCAGAAATTCGGGCCAGGTCAGATCCACCTTATCCATGGCTGGGGCGGAATGGTCGAGGTGCCTGCGGCCCGCTATGCGCACAAGACCGCCAACCGCGCGGATGTGATCTTCACTGGCGGCGAGCTCACCGTGCAGACCAAGGAGGCCATCGAGAACGGATGGGAGTATGGCGTGATCATCCAGGATCCCGGCACCCTTGGAAGCGTGGTCATGACGGCGATGCCGAAGATGGCGCCGGAGTTCAAGACGGTTCCGGCCGACGCCGTGGTGCCGCTGCCGACCTGCACGAAGGCCAATCTCGCCGAATTCAAGCCGTTCTGAGTGCATTCGCGAGCATGTGCCTCCGGAGACACGACCGTCTCCGGAGGCACATGTTTCGCAGGGAGCTTTGCCGTCCATGTCCCATAAATTGCTCGGCTACTGGCAGAGATGGGGAATCTTCCTCATCCTCCTGCTGCCGATTGTCGTCCTTTTCACCGTAAATCCGGTCTTCCGCCAGCCCGGCAACCTGTTCAACCTGTGGCAGCAGGCCTCGATCATCGGGGTGCTCGCCATCGGCCAGACGTTGGTCATCATCCTCGGCGGGTTCGATCTGTCGGTGGGAACGGTCGCTGCTCTGTCAGGGGTGATCTGCTACATGGTTTTCGGCCATGGCGATGGTGGAAGCATCGTCGTGCTGGGCATAGCGGCCGCGCTTGCAGCCTGCGCCATCGTCGGCGCCATCAACGGCATGCTCATCACCAAGATCAACATCACGCCGCTCATCGCAACCCTTGGCATGCTCAGCCTCGTCCGCGGCTTCGTGCTGATCGTAAGCGACGGCCAACTGGTCTATGCCGAAGGGCCAGGCTATGCCTTTGCGGAGTTTCTGCAGGGCTCCTTCTTGGGCATGCCTGTTGCCGGCCTGCTCTTCGCGGGCCTGGCGATCTTCATCGCGCTCGTCCTCCAGCGCACGATCTTCGGACAATATGTGTTTGCGATCGGCGGAAACGAAAATGCTGCCGTCCTCGCTGGCTTGCCCGTTACCCGGGTGAAGATTCTTTCTTACGCGCTGTGCAGCGTACTCGCCGGCATCGGCGGGCTGCTGCTTTCCTCGCGCACCGCGTCTGCGCTGCCGAATGCCGGCGTGAACTATGAGCTCCAAGCCATCACCGCAGCGGTCATCGGCGGGGCGGCGCTTGGCGGCGGGAAGGGATCCATCGTCGGAACTGTTCTCGGTGTGCTCCTCCTTACCGCGATCGGCAACGGGCTCAACCTCTACAATGTCTCGCCATTCTGGCAGACAGGAGTCACGGGCCTCATCCTCCTGCTCGCCGTCGGCTTCAGTACGTGGGGCAACCGCGAAGCCCGCTTGATCGTGCGGTGACCGCCATGCTTTCGATGCGGGGTATATCGAAGAGCTTTGCTGGCATTAAGGTGCTGGACCGCGTGGACTTCGATCTTGCGCCGGGAGAGGTGCACGCGCTTCTTGGAGCGAACGGCGCCGGAAAGTCCACGCTGATCAAGGTTCTGGCAGGGCTCTACCCGGAAGCGGACGGAGAGACCCTGCTCGACGGAAAACCGGTCGATCTATCGGGCCCAAAAACGGCGCTTCTGTCGGGGATCGGCATCGTCCATCAGGAGTTCGATCTCGTTCCTGAGATGACCGTAGCCGAGAATATGTTTCTCGGCCTGGAGAGCCTGCAACTCACCGACCGCCCACCGCTCTGGCGCTCTGTCTCGCGCAGGAAGCTCACCGACGCCGCGGCCGAGTTGCTGGCGCGGTACAAGCTGGACATTCCTGCCGACGCACTCGTCAGGAGGTTGCCGGCAGGCGCGCAGCAGCTTGTCGAGATCGCCCGCGTCATCGCGCTCGGCAGCCGGGCCATGATTTTCGACGAGCCGACTGCGCGCCTCGGCATGCGGGATCGCGAGCGGCTGTTCGATGTCTTCAACACGCTGCGCGCAGCGGGAAAGATGATCGTGTTCGTTACGCACTATCTCGACGAGGTCATGGCCGTCGCCGACCGTGCGAGCGTCATGCGCGACGGCCGCATGATCGTCACCAAAAAGATATCGGAGACCACGATCGCCGAACTCAGCCGGACCATGGTCGGCTCGGATGTGAAGAGCGCGTCCAAGCGCGCAAGACCTCAGCAGGGGGAAGAGGTCTTGTCCGTCGAGGCACTGAGCGGCCAAGGCTTCGAAGACGTGTCCTTCACAGTCGGCAGAGGTGAGATCGTGGGGCTCGTGGGCCATCTCGGCTCCGGCCGGCACGAGCTCACGCGCAGCATCGTGGGGCAAGCCGCATGGCGCGGAAATTTGGACATCGTGGCGGACGGCCGGAAAACGTCCGCACGCATCGGCTTCGTTCCGGAAAACAGGCGCGCGGAAGGTATCTTCTCGGAATTACCGGTCGCCACCAACATCTCGATGGGTTTCCTGCGCGACCGCTCGATTTTCTCCTTCCTTCCCGTCGGGATGATCGACCTCACCGGCAGGGAAGTGATCGACAGGCTGCAGATCAAGACAGCGGGACCGGAGCAGAAGATCGGCCAGTTGAGCGGCGGCAACCAGCAGAAGGCCGTGTTCGGGCGCGAGATGATCTCGCAGCCGCTTCTTTACGTCATCGAAGCTCCGACCGTCGGCGTGGACGTGAAGGCGGCTGTCGAACTCCATAACGAGATCTTCCGGCTCGCCGATCGCGGCAGCGCAGTCCTGCTCGCAACGGACGATCTCGACGAGATGATGCTCATGGCCGATCGCATCCTCGTGATGCTGCGCGGCCGCATTGCCAAGCAACTGGATGCAAGAAGCATAGACCGGCAGGACCTCGTCTCCGCGATGGGCGCCGGCTGAAAGGATCTCCTTATGGCTGAAGTCATGACCGTTCTCGGTCCGGTCGATGCATCGGAACTCGGGAAGACCATCACCCACGAACACCTCTTCATCGACCTGAGCTGCTATCTGCATCCGCCGGCAGAGGGTGAGGACCCCGGCACGTTCTATGATCCCGTGACGATGAAGGCCCTTCATCACCTGCATCGCGATCCGTATGGCAACCGCGACAACTGCATCCTGGACGATGTCGAGCTCGCCGTTCGCGAGGTCGAACTGTTCAAGAAGGCGGGCGGCGGGACGATCGTCGATGTGACGCTGGTGGATATCGGACGAAACGTTTCAGCACTCGCCGAGGTCGCAAGGCGAACCGGCGTTCACGTGCTCGCGGGGCTCGGCCACTACATCCATTCCGCGCATCCCGCCTATGTCGAGGCCATGACCGAGCAGCAGCTTGCGGCATCCTTCCTGAAGGAAATCAACGAAGGCATCGATGGTACCGGCGTCAAGCCCGGCATCATCGGAGAGATCGGCACCTTCCATCCCATCCATCCCCGGGAGAAAAAGGTGTTGCGCGCCGCTGCGCGTGCTCAGATGGAGTCCGGCCTCCCCATCACCATCCACGTCCATTCGCCGGGCCGCCGCGGAAACGAGGTGCTCGACATCCTGGTCGGCGAAGGGGTCGCTCCGGAGAAGATCATCCTCGATCACATCGATGCGTCGCTTGCCCATCTCGACATCGAGTTCGCACAGGCCGTCGATTACGTGGCGAGCCTGCTCGATCGAGGCGCCAATGTGGAGTTCGATCTGTGCGGCAATTCCTATTACTTCATCACGCCTGAGGATTCCTGGTGGATGCCGTCCGACCGCGAGCGGGCCAAAGCGCTCGCCCGGCTCTGCGAGCGCGGCTTCGGAGGCCAGCTGATGCTTTCCCAGGATGTGGGCCACAAGCACTACCTGCAGGAGTACGGCGGATGGGGCTATGCTCACGTCTTGACCGATTTCAGCCACCACATGCGCGAGGCCGGTCTGGATCAGGCCACTATCGACCGCTTCTTCATCGACAACCCGGCACGTGTGCTCGCTCGTGCAGGCTCCTAATCGAAGGCACTCAAGGCGGACCTCGCTCCAGCGGAAGCTTGGATTCAGAGGGCCAACACACTCCTCTCAAGACCACATGGCAGCGAATCGGTAAGGGCGCAACGACTTTGGCATCCGAAGCGCTCTCAACAACACATTCCGCGAGCGCTCCCTCCGTCACCCCGTCCCGGTCTGGCATCAAGGTACAGGAGCTCTCCCGGCAAAGCATGCGAGCTTCCGTAGTGATGCTCCCACGGTCCCTGCTTTGCATTGAATTTCCCTGCCCACCTGAGTAGGGAATTTCAATCGCAACCCACTATGCACGTTGCTGTTCACGTGGCTGAAGCTAAGCCACCACGAGGCTTTTCTGCCGTTTTCTCTGTTTCTTGCCGCTGAACAGGGAACGGCACCCCTGAGACTGGTTCGCCTCGGACTGGGTCCACCACCAAACAGTCCACTCCTGTGCCGGCTGTTTCGGCTCTGTGCAGACAGTTTCAATGTTTCCGCAGCTTAGGGCCACACGTCTCGCATTAGGTGGACATCCTACGCGCTGAGACGCCTCTTCAGTGTCGCCTTTCCAGCCCTTGTCTCAGTGGCGTGTGTTGGGTGCCCACTTGTTTGCCCTGCGATGGTTCAGCATCATCGAGATGGTGCGCTGATGCATGGCCGATGATTGCTCTGACGCATGCGCTTTGATGATGTGGGTTCGGCGCGGATGAGCACTGAGGCTAGACGGTTGGTAACACGAAGCGCTCTTTCGCACTCTCCAGAACAGCGATTAGCTTTGGCGCAGCACCTGGCTTGACGGCAACGTCAAGACCGAACCTTCTGTAGAGATCAGCCAATTCGTCGGCCTGCGGAAATTCAACCCAGAAATCACGCAATTCGCAGCCGGTAGGGGCCGATGTGCTCGGGTGCTCCTTCGTATGCCACTGCATGAAATGCGGCATCACCTTACCGTAGGCGTGCTTTCCTGTTTCGAGAGTGCTTGACCTCACCTCGACCCCGTCAGGTCTGACACGACTTTTTTCAACAATCTCGCAGTCGATGTGCAGCGATCGCATGGTACCGCGGATCGGGTGCAGGTCTTCGCAAGCAATGGCGAAGACGTTGAGGTCAAACCCATCCAGTTTGCTCAGGACCTCGCCATAGGTTCCTTTCTGCTCCTGCGTCGGATCCGGCGCGTCGATAGCCAGGTAAATGCCATTCCCCAGGCTTGCGAGAGCGTTGCAAGTGCCCTGCCCCGAGTGGCTGCCGCCAAACACGGCACGCGGGCCGCCCAATCGAACAAACTCGTCGATGCCCTTCTCGAGCGACGAGGCAGCCCAAGCAAAGTGGTCGAGTTTCATCATGGCTCCATAGATGCCTCTGCTGCCTTCAGCAGCGGGCTTATAGACAGGCATGATCCGCGTCGTCGCGGATCATCTCTATTCTTGATTTGGCTTTGAAACGCCTCTCGGCGCTGACGGCGAAACCCATACCGGCTACGAGGGTGGCCTGAGCCACCTATAAGGCTCAGGCCGGCAGGCAAATTTCCGTCGACTTTCTTACTTGCTGGGAGAGGTCCAGCCTTCCGGGCGGTCAACGCCAACGCGCATCGAGGTCATGAAAGGAAACGCTTTCATATAGCTCTCATCGCCGCCCCACTTCTGCAGAAGTTCCAGCATCTTGCCGTTCTGCCGCATGTCGTTGAGGACCTTGGTCATCGCCTTCTCGAGTTCGGGCTCGTTCTTGCAGACGAGGTAGGTGTTCACCGCTGGCAACAGATCCTGAAGGCCTGGATTTTCCTTCAACTGAGCCTCGGTTGGCGCCTTGATCGGCATGTTCTTGAGCTTCAGCTCAGGCCTCGTCTTCGCGACATAGATCTGCACGAGCGTGTCGATGATGCCGCCATCGATACGGCCCGCTGCCAGGTCGTCGTAGATGCTGGAGACCTGCGGATACACCTGCACCTCGACGCCTGGGATCTTCTTGAGCGTCGGGATCAGCAGATAGCCCTGCGGGATGCCGATCTTCTTGCCGGTCATCGTCTCAATGGAATCTATGCTTGAGTTCTCGCCCTGAATCATGAGGGCAGGCGTGTAGTAGGTCGGATCCGTGAACAGCCCGGTCTCCGCTCGCGCTGTTGTCCACCCAACCGGACCGACAACCGCATCGCTGCGGCAAGTCTGCGCGGCAGCGAGCGCGCCCGGCCAGTCGGAGGACATCACGGACAGCTTCAGGCCGAGGGTATTCGCAATATGCGTGGCAATGTCGCCGTCCAGGCCGTCGACATGCGTGCTGTCGATGAATCCGGTGTTCGGCATGGATGAGCTGATCGAGATGGTCAGCGTCCCGTCGGCGACCGTCTTGATCGGCTCCTGGGCGACAGCCGCGCCTCCGAAAAGCGACACAGCCATTGCTGCAGCTAAGAATGTCGTCTTGTACATTTTATTCCCCTGTTGAGACTCAGATCAGCGCGGCACTTTTTCGAAGAACTCCCGAGTGCGCTGTTGCTCGGGATTGTCGATCACCCTTTCGGGAGACCCGTCCTCGACGATCTGGCCAGCATCAATGAAGATCACCCGGTCGGCGACCTCGCGGGCAAAGGACAATTCGTGGGTCGCAATCAGCATCGTCATGCCGTTGTGAGCGAGCGCACGGAGGACGTTCAGAACGTCGCGTGTGGATTCCGGATCGAGGGCTGATGTCGGCTCATCGCAGAGAAGCACTGACGGGCCGACAGCAAGCGCTCGCGCGATCGCGGCGCGCTGCTGTTCACCACCTGACATCTGACGCGGATAGGCCGCTGCCCTGTGGCTGAGGCCGACCGTCGCCAGGAGTTCGAGCGCGCGCTCAAGCGCAGTCTCTCGTCCGGTTCCGCGCGCGACTTCCTGCGCCAGCATCACGTTCTCCACCGCTGTCAGATGGGGGAAAAGGTGAAAGCTCTGGAAGATCATGCCGACCTGCTGTCGCAGTTCAACAACTTGGCGTGCGGACAGTTTATCGTCGTCATCAAAGATCGTTGTTCCGGCGATATCGATCCGCCCGCCCGTCGGCTTCTCCAGAAGGTTCAGACAGCGCAGGAGCGTGCTTTTTCCGCCGCCGGACTTGCCCATCAGGCAGACAATCGACCCGGCGGGCACCTGCATGTCGATACCGCGAAGCACCGGTGCTGAGCCGAAGGACTTGCTGAGGTCGCGGACGGCGATCATGGCGTCCATATGGATCGCGGCCGGTTCCATTAGCGCTGCTCCGCGACATAGGCCGCAGTGCGCGTGCGCACAGAGTCCAGGAGGCGTTTGCGCTTGGGCGAAAGTGGAACACCAGCATGGATCTTGTTCTCGATGCGCAAGGCCACCCGCGACAGCGGGAAGCAGAGCGCAAAGTAGATCGCACCAATAACCAGATAGACCTCCATCGGCCGAAACGTTTCGGAGGCGATAGTCTGTGCCTGGTTCATCAGTTCGGCTGCTGCGATGGTGACCAGAAGCGAGGTGCTCTTCAGAAGGTCAACGAGCATGGTGGCGGCGCCGGGCAAGGCCACGCGGACCGCTTGCGGCAGGACGACGTAGCGAATGGTTTGAAGGGACGAGAACCCCAACGCCGAGGACGCCTCGTTCTGCGTGTCGGGAACTGCTTTCAGAGCACCGCGAAAGATCTCGCCAAGATAAGCACCGTAGAAAAGAACAAGCGAGATCACACCGGCAGAAAAGTTTCCAATGATGATGCCGATCTGGCCGAGGCCAAAATAGATGATGAAAATCTGGGTGATGAATGGAACGTTCTTGAACAGTTCCGTATAAGCGTAGGATGCCCATCGGACCGGGCCGAAACGCGAACTTCTGGCGAGCGCAAGCAGCAAGCCCCACGCTGCCGCCAGAAGAAACGACGTGACCGTGAATGTCAGCGTCCATCGAATGCCCGTCAACAGGTCCGGAACATATGCGGGCCAGTCGATGGAGAACGGGCTCGTCAATGACGCGGCTCCGGCGCGCCGGCAGAGAAGCGGTCGAGCGACAAGAAGTCGACAGGTATGGACGAGGCACCGTCGCAGATGATGTCGGCGGCAACCAATCCCATACCCGACGACAGCTTGAAGCCATGCCCCGAGTAGCCGGCCATGACAAAGGCTGGCATGTCCGGGCGTGGCCAGCCAAGGATCGGATCGAGATCCACGGTGTAGGCGTCGGCGTAGTTGGTGACCCGGACCGGCGGCCCGGAAATGCCGTTCAGATATTTGGTGATCTGGCGAGTGACTTCCTGCAGGTCGGAGAGGGGCGTCGTACGCTGCAAGTCGCTGGGGGTCTCGAGATTATCGCTGTCGTAGGTGTCGTTGCGCCCGGTCTTGACCATGCTGCCATCGGCGGACGGAAAGCCGGCGAAATTGGCGTCTTCCTCCTTACGGCAGAAAATCGGGAAGCGTTCCGGCGTGAAGTCGGCGGGACGATCCGCCGAGAACCATGGCTGAATCAGGCGCCGCGGCGACAGGTATTTCCGGTATTCGGGGAACAGCTCCAGGATCCATGGTCCTACGGTGATAACCGCTTGGGGCGCTCGATAAACGGAATCATCTGTTCGCACCTCGATGCCGCCGGCAATCTGCGCGATGCCTGTCACCCGAGCTGGCGACATCACCCTGGCGCCCGATCTCTCGGCAACGCGCAGGGCCGCACGGATCGCCCTGTCCGGCCTCAGCACACCGGCCTGTTTGTCCATGATGACGACATTGTGGTCGAGAAAGCGGTGCTGCGGGTAGGTCCGCCGTGCCTCGTCGAGCGACAAAACTTCGTGCGGGAGGGAGTGGAGCTTCACGCAGGCTTTGAGGTTGTCGATGAAGCGAGAGCCTTCCGGACCGATCATAAGTCCGCCCGTCATGGTCAGGAGCGCGTCGCCGGCTTCTTCTTCCAGCTCGCGCCAAAGGCTCTGCGACCTGAGAAGAAGGGGCACATATTCCGGCCCCTCGCCATAAATCGTGCGGAAGATGCGCGTGTCGCCGCCCGATGCACCTCGATCGTGACCCGGGTAAAACTGTTCAAGCGCGATCACACGCTTGCCCCGCTTGGCCAGGTGCATGGCAGCTTGGCTGCCCATTGCGCCACACCCAACGACAATCACGTCCGCGCCCATGGGCCCTCACCAACCTCGATTATGACAAAACGCTAACAGAAGAGGTAGGATGACGCAATGTCCCAATTACCCGACGTCATTGCTGATGGTTGTGGTACGCAGACGGCAGCAGATATTGAACGGACATTAGAGGAAGGCTTTGAATGGCGCAGCTGATGCGTGTTTCGATGACAGGGCAGGTTGTCGACTGGCTGAGAAAGCAGGTGACCGACGGCATCTGGCCCATCGGAAACAAGATTCCGACTGAGGCAGAACTTTCCGATCGGCTTGGTGTTGCGCGAAATACCATTAGAGAAGCCGTGAAGGCTCTCACCCACACCGGGGTTCTGGAGGTGCGTCACGGCTCCGGGACCTTCGTCAAATCCGACAACGAAGTGGACGCGGTGTTTGCGAGACGGCTGTTGCAGGCGAGCCGGGCCGATACGGCCGACCTCCGCAGAGCAATCGAACTGGAAGCCACGAGACTTGCCTGTTCGCGGCGGACCAATGAGGACCTTCTCAGTATGCAGGGAGCGCTGCTGGGAAGAGCAGAGGCACATAGATCAGGCTTTGACGAAGCGTATCGCGAAGCGGATTACCAATTCCACCGCGCGGTCGTGCAGTCGGCACACAACCAGCTGCTTGTTGAACTGTTCAGCTGCCTCGCGGCAGAGGTCAAGGCACCTATTATCGAGAACGAAAGCAAACCTTCAAGCGCGGCGAGAAACCAAGCACATCATGACGTTGTTGCGGCAATCGATGCTCGTGATGAGCGCGCTGCCATGCAGGCTGCCTTGATTCATCTCGATGTGAGCATCACGCTCGACTCGCGCGACCTCAACGCCTCTCCCGAAACGGGACGCGCTTAGATGGCGATTGATGGCCAACCGAAGCGACGATCAGCATCGATGGAACAGTCATCGTTCAATTGCCCATCCGGACACGACCTTCGGCTCGAGAAATTCTTCAATACCCCACACGCCACCTTCACGGGCTCGTCCTGACGCTTTGACGCCGCCGAACGGCGCTCCCGCCCCCCTCGGCTTTCCGTTCATTTCTATCATCCCCGACTTCAATCTGCGCGCGACACGGTTGCGCTTTTGTCCATCCTGCGTCTGCACATAGTTGGTCAGTCCGTAAGGCGTGTCGTTGGCAATTGCGATTGCATCCTCTTCGGTGTCGAAGGGGATGATCGAAAGCACCGGGCCGAAAATCTCTTCGCGGGCTATGGTCATGTCGTTGTCGACATCGGCGAAAACAGTCGGACGAACAAAATAGCCCCGGTTCAGGCCGGATGGCCGACCGGGTCCACCGGCAACCAGGCGAGCGCCTTCCTCGATCCCCTTGCGCATCAACTCCTGGACCTTGGTGTACTGCGCCTCGGACACCAGCGGGCCGATGTGTTCGCCGCGCTTGCCCGCCACGTCCACCGCCTGCGCTTCCGCGATCGACCTGGCGATGGCGATCGCTTCGTCGTATTTCCCTCGCTGAACGAGCATGCGTGTCGGTGCATTGCAGCTCTGGCCGGCATTGTTGAAGCAGCTTATCACGCCCCGCCGCACGGCGTCCTCATCGGCATCCTCAAAGATGATGTTCGCGCCCTTGCCCCCAAGCTCGAGCACAACGCGCTTCAGCGTATCCGCGGCCGTTCTGGATATGGCCTTCCCGGCACGCGTCGACCCCGTGAAGCTGATCATTTCGATGTCAGGATGTGACGACAGGTGTGTGCCAACGCCGGCGCCGTCGCCGTTCACCAGGTTGAAAACGCCCGCAGGCACGCCTGCCTCATGGATCATTTCGGCAAAGAGCATCGATGACAGGGGCGCGATCTCGGAGGGCTTAAGCACCATCGTGCAGCCTGCGAGCAAGGCCGGCGTAACCTTGAGCGCCACTTGGTTCATCGGCCAGTTCCACGGCGTGATGAGACCGACCACGCCGATCGGGTCCATGACGATCCGATTGTCGGGAGCATGTTCGCCGAGCGGTCGAACGAAGTCGAAACCACGAAACGCCTTGATGAAGTTTGAGATGTGCCAGGAGCCGGCACCCACCTGCTCTTCAAGCGCCATGTCGATTGGTGCGCCCATCTCACGCGAGATCGCCAGTGCCATCTCATCGGCACGGCGATTGTAGATATCCAGAAGCCGTTCGACCTTCTCCAGCCTTTGCTCCGGCGTGGTGCTCGACCATGCCTCGAACGCGCGCCTGGCGGCCTCAACCGCACGATCGGCATCGGCATCGCCACCGATCGAGATGACCGCGAATGCTTCCTCCGTAGAAGGATCAATCACCTCGAGGTCACGCGCCTCGATCGGATCGACCCAGGCGCCATCGATGTAGAATTTCCGCTTGTCGAGCATTGTCGTAGCCCTTTGTTTCCATGGATCGAGCATGCGCGCTCAAAGAATTTTATCGGTGGGATGGGATGGCAAGCTGCCGCTCGAAAACGTGCCCTAAGCGTTGCGGCGGTCAGCGGCCAAGACGCCATCCAGCCAATGCGGATCCATCTGCGGCACCGCGGACAAGAGTGCCTTCGTGTAGGGATGGTCCGGCGCGCCCATGACATCGCTTCGTGCGCCCTGCTGCACGATCCTGCCCCGCTGCATGACCACGACCTGATCAGCAATGGCATTCACCGTCGCAACATCGTGCGTAATGAAGATATAAGACTTCCCGAGATCTTTCTGCAGCCGGAGCAGGAGTTTCAGGATCTGTTCCTGAACGATCTGATCGAGCGCGGAGATTATCTCATCACAGATGAAGATATCCGGATCAGCGGCGATCGCACGAGCTATCGAAACTCGCTGCTTCTGCCCCCCGGACAGCTCGGAAGGGAAGCTTGTGAGGAAGCTCGACGGCAATTCCACCCTTTGCAGAAGCTCGGTTACCCGGCGAGCGCATTCCTGCCCTCTATGACCTGTATGCAGAGTGACCAGCCGGCCGATGATCTCCATAACGGTCTGACGCGGGTTGAGAGCGGTGTCGGCCGACTGGTAGATCATCTGGATGCGCCGTAGTTGATCGACATCGCGGCGGCGAAAGGAAGGGGCAAGTTTCTGCCCGTTCAAGCTGATCGAGCCGTCCGTTGCCGGCAGCAGCCCGACGATGACGCGCGCAAGGGTCGACTTCCCCGAGCCAGACTCGCCGACGATCGCCAGCGTACGGCCCTTCGGCAGAGCAAGGCTTATATTCTCCAGCACCTTCACTTGGCCGTAGCTGGCTGAAATCCCGTCCACCTTGAGGATGGGAGCTGCTTGCGCGGCCGTTTCCTTTTCCAGAGAGCGCACAGCCCACAGCGAGCGTGTGTATTCCTGCTGGGGGCTTTCCAGCATCTGCCCGGTCTGCTGCTCCTCGACCAGTTCACCATGGCGCAAGACCATGATGCGATCCGCCATCTGTGCGACAACGGCGAGATCGTGGGTGATGTAGAGCGCAGCCGTATGGTGATCGCGGACGATGCGTCGGATGGATGCGAGCACCTCAACCTGCGTCGTCACGTCAAGCGCTGTCGTCGGCTCGTCGAAGACGATCAGGTCAGGATTGCACATCATTGCCATGACCGTCATCGCGCGCTGCAATTGACCGCCTGAGAGCTGATGCGGGAATCGATCGCCGATCCGTTCCGGATCAGGCAATTGCATCTCGGCGAAGAGCGAACGCGCTCGGCCCCGTGCCTGCTCGACAGACATCTTCCCATCACGGGTAGCGGACTCGATCGCCTGATCCATCAATGTGTGGGCGGGATTGAAGGAAGCCGCAGCGCTCTGCGCGACATAGGCGATGCGCGAACCGCGAAGCCTTCGGCGCGCATCCTCGTCCAACCCAAGCACGTTCTCTCCCCGGAACAGGATCCCTCCCGAGGCGATACGGCAGCCAGAACGAGTGAAGCCCAAAGCCGCAAGTCCCAAGGTCGACTTGCCGGCGCCTGATTCTCCGATGACACCCAAAACTTCACCGCGCTGGAGCGAAAGGCTGACGCCCTTCACAATCGGCTGCCATGTGTTGTTGGTTTCGGCCTCCACCCAGAGGTTTCGGATATCGAGGATCGTTTCACAAGCCTCCCGCTGCGGGAATGGGTCAGCCGTCATTGCGGAGCCCGCTCGTGACATCCAGGAACCAATCTATGACGATGTTGATGCTGACGGTCAGGATCGCGATGGCTGCGGCGGGAAAAAGCGGGGTGATATTCCCGTAGCTGATGAACGTGGCGCTCTCACGCACCATTGTTCCCCAATCCGCAGAAGGCGGCTGGATACCGAGACCCAGGAAGGATAGGGCCGAGATCGTCAGAAACACGAAGCAGAAGCGCAGTCCGAATTCCGCCAACAAAGTGGGCAGAACGTTGGGCAGGACTTCCCTGGTGACGATCCACCAGGTGCTTTCCGCTCGGAGATAAGCCGCCTCGATATATTCCATCACCGCGATGTTGCGGCCCAGCAGTCGCGAAAGACGAAAGATCTGGGTGGAGTTCAGCATGGCGATGATCAACACGATGCTGGTGATCGATGATCCGAATAAAGCCAGCAGGATGAGCGCGAAGACGAGCTGCGGGATCGCCATCAGCGTGTCAGCGATCACCGACAGCATGGTATCTAACCAGGGTGATGAAAGGGCCGAGAAGATGCCCAGACCAACCCCCACGACGAAGGCGAGCGCTGTTGTGATGAAGGCGATGCCAACTGAGTTGCGCGCCCCGTAGATCAGTCGGCTCAGAACATCGCGACCCATCTGATCCGTGCCGAGCAGATGAGTAAGGCTCCCCGGCGAGAAAGGCTCACTCGAAATCACCTCAGCCTCGCCGAAGGGCGCCAGCAGCGGCGCGCAGACCGCGAGCACCACATAGAACCCGATCACCACCAGTCCGATCTTGGCCAAAACCGGAGCTTTCCTGAGGTTGTGGCGAAGCAGGTTCGTACGCGAGCGGCGGTATCGGATTGGAAGCGGAGCGGCCGCAGCCGCCTGTCGGTTGGTTTGAGACATCATCGGGGATGCGCCAGTCGGGGATTGGTGGCGATGGCAACCATATCTGCCAGCAGATTGAGCACGACATATGCCGTTGCGAAGATCAGGGCGCAGGCCTGAACCACGGGAATGTCGCGCGACCGGACTGCATCCACCATTGCTTGGCCGATGCCCGGATAAACGAACACGACCTCGACCACCACCACGCCTACGATCAGATAGGCCATGTTGAATGCCACCACGGCCGCGATCGGGGCCCATGCATTGGGCAGGGCATGGCGAAGGACGATGTTGCGGGTCGATACGCCCTTGAGCTTGGCCATCTCGATATAGGATGCAGAGAGGATATTGATGATCGCAGCGCGCGTCATTCGCATCATGTGGGCAATGATGCCTAGGCTCAGCGTCGCGATCGGCAATGCGAGGCGCAGCGAGGTCTCGTACGCACTCATCTCCGGGGTGATCCGCGCGAGCGAATAGAAGATCGGCAGCTTCACTGCGAAAAGAAGCATGAACACGTAGGCGACAAAGAATTCTGGGAACGAAATACCGAAAAGCGTGACGATGTTGAGCAGGCGATCCACCCAGCTATTACGACGGATCGCGGCAAACATGCCGAGCCCCAGTGCCAGCGGAACGCAGATCACGGCGGTTATCGCCGCCAGGAACAACGTATTCTCGAGGCGCGGCCCGACAATACTGACGACCTTGCGCGGCGTTCCGGCGCCTGATGAGAACGACGTTCCGAGATCGCCGGTCACCGCCCCGCTGATCCAGCGCACATAGCGCTCCGGCAGAGGGCGATCCAAGCCCAGCGATTTCTGAAAGGCCGCCACAGTTTCCGGCGTTGCCGAGCGACCGAGAGCGACCTTGGCGAAATCGCCGGGCAGAACTGCGATTGCCGCGAAGATAATGAGGGAAACGAGAAACAGGGTGACAAATCCAGAGCCAACCCTGATGACGGCCGTTCTTGCCAAGGGCGGAAGGTTCAGCCGTTGCAACAGTCGAGCCTCTCGATAAGTGGCAATTGGGCAAGCGCCAGCGAGCGGCTCATTTGAAGAGCCGCCAGCCTTCGATCAAGCCAGCCACCAGCGTTCCGCCATCCGGAAATTGTCGCATTGCAGCATGTTGCCGATCGTGCCGTGAGCGATCTTCTTGGACATGGCGTCGATGAACAGCGCATAAGCGATCACAAGCGCTCCTCCATCGTCGTGAAGGATCTGCTGCATCTCGCTATACATCGCCTGGCGCTTCTCCTTGTCCGATTCCGCCCGCGCCTGAACGAGGAGCTCGTCGAAGCGTGGATTGCTCCACGCGGTATCGTTCCAGGGCGCGCCGCCCGCATAGGTTGTCGTGAAGAGGGAATCTAGCGTCGGCTTGCCCAGCCAGTCCACCCCGACAAAGGGCTTGTGCTGCCATACATTGTCCCAGTAACCGTCATCAGGCTCGCGGATGACGTTGATATCGATCCCGGCTTTCGCTGCGTGTTCCTTGAACAGCAGCGCAGCATCAATGGCGTTGGGGAAAGCGGTCTCGGCGACCGAGAGGTCCACGGACAATGAAGTCAGGCCGGCCTTGGCAAGATAGTCCTTGGCCTTGGCAACATCATATTCGTTGACTGGGGCAGGATTGATCGCGAAAGCGATCTGGGGAGCGGCCGGATTGTCGTTCGCCACTTTCGCATTACCGAGGAAGGCCTTCTTGACCACGTCGTCGCGATCGATCGCGTGCTTCAGAGCGAGGCGCACGTTCGGATCATCGAACGGCGCAGTCTTGGTGTTCATGCTGAAACTGAAATGGCGCAGTCCGCTGACCTTGGTGATCTCGATATCCGGGCTCTGCTCCAGCATCTTCAGCGTCTTGATGTCGGCATCGACCATGTAGTCGATCTCACCCGTCAGCAAAGCGTTGGTACGCGCAGCGACATCGATGATGTTCACGAATTCAATGGCATCGAAGTAAGGCTGCCCAGGCTTGTGGTAGGCCGGATTGCGCTTCATCCGCACCGAGACGCCCGCCTGATTGTCTTCGATCATATACGGGCCGGTCGCCACGCCTTTTTCCCACGCGATGCCGCCCTCGGGCTTTGCCGGCAGGATCACCAGATGGACGTCGGCGGTGAGATAGGGAAAGTCGGCATTTCCGCCGTTCAGGGTGAACACGACCTTTCGATCGCCATCCGCCTCGATGTTCACGATCGACTCGACGAGCGCCTTCACTGCCGACGATGAAGACGGCCCCATGTGATGGCGATAGGACTGGATGACATCGTTGGGCGTGACGGGCGTGCCGTCGTGGAACTTCAGGTCAGGCCGGAGCGTGTAGGTCCAGGTCTTCAGGTCGGCCGAAGGCTCGAAGCTCTCGGCAAGGTCGGGGACCGCGGAGCCGTCGACGCCGAGTTCCGTCAACGCATTGCACAGCGTGCCGCCGAAAATCACCTGGGTATAGGAATTCTGCCAGGTCGCGGGATCATATGAATCCGTCTGCGTGCCATCGTTGATCGCGAACTTGACGGAACCTCCCTGCTTCGGCTCGGCGGCGGCGACGGAAGTCTGCCGCGCGAGGAACGACGCGCTCAAGGCCAGCACTCCAACAGCGCCCATGAACCGGCGTCGGTTCGCTTTGAACTCGCCGAAGCCCAGATCCTGTTCATCTCGCATATCGGTCCCCTTTTGTTTTTCTATCGTTGTCCGGTTGCCGCGCTTCCCCTGCCGAGGAGCCGCCCACGCGCCCTTCGCGAGCACCTACTATCGATGCGATAATCTGATTGGTCAATAAGAATTTGATCCATCAATCAGATTGACTGCAACGAAAAGCTCATTGACGACAGCTACATAAAGTCCCTAAGCATTGGGCATGCGCCTGAAAAAAGCAGAGGTATCGAGTCACAGCTTGCAGCGTCGCAGGCAGCTGCTGGACGCAGCTTGTGCAGTGATCGCCCGACGGGGGCTTTCCGGCATCACGGTGAGCGACATCGCCGACGAAGCGGGGTGCAGCTATGGCGTCATCGCCTTTCATTTCAAGACAAAGGAACGCCTCCTGCTCGCTGCCCTCGATCTGGTGGCCAGCAACTACGAGAATGTCTGGTCGGAGGCGATGACCGCGGCTCCGACTTCTCCTGCCGAGCGGCTGCGTATCCTGCTTGAAGTCGACTTCGACCCGAGGATCGCGAGATCATCCGATCTCGCCGTTTGGATGGCCTTCTGGGACGAGGCGCCACGTGTCGCCGCCTATAAGAGGCGCTGTAGCGAACTGAAACGCAGATCGCTGCAGTCTATAACCGACCTTGTCACAGAGCTTGCGACGCTTCGTTCCCTCGACATCGACGTCGAGGCGATCTCACAAGGCCTTTACGCCATCACGGACGGTTGCTGGATCTTCAGCCACGTGACCGGCCAAAATGGCCCCCGGGACCGCAAGCGTTACCGGCAGGTCTGCCTGACATTCCTGTCGGCATTTTTTCCAGACGATTTCGGCGCACCCGCGCCTACCTCGCCCCACTGATATCACCGCGCCATGCACGAGCCACCGAAAGAACAGGAAACGCCGATGTATTCAGAAACCGGATCGCAGTGGAACGTCGCGGGACTGGAAGAATCCGCCCATCGCCACCTGATCAGCCCCGCCGAGGAACTGGCCAAGCTTGGCACATCGGGCGGGCGGCCCTTGTTCACCTCGGCCGACGGCATCTACATCACCGACAGCCGCGGTCACCGGGCGATCGACGGGCCGGCCGGAATGTGGTGCACGCAGGTCGGCTACAACTGCAAGCCTATCGCCGATGCCATCGCCGCGCAGGCGCTTCGCATGTGCTACAATTCGCCCTGGTATTCCCTGAACGGCCCTTCGGCCGAGCTGGCGAGGCGCATCTCCGAATTCGCTCCTGGCGACCTCAACCATGTCTTTTTCACCACCGGCGGCTCATCGGCGGTCGATTCGGCGCTTCGCTTCGTCCAGTTCTTCAACAATGTCCTGGGCCGTCCCAGCAAGAAGAAGATCATCTGCCGCATCGACGGCTATCACGGAAGCTCGCATCTGACCGCCGCCTGTTCCGGGAGGGCGGGAAACCGCCCGAACTTCGATCTTGAGCTCGACAACGTCACCTTCATCTCGGCACCCAACCGATATCGTCATCCGCAGGGCCGCGACGAAGCCGCTTTCCTGGAGTTCCTCGTGGCGGAGTTCGAGGAGCGGATCGCGAGCCTCGGACCGCAGAATGTCGGTGCGTTCCTGGCCGAGCCGATTCTGGCCTCGGGTGGCATCATAGTTCCGCCAAAGGGCTATCATCGCCGCTTTCGCGAGATCTGCCGGAAGCACGACATCCTTTACATATCCGACGAGGTCGTGACCGGCTTTGGCCGTTGCGGCGAGTGGTTCGCGTCCGAACCGTTGTTCGACATCGTTCCCGACATCATTACCTTCGCCAAAGGCGTGACCTCGGGCTACGTACCGCTTGGCGGTTTCGTCATCTCCGATGCGGTGCTGGCACGCATTTCCGGAGAGAACGCGAAGGGTAGCTTCTACACCAATGGCTACACCTATAGCGGTCATCCCGTCAGCTGCGCGGCGGCGCTCGCCAATATCGAGGTGATCGAGGAAGGTGGCCTGCTCGCGCATGTCTGCGAAGTGGCGCCGTATTTCCAGCAACAACTGCACACGCTCGGGAACATTCCGCTTGTCGGCGACGTGCGCGGCATAGGCCTCCTGGGCTGCGTCGAATGCGCCACGGACCCGAATTCGCCGGCTGCCACGGACTTCGACAAGGCAGTCGCGATGCGTATCGATCGCCTCTGCTACGAGAACGGGCTGATCGTCCGGCCGATCGGCAGCATGTGCGTGCTCTCGCCGGCCTTGATCATCAAGAAGGAAGAGATCGACACGATGATCTCGATCCTGCGCGACAGCATCGAGCAAGTGCAAAGCGAAATCCGGGCGGAAGGCAGGTTCTAGAACCTGCCATTCGCCACTCGCCTGTTCCAAGCCGAGGACGAGCCATGGACCCGACGATGCACCAGCACTATTCGTCTTCGCTCGCGCAGGGGAGCAGCAGTGACCCCCTGCTGCAGCCGCTCACCATCAAGAAGCTGGTGCTTCGCAACCGTATCATGAGCACCAGCCACGCTTCCTTCATGGAGGAGGGCGGATTCCCGCTGGAGCGGTATCAACGCTACCACGAAGAGAAGGCCAAGGGCGGACTGGCTCTCACGATGTTCGGCGGCTCCTCCATGGTCGACATGGATTCCAATTGGGGTGGCGGCCAGATCAACATCGCCACCGATGAGATCATTCCCCACCTGCAGCAGTTCTCCCAGCGCATCCACGCTCAGGGTGCCGCGCTGATGTGCCAGATTTCCCATCTGGGCCGTCGGGCGGACGCCACCACCAGCAACTGGCTGCCCGCGATCGCACCATCACGGTCACGGGAGACCCAGCATCGCGCCTTTTCGAGAGAGATGGACGAGTATGACATCGCGCGGGTGGTAAAAGCCTATGGAGACGCGGCCGCGCGTTGCGTCGAGGGCGGTCTGGACGGCGTCGAGACGCTGACCGGCGGTCATCTGATCGGGCAGTTCTTTTCACCACGCACGAATTCCCGCAGTGACCGTTTCGGTGGGTCAGTAGAGAACCGCGTTCGATTCGGCCTGCTGGTACATGAGGAGATTCGCAGGCGTGTGGGAGACGACGCCATCGTCAGCATGCGCTTTGTGATCGATGAAGCGAGCGACGACGGGCTGACTTTCGAGGATTGCCTCGAAATCGCACGCATTTTCGAACGCGAGGGGCTGATCGACGTATTCAACTGCATATTCGGAAGGATGGACACCGTCATTGCATTGGCAGAGCAGAACATGCCGGGCATGTCGCAGCCGCTTTCACCCTTCCTCTCAAGGGTCGGTATGTTCAGGCAGCACACCAGGCTTCCGGTCTTTCACGCTGCCCGGATCACCGATCTCGCCACGGCTCGGCACGCTGTCCGCGACGGACTTCTGGACATGGTCGCCATGACACGGGCCCATATGGCTGACCCGCAAATCGTCAACAAGCTGATGCGCGGCGAGGAGGAGCGCATCCGCCCCTGCGTGGGCGCCTCTTATTGCATGCACAAGAAGGTCAACTGCATTCATAACCCTGCATCGGGCCGCGAAACAATGTTGCCCCAGATCATCGAGCCGGCAGGCCACAGGCGCAAGGTGGTGATCGTCGGGGGTGGCCCCGCCGGCTTGGAGGCAGCACGCGTATGTGCGGAGCGCGGCCATCGCGTGGTGCTTTTCGAAGCATCGAACAAGCCTGGCGGCCAGGTCCTGCTCGCGTGCCGCGCGGTCTGGCGCAAAGACCTGATCGGCATCATCGATTGGCGCGTGTCCGAGTTGCAACGTCTGGGCGTGGATGTGCGCTGTGACGTCTATGCCACCGACTCAGACGTGCTGGCCGAGGAGCCCGACAGCGTCATCATCGCCACTGGCGGCCTTCCCGACCTCGACTGGCTGCCCGGCGCGGAGCATTGCGAGACCGTCTGGGACGTCCTGAGTTCAAGCGGGCAGCAGGGGGGCGACATCCTGCTTTATGACGGGACTGGCCGGCATGAAGGTTTATCGACCGCGCTCCATCTGGCCAGTCAGGGCGCGTCCGTCCATCTCGTTACCATTGACGACAGCCTGGGACAGGAGGTCGAGTATTCCTCCAGGGCGGTCTACCGCAAGCAGTTCCAGGAACGCGGAATCCATGTGTTGGTAGACCACCATCTCACGAAAGTGGAGCGCAACGGTTCCAACCAGCTGAACGCCATCTTTCGACATGAACTCACGGGGCAGGAACTGGCGATCTCGGCGCCTCGCATCATCGTCGAACGCGGCACGCTGCCTTTGGATGAGGTTTATCATTCCCTCCGCGATCTTTCGCGCAACAAGGGTGTAACGCCGCTGCCGGCTTTGCTTCATCCGCTGGATCACCCCGAGCGCCATGAGGGTAGCGGATTCGAACTGCATCGCATCGGCGATGCTGTGGCCAGCAGGAACATCCATGCCTCCATCTACGAGGCGTTCCGGGTGTCACTCGCTCTATGAAGCAGCTTCCTTCATTTCAGGTCGCCGTGATCGGTGGGGGCATCACCGGCACCAGCGCGGCCCGTCATCTGGCCGCCGCGGGCTTCCGCACCATCCTTCTTGAGCGCGGAGACTTCGCTTCCGGTACCTCCAGCCGATCCAGCCGCCTTCAGCATTGCGGGCTGACCTATTTCTCGCCCGGTCGTTCGATCTGGAATTTTCTGCTTCAGCCCCGCATGGCCATCGAGCATCTCGAATTGGCGAGACGCGCGATGCGCGACCGCTCTCGTTTCGTCAGGGCATCTCCGGAACGTGTGCGGCCCCTCCGCTTCTTCACCCCGCTTTACCGGAGCGACGGCATCCCGCCCTGGAAGGCCCGCCTGGGTTTTCGCCTTCTCGAAATGCTCGATCCCGGCGGGGTGCCGCTCGATTTCGAGCTGCTCAGCCCCGAACAGGCGAGAGGCGAGCCGGCACTTCGCCATCTGCGGGACAGCCGCGATCTGGTCGGCGCGGTCAGGTTCACCGAGTACCAGTTCAACTGGCCGGAACGCATCTGCGTCGATGCGGCTCTGAACGCTCGCGCTTGTGGCGCCGATATCCGCAATTATGCGGACGTCATTGCCATCAAAGAAGCTGCAGATGGCAGATGGCATCTCGACGTGGCGGACAAGCGCGGTGCAACCAAGGACAAAGAGGACGCCGGAGGCATATCGACCATAGCCGCCGACTGCATCGTTAACGCGACTGGCGCCTGGGTCGATCAAACGGCTTCCCAATGCGGTTTGTCCGTTCGCTCCGTCAATCAGGGGCTGAAAGGAACCAACCTCGTCGTTCGGCTGCCACTCGAGTTCCGTCGGCTGGCATTGGAGACAACCCTGCCGGACGGCAATCCCTTCTATGTCATACCATGGGGCGACCTGCATTATTTCGGCCCGCGTGACGAAATCTGCGACGCCTCCCCCGATGGGTTTCGAGCAGACGAAACGACCATCCTTGCGCTTCTGCAGGACTTCCGATCGGTCTTTCCCGCCATCTCCATCGCGCGGGAAGACGTCATCTATAGCTGGGCCGGTGTGAGGCCGAGAACGGCACGTCCCGGGCACCCTGACGGATGCGAAGCGGTCTTGCTGCACGATATGTCGAAGGTGGGTGGCCCTGCTTATTACACATATACGGGCGGATTGCTGATGACTCACATGCAGACAGGCGCCGACATCGCTAAGGCAGTGGGGAAACGCTTCCGACCCGAACATCCCCAACCTGCCTCATACGCTGCCCTCACTCTCAGGCCACCCGCATTACGCGATCATCCCACGTGGAATGAGGCCGAACTGGACGTTGCGCAGTTGCGCCACGCCGCCCGGGACGAACTGGTCTTTCATCTGGACGACCTTCTGTTCCGGCGTGTTCCGGTCGGATGGTCGAGGCGGCTCGGGCTCGACATCGCTCAGCAGGCAGCCGAGGCTGTCGCCGACATCATGGGCTGGTCACCAGCCACAGTCGTGCAGGAAGTCGAGAGATACAACAAGCTTGTCGCGCATGAGTTCGGGATGACGGCGGCATGCACCTGATCGACGGGGAAACAGTGCATCGGTTGCTGGATTATCGCAACCTTGTCGATGCGCTTCGGCTCGCCCACCAAAATTCAATACCGGAGAGTTGCGACCTCGTCCTCAACGAGCCGGAAAGCAACGACGCTCGCAGCCTCATCCTGTTGCCAGCCTGGCAGAAGAACAGCCTGCTGGGCGCCAAATTGGTTACGGTCTTTCCGGAAAATCCCGCGCTCGACACGCCGCTTCCGACCAACCAGGGAATCTACGCGGCCTTTGACGCGCAAACCGGCACCCCGGTCATGGTGGCGGACGGCGCTGCCCTGACGCTGCGAAAGACGGCGGCCGACTCAGCCCTCGGAGTGGATCTTCTGGCCAGACAGGATGCCCGGACTCTGCTGATGGTCGGCGCCGGCTCGCTCGCGCCTCATGTCATCAAGGCAATCCTCTCAGTACGCCCCTCGATCGACACCATTCTTATCTGGAACAGGACCGGGAAGAGAGCAGAGGAGACCGCGCGGGCGCTGAATGCGGATGGATTGTCGGTGAGGCCAGTCAAGAACTTGGACGATGCCATTATGAGAGCCGACATCATTTCCAGCGCGACAATGGCGAGCGCCCCGCTGATCCGCGGCAGCCTGCTTCAGCCCGGTTGCCATGTAGATCTGATCGGCGGCTGGAATCCGCAGATGCGGGAGGCCGATGATGAAGCAGTCCGGCGAGCGCGACTTTTCACCGACAGCCATTCGCATTGCGGCGACTGCGGAGATTTCCTCCAACCTGTCCAAAATGGCATCATCCACTGGAAAGACATAGAGGCGGATCTTTTTGAACTATGCAACGGCTCAAAGCCTGGCCGTTCTTCTATAGACGATATCACCCTCTACAAGAACTGCGGAGGTGGTCATCTCGATCTATTTGTCGCTCAGGAGCTGTTAAGAAAATTTCCCCTTTCTGAAAGGGAGACATGATTCTTCGATCGTAGTTTTTTCCTAGCTACAAACTTCAGATAGGCCTCCCAGGACGCGCGAGTTGGTGGGCTGCAGCCCGCTCGCCATCAACAATGCCGGCAGGCGGTGGAGGAGCGGTAAGCACATAGCGAGCGGTGTCGGCGATGTCCTCAGGCCGAAGGAAGCGCTCATGCTGGCTAGCATCCATGCGCAGGTTCGAGCCATGCTGGACCAGAACATGATAGGCCCATCAGCAATCGAATTTCTCCGGAGGGAGGAGCATGTTGCTCAGGCTTAATCTGCCGTCCATCCTCCATCTATCAACACCGCGGTGCCAGTCATAAGAGACGACGCATCAGAAGCAAGAAGAACAACTGCTCCAACGATATCTTCCACCTTTCCTAACCGGCCCAGCTTGATCTTTGATAGAACTTCTTCTCTAAATCCATCATCCTTCAAGAATTTGTCGGCCATCTTTGTTTCCACGAACGTCGGACATATCGTGTTCATACGGATCCGGTGCGGCGCGAGGTCAATGGCAGCGGCCTTTGTCATGCCCTCGAGCGCCCACTTCGATGCGCAGTAGACGCTGCGTGTCGCCGCCCCAACATGGCCCATCTGCGACGACATGTTGATAATACTGCCTTCAACGCCTTCCTCGACCATGCGCTTGGCGGCAGACTGGGCTGTGAAGAAGCAAGCGCGTAAATTCAACCTGAGTACGTTATCGAAGTCATACGCCGTGACGTCCAGGAAGTCGTTCGTACGATTCATTCCGGCATTGTTGACAACGATGTGGAAGGCGGGCCGTTCGCGAAACACGGCATCCACGGCATCAGTGTCGAGAACATCCAGCGTCACGGCTTCGGCGCTCGCGCCGGCTTGCCGTAGTTCGGCGGCGGCGGCGGTGACTTCGTTTGTCGTACGAGCGGCGAGAACCACCTCTGCTCCGCTGGCCGCCAGGGCCCGCGCGGCCGCCAAACCAATGCCCCGCCCCGCTCCGGTGATGAAGGCGCGTTTTCCGGCCAGGCTGAAGTTTGGCGCATACTGTATCATAATCGGCTCCTGTTTGCGAATACGTATGCGCAAGAAGCCCACCAGCGCAATGGAGAAGATGGGCTCACTCTTGTGGCAGGCGGGCCAGGTTGCACGACCCCCGTATGATGAGTTCGCCGGGGATCCGCAGAGCCGTCGGCGGGAAGTTCTCGTCATCGAACAGAAGGGAAAGAGTGCGACCGACCATTGCTTCGATGGGCTGGCGCACCGTCGTGAGGTTGTAGGCCGGCCAGGCCGCCGAGGGGATGTCGTCGAAGCCGATAATCGAGAGGTCGCTCGGCACCTGGAGACCCAGCCCGGTTCGCGCGGCATCGAGCGCACCGAGCGCCATGACGTCGGCGATGCAGAAGATCGCGTCGGGGCGCTCGGGCGCCGTGAGCAGCCGCATCGCCGCACGGTAGCCCCCTTCATAGGTGTTCTCTCCCAGATCTTCGCCCACCAGATCCATGTCGTGGCGGCGCAGTTCGGAGCGGAAGCCGGCATAACGCTCCCTGTGCGTGGAGGTGTTGGGGTGGCCGCCGATCACAGCCAAGCGCCGGTGGCCGGAGCGCACCAGAAGGGATGCGACCTCCACGGAGGCCTGCGTGTTCTCGCAGCAGACCGAATTGACGGAGAGATCGTCCAGCGACCGGTTGAAGAGTACGACCTTCGTCATCCGGTCGGCCAGCACTTCCCGCATCTTCGAGGACAAGACGGCGGAGGTCACGATGAGCCCGGCGATCTGGTACTTCAGCATGGAGGGCAGGATGTCGTCCACGGTGAAGCCCTTGGGGACCGAAAGCAGGATCAGCTGCTTGCCCATGGCGTGCAGCCGCTGCGTGCACATGTCGAGGACGGTCGGGTAGAACGGGTTGAAGATGTCGGCCATGATGAGGCCGACCATGTTGGATCTTTTTGTCTGGAGCCCCCGCGCGAACTCGTTGGGCGTATAGCCGAGGCGCTCCGCGGTCCTCCTGATCTTCTTCTTGGTTTCGTCCGAGATCCGGCTGTTGCCCGCTAAGGCCCGCGAAACCGTCGACTGGGAGACGCCAGCAGCCCGTGCGATGTCCACGGAAGTCACTCGTTTCACGTCAACCTCTTCGAGCAGCGGACGATATGCGCCGCCCTGGCGCGCCCGGCTCGTCGTGTTTAGGCCGAGACGGCGCATCCCGCCAGACTTGCAGGGTTGCACCGGCCGCAAGTCCGGATGTGGAACAGGCGTGAAGGCCGGAACGGCTTCGGGGCAAGGGAGGGTTACAGGCTGAACGCCCGGCTTTGCGCCTACAGGCCTCGCTGCCCGGCCGCAACGAGGCGGCGCGCAAGGTCAAAGGCCGCGAGCAGCCCGGCGGGGTCGGCCCGGTTCTGCCCGACAATGTCGTAGGCGGTACCCTGTGAAGCCGTCACTACCGGCAGCGGCAGGCCTCCCAGCACGGTGGAGGTGTTGCCAAAATCCAGCGCCTTGAGCGCGATCTGCCCCTGGTCATGGAACATGGTGACAACGACGTCCAGCTTTTCCGCCGCGATCCTGCGGAAAACGGTGTCGGCCGGATAAAGGCCGGCGACATCGTAGCCCTCGCCGCGGAGCACGTCGATCGCGGGCAGGATCACGTCGATCTCTTCCCGGCCCATCGCCCCGCCCTCGCCCAAGTGAGGATTGAGGCCGGCCACGGCGATCCTCGGGCGCCGGGAGCTCGCCTTTGCGGCCGCATCGGCGCCGGCCCGCGCGGCCGCGCAGACGGAATCGATGGTGATGCCGTCGGCAACCGCGCGCAGCGGTACGTGCGACGTGACGCGGGAGGTCCACAGGTCGCCCTGGTTGTTCAGTTCGCAGCAAAACCCTTTCGCGCCCAGCCGTTCGCGGAAGAAGTGAAGCTCGTCGATCGCCTGGTGCCCTGCCAGCCACATGGCCTGCTTGTTGAGGGG
>CAUQXI010000012.1:0-106948 GCA_963522145.1 uncultured Mesorhizobium sp. | reverse complement strand
TTGATCGCCGGGACTTTCAGGGTGCCGGCCTTGAGCATGTCCAGCAGGCGGTGCACGCCGGTGGTGGTCTCTTCGGTGACACCGTGGATGCGCTCGAGCATCTGCGGGTATTTCTTGTGCAGGATCTCGGTCAGGTCACCGCCGTCGTCCAGCACCATGTTGGCGTCCCAGGGCTGGCCGTCCTTGAGGATGGTCTGCTCGATGCACCACTCGTACTCCTGCTCGGTCTCGCCTTTCCAGGCGAATACCGGGGTACCGGCGGCGGCGATGGCGGCAGCGGCCTGGTCCTGGGTGGAGAAGATGTTGCAGGACGCCCAGCGCACATCGGCGCCGAGCGCCTGAAGCGTTTCGATCAGCACCGCCGTCTGGATTGTCATATGCAGCGAGCCGGAGATGCGCGCGCCCTTCAAGGGCCGGGACGAGCCGAACTCGGCGCGCGCCGCCATCAGGCCGGGCATCTCGGTTTCGGCGATCTCGATCTCCTTGCGGCCCCAATCGGCCAGCTTGAGATCGGCAACAATGAAGTCCTGGCCGCTTGCCATGAACGGGTTCCTTGATTTTTCGGATGCAGGAGTGGACGGGTAGAGCCTGGCGCAGCCTGCTGCTCGGTGCGCAGACCCCTAGCAGATCAGTCCAGTTCTTACAACCGGATATAAGGAAATCCTTATTCGTGCATGTCAGTCGGCATCAACATTCTTCGCCGAACCGCGACAGGATCAGTTCGCCGATCGCCTCGATCGCCTGCCGCGCCTCCGGGCCCGAGGCGCTTACACGAACGGACGATCCTTGCGATGCCGCCAGCATCATCAGCCCCATGATGGAGGTTCCGCCCACGCGCATGCCGTCGCGCTCCACCACGAGTTCCGCCTGATAGGCGCCCGCCACCTGGATGAATTTCGCGGAAGCACGGGCATGGAGTCCGCGCTGGTTGATGATGGGAAAGTCCCGGATGATCGGTGCGTCCCCGCAGTCATCGGGGATCAAGGCATGGGGCGAGCGGTCGGAAGGTCCGGTCATTCAGCGCTCCGCGCTCATTTGGCGTTCAGCACCTGGCTCGCCACGTTGATGTATTTGCGGCCGGCATTCTGGGCGGCTTCCAGCGCATGCGCCATGTCATCCGTCTTGCGCACGCCCGACAGCTTGATCAGCATGGGAAGGTTGACGCCCGCGATCACCTCGACCCGGCCAAGCTCCATAACCGAGATAGCCAGATTGGACGGCGTGCCGCCGAACATGTCGGTGAGGATCACGACGCCTGCGCCGGAATCGGCAAGCCGCACGGCTTCCACGATATCGCTGCGGCGCTTTTCCATGTCGTCATCCGCGCCGATCGACACGGTTTCGAACTGCGCCTGGAAACCCACCACATGTTCCACGGCAAGGCGGAACTCTTCGGCCAGCCTTCCGTGCGTCACGAGCACGAGCCCGATCATTCTTTTTGCTTCGGCTCCGTTCCCGGCATGTCAACCGGCCTGTTGTGGCGCGCCTTCCTTAACAAAGGACACAGCCGTCCCCGCTGAGAAACGACCGCCGGCATGCGGGGAGCGCACTTTTGTCGAGGCTTCACGCGTTGACAAGCCCAAAAAGCCGCTGCCGGCATCCATTTTGCCGCATCAGCCTGGCAGAAAGGGCGTGCCGAACAGGAATCCCGTGATCGCAAGCACAGCCCCTTCCGTGTCGCGCTGGGCGAGGTCGAGGCAGGGAATCAGGCAGTCCTCGAGCACCAGCACGGCATCCTCGTTTCGGATGCGCGGCGCCTCGGCCGGGGGAACGAGCCGCACGACCAGATCGATCCGGCATTCCGGTTCGGCCGAAATTGGTACCGGACCGAGACCTCGCAGTTCAACCAGGCCGAAGATGCTTTCCGGCGCGGATGCGTGAAGAAGGTTGTTCTCCCTTCGCAGGAGAACCTGGTCGTCGGCCACGAATTTGCCGCCCGCAAGCGCGGTCAGCGCCAGCGCGAGGCGGGTCTTGCCCGAGCCCGATGGCCCGGTGATCAGGATGCCATGGCCGCGCAGGCTGACGGCACAGGCGTGGTGATTGCGGCTCATCCTTCGGCGGGCAGCGAGACGATGAAGCGTGCGCCCCGCGCTTCGCCCGGCCGGTCGCCCGGAATGTTCTCGGCATTCAGCGTGCCGCCATGCGCTTCCACGATCTGCCGGCTGATGGACAGGCCCAGGCCGGAATTCTGCCCGAAGGCCTCGCTCGGAGGCCGATCGGTGTAGAAGCGCTCGAAAATGCGGTCGATGTTCTCGGCCCGGATGCCCGGCCCGTTGTCTTCCACGGTCAGGATGTTGAGCTTGCCGCGCCGCTCCAGGAAAAGCGTCAGGCGGCCGGCCTCGTCGGGCACGAAGGAACGCGCATTCTCGATCAGGTTGGTGACGACCTGCCCGAGACGCAGGTCGTGACCCTGGACAAGATAGGCCTTCACACCCGCCGGCAGCCTGGCCGCCTTGAACTCGATCGCGACCTTCTTCTTGTTGCGCCCGGCTTGAAGCGAAAGCTCCACGAGATCGCCCACAAGCCTTTCGAGATCCACGACGTTTGCGTCCTCGCGAGCCAGCTCCGCATCAAGGCGTGAAGCGTCGGAAATGTCGGTGATGAGGCGGTCGAGACGCCGGACATCGTGCTGGATGATCTCCAGGAGGCGCTCGCGCGATGTGGCATTCTTGGCGAGAGGCAGCGTTTCCACCGCGCTGCGCAGCGAGGTCAGCGGGTTCTTGAGCTCATGGCTCACATCGGCCGCGAAACTCTCAATGGCGTCGATGCGGGCGTAAAGCGCTCTGGTCATGTCGCGCACGGCGACCGACAGGTTGCCGATCTCGTCCTGACGATCGGAATAATCGGGAATCTCCTCGCGCGTGCGGGCGCCGCGGCGCACCCGCACGGCGGCGGCGGCCAGTCGCCGGAGCGGGTTGGCGATGGTGGAGGCCAAAAGCAGCGAAAGGGCGATGTTGACCAGCGCCGCGACGCCAAACACGCGAAGGATGGCGCGGCGCTCGGCCGCCACGATCTTGTCGATGTCGCCGCCTTGCGTCGACAGCATCAGCACGCCGAGCACGGCGCGGAAGCGCTGCACGGGAACCGCAACCGAAACGATCTGCTCGCCCTGCTCGCTGATGCGCACGACGGTGGACGGCATGCCGGTCAGGGCATTCATGACTTCAGGGAACGCCGTGCCGTTGCCGCCCGGCTGTTCGCGATAGACGGCGAGGTCCGATCGGCGGAAAAGATCGAATACGCTTTTCTGCGCCCGCTCGACCCAGTCCGGCTCCTCGCCGGCCAGAGGCGGCAGGTCATAGCGCAGGATCTGCCCGCGAAGGTAGCGTCGGCGCGTGTCGAGCAGGAGGTTCGCATCGCGGTCGTAGATGCGGGCGCGCGTGCGTGTAGGCGAGATCAGCCGCTCCAGGACAGGCGCCACGCGCTCGGGATTGATGGGAAAGTCGAGACTGTCCAGGCTGTCCGACCCGGGCGCCAGGCTTTCGCCCGCCTGAAGCTCGAGCAGCTTCTCGGGATCGATGCTGAGGGAATCGGTTTCCACCGAGGCGGAGCCGGCAATGGCGGCGGCGATGATCTCGCCCTGCGTCATCAGGCTTTCCACCCGCGCCTCGATCAGCCCGTCCCGGAACTGGTTGAGATAGAGGATGCCGAAAACGAGAACGAAAAGCGCTGCGAGGTTGAGCGCCAGGATACGGCGCGTGAGGCTCGAAAAGACGTGATGGCCGAGAAAGCGGCGAAGCGGAGTGGTGAGCCGGCCCCAGTAGATGCCCGCCAGGCGGAAACGTCGGGAAAGCCGCCGCCCGCGCGGCTGCGTGGCGCTCACGGCTTTCGGGAACTGCGCCTCGATCGCCATCAGCCTGGCATCACGCCTCGCGGAAGCGGTAGCCCACTCCGTAGAGCGTCTCGATCATCTCGAAGTCGTCGTCCACCGCCTTGAACTTCTTGCGCAGCCGCTTGATGTGGCTGTCGATGGTGCGGTCATCGACATAAACCTGCTCGTCATAGGCGGAGTCCATCAGCGCGTCGCGGCTCTTCACCACGCCGGGCCGCTGGGCGAGGCTGTGAAGGATCAGGAACTCGGTGACGGTCAGCGTCACCGGCTCGCCCTTCCAGGTGCAGGTATGGCGCTCCTGGTCCATGACGAGCTGCCCACGCTCAAGGCTGCGCGCGGCCACCGTCGGCTGCTTGGCCGCAGCGTCGCGTGCGCTCGCACGGCGCAGCACCGCTTTCACGCGCTCGACCAGCAGGCGCTGGGAGAAAGGCTTCCGGATAAAATCGTCCGCGCCCATCTTGAGGCCGAACAGTTCGTCGATCTCGTCGTCCTTGGAGGTCAGGAAGATGACGGGCAAATCGGTCTTCTGGCGCAGGCGGCGCAGGAGCTCCATCCCATCCATGCGCGGCATCTTGATGTCGAGGATGGCAAGGTTCGGCGGGCGCGCGGCCAGCCCTTCAAGGGCCGACGCGCCATCGGTATAGGTTTCCACCCGGTAGCCCTCGGACTCCAGCGCGATCGACACCGAGGTCAGGATGTTGCGGTCATCGTCGACAAGCGCGACTGTTGCCATTTCCAGCGGCTCCCTCATGACCCCTTCCTTTCCTGAAAAGCGCGGGCTTGTCGCAAGGACAGTTCCGGACCCGAGGCAGGCGGGGCTTTTGGCGGACGAATTGGGCGCAAAGTGTGGCCGAGCCCAAAGGCAGCCAACCTCCCCGTGCGACACCCCTTTTTCGCCCGCACCTTCTGTTGCGAACGCTTATAGACGATCGCGGCAGGGTTGTGAAACCCGGGCTCGCGCTGCGATCTCCTTAAGAGAGAACAGCGTCCACGATGCGGGAACATGACGATGAGAATGGATGAGCCGCTGGTGTCAGGAACCGAGACCATCCACCCGCGTGAGCTGGAGGAAAGCTTCATCCGCGCGTCGGGACCGGGCGGGCAGAACGTCAACAAGGTGGCGACGGCCGTGCAACTGCGCTTCGATGCGGTCAACGCCCCCGGCCTTTCGGAGCGGGTGCGTCTCCGCATGATCCAGTTCGCCGGCGCGCGCGCCTCGAAAGACGGCGTGATCCTGATCGGGGCCAGCCGCTTCCGCACTCAGGAGCGCAACCGCCAGGACGCCCGCGAGCGGCTTCAGGCGCTGCTTTCCCGCGCCGCCGAGCCGCCGCCGAAGGTGCGCCGCAAGACCAAGCCGTCCAAAGGCGCGGTGGAGCGGCGGCTCAAGGCCAAGGCGGGACGTTCGACCGTCAAGCGGCTGCGAAACAATGGATCGCGTGGGAACGATGATTGACGCCGGCCGCCGCGCTTCGCTTCAACTCCGCGACGCGGCAGGCAGGCGTAGATACTCCATGACGCCCCAGCGCCCGACCGTTCGGTAGGTCGAGAGCGCGTCGGCGATGGCGGGATCCTCGCGGAGGCGTTCCAGCCAGAAATCCTCGCTGTGATCGACCGCGATCAGTTCCGGGCGCCCATCCACGAGATCGGCGGCCTTTCGCGCCACCGCGTCCTTTACATAGACTGCGAGGCGAGCTTTCTGCTCAGGCTCCAGTGCAGCGTTCCGATCGCGCAGCCGCTCTAGGGCGTAGACGCCGTACCAGTCGCTGCATTCGCGTCCCACCCAGCGGGCACCGAGAACGCGCACCATCGGGTGGCCGAGACCAAGATGGGAGCCGACGAGCGCGACCGAGCGGACCGAACCGCCAGGCTCCAGTGCTGCTTCAAGACCGGCCGGCATGCTCCATCGTTCGGCGTTCTGCAGCGTGCTCCGGCCGAAGCAAAGGGCGACAAAGGCAACCAGAACAACGGCGACGGTTCGGCTTCCGCTTCTGCCGCCTTCCAGGCGGGGCCATGCCGCGGCGCCCGCCATCGCGAGCGCCATGCTGCCCGTCACGAAGAAGGGCAGCGCATGATAGTCCCAGCCCTTGCCCAGCATGAGGTAGGCCGAGAAGAAGCCGGCGAAGGCGAGAGCGGCCGGCACATGGCTCCGCGCGGTTCCACCTTTTGCGGCGAGGTAGAGATAGGCGATCGCGATCGTCACGCCGCAGGCGCCCAGGCCGCCCAGAAGCTCCGCCACGCTCATCCGCCGTGCCACATAGATGTCGAAGAGGATCGGCAGCACATGGTCCAGGAAGGCCGGCATGAAGGCGGCGATGGCTGCGCCATACAGGATCACCACGAGCGCGGCCGCCAGGATCTCGGGGGAAAACAGCAGCCGGATCGATCGGCGGTCCCAGGCGACGAAGAGGTAGGGCAACGCGAAAGCCAACGCATAGTGCGGCTTGACCAGCATGGTCAGCGAGGCGAACAGGCCGACCGCGATCGCGAGACCGCTCGGTACGCAGACTCGTGCCTCGAGCCGCACAGTGGCCAGTGCGATCATCGGCAGGGCGGCGAAGATGGCAAAGAACTCGCGCTGCGCGAAGGTGGCCGGCGCTGCGATAAAGGCCGCGCCGAGCACAACCGGCACGAGCCATGGGCTTCCCCCCTTGGGGAGCACTGCCGAGCGGCGCGACACGGCAAGGCAAAGCCAAAGACAGAGGCCTACCCACAGATAGGCCGAAGCGCCGACCCAGAATTCGGGTTTACCTCCTACAAGATGGGCAAGCGCGACGGGGGGCCAATACAGGAAGATCGAGAAAGGCGGATTGGTTTCCCACACATCGACGTAAAGCACCTGGCCTTCGAGCAGGCGCTCGCAGACGGTGATCAGCCAGCTCACATCCATATGCGTGTCGTTGACTACGGCATTGTTCAGCAGCGAAAGGCCGAGGATGGCGAGCGACAGCAGGCCGGGCAGGCTCGTGAGGAAGGCGGAAACAGCATTCGGCCTGTCAGCTACCCTGCCGTGTTCAAGCTGCCGGAACACCCAAGCATTGAGGATCAGGTAGTTGAGAACCGGGATCGCCATGCAGACAACCAGAACAGCGACCGGCGAGGGCAGGCCAAGCCGCTCGGTAAGCAGCAGCGGCATGATAACGGACGTGCCGAGCCCGAGCGCGGTCGTCAAAAGGAAACGCGGCGCTTCATGCGCATGCGATCCGCTCGACCGGAACGTCAGTCGCTTGTGCCCCCAATAGGAGAAAACGGCCGCGATCGCGTAAGCGCCGACCGAGGCCGCAACAGGCGCGATGCCGGGCACGAGACCGAGTGCCAACGCGGCAGCGAGATAGATGCCGGTCGCGGCAAGGCCGACAAGAACGAAGCGGGCCGGCTGCATGGAAACGAGGCGCGATGAAGAAGAGCCCAGGCTCGTCATGTCAGGCAGCACGCGCCATCCCGGTTCCCGTGCCGTGCTCAACCTGGTTGTGACTGGTCGCCTCTCCGCGCTTCAGCACGGCCAGAAGCGACACGCCCCATGGCAGGGAATGGTGGGGCAGCCAGTGCCGCTCCGCCGCATAAATTGCTTTCAGGGCCGCATTGAGCGGCGCAGGCGGCAGCTTTGATCCCGACGATGTTCCGGTGGCGCGAAAACGGTCGAGAAGGCGCGACAGCACGGCAAGCGGGAAAAGCGCAGCATTGGCATAGGTCAGGCGCTCGACCACGAGGCCCGAGCCGGCCACCGCAGCGCGAAGGCGCGGCTTGGAATAACGGCGGAAGTGATGAAGGTCGCGGTCGTGGAGGCTCCACAGCCATTGATGCGCGGGAACGGTGAGCAGCAGCCTGCCCCCAGGCGCCATGAGATCCGCTATGGTCCGAAGCGAGGCTGCATCCTCTTCCACATGCTCCAGCACGTCGAACAGGCAGACAAGATCGAAGCCGTCCCGATCGAACGGCATATTGTCGGGCAGGAAGCCGGGCAGAAAGGCGCGGCCTGTTTTTTCAAGGGCGATCGATCGGGCGAGATCGCTCATCTCGACGGCGGTCACGGATCCGAACTCTTCCAGCATCCGCATATTACCGCCGGTGCCCGCCCCGATCTCAAGGATGCGGGCCGCAGGCGGAAGGGAAAGAGTTTCGATCACGCTCTGCGCGACTGCACGCCGGCCACAGAACCACCAGTGGCGGTCTTCCGTTTCAGCCATCTGCCGATAGGCGGAAAGCTCCATCTGCACGTTCCCGATTTTTCTAAACCCATTAGCGCGGCTTGCTCAGCGCTCAGGCGCCGACTTTTATCGGATACGAGTTAAACCGGGATTAACTATGCAGCACAGATGAGGCTGATCGAGTCGGCTCCGACACGAGACTTCTAAAGACTAGATTTTCCGCAGAGCCACTTCCGCGACACGGTGATTGTTGCCCTTGCGCAGGATCAGGTCCGCCCTTGGGCGGGTCGGAAGGATGTTCTCGCGCAGGTTCTTGAGGTTGATGTTCGCCCACAAGCCTTCCGCGATCGCGTGCGCTGCCTCGTCCGACAGGCTGGCATAGCGGTGGAAGAAGCTTTTTTCGTTACGGAACGCCGTTTCACGCAGGCGCATGAAGCGCGCGATGTACCAGTCGTGGATCAGGCTCTCATCGGCATCGATATAGATGGAGAAGTCGAAGAAGTCGGACACGAAGGGCACGAATTTGCCGTCGCGCGGAAGCTCGCGCGGTTGCAGCACGTTCAGGCCCTCGAAGATCAGGATGTCGGGCCGGTCCACCGAAACGAAGTGGCCGGGCATCACATCGTAAGTAAGGTGCGAATAGACCGGCGCGCGCACATCGGGCTGGCCCGACTTGATCGCCGACAGGAAGCGAAGCAGGGCGCCGACATCATAGGAGTCGGGGAAGCCCTTTCGCTCCATCAGGTTCTCCCCGCGGAGGACCTCGTTGGGATAAAGGAAGCCGTCCGTGGTCACGAGATCCACCTTGGGCGAGGAAGGCCAGCGCGCGAGCAACTCCTTCAGCACGCGCGCCGTTGTCGATTTGCCGACCGCCACCGAACCGGCCATGCCGATGATATAGGGTGTCTTGACCGCGTCCCCGTCGCCACCGACGAAGAAGGCCTGGCGCTGCCGGAACAGGAGCTGGCTCGATTCCACATGCGCGGAAAGCAGCCGCGACAGCGACAGGTAAATCCGGCTGACTTCCTCGAGATCGATCGGATCGTAGAGCGAGCCGAGCCGCCAGACCTCTTCCGCGGTCAGCGTCAGCGGCGTGTCAGCCCGGAACCCGGCCCATTCATCGGCCGAGAAGAAGCGATAGGGCGAGTAGCGCGCGGCCGGCGCAAGCTGGTCCATGATGCTGGACGTCTAACCTTTGATCCCGTCGGGCGCGGCTAACCCCTTGCAGCCTTTTCCGCAAGCCCGGATTGCTGTGTCCGCCGCTGCAGTTCGCCCATCACCTCCGCGACGGAGACGTCAGCGATCTTGAGCACGACCATCCAGTGATAAAGAAGGTCGGCGCTCTCGCTGAGAACGGCTGCGCGGTCCTCGGCAACGGCTGCGATCACCGTTTCCACCGCTTCCTCGCCCAGCTTCTTGGCCGCACGTTCGATTCCGCCCGCCATGAGCTTCGCGGTCCACGAGTTTTCCGGGTCTGCCTGCGCGCGCGACGCGACGATTGTTTCGAGGTCGGAAAGGCTGAATGTGCTCACTGTCAGCCTCAAAGGTCGGAAGGATCGAGGCGAATGGGCAGGCCGGCTTCCGCCATATGCCGCTTGGCTTCACCCACCGAATAGATGCCGAAGTGGAAGATGGAAGCGGCGAGAACGGCTGTCGCGCCACCGTCGCGCACGCCTTCCACCAGGTGATCGAGCGTGCCGACGCCGCCGGAGGCGATCACCGGGCACCGGACTGCATCTGCAGCCGCGCGCGTGAGCGCGATGTCATAGCCGGCCTTGGTGCCGTCGCGATCCATGGATGTGAGCAGGATCTCGCCCGCGCCGCGTTCCGCCATAAGGCCAGCGAATTCCACTGCGTCGATGCCGGTGGGCGTGCGGCCGCCATGGGTAAAAATCTCCCAGCGCGCCGGCTCATCCTCCCGCGACACCTTCTTGGCGTCGATCGCCACGACGATGCACTGGTTGCCGAACTTGTCGGCTGCGCGCGCGACGAAATCCGGGTTCTTCACCGCCGTCGTATTGATCGAGACCTTGTCCGCGCCCGCGAGAAGCAGGTTGCGGATGTCGGCCAGTTCACGCACCCCGCCCCCCACCGTCAAGGGCATGAAGCATTGTTCCGCGGTGCGGCTCACGACGTCGAGGATGGTGCCGCGATTGTCGGAGGAGGCGGTGATATCGAGAAAGCAAAGCTCGTCCGCGCCCGCTGCATCATAGGCGGCGGCGGCCTCCACCGGATCGCCGGCATCGATCAGATCGACGAAGTTGACGCCCTTAACCACGCGTCCGCCATGAACATCGAGACAGGGGATGATGCGGGCCTTGAGGGTCACTGCGGAGAGACCCTGGCAACCGGTTCGGCGGGATATCGAGCTTGGACGTTCATGCGGTTATTCTAACATGGCAGGCGTCGCAGCGTCACGCCGCGTGCCGTGGTGCCGCCCGGAGGATCGCGAGCGCTTCGGCTGGGTTGATCCGACCATCATAAAGCGCGCGGCCGGAAATCGCCCCTTCCAGCTTTCGTGCGTCAGGTGCAGTCATGCGGCGGACCTCTTCGAGGGAGGCCAAGCCGCCGGAGGCAATCACGGGGATGGAGATGGCGTCGGCCAGGCGGATCGTCGCCTCCCAATTGATGCCCATCAACACCCCGTCGCGGTCGATATCGGTGAAGATGATCGCCGCGACGCCTGCGCCCTCGAACATGTTTGCGAGTTCGAGCGCATCAAGGCTCGACGTCTCGCCCCAGCCTTCCACGGCCACGCGGCCGTTGCGCGCGTCGATGCCGACAGCGACTTTGTCGGGAAAGGCGCGGCACGCCTCGCGCACCAGCTCGGGATTGCGCACGGCAACCGTTCCCAAGATCACGCGGGCCAAGCCTTTTTCCAGCCAGGCCTCGATCTGCTTCAGCGTGCGGATGCCGCCGCCGAGCTGGACGGGATTTTTCGTGGCGCCGAGGATCGCCTCCACCGCTGCGCCGTTCCGGCTCTCGCCCGCGAATGCGCCATCGAGATCCACCACATGGAGCCACTCGAAGCCCTGCGCCTCGAAGGCGCGCGCCTGTGCGGCCGGATCAGGATTATAAACGGTCGCCGATGCCATCTCGCCATGACGCAGGCGGACGCATTCTCCGCCCTTAAGGTCTATCGCGGGAAATAGGATCATCGGTTCAGCTGCTCTATCGCCAGCGGGCAAGTCCGTATCCTCATGGGATCCATTTCAGGAAATTTCCCAGAAGCGCCAATCCAAGCGTCTGGCTCTTTTCAGGATGGAACTGGGTCCCCGCCATGTTGTCGCGCGCGACTGCCGCGGTGACCGGCCCACCGTAATCCGCCGTTGCCAGCACGTCGTCTGCGTTGGTTGCCGCCAGATGGTAGGAATGAACGAAATAGGCGTGCAACCCGCTCTCGCCGGTTGGAATGCCGTCAAAGAGCGGGTGGGAGTGTTTCACGTGAATCGTGTTCCACCCGACCTGCGGGATCTTGAGGTCCGGATCGGATGGCGTGATCTCCTTTACGTCACCGCTGATCCAGCCGAGGCCCTGGCTGACCGTCTTTTCCAGCCCGCGCTCGCTCATCAACTGCATGCCAACGCAGATCCCGAGGAATGGACGTCCGTCCCCGCGCACAGCCTCCTCCAGGGCTTCCACCATGCCGGGCACTGCATCGAGCCCGGCGCGACAATCCGCATAGGCTCCTACGCCGGGGAGAACGATGCGTTCGGCGCGCCGGACGAGTTCCGCGTCATTTGTCAGCAGGATTTGGGCCGAGCTTCCGACCTCACGAGCGGCACGCTCGAAGGCTTTCTGAGCGGAACGCAGATTGCCTGAGCCGTAGTCGATGATGGCGACGTGGTTTGTCATGCCAGGCTCCGTTTATCGAGGAAGCCGAGCACGGGGGCGTCGTGGCGAGTGTAGCGACCGAAGGGAGGCTGCACCATCGCCGGCGAAACATGGCCTGCCTTCCCGGCGAGGAACCGGGCTTCGGCATCCTCGCGGTTGTCTGCCTCGATCACACTGTGCTCCGCCCATCCCCGGCGCCGCAGATTCCAAAGGCGCAGCGCGGGCGCCTCCAGCGCGACCGCCAGCGAGAACAGGAGCGAGAGAAGCGATGCAGCTATTTCAAAGCCCGGCTGCGCGCCGACCGCAGAAAGAACAAGCATTACACCGAACGCCAGAAGCGCCTCCATCCACATGCGGTGGAAGAGGAACCAGGCGAAAGGAAGCAGAAAAGCGAGGAAGACAAATCCGTCGCGCAGGATGATGGTTTTTTCCGCGTCGCCTTCCGGCGGCTCGATCGCCAGATAGCGTGCCATGACTCAGCCGTTCAATGTGCCTTTGGTGGAGGGGACGGCGTCGGGCTGACGCGAGTCCTTCTCCACGGCCGCACGCAGCACCCGCGCCACAGCCTTGAACGTCGCCTCGGCAATGTGGTGGCTGTTCGCGCCGTAACGGTTCGTCAGGTGCAGCGTCACGCGCGCATTCTGGGCAAGCGCATGGAAGAATTCACGCACGAGTTCCGTGTCGAAGCTGCCGATCTTCTCGGCGGTGAAGGGCACGTTCCAAACCAGAAAGGGCCTGCCCGAAACATCGATCGCCGCTTCCGTCAGCGTTTCATCCATCGGCAGCATGATCGAGGCATAGCGCATGATGCCTCGCCGGTCGCCCAAGGCTTCTCCAATCGCCTGGCCAAGGGCGATACCGACATCCTCCACGGTGTGGTGATCGTCGATGTGACGATCGCCCTTCGCGCTGATGTCCATGTCGATCAGCGAATGCCGGCAAAGCTGATCCAGCATGTGGTCGAAGAAGCCGACACCTGTCGCGATCGTTCCTTTGCCCGTGCCGTCGAGGGCAACGCGCACCTGGATATCGGTCTCGTTAGTCTTGCGCTGGATCGTGGCATCGCGGGAGGTCATGCCGCTTCCTGTTTTCACGTGAAACATTCGTTCTCTGAACGATGCGGGCTTCTAACAGCGAGGCTCGCCCGTGACCAGTTCAGTGTGCTCGATTGCAAACGGCATGTCGCGGCATACATGTGGCTCCGGAAATCTCGCAATGCGCATGATGCCTTTCAGGGTCTGTGCTGAGTCGGAGCAGACATGTCGAACGAAATCATCATGCACGGCACGACGATCGTGACCGTGCGCAAGAACAACAAAGTGGTGATCGCCGGGGACGGCCAGGTCAGCCTCGGCCAGACGGTGATGAAAGGCAACGCCAAGAAGGTACGCCGCATCGGCAAGGACGGCCAGGTGATTGCGGGCTTCGCCGGCGCGACCGCGGATGCCTTCACGCTTCTGGAGCGGCTGGAGGCCAAGCTCGAGCAATATCCCGGTCAGCTTACCCGCGCTGCGGTGGAGCTCGCCAAGGACTGGCGCACGGATCGTTATCTGCGCCGCCTCGAAGCCATGATGCTCGTCGCGGACAAGAGCGTCTCGCTCGCACTGACCGGCACGGGCGATGTGCTGGAGCCCGAGCATGGCGTGATGGCGATCGGCTCGGGCGGCAATTATGCGCTGGCTGCGGCGCGTGCCTTGTTCGACACGGACAAGGATGCCGAAGAAATCGCCCGCACCGCCATGCGGATTGCCTCCGAGATCTGTGTCTACACCAATGGAAGCGTGATCGTGGAAACGATCGACAACGCGGCCTGATCGTGGCGCCGCGCTACCGCTTTCGCGGCGTGGAGGAGGACGACCTTCCCCTTCTAGAAAGCTGGCTGCATCTGCCGCACTGGCGGGCGTGGTGGGACGCGCCGGAAACAGCACTGTCCAGCATCCGAGACAGCATGGACAGCATTTCGGTCGAGCCGCTGATCGTCGAGCTCGGCCGCCAGCCGATCGCCTTCCTCCAATCCTACGACCCTCATCTCGAAGACAGCCATCCCTACGCCGATCAGCCGCTTGGCACGATCGGGATCGATCTTTCGATCGGTCCGGCCGAGTTTCTCGGCGCGAGGCACGGCTCGGCCATCCTCCGGCAGTTCACCGTGGAACTGTTTGCGGACGGAGCACCAAGGGTCGTGATCGATCCGCATCCCGACAATGCCCGCGCGATCCGCGCCTATGCAAAAGCAGGCTTCCGCCTGATCGACCGGCGAAGCTCCATCTATGGCGAGGTGCTGCTGATGGGGCTGGACAATCCGGACTTCGTTGACGAACCGGATCCCTTCGATGCCTCCGGGAACGCGTCAAACGCTTGACGCCAGTCATGCGGCTGTCGAAGGAAGTCGAAGCCCTTCCGGCAATCAAGGAGCCTTCATGACGAGCCTTCCTGTTTCGACGCAGTCGCCCTGGCGGATGGGGTTCCTCCTCGTGCTCGTGCTTCTGGTGGTTCAGGGGTCGGTTCTTCTTCTGATGGGGCGTGTGCCGATCTGCGAATGCGGCACCGTCAAGCTGTGGCACGGTGTGGTGCAGAGCGCGGAGAACTCGCAGCATATCAGCGACTGGTACACACCCTCCCACATCATCCACGGCTTCCTGTTCTATGCCCTCTTTACGCTTCTCTTTCCGCGCGTGCCGGTCGGTCTTCGACTGGCGATGGCGGTCGGGCTCGAAGGGGCCTGGGAGATCGTCGAGAACACGCCCTGGATCATCAACCGCTATCGCGAAGGCACGGTCTCGCTCGATTATTACGGCGACTCAGTGATCAACTCGCTGTGCGACACGGGCGCCATGATGCTCGGCTTTGTGATGGCGCGACGGCTTCCTATATGGGCAACGGTGGCGCTGGCGCTCCTTATGGAGATCGGCGTCGGATATGTCATCCGCGACAATCTCACCCTCAACGTGCTGATGCTTCTTTATCCGCTGGACGCTGTCCGGCAGTGGCAATCCGGACTTTAGAACCATGACCAACTTCTCCCCGCGCGAGATCGTTTCCGAGCTCGATCGCTTCATCATCGGCCAGAAGGACGCCAAGCGCGCCGTCGCTATCGCCCTGCGCAACCGCTGGCGGCGCCAGCAGCTCGAAGGCCAGATGCGCGAGGAGGTGATGCCCAAGAACATCCTGATGATCGGGCCGACGGGTGTGGGCAAGACCGAGATCTCGCGCCGTCTGGCCAAGCTCGCGGGCGCGCCCTTCATCAAGGTGGAGGCCACGAAGTTCACCGAGGTCGGCTATGTCGGCCGCGACGTGGAGCAGATCGTGCGTGATCTGGTGGAGGTCGCGATCGGGCTGGTGCGCGAGAAGATGCGCGAGGACGTGAAGGCGCGCGCGCATCTTAATGCCGAGGAGCGCGTGCTCGACGCGCTGGTGGGCAAGACGGCCTCGCCCGCCACGCGCGACAATTTCCGCAAGCGCCTGCGCGAGGGCGAGCTGGACGACAAGGAGATCGAGATCGAGGTGGCCGACACCGGCAGTGGCGGCATGCCGGGCTTCGACATTCCCGGGATGCCCGGCGCCAATATCGGCGTTCTCAACATCAACGACATGCTTTCCAAGGCCATGGGCGGCAAGCGCACCAAGACCAAGAAGACCACAGTGAAGGAATCCTATGCGGCGCTGATCGACGACGAGTCGGACAAGCTGCTCGATCAGGACGAGGTGGTACGGCGCGCGCTCGAGTCTGCCGAGAATGACGGCATCGTCTTTCTCGACGAGATCGACAAGATCGCGGCGCGTTCCGACATCTCCGGCGGGCCGTCGCGCGAGGGCGTGCAGCGCGACCTGCTGCCGCTGGTCGAGGGCACCACGGTCGCCACCAAATACGGGCCGGTGAAGACAGACCACATCCTGTTCATCGCCTCGGGCGCGTTCCATGTCGCGAAGCCCTCCGACCTCCTGCCCGAGCTGCAGGGCCGGCTGCCGATCCGGGTCGAGCTACGCGCTCTGGAAAAGGACGATTTCCGCCGCATCCTCACGGAAACGGAGGCCAGCCTCATCAAGCAGTATGTGGCCCTGATGCAGACGGAAGGCGTCGCGCTCGACTTCACCGAGGATGCGATCGACAGCCTCGCCGGCATCGCAGTCGATCTCAACGCATCGATCGAGAATATCGGTGCCCGGCGGCTTCAGACCGTGATGGAGCGCGTGCTGGACGACATCTCCTTCCATGCGCCCGACCGTAACGGCTCCGCCGTGCAGATCGACGCGGCCTATGTGCATGGCCAAGTGGGCGATCTCGCCAGGAACACAGATTTGTCGCGTTTCATCCTTTAAGCGCTCAGCCTGCATGGCGGCGCTCTGGTGCCGGCGCAGGCGATGGAGCGGCGGCAGGCATGAAGCGAAACGTGTTCGGGATGGTGCTGGGGGTGGCGCTCGCTTTGTCGCCCCTGCTCCTGGCGGGTCCTGTCGGGGCCACAACCATGGTGCCGCCCGGCAACCGATCCGCCGAGCAGCCTGCGGTGCCGGGTGCCTCGACGCGGCGCACATCGGCAGGCAAGACCACCTTCGAGCGCAAATACCGGAAGGTCTATGCGCTGCTTGCGAATGACAAGAAGCTGCGCAGCAAGATCCGCGAGGCGGCAAACCAGTTCGGCATCGACCCGATGCATCTCGTGGGCGCGATCGTGGGCGAGCACACTTATAACGTGGACGCCTATGACCGGTTGCAGACCTATTACGTCAAGGCGGTCTCCTATCTGAAATCAGGCTTGTCGTTCCAGTATGAGGGCGAAAACGTCGCCGACTTCGTGCGCCGCCCGCAATTTTCCGCCTGCGACAGCATGAGTGGTAGCGATGCTCTGTGGAGCTGCCGCGAGCGGGTGTGGAACAAGAGCTTCCGCGGTCAGACGGTGGATGGAACGAGCTTTCCGGATAACCGCTTCAGCGCGGTATTCTTCCAGCCCTTCTATGCGGGCCAGACCTTTGGCATCGGGCAGCTCAATCCGCTGACCGCCTTGAAGGTGAGCGACACGGTTTCGCGTGCGACCGGCCTTCCGAGGCTTTCGGTGGATGATCCGCAGGATGTCTACAAGACGATCATGGATCCGGACCTGACGCTGCCTTATGTGGCGGCGACGCTGAAGGAAGCGATCGACGCTTATCGCGACATTGCCGGCTTCGACATCTCGCGCAATCCCGGCCTGACGGCGACGCTCTACAATATCGGCAATCCGCGTGAACGCGCGCGCGCGTTGAAGGCAGAAAACGACAAGCGCACAGCAAATGGCGAGAAGCCGCGCCTGCCGGAGGAGAATTATTACGGCTGGCTGGTCAACGACAAGCTTCAGGAATTGGAGGCGCTCTTTTAAGCGCCTCGCGGCCAAGCTCAGCCACGTTAGGCCGTTTTCCGCCGCAGCCGCACATAAAGCGCGCCCGTGCCGCCATGGCCGCGCGCGGCGTGATCGAAGCCGGAAACGATCTCGCGAAACGGGCCAGTCGCGAGCCAGCCCGGCACCGCGCGGCGCAGAACACCGTCACCGCTCGAACCCTTGCCGGTGATCACCAGAACATGGCGTGCGCCCTCCGCATGGGCGCGACGCAGGAAGCTCAGCAGCAGCGCATGGGCCTGATCCTGGAACAGGCCGTGCAGGTCCACCCTGCCCTCGATCGGCACCCGCCCCTTGGCGATGCGGTCATGCGTTGGCTTGTCGAGAGGAACGGGTACTTGCGGCCGCCGAGCGGCGGGCTTCGGCTGGGCAGCAGGAGCGGGCGTAGGTGAAGGCGCAACGGCCTGTTCCATCGTCAGCGGAGCCGCCTGCTCAAGCAGATGCAGCGCGGTTCCAGCCAAGGGCTTCACCGTGCGGGCGATCAGGCTCCACAATACCCGATCTTCCTCGCTGAGGCCTCTACGCGGCCTCATAGCGCCTGCTCCCAAAGACTGTGCGGCAGAAGAGCGTAGAAGTCGGCCGAATGGCGGATGACGCCTGCGATCTCGCCGGCCCTTTCGCCGGAGCCTGCAAACAGATCGCCCCGCGCCGCTCCGAGGATCGCCGAGCCGGTATCCTGGGCGATCATCAGCCGACGGAACGGCTTCTGATCAAAGGCATGCAGGTCCGGCGCGTCGATGAAGATGGGCGTGCCGAATGTGTAGAGCAGCCGGTCCACTGCCACCGAGCGGCCCGGCGTCAGCGGAACCTTGGCTGCTGCAATCGGTCCCAGCGTCTCATCATCCACTGCCGGTTCCCTGAAGAAGATGTAGGAGCGATTCCGATGCAGGATTTCGTCCACTCGATTCGGATGTGTTTTGAACCAAGCGCGGATGGTTTGCATCGTCACATCTACGAGCGGGATTTCGCCAAGCTCGGCCAGGATGCGGCCCGGGCCTGAAAAAGGATGGCCGCTTTTCGCGGCATAGGTGATGCGTCTGGAAGTGCCATCCGTCATGTGAAGGCGGGCAGCACCCTGGACGTGGATGAAGAAGGCATCGACGGGATCGGCCAGCCAGGCGATTTCCAGCCCCTGCCCGGTGAGCGCGCCATTCTCGATCGTGGCGCGATCGGCGTATTCTTCCAGCCCGTCGCGTGTGCGGCGCGCCCAGGCGAAGGACCGGTCAAGGCAGGCCGGCCGATTGCTGTCATCCACGGGCACAAGATCATCGGGCTTGAACAGGAGCGGGACGGCAAATCGTTCGGTTCGATGCGGCGAGGCCTCCGCTTCCGGCTCGTAGAAGCCGGTTACGAACCCTCTGGACGCATTGTTGTCCGGCCGCACGCGCGCAGGGCGAAAGAAGGTTTCAAAGAAGGCGCGCGCTTCACTGCTCTTCGCCGACACCCTGTTCTCGCGCGCCACTGCGTAGGCTGGAGCAAAGGCGTCAAAGGCAACGCCGAGGCTGCCTGTTCGATACGGCTTGTTCAAGATATGAAGAGCGGAACGGCGGAACGCATCGAACGCGCCCGCCATGTCATCTTCGTGCCAGCCAGGAAGATCGGCAAAGGTCAGGGGCTCGAAAGCCGGATGCGGCACGGGAACACTCCCAGGCGACGCCCTCAGTCTTCCGCTTCGGTCGCTACCAGCTTCCAGTTCGGGTCGCGCGAGCGGCTGTCGCGGGCAAAGGTCCAGACATCCTTGACCTCGGCGACCGCTTCGGGATCGCCATCGATCACCTCGCCGGCGCGGTCGCGCGTGACGGAGATCAGTTCGCTGACAATGCGCAGCGTGATCTGGGCGTCGGAACCCTTCATCTCGGCCGAAACGATCTCGGCCTTGTTGATGCCGACGAAAGAGGACTGCACCTTTTCGCCGCGCTCCTCGCGTTCGCCGATGGCGGAAACAAAACCCTCATAGACCTCGCGCGACAGGAGATTCTTCAGCGTCTTGCGGTCGCCGTCGGCAAAGGCGGTGACGATCATCTCATAGGCCATCTTGGCCCCGTCCACGAAGCTCTTGGGCTCGAAAGAGGGGTCGGCGTCGCGGATGCGGCGCAAGGACCTGTTGAGATCAGTATCTGGCTTGGCGAAGGCGTCGATCGCTGCATAGCCCGCCTCCGTTTCCGCCGGCGTCGCGGGGCCGCGCTTGCGAGGCAGCGAGACCACGTTTTCAGACTTGGCTGTCGCATCGCGGGTACGAGCCGCCGTGTAGGGATCGAATGGCGGGCGCTCGCTGCCCGTGCGACGGCCCAGCACGCTGCGCAGCTGGTAGCAGATCACCACTGCAATGATCAGGAAGATCACCGTTCCGACGTCGAAGAACTGCATCTCGTCTTGCAACCGTTTCCTGAGTTCGGCGGCCTCCGGCGCGAGCCCGCTTCATCGCCATGTTTCCCCAATGCCTTCGCATATAGAACGCTGGCGCCGATCATTCAAACAGGCGCACGTTATTCCTATCTAGGGTGCCGCGCCGGATCGATTGCATGCCCGGCCAGGGGAGTTGCCGTTTCGATGCCCGGGATTTTTCGCCTGCTGCTTCTGCTTTTTCCCTTTCTCGAGATCGTGGGATTCGTGATCGCCGGGCAGGAACTCGGCGTGCTGCGCACCCTCGGCCTCGTGCTGCTGTCGGGCTTTGTCGGCGTGCTGCTGATCCGGCAGGGCGGCTTGAACGTTCTCGGCCGCGTGCGAACCGAACTGGATGCGGGGCGCGATCCCGGCCGCTCGCTGGTGAAAGGCTTCGTGTTCGTGCTGGCAGGCTTCCTGCTGCTCGTTCCTGGCTTCCTGAGCGACCTTCTGGCCCTGGCGCTGCTGTTGCCGCCCGTGCGCGATCTTGCATGGCGCAGGCTCCGAACCCGAATGCCATTCGTTGCCAGTTTCAGCGCGAACCCGTTTGGCAGACGCCGTGCCGGGCCTCAGCGTCAGCCCGCGCAGTCGGTGATCGAGCTGGAGCGTGAGGAATATTCGTCGCGTCCGGACCCATCCTCGCCCTGGGCCGGCGGGTCACACGACGACCGGCGCTAAGCTCGGCCTGGCCTTCGTGCAACTTGTTTCGCCGCCTGCCCCATGATAGGGCGCCGCCCACTCGATCAGGCGGCCTAAGAGCCGGAAACTTCAGGAAAGAACGGCCTATGGCTGACAATGAGAGTGGCGGAACGGGCAACGGGGCGGAAGCCAACGGCGCGGGCCAGACGGCGGGGCAGTCGCTCAACATCCTCGCGCAGTATGTGAAGGATCTTTCCTTTGAAAGCCCTGGAGCGCCGCGTTCTCTGCGCGGGCGCGACACGGCGCCGGGCATCGGCATCAATGTGAACCTCGCCGCCAATCCCCTGTCGGACAAGGAATTCGACGTGGTGCTCACTTTGTCCGCAAAGGCGGCGGTGGAGCAGGACGTGCTGTTCAATGTCGAGTTGACCTATGGCGGCGTGTTCCGCCTGGAAGGCTTCCCGCAGGAGCACATGCTGCCGCTGCTCTTTATCGAGTGCCCGCGCCTGCTGTTTCCCTTTGCCCGCCAGATCATTGCCGAGGCGACGCGGAATGGCGGCTTCCCGCCTTTGCTGCTCGACCCGATCGATTTCGGCCAGATGTTCCAGCGCCGCATCGCCGAAGAGCAGGCCGCGGCCAAGGTCAAGCTGAGCTGAGCTGAGCTGGAAAACGCCGGCTTCTTTTCAGGGCGCGCTGTTGAGGCTCGCGTCCAGCTTCGCCCAGAGCGCCTTTTCGCCGAGCGTTGCGACGAGCCTGCCATGCGCCGCAAGCGTTTCGGCATCGAGCCGCGACGGCAGCGGCACAGGGCGCGGCGCCACTGCGCCGAAGCCCGGCGAACCGCCGCTGTTCGCGTTCTGCCTGCGGCTCGACGCGCTTTCGAGCACGAGCGCCGCCTGCTTGCCGCCGATCAGCTCGACATAGACTTCCGCCAGCAGTTCCGAGTCCAGCAGCGCACCGTGCTTGGTGCGGCGGCTGTTGTCGATGCCGTAGCGCCGGCACAGCGCATCGAGCGAATTCGGCCCCATCGGATGCTTGCGCCGCGCGAGCTGCAGCGTGTCGACGACGCGCTCGGTTTCCACCGGATTATGGCCCAGGCGCCCGAATTCGGCATTGATGAAGGAGATGTCGAAGCTCGCATTATGGGCAACGAGGTTTGCGCCTTCGATAAAGGCGGTGAACTCGGCGGCCACCTGCGGAAATGTCGGCTTGTCGCGTAGCTTGTCCTCGCCGATGCCGTGAACGGCGAGCGCATCCGGATGGATCGCGCGCCCCTGCGGGTTGATGTAGTGGTGGAATATCCGTCCGCTCGGAAAGCGGTTGACCATCTCGATCGCGCCGATCTCGATCACGCGGTCCTCGCGCGGGTCGAGCCCGGTGGTCTCGGTGTCGAACACGATCTCGCGCAAGGCTTTCCTCATCAATCGATGAACAGGGGGAAGTAGCGCCCCGATGCTTGAACCGGGCTGACCTGTGTTCGGCTCGCACGCTCAGCTGTTGCGCGAGGAAAGCGCGGCGATGATCCTGGCGACTTCCCGGTTCGCCGCTTCAAGCCCTCGGCTCGTGTCGATCACGAAATCGGCCAGCCGCCGCTTTTCGGCGTCCGGCATCTGGCGCGCAAGGATCGCCTCGAACTTTTCCACCGTCATGCCGGGCCGAAACAGTACGCGATCGCGCTGCACCGCTGCGGGCGCCGAAACCACGAGCACCTGGTCCACCCGCTCGCGCCCGCCGGTTTCGAACAGCAGTGGGATGTCGAGCACGACGAGCGGCGTTGCCTTTTCGCGATGTTCGTTCAGGAAGCGGTCTGCATCGGCGCGCACCAAGGGGTGGACGATGGCTTCGAGCCGCTTCAAAGCGTGGCGATCTTCGACCACGCGCGCGGCCAGTTTGTCGCGGTCGATGCGGCCATTGACGGTCACGCCTGGAAATTCGCGCTCCACCAACTCCACGGCAGCGCCGGCATAAAGCCGGTGCACGGCATCGTCGGCGTCATGAACGGGTACGCCCTGCCTCCGGAACATGGCGGCGGTGGTGGATTTTCCCATGCCGATCGAACCCGTGAGGCCGAGCACGATAGTCTTCGGGCCGGCGGACAACGGCGTCGCGGTTTGAAGCGTCAAGCGCGGGAACCTTCGATGTCGGCCGCGATCAGCGCGCGCAGGGCATCCGTCACTTCGGGCCTTTTGCCGAACCAGCGCTCAAAGCCGGGCACGGCCTGGTGAAGCAGCATGCCGAGACCGTCCACCACGCGGAGGTTTTTCCGCGCCCGCGCCGCAAGGATCAGCGGCGTCTCGATCGGCACGTAAACGATGTCGGTCACCACCGCGCCGGCCGGAAGCGGCGACAGATCAACAGGGACCGACGGCCCGTCGTGCTTGCCGCGCATGCCGGCTGGCGTCGTGTTGACCAGCAGGCTCGCCGTTCCGAGCGCCTCCGCATAGCCGTCCCATCTGACGGGCTTGATCTTCGGCCCGAAGTGATGCGCCAGAGCCTCCGCTCGCGCCAGCGTCCGATTAGCAAGAAAAACCGTTTCGACGCCGCGTTCCAGAAGGGCGTGGAGAACCGCGCGCGCGGCGCCGCCCGCACCGAGCACCAATGCCGTTTTCGTTCCGCCCGCCCAGCCGGGCGCGCCGGCATCGAGATTGGCCGCGAAGCCATAGGCGTCCGTATTGCCGCCCCAAAGCGTATCGCCTTCGCGCCAAAGCGTGTTCACCGCGCCGATGGCCGTTGCCGCATCGTCACGCCGGTCGACGCTGTGATAGGCGTCTTCCTTGAGCGGAATGGTGACATTGCCCCCGACCAGCTCGCCACGCCGGACGCGGCTCAGGAGCTCCGCCAGATCCTCGGGCGCGGTATCGACCGCGTGGTAGCCGCCCTCGATGTCATAGGCATCGAGCCAGAAGCGGTGAATCAGCGGCGACCGCGAATGCGTGACCGGGTAGCCGCAAACAAAGGCTTCAGACATCGAGCATTCCCTGTTCACGAAGTGCTGCCAGCACGGGCAGAAGCGGCAGGCCCACAATGGTCCAGAAGTCGCCGTCGACGCGCGTGAACAGGGTGATGCCCAAGCCCTCGATCTGATAGGCGCCGACGCTGCCCATAACCGCATCGCCCATTCGCGCGAGATAGCGGTCGATTTCTTCTGCCGTGAGCGTTCGCATCTCCATCTGCGCGACGCTCACATGCCGCCACAGGATTTCACCGTTCTTCGCCAGCACGGCCGCGCTGTTGAGGTGATGCGTCTGCCCGGAAAGCGCCAGAAGGTGGTTGCGCGCGGCGTCGATCGTGGGCGGCTTGTGGAACAGGCGATCGTGGAGTGAAAGCGTCTGGTCGCAGCCCAGCACCAAGCGGCCGGGCAGCCGGGCGCTGACCTCTCCCGCCTTGGCTTCGGCAAGCAGCAGCGCCAATGCCTCAGGCGAAGTGCCACCGCCTTCAGGCGAGGCTTCCACCGCGCGCTCGTCCACCCGCGGTGGAACCGCCTCGAAGCGCAAGCCGGCGTCCTGCAGCATCTTTCCGCGAAAGCGGCTGCTCGAAGCGAGAACCAGGGGATCGGAAATCGGCATCGGCTTCTAGCGGTGCTTGGGGCGCAGCGCGAGAATGGCCGCGGCCGTTTCCTCGATCGAACGGCGCGAAACATCGATGGTGGGCCAGCCATGTCGCGCGCAGATGGCGCGCGCAAAGGCGAGTTCCTCGCTGATCGCCGCGCGATCGACATAGAAGTCGTCGTTCATCCCGGTGCTGCCCGACAGCATCCGGTTCTGCCGCACCTGGCTGATGCGCTCGGCGGTGGCGATCAGCCCAACAACCAGCGGCCTTTTGGCGTCGATCAGGCTTTGCGGCACGGCCATCCCCAGCACGATCGGGATATTGGCCGTCTTGATGCCGCGATTGGCCAGATAGATGGAGGTCGGCGTTTTCGAGGTGCGCGAGATGCCGATCAGAACGATGTCGGCTTCTTCCATGTCGGGCGGAAGCGCGCCGTCATCATGCTCCATCGTGAAGTTGAGCGCGTCGATGCGGCGGAAGTAGCTCGCGTCGAGCACATGCTGTGCGCCGACCCGCCTTCCCGCCGGCGTGCCGAGATAGGACTGAAACACGGCCAGCACCGGCTCGAGCACGGACACGCAAGGCAGGCCCATGGTTTTCGCCTTGTCGTCGATCGCCAGCGCCAGCTCCTGGTCCACCATGGTGTAGAGGATGATGCCGGGCTCCTCCTCGATCTCCTCGAACACCTTGGCCAGCTGCTTGTTGTTGCGGATCAAAGGATAGATGTGCTCGATCGCGCGGGCATCCTTGTATTGGGCTGCGGCCGCGCGGCCGGCGGCGAGCAGCGTTTCGCCGGTCGCATCCGAAATCAGGTGGAGATGGAAGAAGCTTTGCGGCTTGTTCACCGGTCCGTCGGCTCCCCTGTGGAGGACTGTGGAGAAGCGGGATGGTTTCAGCTCCCCATATCGGTGCTCCTGTATCACGGCCCCGTTTATCCACAACGCCAACGGTCGAGCGGCCATTCGGAGGGGTGTGGGGAATTTCGTGGAAACGGGAAGCGGGCTTCACACGCCCTCCACAGACACCTTCCTGCGGCGTGCTGTCTTAGTTGCCTGATTCCGCTTGGATATCGGCGCGCCTCCCCATAAACATCCGCTGCCAAAGCGAGCGGGAATGGCCGGGTTTTCGGGCGCTGTCTCAAGGCGCCGGTCTGTGAAAAACAGCCAATCCCCGACTCCAACAGAGTCTAAGAATCAGAAGACTCTTTAAGATGGATTCTCTTTTAGAATGGGCGAGCACCCGGAACAGGCATCTCACGGCATAGAGCCACGAAAGGTGGTGCTCGACGTGCTGCAGGGTGCGAGTGTTTTTCCTCCTCCCCTCTGGATGATGCGCCAGGCCGGCCGTTACCTTCCCGAATATCGCCAGGTTCGGCAGGATGCCGGCAGCTTCCTCGATCTTTGCTACAATCCGGATCTGGCTGTAGAGGTAACGCTCCAGCCGATCCGCCGCTTCGGCTTTGATGCGTCCATCCTGTTCTCCGACATCCTCGTGGTGCCCCATGCGCTGGGACGCGACCTGCGCTTCGAGGAGGGCCGCGGACCGCTGATGGATCCGATGCAGGCGCATGATGTCGCGCGTCTCGATCCGACAGGCTTTCACGCGCGCCTGGAGCCGGTCTACGAGACCGTGCGTCGTCTCCGGGCTGCCCTGCCACCGGAAACCACCTTGATCGGCTTCTGCGGCGCTCCCTGGACGCTGGCGACCTATATGATCGCCGGACACGGGACGCCCGACCAGGCGCCCGCGCGGCTGTTTGCCTATCGGGAGCCGGAGACCTTCCAGAGCCTGCTCGCGCTGCTTGCCGACCATTGCGCGGACTATCTCATCCGCCAGATCGAGGCCGGTGCGGATGCGGTACAGATCTTCGATTCCTGGGCCGGCATCCTGGACGAGGAAAGCTTCGGACGCTTCTGCGTCGAGCCTGTCCGCCGCATCGTGGCTCGCCTGCGGGAAAGCTGTCCCGGCACCCCGGTCATCGGCTTTCCGAAGGGTGCGGGCACGCGTTACGACCATTATCGCGCCCGAACCGGCGTTTCCGCGCTCGGCCTCGACTGGACCGTTCCCCTGACGCAGGCGAAGCGCCTCCAGGGCGAAGGTGCCGTTCAGGGCAATCTCGATCCCATGCGGCTGCTTGCCGGCGGAAAGGCGCTGGACGAAGGCGTCGACAGCATCTTGGCGAAGCTGGGCGGCGGGCCGCTGGTGTTCAATCTCGGCCACGGCATCACGCCGCAAACGCCGATCGCCCATGTCGAGCAGATGATCGAACGCGTGAGAAACAGATGAGCCCGATCGTTCCAGCCGCCCGCGACGGCAGCCCCTTGAAGCGGGCGATCGCCGCGCTTGCGATCTTCGCCCTTTTCGCGGCGGCGCTTTTCCTTCTCGTGCCGGACGACGCCTATCCCTGGATCAAGGCCCTGCATGTGATCGCCGTGATCGCGTGGATGGCGGGGCTGCTCTATCTGCCGCGCCTCTTCGTCTACCATGCCGAGGCGGCCCCCGGATCGGAACAATCGGAAACTTTCAAGGTGATGGAGCGCCGGCTCTTACGCGCCATCATCAACCCCGCCATGATCGCCGTTTGGGGCTTCGGGCTCTGGCTCGCCTGGAAGGGTTTCGCCTTCCAGGCCGGCTGGCTGCACGCCAAGATCCTGCTGGTGCTCTTTCTTTCAGGGCTGCATGGCTACCTCTCCAAGGGCGTGCGCATGTTTGCGGCCGACCGGAACAGCAAGAGCGCGCGTCACTGGCGGATCGTCAACGAGGTACCCACCGTGCTGATGATCCTGATCGTGATCCTGGTGGTGGTGAAGCCGTTCTGAGGCTTCCCGCGGCAGCGCAGGGAAGCAGGCATATGCCCGGTTTCTGAAAAACGGCCGCTTTCGGTCGATCCCGCCTTGCTCTGGTGGGGCTTCGGGATTAAACAGCGGCTCTCTCCTTTGTCACGCGACGCCTGTCCATTTTCATCGCCCGGCCGCGTTCGACATCTCCAGACTGTTTTCTTCCCCGTCTATTTTGTTCTGCTTGACCGTTCAGGTTCCAAGTGTCCAAGCCCGAGAAGTATCCTTCATGCAGGAAATGAAGCTCCAGGAATTCAAGAACAAGAAGCCGACCGACCTGATCGCCTTTGCCGAATCGCTCGAGGTCGAGAACGCTTCGGTGATGCGCAAGCAGGAGCTGATGTTTGCGATCCTGAAGAAGCTCGCCGCGCAGGACATCGAGATCATCGGCGATGGCGTGGTTGAGATTCTTCAGGACGGCTTCGGCTTTCTCCGCTCGGCAAACGCCAATTATCTGGCCGGCCCCGACGACATCTATATCTCGCCTTCGCAGATCCGCCGTTTCTCGCTTAAGACCGGCGATACGGTGGAAGGGCCGATCCGCAGCCCCAAGGAAGGTGAGCGCTATTTCGCGTTGCTCAAGGTCAACACGATCAATTTCGACGACCCGGAAAAAATCCGGCACAAGATCCACTTCGATAACCTCACGCCGCTCTACCCCACGGAGCGGCTCAAGATGGAAACGATCGTTCCGGCCGGCAAAGACATTTCCGCGCGTGTGGTCGATCTCGTAGCCCCCATCGGCAAGGGCCAGCGCGCACTGATCATCGCGCCGCCGCGGGTCGGCAAGACGGTGCTGATGCAGAACATCGCGCATTCCATCACCGCCAATCATCCGGAATGCTATCTCATCGTGCTGCTGATCGACGAGCGGCCGGAAGAAGTGACCGACATGCAGCGCTCGGTGAAGGGTGAGGTCGTCTCCTCCACCTTCGATGAGCCGGCCGTCCGCCACGTGCAGGTGGCGGAAATGGTGATCGAAAAGGCCAAGCGTCTGGTGGAACACGGGCGAGACGTGGTGATCCTGCTCGACTCCGTCACCCGCCTAGGCCGTGCGTACAACACGGTGGTGCCGTCCTCGGGCAAAGTGCTGACGGGCGGCGTGGACGCCAATGCCCTGCAGCGCCCGAAGCGCTTCTTCGGTGCCGCGCGTAACATCGAGGAAGGCGGCTCGCTCACCATCATTGCCACCGCGCTCATCGATACCGGCTCGCGTATGGACGAAGTGATCTTCGAGGAGTTCAAGGGCACGGGCAATTCGGAAATCGTGCTCGACCGCAAAGTGGCCGACAAGCGCATCTATCCGGCGATGGACATCCTCAAATCGGGCACCCGCAAGGAAGACCTTCTGGTGCAGAAGTCCGACCTGCAAAAGATCTTCGTGCTTCGACGCATCTTGGCGCCGATGGGCACGACCGATGCGATCGAGTTCCTCATCGACAAGCTCAAGCAGACGAAGACAAACACAGACTTCTTCGACTCAATGAATACCTAAGTCTGGATCTGACAGCATCGATTCGGTAGCGATACGCTCTTGGCTACCAACATAAGCGGGCCGGTTCGGTGGATACGGATACCATCTTTGCCCTTGCTACCGGCCGTTTGCCATCCGCCATTGCGGTCGTGAGAGTAAGCGGGCCGCTCACCCGGCTTGCTCTTGAAACATTGAGCCGCAGGCCGGTTGAGCCAGGACGTCTCAGCCCTCGCCTCCTCAAGGGTGCGGACGACGCGCTGCTTGATCAGGCGATGATCGTATTTTTTCCCGGCCCCCGCAGTGAGACCGGCGAAGATTGCGGCGAGTTTCACGTTCATGGCGGCAAGGCGATCCTTCATGCCTTGTCAACGCAGCTCGTCGCGCTCGGCCTGTGCCCTGCAGGTCCCGGCGAATTCAGCCGGCGCGCGTTTCTCAACAACAAGATCGACCTTGTTCAGGCGGAAGCCGTTGCCGATCTCGTGGCCGCGGAAACGGAGGCGCAGCGTCGCTTCGCAGCCGAGAACCTCGGCGGGCGACAGGGTCGCCTTTATGCAGGGTGGCGAGAGCGGCTCCTGCATGCCCGCGCGATGATCGAGGCCGAGCTGGACTTCTCCGATGAAGGAGATGTGCCGGGGTCCGTGGCGCAATCGATCTGGACGGATATGCATGTTCTTTCCCGTGAGGTCGCCGGCCATATCGGCGGGCTGGCGCGGGCGCGTATCCTTCAGGACGGGTTCGAGGTGGTGATCCTCGGCGCGCCGAATTCAGGCAAGTCCACTTTGCTGAATGCGCTGGCGCAGCGCGACGTGGCCATCGTTTCCGATGAAGCCGGTACTACGCGCGACCTGATCGAGGTGCAGCTTTCGCTAGACGGCAACAAGGTTCGGCTGGTGGATACGGCCGGGCTGCGCGATGAAGGCGGTCGCATTGAAAAGATCGGCATGGAGCGGGCCCGCGCCCGCGCCGACATCGCCGGTCTCGTGCTGCATTTGATCGACGTGACCGATCCCCAGCCGGTCTACATCCCACGGGAGGGGCAAGCACTTCTAACCATCGGCAGCAAGGCCGACCTTCCTCAAGCTCAAACTGTTCCGCCTTGCGACCTCATCATCTCCGCCGCTGTCGGTCACGGACTGGATGAACTTCTTGCCAGGATCGCCGATCGCGTCCGCTCCGCCATCGGCGACGCCGGCGACGTGCTTCCGTCACGCGAGCGGCATGTCGGGCATCTGCAGGCTGTAGCGCGGCATCTCGATGATGCGCTTCAAGGGCACTCTCCGTTCGAGGTGCGGGCGGAGCATCTGCGGCTCGCGGGAATGGAGCTCGGAAAGATCACCGGCGCCATCGGAACGGAGGATGTGCTCGGCGCGATCTTCTCTTCCTTCTGCATCGGAAAGTGATTTCCGTGAAATCCTTGCTCATGTATGAGCGTGGCCCATGGTCGGCGACAATTCTTCCTTCGACGTGATCGTCATTGGCGGCGGACATGCTGGCTGCGAAGCAGCGGCCGCCAGCGTTCGCGTGGGCGCGCGCACGGCGCTTGTCACCCTGCGCCATGACAATCTTGGCGTGATGTCCTGCAATCCGGCAATCGGCGGGCTGGGCAAGGGCCATTTGGTGCGCGAGGTTGATGCGCTGGACGGGCTGATGGGCCGCGCGGCCGATGCAGCCGGTATCCAGTTCCGTCTTCTGAACCGCCGCAAGGGTGCAGCGGTGCGCGGACCCAGGACACAGGCGGATCGCAAGCTTTATGCGTCCGCCATTCAGCAACTGATCGGAGACATCCCCAATCTGTCGGTGATCGAAGGTGAGGTGCTCGACCTCATCGTAACGGATCAGGCAGTTAAGGGCGTGGTGCTTCACGATGGGCGTCATGTGTCGGCGCCCTCGGTCGTGCTCACCACCGGCACCTTTCTGGGCGGATTGATCCATATCGGCGAAAAGAAGATCCCCGCCGGCCGCATCAACGAGCAGCCCTCGCTCGGATTGTCTGCCCGGTTGCGCGACCTGGGCCTCAGCCTCGGCCGCTTGAAGACCGGCACGCCGCCGCGTCTCGACCGAAACACCATCCACTGGGATGCACTCGACAAGCAGGCCGCCGACGAGAAACCGGTCCCTTTTTCCTTTATGACGGACCGTATCACCAACCCGCAAATCGAATGCGCCATCACGCGTACGACCGATCGCACCCATCAGGTGATCCGCGAGAACCTGCACCGATCGGCGATGTATTCAGGCTCGATCGAGGGCGTCGGCCCTCGCCATTGTCCTTCGATCGAGGACAAGATCGTCAAGTTCGGTGACCGTGACGGGCACCAAATTTTCCTTGAGCCTGAAGGGCTCGATTCGGATGTGGTCTATCCCAACGGAATTTCGACCTCGCTGCCGGAGGATGTTCAGGCCGCGATCATCACAAGCCTTCCCGGCCTAGAAAAAGCCCGCATCCTTCAGCCCGGCTATGCCATTGAATATGATCATGTCGACCCGCGCGAACTGGAGCCGACGCTGGAGACGCGGCGCCTGTCGGGCCTGTTCCTTGCTGGCCAGATCAACGGCACCACCGGCTATGAGGAAGCGGCGGCGCAGGGGCTCGTGGCGGGGTTGAATGCCGCGAGGCGTTCGGGTGGGAGCGAGGGGACTGTCTTCAGCCGGACGGAGAGCTATATCGGCGTGATGATCGATGATCTCACCAGCCGCGGGATCAGCGAGCCTTATCGCATGTTCACCTCGCGCGCCGAGTTCCGCCTCACGCTGCGTGCGGACAATGCGGATATGCGCCTGACGCTGCTTGGGCTGTCCCTTGGCTGCGTCGGCGAAGAGCGGCGCGCACGGTTCAACGCTGCGCGGGACGCGCTGTCATCGGCGCGGGAACTGGCGCAGTCGCTGACGCTGACGGCCCATGAAGCTGCCCGACACGGGATCATGCTCAACCAGGATGGCCGTCATCGCAGCGCCTATGAGCTGATGAGCCAGTCAGGTTTCACGGTGGAGCGGCTGCGTTCGGTCTGGCCTGAGCTCGATGCGGTTGACGAGCCCACGGCCGAACGCCTCGAGATCGAAGCCACCTATGCCGTTTACCTCGATCGACAATCCGCAGATATTGCCCAGATGCAGCGTGAAGAAGGTCGGCTTATCCCGCAAGATATTGATTTCGATGAGCTTTCCGGACTTTCTTTCGAATTGAAGCAGAAGATGAAGCACTTCCGGCCGCGCTCTTTGGCCGATGCGCAGAGGCTGGATGGGATGACCCCCGCGGCACTCAGCCTGATCCTTTCCCAAGTACAGCGACAAAGCGTCGGCCGTTGATTGATCGTGAACGAGAAGTCGAAGGCGTTTCACGTGAAACGATCAGGCGGCTGGAGTTGTTCGAAGAGGCTTTCCGGGAGACCGCAGCGCGAATGAATCTCGTCGCGCCATCTACACTCGACAGTCTGTGGGAGCGGCATATCCTGGACAGCATCCAGCTTTATCAGCTTCAGCCGCAGGCGCGTCGCTGGCTCGATCTGGGGTCCGGCGGCGGATTTCCCGGCATTGTGCTTGCCATCCTCCTCAAGGATGTCGAAGGCGGGCATATCGATCTCGTGGAAAGCACGAGCAAGAAGGCGCGCTTCCTTTCCGATACCATCCGGCAGCTTGCCTTGCCTGCCGCCGTCTGGAACGAGAGGATCGAAAAGGTCGGCGACCGCATCCCAGTTCCCGAGATTGTCACAGCACGCGCTCTGGCACCGCTCACCCTTCTTCTCGCGCTAGCAAGTCCGTGGCTTGGGCAAGGTGCGGCAGGACTGTTTCTAAAAGGCCGGACCTACCGGCAAGAGGTTGAAGAAAGTCGCGCCCGGTGGCGCTTCAGCATGGTAGAGCATCAAAGTCGGACTGATTCGGAGAGTGCCATCCTCGAAATCCGCGATCTTCGTTTCGCTTAATCCTTCAGTTCATTGAGGGCGATCGCATGCAGAATGGTCCCCGGATCATCACCGTGGCCAACCAGAAAGGCGGCGTCGGCAAGACAACCACCGCCATCAATCTCGCGACCGCGCTTGCCGCGATCGGCGAGCAGGTGCTGATCATCGATCTTGACCCGCAAGGAAATGCCAGCACCGGTCTGGGCATTGGGCGGCACGAGCGTGATCTTTCTTCCTATGACCTCCTTTGCAATGGAACGCCGATCGAGATCGCAGCCAAGCGGACTGCCGTGCCGGGCCTCTCCATCGTACCGTCGACGCTCGATCTGCTCGGCATCGAAATGGAGATCGGGCTCGTGCCCGATCGAGCGCTCCGCCTGCGTCAGGCCTTTGCGGCGCCGAGTGCAGCCAAGCTGCCTTATACCTATGTTCTGGTGGACTGCCCGCCATCGCTCAATCTGCTGACGCTCAACTCCATGGCGGCAGCCGATGCGGTGTTGGTGCCGCTGCAATGCGAGTTCTTCGCGCTTGAGGGATTGAGCCAGCTGCTTGAAACGGTGGAAAAGGTGCGTCGTTCGATCAATCCGCGCCTTTCCATACAGGGCATCGTGCTGACCATGTATGATGGGCGCAACAACCTCGCCAATCAGGTGGTGGAAGATGTCCGCAAGCATATGGGCGAAAAAGTCTACAGCACCATCATCCCGCGAAATGTCCGTGTTTCGGAGGCGCCATCACATGGAAAGCCGGCCATCCTGTACGACCTGAAATGTTCCGGAAGCCAAGCCTATCTGCAGCTGGCGTCGGAAGTCATCCGGCAGGAACGCAAGCTTCGCGCCGCTTGAACATGGACGCTGATCACTTTCGAGTCGGGAGCGGAACAAAAATGAACGAGGATGCCTCCCGCAAGCGTCTCGGACGCGGCCTCGCGGCACTGCTGGGCGAGATGGACACCATCCCCGATGCGCAGCCGGCAATGCCTGATCGGCAGGTGCCCATCGACCGGATCGCTCCCAGCAAGCGCAACCCGCGCCGTTCGTTTTCCGAAGGCAACCTGTCCGACCTTTCCGACTCCATCAGGGAGCATGGGCTGGTTCAGCCGATCGTGGTGCGACCTCTCGGCGGTGAGGCGGGACGGTATGAGATCGTTGCCGGCGAACGTCGCTGGCGCGCGGCGCAGAAAGCGGGATTGAAGAATATCCCCGTTATCCTGCGAGATGTCGATGATCGGACCGCGCTTGAGATCGCGATCGTCGAGAATGTGCAGCGTGCCGATCTCAACCCGGTGGAAGAGGCGATCGGCTATCAACAGCTGATCGACAATCACGGTTACACCCAGGCCGATCTCGGCGGGGTGATCGGCAAGAGCCGGAGCCATGTCGCCAACACGCTGAGGCTTCTGAAGCTTCCGGAGATCATCCGCGACATGCTTGTCGATGGCATCCTCTCGGCGGGCCATGCGCGGGCGCTGGTGACTGCGGAGGATCCCGTCGGGCTTGCCCAGCGGATCGTGGAGGAGGGGCTTTCCGTTCGCCAGGCCGAAGCGATTGCGCAAGGTGTCGCGTCCGATGCCGCCGGCGACGAGGATTCCACCGTTCCGAAAGCACGTGCCGCCGCTGAAAAGGATGCCGATACCCGCGCGCTCGAAAAGCTGCTGGCGGATGTGACGGGAATGCGGATCGCCATCAATCACAAGAGCCGCGGCGGCGAGATCCGCATCGGCTACAAGAGCCTGGAGCAGCTGGACGATCTTTGCCGCCGCCTGAAGGGGTAGTTCAGGCTTTTCCCGACAGCGACAGAAGAACCCGTTCAGCGGTTGCCACTGCAAGGTCCGGCCGCCGCCGGCTTTCGAGAACAGCCTTCTGGATGCGCGTCAGGGCAGCTTCGAGGCTGCTTGTGCTCCACCGCGACAGCCCGGACTCAAGCATCGCCTTGCGCGATCCATAAACAGGCGGCCGCACGCCGGACACCGTTGATGCTGCGCTGCCGCGATTGGCGTCCATGCCGGCGCGCAACCCGTGCAGCTGCTGGAACTGCCGCAACGCGGCTGCAAGAAGAGGCTGCACCTGCGTGGCTGCCGTGACATGGGCCGCGAACAGGCGCGCGAAGCCCGATCGATCTCCTGTTACCACGCGCTCGATCATCTCGTCACTCGACACGGCGGAGACATCGCCGGTGACCGATCTAACATCGGCCAGCGTGATCTCGACCGAGCCGGCAGCGAAAAGAGCCAGCTTCTCGATCTCGCCGCGTGACGCAAGCCGGTCGCCGCCAAGCTGGTCGCGCAGGGCGGCGCGGGCATCAGGCGCAATGCGCAGATGGCTGCGGTGCATTTCTTCATCGATCAGGAGATCGACAGCCTTTTCTTCATCCGCATAGCAGGGAAGGGCGACCGCGTTGGGACTATCCTCGATCAAGGCGCGCAGGGGCGTCTTCTTCTTGAGCTCGCCCGCTTCGACCAGGATGACGGCATCGGCCGGCGGTCGACCGCAAAGTTCGGTCAGGTCGTCCACCAGCGGCCTGGCATTGCCCCCGTTGCGCACCCAGAGCAGGCGGCGCGGCGAGAACATCGACACCATGCGCGCTTCGCCGACGATGCGCCCGGCGTCCAGATCCGAAGAGCCGGCATCGAGCCTGACGACAGAAAAAGGATCATCGAGCGGAACGCCGGAATTCTCCGCGAAGCGCCTGGCGCGTTCGCTGACCAATCCGCGATCCGTTCCATAAAGAAGCACGACCGCGATCGCCGGGTCTGGCCGAGCCAACCACCTCTCGACCTCATATGCCTTTTTCTCAGCCATGGTGACCGGGTAGCACAGGGAAGCCAAAGCCGGAACGTGTCGCCGAGGTTGCGACCCTGCGAGATGCTGCAGACGGCAGCCCTGAACGCGATGGTCTTCAGGTTCCGAAAGCGATGCCCGTTCGTGTTTCGGTCTTGAGCTGACGAATGCAGGCGGTTGGTTCTATGCCTGCTCCCTTGCAGGCTGTGGCGCTGTTGATCAGCACCCGGCTGATCTTGGCGCAGTCCGCATTGGCAAGATCGAAGCGGCGAACCTTGGTCTTCGCGATGGGAAGGTCGCTGAAGTCCAGCACTGCGAGGCGTTCGACGACACCCGCTTCGTTGAACAGCGCCATTTCAAAGGCAGCCTTTTCGAGATCGCCGCCCAAGCCATTATTGACAAGGAAGGTCAGGCGGCAGCCGCCTTTATCCGACGGTTGCACGGCGTTCAGCTCGAGAAGAAGGCGAGGGTCGTCCTGCGCATTCGAGAACGAGATGCCCACTGCGATCATGGACAGCGCCGCCATCGTCCGAAGGGTAGCACGTCCCACAAGCTGCATCATCTCGCTCCCCCATCGCCTACTCGGCGGCTTGACACCCAACCAGCGCTCCGGCACTGATTAATAAACATGACAATCTTGGTCAAGATTGTCCAGCGGCCTTAGACTAGCCCCTCGAATGATCGAGGAAAAGCAAGGAACAAGCCCATGAAGAACGTTCCCCCTTCCGAATTGCTCAGGCTTCCACCGCAACCTCTCCCGGATGCCGCAGCCGTCCGGATGCTTTCCGGCCTGCCGGGACGCATGGTCAGCAGCCGCGCGCTTTTCGGCGGCGATCGCGAAATCGGCATCGAACATGCGGGCGCGCTTTATCGTCTGAAGATCACGCGGCAGGGCAAGCTGATCCTGAACAAATGAAGGTCGTTTACGGGTACGACTGCGACGGACTGCGGGCCCTTCAGTCATGCTCGCCCCTGCTGCCTTACAAATGAAATCCGGAACGCTTCGAGCCTTTGCGGTTTCCTGTTCAAACGCGAAGGGACCTTCCGATGAGCGACGAGAAAAACCGGACGCCTGATCTGCCTGAAGCATCCGCCGCAGGTGATAATCATCGCCATACGGGCGCGCGGAAATTCGTTGAACGACCCGGAGAGGCTCTGAATTCACCGAGCCGGGATGACGCTTCATCCGACAAGAAGTACAGTGTCCGCCTGATGGATTCAACCATCGAGGAAGAAACGCATCAAGGTGACGGCGTAAACCCGCCGGCTTCGTTTGCCAAAGACGTCGCGGGCGAAGGCTGATCCAACTGTAGGGAGCGACGCTCGTATTTAGGGCGGGAAGGCTGCCTGTCTGCTTAACGGGTTTGAGGCCGGCCCAAGGTTAGCTCCAACACTGAATCTATGATGGCGATCATCCGGGCTCCTTGCTTCGAGCGTGTCAGGCCCGAACATCCTGGCCTGCGGTGTTCCGAGCTGGCTCCATAAGCCTGGACAGGCTAGCCAACGGCGCTACTATCAAGCACTCCTATCTAGTGGTGAAACCTTGGTTCATGGTCCGCCGCAATTATAGTATTCACGCACTTAATGCGCTTACAGCATTCGAGGCGGCGGCGCGTCATCTCAGCGTCACGAGAGCGGCTGAGGAACTCACCATCACGCCGGGCGCCATATCCAAGCAGGTCAGGCTCTTGGAGGAGGAACTCGGCAGCGCGCTCTTTCTGCGCCGCCATCGCGCACTTGAGCTGACCCGCGAAGGTGAGATGATGGCCGCAGCCCTGCGCGAGGGATTCGAGCGGATATCGTCTACGTTCAGGCAGATAAAGTCTCTCAGCGGCCAGGCGAGCGTGACGATCGGCAGCACGATGGCGGTGGCCCATCTCTGGCTGATACCGCGAATGAGGGCGTTCTGGAGCGCTCACCAGGACATCATCGTCGATCACGTGATCTCGGACCATCCCCGCGGTCTCGATCGGCCTGAAGTGGACCTCCGCATCCGTTATGGCGACGGGGACTGGCCTGATGAATCGGCGGCTCGCCTTTACGACGATCGTATATTTCCCGTCGCGAGTCCGGTCTTCGCACGGGAGCACCCGGCCGCATCGCTTGCCGATCTCGCCCGGCTTCAACTGCTTTCCGTTGAAGGCGTCGACTGGACCTGGACGACCTGGGCCCGGTTCTTCCGCGAGGCCGGCATCCTTGACCAGCCGCTGAATGTCCGCCGCTTCAACAGCTACCTGATTGCCGTTCAGGCCGCGCGGAGCGGCCAGGGGATCGCCCTTGGCTGGTCGAGCCTCGTTCTTCCGCTCATCGAAGCCGGCGAATTGGTGCGAATGACGGACTGCTCGATCGTCGCCCCACAGGCATTTTACATGACCTGGAGCACGCGACGGCCGCTCAACCGTGATGCGACGACATTGCGAGACTGGCTCATGTCGCTGAACGATTGAGTTCTACTCAATCGAATTGGGACAATTATTCGCTTGAAGGCCGACTTCTCCAGCGTTCTTCTGGAATGGAGGGAGCAAACTTGAGCATCATGGACAGCGTTCAGGCTTCGGAAGCGCCGGCTGCTCAGCGCCGCGGCGGCGGACGCATCGGGCGCAAGGCGATGCGGGGTGCTCCCGTCGCTTCTTTTCCCACGCTGGTCCGCAACATCCCTGCCTATGAGATCGTCCCGGACGAGGCGGTGGAGCTGATCCACCAGGAGTCGCTCTCGATCCTCGAAGAGGTCGGCTGCGAGTTCCGTGACGACGAGGCGATCGCCATGTGGAAGGCGGCGGGAGCGGATGTGAGCGACACGAGGGTGCGTGTCGACCGGGCGCTGCTGATGGAGCTCGTGTCAAAGGTGCCGGCGGAGTTCACGCTGAACGCGCGCAACCCGCAGCGCACGGTGAAGGTCGGCGGCAAGCATTCGATCTTCATCCCGATGTATGGCGCGCCTTACATCCGCGATCTCGAGGGCAACCGGCGCTACGGCACGCTCGAGGACCTCAACAATTTCCACAAGCTCGCCTATATGGCGCCTGCGCTGCACTCCTCCTCCTCGATCATCTGCGAGCCGATGGAGATTGCCGTCCCGAAGCGGCACCTGCACATCATCCACTCCGCGCTCAAGCACTCTGACAAGCCTTTCATGGGCATCGTGACGTCCAAGGATCGCGCCGAGGATACGATGGCGATGGCCGGCATCGTGTTCGGCGAAGATTATGTCAAAGACAACTCCGTCCTCGTTTCGGTCACCAACTGCAATTCGCCCCTGGTGTGGGACGCCACGATGCTGGATGCGATGAAGGTCTACGCGCGCCACAACCAGCCGCTGATCCTGGCCCCTTTCGCGCTGTGCGGCGCGTCCACCGCGGCTTCGGCCGTCGGCGCGGTGGCGCAGGTCAATGCGGAGGCGCTGGTGGGCGTCGCCTTCACCCAGCTTATCCGCCCCGGCTCGCCCCAGCTCTACGGCCAGTTCATGGTGACGGTCGACATGAAGACGGGCGCGCCGATGGGCGGCACGCCGGAAGCGGCACAGATGATGTATTTGATGGGCGCGCTCGCCCGGAAATACAGGCTTCCCTGGCGCACCTCCGGCTTCCATGTCGGCTCGAAGCTGAACGATGCACAGGCCGGCTACGAGGCCAACATGCTGATGCATGCGGCCATCCTCGCAGGTGCCAATTATATCTGGCACTCGGCCGGGTGGCTGGAAGCGGGTCTCACCTGCGGCTATTCAAAGTTCGCGACCGACTGCGAGCAACTCGTCGGCTGGTACAAATATGCGGGCGGGATTTCCTTCGAGGACTTCAAGGATGCCATGGCCGCTGTTCGCGAGGTCGGGCCGCAGGGTCACTTCCTGGGCACGCAGCACACGCTCGACCATTTCGAGCGGGCCTTCTTCATGCCGAGCATCATGGATTTCAACTCCTTTGAGCAGTGGAACGCCGAAGGCGCCAAGGACCACGACACGCGCGGCCGCGAAAAGGCGCGGGCGTTGCTTGCCGACTACGAGGAGCCTAAGCTCGACGAAGGCGTCGCGGAGGGCCTGAAGGACTTCATCGCGCACCGGGAAGAGCGGCTGCCGGATATGGTAAGTTGAAGCAATTGGTCCAGCCGTCGCGTCAATGATCAAGTAGAAAAAAAGGGGAGCCGACATGCGTTTTTTCAGAAGCAATGGTGATCGCGTACCTGCTGCGATCGAGAAGATGGGCGAGGAAGCAAGAGCGGGCCGCATGGACCGCAGAGAATTCCTCGCGATCGCCAGCGCCATGGGCGCATCGACGGCGCTTGCTTACGGTCTGGCCGGTCTGGCCGCGCCTTCGCAGGCTTTCGCGCAGGAAGGAACCAAGGGCGGGACGCTGCGGGTTGCCATGGCCGTCAAGGGCCAGAAGGACCCGCGCACCTATGACTGGACCGAGCTGGCGAACGTCGCGCGGGGCTGGCTCGAGCCGCTGGTCCGCTACACGCGCGAGTTCACGTTCGAGCCGGTGCTGCTGGAAAGCTGGGACGTCAATGACGATGCCACGGAATACGTGCTTCACGTCCGCAAAGGCGTGACATGGAACAACGGCGACGAGTTCAACGCCGACGACGTCGTTTTCAACCTCAACCGCTGGTGCGAGAAGAGCGTTTCCGGCAACTCAATGGCGGCACGCGTCGCCGGGCTCATCGACGAGAAGACCGGGAAGGCGAGGGAAGGCGCGATCACAAAGGTTGATGATCACACCGTGCAGCTCAAGCTAGCCGGATCCGACATCGCGATCATCCCGAACCTGACCGATTATCCCGCGCTGGTCGTCCACCGCAACTTCGACGCGGACGGGGCTGATCCTGTCCAGAAGCCGATCGGGACCGGACCGTTCGAACTCGTTTCCTATGAGGTCGGCCAGAAGGCGGTCATCAAGCGCCGCGAGAACGGCAAGTGGTGGGGCGGTGAGGCGCTGCTCGACGGCGTCGAATTCATCGACTACGGCACCGACTTCTCGGCCACGGTCAATGCCTTCGAGTCCGGTGAAGTGGACGTCAACTCGGAAACGCCCGCCGACTTCATAGACATCCTGAGCGGGATGGACCTCGTGAAGTCCGAGGTGGCGACCGCGACAACGGTGGTTGCGCGCACGAACGTTTCGCAGAAACCTTATGACGACAAGCGCGTGCGCAATGCGCTGCAGATGGCGGTCGACAACAATGTCGTGCTCCAGCTCGGCTATAACGGGCGCGGCACCGTGGGCGAGAACCACCATGTCGCCCCGATCCAGCCGGAATATTACCCCCTGCCCAAGAAGACGCGTGACGTGGAGGGCGCGAAGAAGCTGATGGCCGAAGCCGGCCAGAGCGACTTCGAGCACGAACTCATCACGGTGGAGGACGACTGGCAGAAGAACACCGGCGACGCGATCGCCGCGCAGCTTCGTGAAGCCGGCATCAAGGTCAAGCGCACGGTGCTGCCGGGCTCGACCTTCTGGAACGACTGGACCAAGTACCCTTACTCCATCACGATCTGGTACATGCGCCCGCTTGCAGTGCAGACCCTGGCGCTCGGCTACCGGACGGGAGAGGCCTGGAACGAGACGGCCTATTCCAATCCCGACTTCGACGCCAAGCTGAAGGAAGCGCTCGCGATCAGCGATCCCGAAAAAAGGCGCGAGGTGATGAAGGATGTGGAAACGATCCTCCAGGACTCGGGCATCATCATCCAGCCTTACTGGCAGAATTTGTACTGCCACATGAGCCCGAAGGTGAGGAATTACGGGATACACCAGACATTTCAGATCGACCTGCAAAAGGTCTGGCTTGAAGGCTGAGCCCTGTTCCTAAACAGTTCTCCTGCGATCGGGCAGAAGCCTGATTGTCGGAGAACCGGCTGCGTGCCGGCGGGAGGGGAGGCGCATCGCCTCAACTGGCTGACACGGAAGAGGCTCGCGATTTCGACCGACACCGTCGCCGAAGCCGCTAGGGCGTCTGATTGACGGTTGCACGAGCTCGATGAACTCGACTGCTGCAATGTTCGAGCGGCGACTGGCGCTGCCCTTCATTCGCCGGTGAACTTTGACAGCGCTTCAAACACGCTACGCGGCATCGTCAGCTCGTTCAGAAGCGGCTGCGAGGCTCTTTCGCGGCTCACTCCCGGCACATAGACATCCTTGCTTCGAAGGCGCCGCACCTGTTCGCGCGCGCGCCCGATGAGACCATCGGCGGCACTGCCGGGCATGATCGCGATCACTGTCAGCCCCACGGCCGGCGACGTGGTCCCGGACCTGAAATCCGCTGCGTCCAGCGACCAGGCCCCGCCGGACAGGCCTGCCGACATCATCTCCACCAGCAGGGCCAGATTGGCGCCCTTGCGCCCGCCGAAAGGCAGCAGCGCGCCGGCGAGTGCTTCGGCGGCATCCGTCGTCGCGGCGCCCCTACGGTCGACCGCCCATCCTTCCGGGATCGTCCGGCCTTCTCCGGCCGCACGGACGATGTTCACAAAGGCCGTCGCGCTTGTGGATTGGTCGATGACGAGGGGAGCCGACCCGTCCCCCAGGGGAAAGCCGAAAGCCAGAGGGTTGGTGCTGTAGACGGTGGGCCTGCCCGCCTCGGGAACCATCAAGGCATGCGCGTTGGTCGCGGCCAACGAAACGATTCCCTGCTCGGCGAGCCTGCGAACATAATAGCCGAGTTCGCCGGTCGTGAAGCTGTTCTTCTGGCTGAAGACGGCCATTCCAAGCCGTCGAACCGTTTCCAATAGGTCTCCGAATGCCAGATCAAAGCCGAGCTGCGCGATTCCGCCATCCGCATCGGACGCCAGAAAGGCCGGAAACGGGCGTGACAAAGCGGGCTTCGGCTGGCGCTTGATGCGGCCCGCGCGAAAGGCCGAAAGGTAGTCGACGAAGTGGGGGAACCCCACCGCGGGCGAGCCATGGAGCGCTGCGGATAAGGTGGCATCCACGAGCGATCGGGCAGAGGCTGAATCCGCGCCGGCCGCCAGGCAGGCGCGCATCGCCAGTTCCTCGGCCTGCGCGCGGCTGAGCGTCACCTCGTCCGGCATTTCCGGATCTGGCATTTCAAATCTCCAATCCGGCTTTTCTGCCTTCAAAGAATGCGTAGGGTGCCTGCCGCGGCGCTGCGCAGTCGCCGATCTGGCGGAACGGAACGCCCAGTCCGGCGAGGCTGGCCGAAAGCCAGTCGGCGGGAACGTTGGTGGTCGCCATGACGAGCGCATCCGCTTCCACGAAGCTTTGTTCTCCGGTGTTGTGGTCCACGAGGATCGCGCCGTTTCCGCGCCATTCAGCGATGCTCGCCTCCGTGATCCAATGGACGCCGAGCTTGCGCAGCGCCCGCCGCATCGGAACATCCGCGGCGGTCCGCTGCAGCTCCTTGCCGACAAGCGGATCGGGCGTGACGATGGTGACGAGGTGACCTTCCTCGGCCATCTTCCAGGCGGTGCCGCACCCTCTCCACCCGCCGCCCTCATCCAGCAGGAGAACGCGGTTGCCCGGCCTCGCCTGTCTGGCCATGACGCTTTCAACCGTGAAGACATTGCCGTTCTCGATTCCCGGCAGCGTCTCGATGGCGGGCAGCGACTTCTGGAAGCCTGTTTCGGGCGAGAAGGAGCCGGTCGCCAGGATCACGATGTCGGCCTGCGTGGCATCGATCTCTTCCGCTTCCACGAAGGTGTTGAGCCGTATCTCGACGCCTAGCCTGTCGAGCTGACGCTCGTACCACCCCAGCAGGTCGAGGATCTGCCCCCGCCGCGGTTGAAGGCCCGCCAGCAGGAAGTTGCCGCCCAGCCGGTTCGCGGCCTCCGACAGAGTCACGGCGTGGCCGCGCTCGGCCGCAACCCGCGCCGCTTCCAGCCCCGCCGGACCGCCGCCGATCACGAAGACGCGCCTGGGTTCGTCGGTCCTGGTGAACCGGTCGCCGTTCCACTCGAACTCGCGCCCTGCGGAAGGGTTGATCAGACAGCTGATCCAGTAGTCGCGCGAGCGGCGGCCCCAGCACATCTGGTTGCACGAGATGCACCCCCGGATGTCTTCGGGGCGGTCATCGCCGGCCTTTCGCGCGAGATGGGGATCGGCGATCTGCCCGCGCACGATCGACACGAGGTCGGCTGCGCCCTCGCCGAGCACCGCTTCCGCGTTTTCCGGCGTCCGGATGTGGCTTTCGGCCATCACGACCGCATTCCTGACGACCTTCTTCAACACGGATGCGAGGTCCGCGCCGAGCTTCTCGGGATAAAGAAAGGTCGGCATCAGGCTGTGAAAGTCGATGTAGCCGCCCGAGCCGCAGGTCACGTAGTCGATGAGGCCCTCCTCGTCGTGCCGCCCGACGATCTCGGCGATCTCCCCGTGTTTGAGCGCGATCGGGTTTCCGGGCTCGTCGCTGACTGCCAGCCCGATAAGGAAATCGGGACCGCATACCTGCCGCACCCGTGTCAGGATCTCCCGGGACATGCGGGTGCGGTTTTCAAGCGAGCCGCCCCATCGGTCCTCGCGCCGGTTGCTCCAGGGGGTCCAGAACTGGTCGACCATGCCGAGATAGGCTGCCCAGACCTCCACGCCATCGAACCCCGCTTCGCAGCAGCGCCGCGCGGCCTGCACGAAGCCGTCGATCGTTTCCCAGATCTCATCCTCTGTCATGGGATGGGACCCGTCGCTGTCATGGTAGCTGGGCAGACCCGACGGCGACCAGTGCGGATGGAACGAGTTGTCGGAATCGCCGTGGGCGCCGACATGGTAGAGCTGCTGGATCGCGACCGTCCCGTTCTCCTTGATCGCCTCGACGAGCTTCCTGAAATGGGGGATGACGGCATCGTCGGAGTGGCGGAAATTGCCGCGCGTCAGCACTGCGGCGGCATGGACGGGCATGGGCTCGACCACGATCATGGCGGCGCCGCCCAGCGCTCTTTCGCGGTAATAAGCGAGGTGGCGCTCGGCCGGCAGTCCATCGACCGCCATGTTCGCCGTATGAGCGCCGAAGACGATCCGGTTCCGCAATGTGCGGGAGCGCAGCTGGAGCGGGGAGAAGAGGCGGGGGAATTTCGCGGACATCGTGCACCTTCCGGTACGCAAGTGAGCTCAACGAGGGAGCAAGCAGTTTCCAGGCGCGAGGTGGACGGCCCTCACTTGGAGCGATGGCCGGCTTGCAAACCCGACAAACGCGGCATCCGACACTCACTTCTCGTTCCGTTTGTGATCGCCTCGCGTGGCTTCGCGAGGCATGGCGTCCCGTTCGACCTTTTCAGCGTCTCGGCCCATCTCGATCGATTTTTGAAGAGCCGCGGCCAGCCCTTTGCCGACTGCCGTTTCGAAGCCGGCGTCGCGCATCGCCTGGATCGCCGCAGCCGTCGTTCCGCGATAATCCATGAATGTCCGGACCACGCTGTCGGGACTTTCCGCGTGCAGCTCCACCAGCCGGCCGGCTCCCGCCAGCACGGCGTTCACGCATCGCCGGGCGATGGTGCGATCGATCCCACGCCTTTCAGCATCGTCCATCATCGCCGCTGCCAGAAGAGCAGGAAAGGCGGGGCCTGAGCCGGTCAGTCCTGTAAGGTAGTCGATGTCCGCTTCGGTCGCGACCTCGTCAGCGGCGCCAACGGCCTCCAGCATCTGCTGAACCAGGACGCGATCCGCCGCACTTGCCCCTTTCGACGCAATCCAAGGCGTGTAGGACTTTCTCACTTCAGCTGCGCCATTCGGAAGCGCGCGCACCACACGATCGGTTCGGAAACGCCGCGACAACTGCGAGAGCGTGATGCCGGCCATCACGGAAACGACCAGCTTGCCCTGGGTCACCGCCTCCAGCGCGGGAAAGTCCTGGGGACGAACCGAAACGATGATGACATCCGACCGGTCGACGAGTTCCTGATTGTTTCTGGTCCACCTCGCATGCGGGAGGATGCGCGGCTGCCTGCTTCGAAAGGAAGGCGTGAGCTGATCGACGGCAACAATGTCGGCATCGACCAGCCCCTGCAGAAATGCTCCTCCAAGCCAGCCGCCTGCGCCGATGATCCCGATGCGCCTTTGTTTGCTCATCCCGGCGGGCCGTCGTCCGGCGTGTCGCCATGCCTCGCGAAGAAGCGGTCCAGTTCGCGCCGCTGGGGGGCCTTGCCCGCGAAAATCTCGACATATTCGGGAATGCGCTTCATGCGCACCGCAAGCTGCTCATCCGACTGCATCGAGATGTAGCCGATCTGAACGAGGTAGATCGTTCGGGCGCGCACCTCGGCCGGACCCTCGCCACAGCCGAACTTGACGAACATGCGGGTCAACGCGTCGATGCGGAGAACATCCGCCTCCTGGACCTGGGCCAGCACGTCCGGTGATTGCAGCGCCCAGCTTCGCATCGCAAACTCGAACGGGGCGTCGAACAGGGATTTATCGAACCAGCAGTCGAAGACATTGAGCACCGCTTCGACGATGGACTCCGCATAGGCTTCGGTCTGCTTGATCAGGCTGCCGGTGTTCTTAAGCCGCCACCTTTCGACGAGTGCCGCCAGCACCTCCTCCCGATCCTTGAAGAACCAGTAGAAGCTCGTGCGCGATAGGCCCAGCCGCTTGGCGAGCGGCAAAATCTTCACGGAGTCGACGCCGGACTCAAGCAGTGCCTCGTAGGCGGCTTCGAGCCAGCCCTCCGGCGAGCCGCGCCATCCGCTGTCTTGCACGACCTGATCCATGTGCGCGTCCTACCATGGCTGGACTACGAAAGGCAACGCGAATGTACACGCGTGTCGATCAAGTGGACTACACATGAGACCGAATTGACATAAGTGTACATTCTTGGATAGAACAAGGCTTCCCGCGATCCATCCTGAGCCTGTTCGATGTCCGACGACCCTCTTCTGCAACCCTACAGGCTCAAGCACCTAACGCTGCGCAACCGCATCATCGTGACGTCGCACGAGCCTGCCTATCCTGAGGATGGGATGCCGAAGGAGCGCTATCGCGCCTACACCGTGGAGCGGGCGAAAGGCGGCGTCGCCATGACCATGACGGCTGGTTCCGCCGCCGTTTCCCGGGACAGCCCGCCGGTCTTCAACAACCTTCTCGCCTACAAGGACGAGATCGTGCCCTGGATCAGGCAGATGACCGATGCCGTCCACGAGGAGGGCGCGGCGATCATGATCCAGCTCACTCATCTCGGACGCCGGACACGCTGGGACAAGGGAGACTGGCTCCCGGTCGTGGCCCCGTCCCATCAGCGCGAGGTCGCACACCGCGCCTTTCCCAAGAAGCTCGAAGACTGGGACATCGAGCGCATCATCGGGGACTTCGCCGATGCCGCCGAGCGCATGAAGGCCGGCGGCATGGACGGCGTCGAGCTCGAGGCCTACGGGCATCTCATCGACCAGTTCGCGTCGCCGCTCACCAACGAGCTCGATGGTCCCTATGGCGGCGCTCTCGAGAACCGGATGCGCTTCTGCCTCGACGTCTTTAAGGCGATCCGCGCGCGGGCCGGCGACGATTTCATCCTCGGCGTCCGGTACACCGCAGACGAGCGGCTTGCCGGGGGCACCGACAAGGCGGACGGGCTCGAAATCTCCAGGCGCCTCAAGGAAAGCGGGCTGATCGACTACCTCAATGTCATCCGCGGCCACATCGACACGGATCCCGGCCTGACGGACGTCATCCCGATCCAAGGCATGGCAAATTCGCCGCATCTCGACTTCGCCGGCGAGATCCGGGCGGCGACGCAGTTTCCGACCTTCCACGCCGCGAAGATCCCCGACGTCGCGACCGCCCGCTATGCGATCGAATCCGGCAAGGTCGACATGGTGGGCATGACGCGCGCCCACATGACCGACCCGCACATCGTCCGCAAGATCATGGAAAAGCGCGAGGACGATATCCGCCCCTGCGTCGGCGCCAATTACTGCCTCGACCGCATCTACCAGGGCGGTCTCGCCTTCTGCATCCACAATGCAGCGACCGGCCGCGAAGAAACCATGCCGCATGTGATCGCAAAGGCCGAGACCCGCAAGAAGGTCGTGATCGTCGGCGCCGGCCCAGCCGGGCTGGAGGCGGCGCGCGTATCGGCTGAGCGAGGGCACACGGTCACGGTCTTCGAGGCCGCCGCCAATCCCGGCGGGCAGATCCGCCTCACCGCCCGAAGCCCCCGGCGCAGGGAGATGATGAGCATCATCGACTGGCGCATGGCGCAATGCGAGAAGCTCGGCGTGAGGTTCCATTTCAACGCATGGGCGGAAGCCGGCGCGATCGAGGCGGAAAGCCCCGACATCGTCGTCATCGCGACCGGCGGCATGGCGCATACGGACGTACTGAGCGCGGGCAACGAATTCGTTGTATCCTCCTGGGACATCATTTCCGGCGACGTCAAGCCGGGCGCCAATGTGCTGCTCTTCGACGATGCGGGCGACCATGCCGGGCTGCAGGCCGCCGAGTTCCTCGCCAATGCCGGGGCGGCGGTCGAGATCATGACGCCCGACCGATCCTTCGCGCCGGAAGTCATGGCGATGAACCTCGTGCCCTATATGCGCTCGCTTCAGAAGCTCGACGTCACCTTCACCGTCACCTGGCGCCTTGAATCCGTCGAGAAGCGCGGCAACCAGCTGGTGGCCCAGGTGGGAAGCGATTACGGCGGCGTGCAAAAAGAACGCGTCGTCGACCAGATCGTCATCAACCACGGCACTGTTCCGCTCGACGAGATCTATTTCGAGCTGAAGCCGCGCTCATCGAACCACGGCGAGGTATCCTATGATGAGCTTCTCGACGGGCGGCGCCAGTCGGTGGCGCGCCATCCCGAGGGACGCTTCCAGCTGTTCCGCATCGGCGACGCCGTCGCCGCTCGCAACACACACGCAGCGATCTACGATGCCCTGAGGCTTGCCAAGGATTTCTGATTGTGGCAGCGATCGTAGCTACACAAGCAGAAAGGCCTCCCAAAGGAGGCCTTGAACAGTCATTTTCAATAAAGGAAACTGGAGCGGGCGAAGGGATTCGAACCCGCGACCCCAACCTTGGCAAGGTTGTGCTCTACCCCTGAGCTACACCCGCTCGCGCGGCGCGTGAAGGCGCCGAATGTTGTGTCTCTATGGCCGATGCGAAAAAGGATTGCAACAGGAAATCAGCGTTGCCCGGGTCGGCACATCCTGCCGCAACCCGCACCTCGTGCAGCCTTGCCCGTGGGAGCGATTTGAAGCAAAGGCGGTTTGCCGTGCCACGTGATTGGCCATGCTCCAGTTTGTTTCCAGAAAGCTCGCAGCTATGCCGAAGACACCGGACGAACTTTTCGAATTCCTCCGAGGCCTCGGCATCGAAACGGCGACGGTGACGCACCCGCCGCTGTTCACCGTCGCCGACTCGCAAGGACTGCGGGGAGTGATCGCAGGCGCGCACACCAAGAACCTCTTTCTCAAGGACAAGAAGGACAACTTCTTTCTGCTGACCGTTGAAGAGAATGCCAGCGTGGATCTGAAGACGATCCACGGCAGGATCGGCGCGGCGAGCCGCGTGTCGTTCGGCAGTCCGGCAGCCCTTCTGGAGCTTCTGGGCGTGACGCCCGGCGCGGTTTCAGCGTTCGGCCTGATCAATGACGGGGAAGGGCGCGTCCGCTTCTTTCTCGACGAGACACTGGCGAGGGCCGAACTCGTCAACTGCCATCCGCTGTCCAACGAGGCGACCACCACCATCAGGAGCGACGACCTAATCCGCTTCGCCGAAGCCACAGGGCACCAGACCACGAATCTGCTGCTCGGTCCGTCTCATGATGTGACCGCTTGAAAGCGGCCGCGTGATCTCCACATCCTGACCGGGTTTCATTGATCGGCGCCTCCATTCCGTGCTTATGCCCGGACTCGTGATGGCACCATCCGGATGAGGGACAAGCGATGAGCGACAGGAACATCATGTTCGGCGGTCGTCCCGGCGCGCCGGCAGGCGGGCCACAGCCTGCGGCTGCGGGCGACAAAGCAGGCACAACGGCAGCTCTTTTCGGAGGCGCGCCCAGTGCAGCGCCGGCGCCCGTGTCGATCAAGGATGCCACCACGGCGAGCTTCGCGGCCGATGTGATCCAGGAGTCGCGCCGCCAGCCCGTTCTGGTGGATTTCTGGGCGCCTTGGTGCGGCCCCTGCAAGCAGCTTCAGCCGGCGCTCGAAAAGGCCGTGCGGGAGGCTGGCGGTCGCGTGAAGCTCGTCAAGATGAATATCGATGAGCATCCTTCGGTCGCCGGGCAACTCGGCATTCAATCCATCCCCGCTGTGATCGCGTTCAAGAACGGCCAGCCGGTGGACGGCTTCATGGGCGCCGTTTCCGAAAGCCAGATCAAGCAGTTCATCGACAAGGTGGCAGGCGCAGGCGTGGCCGCGCCGCAGGTGGGAGAAGCGCTTGCTTCCGCGCAGCAGGCCTTGGCGGATGGGGATCGCGAAACGGCGATGGGCATTTTCGATGCCGTGCTTCAGGAAGCGCCGGACAATGTGGAGGCCATTGCCGGGCTGGCGGGTATCCTGTGGGATGCGGGTGACGTGGAGGCGGTCGAACAGGTGCTTGCCATGGCGCCTGAGGGCCAAAGCGATAAGGGGCCGATAGCTGCGCTCAGGGCGCGCATGGCGCTGGCCGAGGAGGCCTCCAAGCTCGGCGATCCACGGGCGCTCCAGCACCAGCTCGATGCCGATCCGGCCGATCATCAGGCCCGCTTCGATCTTGCGCTTCTGCAGAACGCAGCCGGCCAGCGCGCCGAGGCGGCAGAAAGCCTGCTTGCCATCGTCAAGGCGGACCGGGCCTGGAACGAAGATGGCGCGCGGGCGCAGTTGCTGCGCTTTTTCGAAGCATGGGGCCTGACCGATCCGGTGACGCTTGCCACGCGCCGGCGGCTGTCATCGCTGCTTTTCTCGTGAGGCCCGCAAGCCGGCTTGGCGGAGAAGAGCGCCGACCGTTCAGTTTCCAAGCTCTTGAGTTCAGGCAGCAACGCGCCACTTAAGCGGCCAGAACTGGTTTGAAGGCTGCGTCGCGGGCAGGCAACAGCGTGTGTGCTGCCGATCATCCGCCGCTGCTCTGGACGCCGTCATTGGGGAAGCAGGATCGTTGCAAGCGGGAAACGCCCACTACCGCAGGATCGCCGACCTGCCCGGCCGGGTAGCGGTATTTCCCCTGTCGGCGGCCCTTCTTCTGCCCGGCGGGCGCATCCCGCTCAACATCTTCGAGCCGCGCTACCTGGAGATGGTGGACGACGCCATGAGGGCTTCGCGCCTGATCGGCATGATCCAGCCAGCATTGGGCGGCGGGGTTCGCCATGACGGCGAACCGGAGCTTTGCAAGGTCGGATGTCTCGGGCGGATCATCTCGCTCAGCGAGACGGGTGACGGACGCTACCTGATCTCGCTCGGCGGTGTGTGCCGCTTCCGGATTGCCGAAGAGCTGACGGTCAAGACACCGTTTCGCCAGATCACTCCGCTGCCCTTTGCCGGCGATCTCGGCGAGGAAGCGAGTGGCGGCGAAATCGATCGTCCGGCGCTGCTCAAGGCCTTTCGCGCCTATCTCGAAGCCAATGACCTGCAGGCCGATTGGGAAAGCGTGAGCCGGGCCGGGAATGTCACCCTTGTCAACGCGCTTGCGATGATGGCGCCCTATGGTCCTGCCGAGAAACAAGCTCTGCTGGAAGCCTCGGATCTGCGGGCGCGCGCTGAAACGCTGATCGCGATCACGGAGATCACGCTTGCGCGCCGCGGTGACGAAAGCGGCTCGAGCCTGCAGTAATGCCGATGGATGAAACGCTGCCGCGCCAGTCGGGCATCGATCACAAGCTACTCGAGCTTCTGGTCTGCCCGCTGACAAAGGGATCGCTGCGTTGGGACGGGGCACGCTCCGAGCTTGTGTCCGAACGCGCGCGCCTGGCCTATCCCGTGCGGGACGGCATTCCGATCATGATTCCGTCCGAAGCGCGCTCGCTTGAGAACACCTCAGGCTCTGGTGTCTGACGATCAATGAAAGTTGCGCCCCTTGGGCATGACGCGGCGGACAGGCTCGGCCAGAACCTGTGCCTCGCGCCTGGGGGCGGAAGGAAGCCCAAATTCATCGGCGCGGGCAAGGTTGTCGATCAGCGGACCTTCTTCCGACAGGCTGGCGAGCCAGGGCGTCAGGTCTTCCAGCCGGTGGGCCACCAGATGGATGACGCCGCTCTGGCTCTGGACCCGTCCATCCACCCGCACCAGTCGCGCGCCCAGAACAATCGAGCGGTATTTCTCGAAGCATGGCTTCCAGACGATCGCATTGGCGATGCCCGTTTCGTCCTCGATCGTCATGAAGATCACGCCCTTGGCCGTGCCGGGGCGCTGGCGCACCAGAACAAGGCCGGCAACCGAGACCGGGCGTCCGCTTGGCGTGTGGGCCAGCGTCGCGGCCGGCACGATGCGGGATCGCGTGAGGCGGGAACGAAGAAACGAAACGGGATGCGCCTTGAGCGACAGGCTCGTCGTGCGGTAATCATGCACCACATGCTGGCCGAGCGGCATGGTGGGAAGACGGGTTTCCGGCTCGTTCTGGCTTGGCTCGACATCCGGCCGGTCGAACAAGGCAAGATGCTCGATGGCCGCCTGCCGGTCCAGCGCCTTGGCTTCCCATAAGGCCGCGCGCCGGTCGAGCCCGAGCGAGCGGAACGCATCCGCTTCCGCAAGCCGCACGATTGCGCTGCCCGGCAGCTTCGCGCGCAGCCAGAGGTCGCGCACGGAGCGATAGCCATTCCCGCGCGCTTTCACGAGCTTGTCCATGTCAGCCTCACGCAATCCGTTCACCTGCCGGAAGCCGAGCCGCACCGCATGGCGGGAACGGATCGTGCCGCGCATCTCTCGATGCCGTTGCGCAATCGATTCAGGGTCGAAACGATATTTCCCCTCGTCACCTTCGAGCGCGCAGTCCCAATCCGAGCGGTTGATGTCCACTGCGCGCAGCTCGATGCCGTGCTCTTTGGCATCCCGTGTCAGCTGGGCCGGCGCATAGAAGCCCATGGGCTGGGCGTTGAGGATGGCCGCGCAGAACACATCCGGGTACCAGGCCTTGAACCAGCATGAGGCGTAAACGAGCAGCGCGAAGGATGCGGCGTGCGACTCGGGGAAGCCATATTCGCCGAAGCCCTCGATCTGCCCGAAGCAGCGGGTGGCGAAGTCTCGATCATAGCCTTTCTTCACCATGCCCTCGATCATGTCTTGCCTGAGCTGGTGGATGGTGCCGGTACGCCGGAAGGTCGCCATGGCGCGGCGAAGCTGGTCGGCCTTGGCCGGCGAAAAGTCGCCCGCCACGATGGCGATGCGCATGGCCTGCTCCTGGAAGAGCGGCACACCGAGGGTCTTGGAGAGAACGTCTTCTAGTTCCTTGCTGGGATACTCTACCTTTTCCGTTCCTTCCCGCCGGCGCAGATAAGGATGCACCATGTCGCCCTGGATCGGGCCGGGCCGGACGATGGCGACCTCGATCACGAGATCATAGAACTCCTTGGGCTTGAGGCGCGGCAGCATCGACATCTGCGCGCGGGACTCGATCTGGAACACGCCCAGCGTGTCCGCGCGCTGAATCATGGCATAGACGCTGCCTTCCCCTTCAGGGATCGTGGCGATCGAATGGGCTTTCTGCTCGGGGTAGTGCCTGGCCAGAAGCTCGAAGCAGCGGCGCAGGCAGCTCAGCATGCCAAGCGCCAGAATGTCGATCTTGAGGATCTTCACGCCGTCGAGATCGTCCTTGTCCCATTCCACCATCTTTCGATCGGGCATGGCCGTTTTGACGATCGGCACGATCTCGTCGAGCCGGTCCTTGGTGATAACGAAGCCGCCCACATGCTGGGACAGATGGCGGGGATGCCCGACGATCTCGTTGGCGAGCGTGAACAGCTTCTGCACATGAGGGTCGGCGGGACTGAAGCCTGCACCCCTGATCTCCGTTTCATCGAGCGCCGTGCCTTTCCAGCGCCATGTGGCTGAGGACAGCGCCGACAGCGCATCATCGGAAAAGCCCAGCGCCTTGCCGGCCTCGCGCAGTGCCGAGCGCGGACGGTAGGAGATCACCGCACAGGCCAGCGCGGTGCGCTTGGCGCTGTATTTCCCGTAGATGTACTGGATCACCTCCTCGCGGCGCTCATGCTCGAAATCGACATCGATGTCAGGCGGCTCACCGCGCTCGGCCGAGATGAAGCGCTCGAACAGGCAGGTGCCAAGCTCGGGGCTCACTTCCGTGATGCCGAGGCAGAAGCAGACGACCGAATTGGCCGCCGAGCCTCGCCCCTGGCAGAGGATTTCCTTCTCCCTCGCAAAGTGGACGATGTCGTGAACGGTCAGGAAATAGCGGGCGTAAGTCAGCTTGGCGATGATCGCCAGTTCCTTTCTGATCGCGGCGCTCACGCTTTCGGGGACGCCGCGGGGATAGCGCCATGCCGCGCCTTCCCACGACAAACGTTCCAATTCCTCCTGCGCGGTTGCTCCATCGCGCGTCGGCTCATCGGGATAGTTGTGGTGGAGCTCGCTCAAGGAAAAGGAAAGCTCGCTTGCAAACCGAGTCGTTTCCGAAACGGCCTCTGGGTAAATGCGAAACAGCCGCGCCATCTCGGCAGGTGGCTTCAGGAAGCGCTCGGCATTGGGCAGGAGCGCGTGGCCGGCCTCGGCCACCGTGGTCTTGAGACGGATCGCGGTGATCATGTCCTGCAGAGGCCGGCGTGCCGGCGTGTGGAACAGCGCATCGTTGGTTGCCATCATGGGCAATCGGGCCGCCTTGGCGAGCGCCGCCGCCCGCGCCATCCTCACCTGATCGTCGCCGCGATAAAGCGGCGCGGCGCCCAGACGGATAGCACTCCCGAACGCTGCACGCGCTTCATGGAGCAAAGCAAGATCCGCTTCTTCATCGACCTCTTCGAGCGAGGGAAGAACGGCAACGGACAAATGGGCGCCCCATTCCATGAAATCCGTGCGCAGAAGGCGAGGGGCGCCTTTGTCTCCCCGCATATTGGCTTGTGTCAGCATGCGGCAAAGATGCGCCCAGCCCTGGCGGTTTTGGGGATAGGCCAGCATGTCGGGCGTGTTGTCGGAAAAGACGAGCCGCGCGCCCGGATGGTAGGGCAGGTCCAGCACCTTGGCCTGCTGCCAGGCACGCACCGTGCCGGCCACCGTGTTGCGGTCGGCAAGGCCGAGCGCGCGGTAACCCAGAAACTTGGCGGCGCTGACCAGGTCCTCGGGCCGCGATGCGCCTTCAAGAAAGGAAAAGCTCGAACGGGTGCCGAACTCTGCATAGTCGTGGACCGCCTGCTCCTTCATGCGAAAAGCCCGTGCAGGAACCAGCGCGGCTGAGGCAGGTTCGCATGCTCGAAGAGGCCCTGGCGAAACAGCCAGTAGCGGCGGCCTTCCGTGTCCTCGACGCGGAAATAGTCGCGCGTGTCCGGCCCTATCCAGATCGATGCAGGCAGCGCTTCCTCGGCTTCCTTCTGCCTTTCCGCAGGCCTGGGCGCCGTTTTGTCTTCCATCCACCATTCCGGCGCGATGCGTTCGGGCCCTTCCGAGCGTGCGACGCGGTGGAGGACACGGCGCCAGCGGAACTGGAACGGCGGGCCGTCGGGCACTTCGGCGACCGCTTCGACATGCTCGGGCGGCGAGAACAGGAAGATCGGCCGCGCGGGATGTCTTTGCATGTCGCGCAGAAGCGATTCTTCGGTTTTGGCAGTGGGGGTTTTGGCGGTGGGGGCTTCGCCATAGGAGACCAGGCGTGCGGCGCGTTCGGGAAGGTGGCTGGCAACGGGAGCAGGCTGCCAGAGCACGGACACGCCCAGCCGCGCGCGCAGCCGGTCGGCAAGAGCGGCGATCTCCTCGCCATCGTGGCGCGCCGTTCCGTCAAAGCCCTTCTGCTCAGTCGGCATCGGAGCGGCTGCAATCACCGACAAGCGCAGGAGATCGAAGCCGAAGCCGGCATCCAGGCGGGCTTCAAGTGCTGCTAGCCGCTCGCGGAACAGAAGTCGCAGCCGCTTCGGGTCGCGCAAGGGCTGCGACAAAGCAAGCTTCACCCGAAACACGACGCCGTCGACGCGAAACAGCGCAAGCTCCATCGCCTTCGCGCCTTCGCCGCGCCGTTCCAGGTCGGGCTTCAGCCTTTCAGCCAGTCCGCCTGCCAGATCCTCGATGGCGTCGGTGCTTCCGATCGGTTCGGGCAGATGCCGTTCGACGGAAAGCGGCGGGGCCGGCAGGCGTGGGCTGATCGGCTCCTCCACCCCGCCCAGCGCCTGATCGAGACGCAGCAGAACGGCTTTGCCGAAGCGCCGGGCGAGAGGCGCGCGGGGTGCGCTCATCACGGCCCCGATCGTGCGCAAGCCGACGCTTTCAAGACCCTGCCGTTCCTGCGCCTGAAGGCGCAGTGCCCCGATTGGAAGACCCTTCAGCGCTTCCGCTTCGCGGCCCTCGTCGATTGCAGGCATGCCAGGCATGAAGCGTGCTGCGGCCCAGGCTGCCCCCGGCGTGGAAGCAAGGCCTGCGCGCACCAGAAAACCTTGGCGGAAGAGGCGTTCTCGTGCATCCTTCATCAGAGATAGTTCGCCGGCAAACAGATGTGCGCAGCCGGCGATGTCGAGAAAGAGACCGTCGACGCTATCGAGCGCGACGAGCGGCGTATAGCGGTCGCACCAGTCGGCCAGATTTTCCAGCAGGCGCTGCTCGGCCTCGCTGTCGGCTTCCACCACGTCGAGCGTCGGATGAGCGGCCTGCGCATCAGCCACGCCGGTACCGGGTTTGAGGCCGAGCGATTCAGCCCGCTCGTCGAGCGAATGAAGGCGCCAGGCATTCCCTGTCTTCCGGCTCGTTGCCAGAGGTGGCTGCGTTTCTGCCAGGGTCGAACGCCAGAACGGCCCCTTCCGCTCGCGCCAAATGCGTTCGGCGCCGAGATGGGGAAACCACAGCGCCAAAATCCTGCGACTCGTGGAAGCGTTGGTCATCGGGGCTCCATTCGAGAATGAGTTCACCTTCGCGCGCGGTGCGGCTCTTGCTGACCGTCACGCGAAAAGCCGGGTTGCCGAGCGAGCGCGCCAAGGGGCGGCCAAGCACGCGCCGCATGCCGGCCGGCGCGGGCGATACGGAAAGGCGGACCGGGGAGGCTGTGGGCGCCAGTGTGCTTCCTGCGCCCAGGCGAAGCAGCAGCATCATCCGACCCGCGCGGCGCGCCCGCATATGGAGGCGCCGCGTGGCCGTGAGGTCGAGCTTGGAGGAAGTGCTGCGCACGGCGAGGATCACGCCTCCAAAGGCGCCGAGCCCGGCGGCCTCTTCCGCCACCCACAGGGCGTCATCGAGCCTGGGCAGGCATGACAGCAGAAGATTTCGGAGGCCGAAGCCGGCATGGATCCCCGGCATGTAGGGAAAGCCTGATTCCCGCGCCCCCTCGCTTGTGCCAACCCAAAGCAGGGGAAGGGCTTGTTCGGGGCCGCTCGCCAGGGTGGCCAGCGCAAGGGAGAACCCTGCCGCAGCCCCCGCGTCGCCTTCCGCCGCTCCATGAACCTCGATCAGGGCGGCCTGCGGCACGCCTCCGCCGAGAACAAAATCGAGACGGGTATCGGTGGCTACGAGCCCGCCGGGGAGTGCAGGATCGGCAAAGCCGGCCGCTGCCGCATCAGGCTCGGAGCGCGGCCCGGCCGAAGCCGCATGGAAATCGGCGATGCAACCGGCTGTTCCCTCGATATTCGCGATCTCTCGGCGCAAGGCACAAACGGTTTCCTGCGCCACGGCCCTTGTCGCCATGACGGTTCCTGCTCCGAGTCAAGTTCCTGTTATGTTCTATAAATTCCAAGCTCTCAGTGAGAGTCAAGAAAGCTGGAGGAATTTTTTCCTTTATCCACGGCGGTGCCTCAGGGCATGGAGACATCGTGCAAGGCCGCTCCGAAGCCGGGCCACTCGAAAGCTGGAGAGGAGCGCTGTATATGAGCCCGAAAAGGAAAGTGGATGGCCCGCCTTTACAAGACCCGCCCCCGCTCGCCCGCATGGGCCGAGCTGTTCTCACCCTCGCTGGAGGAATTGGAGGTGCTGGCGCTCGAGGCCTATGCGCATCTGCCGGACGATTTCCGCAAGCTCACGGGCGAGATCGTGATCCAGGTGGCGGATTTTCCCGAAGACGAGATCGTGGACGACCTGTCACTCGAAACGCCCTTCGACCTGCTCGGCCTGTTCGAGGGGCGCGGCATCGCGGAGCGCTGGAACCCGCAAACGGGCGAAGGTCCCAATCGGGTCACCCTCTACCGCCGGGCGATCCTGGATTACTGGTCGGAAAACGAGGAAACGCTGGGCGACATCGTCACCCATGTGCTGATCCACGAGATCGGCCACCATTTCGGCCTGTCCGACGAAGACATGGAGCGGATGGAGGAAGCGGCGGAGTGAGGCTCTAGAATTCGCCGAGCTTGATTCCCGGCTCGTAGTCGCGGCCTTCCACTTCCTTCACCACCGCCTGTCCGCAGCGCATGCTGCCCGTGGCGGCATCGAAGGCGTAGGCTGGCGAGCCGTGGAGCTGCCAGCCCTTGTTCAGGGCGGCACTCACCTTGTGGCAGAAGGATGAATCATCCGGGCCGGACAGGAACCGATAAAGCTTCATGCGGCTGCCTTCATCAATGAAAAGGCCGGGTGCGTGACGCGGCCCGGCCTTTGAACTCCAGAAATTCGAGAACGCTTAGTTCGCGATCTTGGAGGCACAGCAGCAGCGCCGGGAAGGCGGCCGCAGCCCGGGCCGCCTTTCCGGCGGCCCCCGCCATCAAGCACTCACTCGCCGTCGATTGCCGTTGCGATCCGCGCGATCGCCTGCTGGTAAACGCTGGCGGCATTCCACCCGGCGATCGCGCCCATGTTGCTTGACGCGCTATCGCCCTGCCATCCATGTGCTTTGAGGAAGTTGGCGGTCGATTTCAGCGCCGTCGCCTTGTCTCGCAGGTTGCGGCTGCCGACACCGAAATTGATAACATTGCCGGGCAGGAACTGCGTGTGGCCGATCTCGCCATGCATGGCGCCCACCGTGCTGGCGCTGATCGCCCCACTGTCCACCAGCTTGAGGGCGGCGATGGCATGTGGCGTGAAAAAGGCGGGGCGACGGCAGTCATAGGCCAGCGTCGTGATCGCTGAAACGGTGTTCTGCTTTCCCATGACGCCGCCGAAGCCGGTCTCCATGCCCCAGATGGCCAGGATCGGGCCCGGCGGGACGCCGTAGCGGCTCTGGATCTCGGCAAAGAGGGCCGCGTTGCTCTGCTTCAGCTTCCGGCCCTTGGCGATGATCGTCGAGGCGCCGCGCCGCTGCATGAATTGTTCGACGCTGCCGCTGAACGCCTTGTGGATCGCGCGATCGGCCTTGATGGTCGCATTGGCGTAGCGAGCGCCTTCCAAAGCCGCAAGACCTCGCTTGCCGACCCCTTCCGCGCGCGCCTCCTGGGCGAATTCCGCCTTCCATTCCTCGAAGCCGGCCTCATTGTTGCCGCACGAGGCCGCCTGCGCGGCGGCACTTCCCAGAACACAGGCTGCCGCAACCGCTGCTGCCAGAACCCACTTCTTGGCAACTGTCATGCTTGAATCTCCCCGCAAAACCGAAAGTCTTTGAAACCGAACGCCATCGCTTCATACGGCCTGTCGCCGCAAACGCCGCCGGGATGCTCCGCTCGTGCGTGCATCTCCTGTGGCGGCAAAATTTTGCCGCTCCGTTAACACGCTCTCGCCGTTGCCGGAAGCTGCCGGCCGCACTGGACCGAGATCAAGGGCTTAATGTGGCGGAAGAAAAACAATCGGCGATCGTTTCTCTGCTTTCCGCATGCTCTCCATGAAAGGTCGGACAAACAGGAACCGGCAGGAGGCGGCAGCGTTCGTCAAGCCCGGGGGCTGCCGTCAGGGCAAGCCCCTGACCTTTCTCAGCAGAACAAATTTCCGATGAAGCTTTTCTCCTGCCCCCATTGCGGCAACCGCATCTATTTCGAGAACACGCGCTGCCTGTTCTGCAAGAGCCTCGTGGTCTACGAGCCCGCGCGCGGCGCATTCGTTCTGGCCGGCCAGACCAGCCGCTACCTTTGCCGCAATGCGGGCGAGTGCGGCTGCAACTGGGCGGTGGAGGAGGACGGCACCTATTGCCGCGCCTGCGTACTCAACTCCACCATCCCGAACCTGTCGGTTCCCGGCAACCGGGAACGCTGGGCGAAGCTAGAAGAAGCCAAGCGGCATCTGATCTATCAACTGCTCGGCTTCGGCCTCGATGTGCGCCCAAAGACAAGCCCGGACGAGGAGACAGGCATCGCCTTCGACTTCCTCAACGATCCGCCCTCCGATTCCGGCCCTCGCGTGCTGACGGGGCATGAACATGGTCTGATCACGCTGAACGCAGGCGAGGCGGACCCGCTCAAGCGCGAGGAGATGCGGGTCCGGATGGGCGAGGAATACCGCACCCTCCTGGGCCATTTCCGCCATGAGATCGGCCATTACTACTGGGACCGCCTCGTGCGCGACGATTCCTTCTGGCTGGAACGCTCGCGGAGCGTCTTCGGCGACGAAACGCAGGACTACAACGCGGCGCTGCAAAGGAATTACGAAGAGGGTGCGCCGGCCGACTGGCAGATGCGGCATATCTCGCCCTACGCCTCATCGCATCCATGGGAAGACTTCGCCGAAACCTGGGCGCATTATCTCCATATCACCGACACGCTGGAGATGGCGGGCGCCTTGAAGCTCGATCCGGCAACGCTGGATGCAGCCGTTCCCGTAGTCATGGAGGCCCAGGGCGCGGCAGGAGCCGCAGACGGCGTGCCGGATGCCTCGCAGGACCCGGCGCATCAAGGCTTCGACCGGATGCTCGGTGACTGGCTGGCATTGTCGGAAGCCGTCAACGCGCTCAATCGCTGCATGGGCCTGCCCGACGTCTACCCCTTCGTGATCGCGCCCGGCACCGGCGAGAAGCTGCGCTTTATCCATGATCTGCTGAGCGAGCGCGGACGCCCGCGCTAGCGATTGCCTTGCGGCAGACGATCGCCTAACCCCGCAGGTGAAGCGTTCGGTGGGGGCAGCGGCATGAGGGTGAGCGGAGAAGCGTTCGAGCGCTGGCGGCGTGGAGCCGGGCCGAAGACGACACTCCTGCGGCTTTTCTTCGGGGTGCTGCTGATCGGGCTTTGCTGGTTCGTTGTCACCTTTGCCGTGATCATGGGCGGCGTGCTTGCCTATGGCTGGTGGGTCGGCTCCGAGAATGACGGGTTCGACTTTCCTTCCCTTTTCGCCCAGTTCATGGGATCGCCGGCAGGTGTGCTGGGACAGCTTCTCACCTTCGCGGGCGTGTGGCTCGGCGTCTGGCTCGCGATGCGTTTCTTACATCGCGAGAAGCTCGGGCGGCTTTTCGGCAATAGCGGCCGCATTTCGCGCTCGGGCTTTGCCAAGGGCTTCCTGGCGATCCTGATCGCCGGCATCCCGACCGAGATCGTGCTTTACCTGATGCAGCCCGTGATGGAACGCGGGTCGATCGCGTTTTCCTCCTGGCTGCTGTTTCTTCCGCTGGTCGCCGTTCTCGCGCTGGTGCAGACCTCCTCGGAGGAGGTGCTGTTTCGCGGCTATCTCACCCGCGGGCTCGCGCACCGCTTCCGCAGCCCGTGGATCTGGGCGCTTCTGCCGAGCCTCCTCTTCACCCTGATGCACTGGAACAACGAGGCGTCGCCCGCGATGAACACGGCGCTCCTGTTTTCCATTGCAGGCTTCACGGCCATGGTCATGGCGCTGGTTTACGCGACGGGCAATCTGGGCGCTGCGATGGGCGCGCATCTGGGCAACAATCTCAGCGGCTTCGCGCTGATCGCCCATGAAAGCACGCTGTCGAGCTTCGCCTTGTTTCGCGGCGCGCAGCTCGAAGGTTTCGCCTGGACGCCCGGCGAAGCGGTTGGCATCACGGCCCTGGCCTTTCTCGGCTGCGGGCTGGCACTCCTCCTGCTCCTTCATCCCCGTTCGCCGCTCAAGGCGGAGGTCGATCGAAGCAATCCAGGTGGAGCTTTGCTGCAGGACGTCTTCTCCTGAAGCAAGGACGCTTGGCGGGAAGACTTCCCAGCCTTGACTTTCCGGGTTTTTTGCTGTTGAGACGCGCCCAAATCCAAGCGACGAGTCTGTTTCAACTCCGAGCCGCCGACCGGGACGAGGCCTGAAGGGCCCGCGATCCCGGAGGTCAACACCCGGCAGCGCTGTGCGCCCCCGGGTGCTTTTCGGCTTTGAGCTTGCGGATGGGCGCGCGGAATACGATTTTCGGGCTTTCCAAAGCTCGGATCAAGGAAACGGATGTTCGAATCCCTTCAGGAGCGTCTTGGCTCCATCCTGAACAACCTCACCGGCCGCGGCGCGCTGTCGGATGCGGATGTCGCTGCCGCGCTCCGCGAAATCCGCCGCGCGCTGATCGAGGCGGACGTCGCGCTCGAGGTCGTGCGCTCCTTTACCGACCGCGTGCGGGAGAAGGCGGTGGGCGCGGCGGTCGTGAAGTCGATCAAGCCGGGCCAGATGGTCGTCAAGATCGTTCATGATGAGCTCGTGTCGATCCTGGGCGAAACAGGCGAGGGGATCGACCTCAACGCACCCGCGCCCGTGGTCGTGATGAATGTGGGCCTTCAGGGCTCGGGCAAGACCACCACCACCGCGAAGATCGCCAGGCGGCTGACCGAGCGCGGCGGACGCAAGGTGCTGATGGCCTCGCTCGACACGCGGCGTCCGGCCGCGCAGGAGCAGCTCCGTCAGCTCGGCGAGCAGGTTTCCGTCGCCACGCTGCCGGTGGTGGCAGGCCAGGGGCCGGTCGAGATTTCACGCCGCGCGGTGCAGGCGGCCCGGCTCGGCGGCTATGACGTGATCCTGCTCGACACGGCCGGCCGCACCCATATCGACGAGCCGCTGATGGCGGAGATGGCCGAGATCAAGCGGGCGGCCAACCCGCACGAGATCCTGCTCGTCGCCGATGCGCTGACCGGCCAGGACGCCGTTAACCTCGCGCGCAACTTCAACGAGCGCGTCGGGCTGACCGGCATCGTCCTGACCCGCATGGACGGCGATGGACGCGGTGGCGCAGCACTTTCCGTGCGCGCCGTCACCGGCAAGCCGATCAAGCTGATCGGCACGGGCGAGAAGATGGACGCGCTGGAGGAGTTTCATCCCAAGCGCATCGCCGACCGCATTCTGGGCATGGGCGACATCGTTTCGCTCGTGGAGCGGGCGGCGGAAACGATCGACGCTGAAAAAGCGGCCGCCATCGCCAAAAAGATGCAGGCCGGCCAGTTCGACCTGAACGACCTCGCCGACCAGCTTCGCCAGATGCAGAAGATGGGCGGGCTGGGCGGCATCATGGGCATGCTGCCCGGCGTGGGCAAGATGCAGGACCAGATGTCCGCCGCCGGCTTCGACGACAAGGTGTTCGGCCAGCAGCTCGCCATCATCTCCTCCATGACCAAGGCTGAGCGCGCCAATCCCGACATGCTCAAGCACAGCCGCAAGAAGCGAATCGCGGCAGGCTCGGGCACGGATGCGGCGGCGATCAACAAGCTTCTCAAGATGCACCGCCAGATGGCCGACATGATGAAGGCCATGGGCAGCAAGGGTCGCGGCGGCGGCATGATGCGCGGTCTGATGGGCGGCATGGCCGCGAAGATGGGGCTTGGCGGCATGATGCCCGGCGGCATGGGAGGCGGCCTGTCCGACCTGTCCAAGATGGACCCCAAGCAGCTTGAAGCGCTGCAGAAGCAGGCTGAGGCGGCCGGGCTCGGTAAGGGTTTGCCGGGTGGTCTCGGCGGTCTCGGCGGTGAGCTGCCCGGTTTGGGTGGCGGCGGTCTGCCGGGCGGGATGAGGCTTCCCGGCCTCGGCGGGGGTTTGCCCGGCCTGCCCCCCCGGAAGAAATGACATGGCTTCCGATCCTCAAGCCATGCTCCAGGAATTTCGCGCCTCGATCGATAATATCGACGCGGCGCTCGTCCATATGCTGGCCGAGCGCTTCCGCTGCACCCAGGCCGTGGGGCGCCTCAAGGCGGAACATGGCCTGCCGCCCGCCGATCCCGGCCGCGAGAAGCAGCAGATCGCACGGCTGCGGCGCCTGGCGGACGACGCCCGTCTCGATCCGGACTTTGCGGAAAAATTCCTGAACTTCATCATCCACGAGGTGATCCGCCATCACGAGGCGCTCGCCGCCTCAAGCGGATCGGAGCCCGCTGCCCGACATCCATCGACGATCGAAGCTGATCCCGATCGATTCGGGATCGAAACTAGCAACGGCCTCGACAAGGGTCCCGTGCTCGGTTCGGACGACGATCTGCCCGAGCAGATGGGATGACGCTCGGGTCCTGAATTCAAATCATCAGTCACCAACACCCTAGGAGAAGAAAGTGTCCCTGAAAATTCGCCTTGCCCGCGCGGGCTCCAAGAAGCGTCCTTACTACCATGTGGTGGTTGCCGACGTGCGCAGCCCCCGCGACGGCCGCTTCATCGAGACCGTCGGCTCGTGGAACCCGCTTCTGCCCAAGGAAGGCGGCGAGCGCGTGAAGCTCGATGCCGAGCGCATCCAGCATTGGATGAGCCATGGTGCGCTGCCGACCGATCGCGTCGCCCGCTTCCTGGACGAGGCCGGCCTTGCCAAGCGCGAGGCGCGCAACAATCCTGAAAAGTCGAAGCCGGGCAAGAAGGCCCAGGAACGTGCCGACGCACTCCAGAAGGCGCTCGACGCCGCTGCAGCCGCTGCCCAGCCGGCGGCCTGAGGCCTCATCAAGCCGAGTAAAGAAAGAGCGGCGAAGCGCGATGGGCTTCGCCGCTCTTTTCGTTCCGGTGTTCGGGACATTACTCCCTGAAAGTAGTGGGCGCGCAGTGCGCCGTCATATCTGCCTTTCATGAGGCAGCATGTCCTGAAACAACCGTCCACTGTTGCAGGGGCAGAGATCGTTGCGCCCGAGCTTCTCGATCAGCTCGACATCGCCATGCACGAGGCGGTCGCCCCGCTTCACATGAGTTTCCGAAGGATAAGACCTGCGGCGCTTAGCCATGACCTCAAAAGCAGGGCAGGTCGGTGTGATTCCGGTTCCTGCGCATGGTCGCCTCCTTTGGCTTTTCCGATCGGCTGCGTTTCATCGCGAGAAGCGGATGAAGCGTCAAGAGCCGCGCCGGCTGGTGTGCCCCGTTAATCCATGCGAGGCGAGCAACGGTCTGCGACGCTGCGGAACGAAGCCTGAACCGGGCCGTTCTTGCGCCGATGGACCATCCTGGCGCGGACACAGCCGCCTCCCTTTCCAGATCCCGCCCTGGCGACCTCACTCAGGGGCCGATCGGCAGAACACTGCTCGTCTTCGCGCTGCCTGTGCTCGGCTCCAACGTGCTGCAATCGCTCAACGGTTCGGTGAATGCGGTGTTTGTCGGACGCTTCCTGGGCGAGTCGGCCCTGACGGCGACCTCCAACGCCAATCTCGTGCTGTTCCTTCTGCTTGGAACCGTGTTCGGCATCGGCATGGCGGCGACCATCCTGGTAGCCCAGGCGGTGGGCGCGCGCGATCTCGCCGCGGCCAAGCGCGTGGTCGGCACCAGCGCCGACTTTTTCTTCTTCATTTCCGTGCTTTTTGCCGGCCTGGGATACCTGTTCGCGCCGCAAATTCTCCACCTTCTCGGTACGCCCGCCGATGCTGTTCCGCTTGCCGTGTCCTATCTGCGCGTCCTGTTTCTCGCCGTGCCGGCGATGAACCTGCTTTCCTTTCTGATGACTGTTCTGCGCGGGGCGGGCGACAGCCGCACGCCGTTCTTCTTCATGGCACTGGCCGTGCTGCTCGATATCGGGTTCAACCCGCTGCTGATCACGGGCGCCGGACCGTTTCCCGAACTGGGCATCGCCGGCGCCGCCGCTTCCACCCTGATCGGCCAGACGGTGAGCCTGATCGCCATCATCGTTCTGCTTTACTGGCGAAAGCACCCGCTTCGGCTCGCAGGCAAGGATCTCGCCTTCTTCAAGCCGGATCCGCGCCTCCTGCGCACGGTGGTCGCCAAAGGCGTGCCGATGGGACTCCAGATGATCGTGATCTCCGTTTCGGCCCTGATCCTGATGGGGCTCGTCAATTCCTACGGTTCACGCACGGCCGCGGCCTATGGCGTCGCGGCCCAGCTCTGGACCTATGTGCAGATGCCCGCGCTCGCCATCGCAGCGGCTGTGTCCTCCATGGCCGCGCAGAATGTCGGCGCCCGGCGCTGGGATCGTATCGGCGCGATCACGGCGGCAGGTGTCGGCTTCAATATCGTGCTGACGGGCGCGCTGGTCGCCACGCTTTACCTGTTCGATCATGCGCTGCTCGGCCTGTTTCTAGGCCCCGACAGCGATGCGGTGGCGATCGCCGCCGACATCAACACGGATGTAGCCTGGAGCTTCGTGCTGTTCGGCATCACCGTGGTGCTGTTCGGCACGGTGCGTGCCACGGGTGCGGTCACGCCGCCGCTCGTGATCCTGACGATCTCGCTCCTCTTCGTCCGGGCGCTGTTCGCTTACGGCTTGCAGGGCACGCTCGGTGAAGCCGCTATCTGGTGGAGCTTTCCCGTCGGCTCGATCGTGTCGCTGATCCTTGCCGGCGCCTATTACCGCTGGGGCGGCTGGCGACAGGCGCATATGATGGAGGACAGGCCGACAGACCGTGCGCCCGGCGGCGAGCCGCCCGAAACCGGGCTCGGCCTGCCGCGCGAGCGCGCGTCGTCCTCGCCTCCGCGCTGAAGTTTTCAGGCCGCCTGCTTCTTGGGCTGGATCAGGTTGCGCTCGACCAGCAGCTCGGCGATCTGCACGGCGTTGAGGGCGGCGCCCTTGCGCAAATTGTCCGACACGATCCACATGGAAAGGCCGTTCTCCACCGTACCATCCTCGCGGATGCGGGAAATGAAGGTCGCGTCCTCGCCGGCGCATTCGATCGGGGTGATGTAGCCCCCGTCCTCGTGCTTGTCGATCACGATGCAGCCCGGCGCCTCGCGCAGGATGTCGCGTGCTTCCTCCGCCGTGATAGGCTCGGCGAACTCGATGTTGACCGCCTCGGAATGGCCGATGAAGACGGGCACGCGCACGCAGGTGGCCGTGAGCTTGATCTTGGGATCGAGCATCTTCTTGGTTTCGGCCACCATCTTCCATTCCTCCTTGGTGAAGCCGTCTTCCATGAAGGTGTCGATATGGGGGATGAGGTTGAAGGCGATACGCTTGGTGAACTTCTTGTTGGACACCGGATCGGCCACGAAGACGGCGCGCGTCTGGTGGAACAACTCGTCCATGCCTTCCTTGCCGGCGCCCGACACGGATTGATAGGTCGCGATCACCACGCGGGTGATCCGGGCGCGGTCGTGCAGGGGCTTGAGCGCCACAACGAGCTGGGCCGTGGAGCAGTTCGGATTGGCGATGATGTTCTTGCGGGTGAAGCCCGCGATCGCATCCGGATTCACTTCCGGAACGATCAGCGGAACCTCGGCATCATAGCGCCAGGCGGACGAGTTATCGATCACCACGCAGCCCTGCCGACCGATCTTCGGCGACCATTCCTTGGAGACATTGCCGCCTGCCGACATCAGGCAGATATCCGTATCCGAGAAGTCGTAGGTTTCGAGATTGCGCACCTTTAGCGTGCGGTCGCCATAGGACACTTCCGTTCCTTGCGAGCGCCGCGAAGCGAGCGCCACCACCTCGGACACGGGAAAACCCCGCTCCTCCAGGATGTTGAGCATCTCGCGGCCCACATTGCCCGTGGCGCCCACGATCGCGACCTTGAAGCCAGCCATTGAAAAACCTCCGAAAAACCTCTCCGCCGGTTGATCGAAGCCCCGCCACCCGGCGGGGTCTCCCGAGGCCATGGCCCGGGGAGAGAAGCGAGCAGGCGTCGGGAGGTCAGACCGTCTTGGCGGTCGTTTTGGTGATGCCGGTCGTTTTGAGGGAGAGCAGGCGCAGAGCCGCCACGCCGGCATCCGAGCCGGACATCAGGTAGGCAGAGATGGCCAGTCCGCGGCCGCGCATGGAAAAGCTCCCGTTGCGGCGGCTTTTACGCCGCATCAGGCTCAAGTCAATGATTTCTAGTGCGAGGCTGCGAGGAACTTCTCCACGACGGCGTCGCCCATTGTCTGGGTGCCGACCTCGGACATGCCCTCCGACATGATGTCCCTCGTGCGATAGCCTGCATCCAACACGGCTGCGATCGCGCCTTCGAGCCGGTCGGCCTCCACCACCATTTCGAAGGAGTAGCGCAGGCACATGGCGAAGGAGGCAAGCATCGCGATCGGATTGGCGATGCCCCGGCCCGCGATGTCGGGCGCGGAGCCGTGGACCGGTTCGTAGAGCGCGCGGCGCTTGCCAGTCGCCTCGTCCGGTGCGCCGAGGCTGGCCGAGGGCAGCATGCCGAGCGAGCCGGTCAGCATGGCAGCCACGTCGGACAGCATGTCGCCGAACAGGTTGTCGGTGACGATCACGTCGAACTGCCTGGGGTTGCGCACGAGCTGCATGCCCCCCGCATCCGCCAGCATGTGATCGAGATGGATATCCGTGTAGCCGTCGCGATGGGTCTGGCTCACCACCTCGTGCCACAGGACGCCCGACTTCATGACGTTGCGCTTTTCCATCGAGGTCACGCGGCTTTTCCGGGTGCGTGCCAGCTCGAAGGCAGCGCGCGCGATGCGCTCGATCTCGTAGGTATCATAGACCTGGGTGTCGATCGCCCGCTTCTGGTTGTTGCCGAGATCGGTGATGGTCTTGGGCTCGCCGAAATACACGCCGCCGGTGAGCTCGCGCAGGATCAGGATGTCGAGCCCTTCCACCAGTTCGCGCTTGAGCGAGGACGAGTTCGCCAGCGCGGGATAGCAAATGGCCGGGCGGAGGTTCGCAAACAGTTCCATGTCCTTGCGCAGGCGAAGCAGGCCCGCCTCGGGACGCACCTCATACGGCACGCCGTCCCATTTCGGGCCGCCCACCGCGCCGAACAGCACGGCGTCCGCCGCCATCGCGCGGTCCATGTCCGCATCCGAGATCGATTGGCCGTGAGAGTCATAGGCCGAGCCGCCCACCAGCCCGCTTTCCGTTTCAAACCCGGTTTGCAGCGTGGAGTTCATCGCCGCGATCAGCTTGCGCACCTCCGCCATCGCTTCCGGTCCGATGCCGTCGCCGGGAAGAAGGAAAAGCTTGCGGGAAGGCATGGGCGGGCTCTTTGTCTAAGAACAGGGATCAACCGTCCCTAACGACAGATGATGGGAGAAGGCAAGCATTGAAGCGGGACGCAGGAATGTGTATGTCTGAGATGTGTAATACACATCTGCTTTGATGTCCGGAGGGCCGGGTTGCGCACGAATATCGATCTGGACGACGCCTTGATGGCGGAGGCCATGGCGGTGGCCGGACTGTCTTCCAAGAAGGCGACGGTCGAAGAAGCCTTGCGCCGCCTCATCCGAGGCGCCCGCCAGATGGAAGCCATCGAGGCGATGGCCGGAGCGGGCTGGCATGGTGATCTGGATGCCATGCGGGAAGGCCGCTTCCTCGACGATCACAGGTGATCGTCGTCGACAGCTCCGTCTGGATCCACAGCCTGCGCAATCGCGAAAGCAGCGCCGTTTCCACGCTCAAGGAGCTCGTTCACACCGGGTCCATCCTCGTCGGTGACCTGATCCTGCTCGAAGTGCTTCAAGGGGCCGACAATGATCGGCATGCCTTGTTTCTCGAACGCTATCTTCGGCAGTTCGATGTGGTCGAAATGCTCGGCTTAGGCTTGGCAGTCAAAGCCGCCGCTCACTTCCGCGCGCTCCGGCAACGCGGCGTCACCATCCGCAAGACGAACGACATGATCATCGGCGCATTCTGCATCGAGCATGACCATGTGCTTCTCCAGCAGGATCGTGACTTCCTGCCGATGGCCGAGCATCTCGGCCTGAAGCTGATCTGATCAGGCCGAACGCCGCAGCGCCGTCACCTCCATCTCGAACTTCATCTCGGGCTTGTTGAGCTGGCAGGTGATCATGGTGCAGGCGGGGCGGATGTTCCCGAAATGCTCGCCGAGGAGAGGAAACACCGTGTCCACATTTCTTGTGTCGGTGAGGTAGTAAACGGCCCGCACCACATCGGCGAGAGCGAAGCCGCCCTCGGCAAGTGCGGCCGTCACCGTCTTGAACGTGTTGCGGACCTGCTCCTCGATCCTGTCCGGCATGGTCATGGTGGCGTAATCATAGCCGGTTGTGCCGGACACGAAGCACCATTCGCCCTGCACAACCGCGCGCGAATAGCCGGCTGTCTTCTCGAAGGGCGAGCCGGTGGAGATCAGGCGGCGCTCGGCCATGTGCGAAGCCTTCAGGCCCAGGGCCGCTGGGTGGCGTTTCGGGCTTCGAACTGGTCGATGGCCGATGCCTTTTCCAAAGTGAGGCCGATATCGTCGAGGCCGTTGAGAAGGCAGTGGCGGCGGAAGGGGTCGAGATCGAACTTGACCGATCCGCCATCGGGGCCGCGGATCTCCATCGCTTCGAGATCGACGGTCAGCGTGGCATTGGAGCCGCGGCCGGCATCGTCCATCAGCTTGTCGAGGTCTTCCGGGCTGACGGTCACCGGCAGAATGCCGTTCTTGAAGCAGTTGTTGTAGAAGATGTCGGCGAACGAGGTCGAGATCACGCAGCGGATGCCGAAATCGAGCAGCGCCCAAGGCGCATGCTCGCGGCTTGAGCCGCAGCCGAAATTGTCGCCCGCGACCAGGATCTCCGCCTTGCGGTAGGCGGGCTTGTTGAGCACGAAATCAGGGTTCTCCGCGCCGTCGTCGAGATAGCGCATCTCGGCGAAGAGGCCCTTGCCGAGGCCTGTGCGCTTGATCGTCTTGAGATAATCCTTGGGGATGATCATGTCGGTGTCGACATTGACGATCGGCAGGGCCGCCGCGACGCCGGTCAGGGTGGTGAATTTCTCCATGGGATCATGCCTCCGAGCTTCTCGCGCTGAGCCCTACACCACCGCAGCGCCTCGCGCCACGATTCAGATGACGTTCAATTCGCGGAACGGCCGGTTCTCCGCGATCCGCGCATAATCGAAGGCGGAGCAGTCCACCGTGCGATAGGCGCCGTGGATGATCCACTCGGCAAGCGCCTGGCCCACCGCCGGCGCCTGCTGGAGCCCGTGGCCGGAAAAGCCGTTGGCGAACAGGAAGTTTTCCAGCTCCGGATGCGGGCCGATCACGGCGTTCTGGTCAAGCGTGTTGTAGTCGTAATGGCCCGCCCAGGCGCGCGTCGCCTTGATCGCCTCGAAGGCGGGAATCCGGGTCGCGAGCGCGGGCCAGACCGCGTCTTCCCACAGGCTCCAGTCGGGCTCGAAGTCGTGCGGGTCGGCCGGAGCGTCACCCTCGGGGTGTTCCGCGCCGCCCGAAATGAAGACGCTGCCTTCGGGGCGCACATAAACGCCGCACGGATCGACGATCAGCGGCATGTCATCGAAGCGATCGCGGGCCTCGAACACGAAAACGGTGCGCTTGCGCCCTTCCACGGGAAGCGCCACGCCGGCCATGGAAGCGAGTTTGCCGCCATCCGGTCCCGCCGCATTGACCACGATGCCCGCTTCCAGTGTCTCGCCCGAGACGAGCCGCACGGTTGTCACCCGGTTCCTTTCCCGTTCGATCCCCACGACCTCGCCGTGGATCAGGTCGACCCGGTTCTTCAGCGCCTTGCGGAACAGGCCAAGCAAGGCGTGGGCGTCGAACCAGCCTTCGCCGGAGCGCCCCCAGGCTCCGGCGGCCAGCCCATCCGGGGAAAGCCAGCGGAAGCGGCGGGCAAGCGCCTCGGCGTCTTCCAGCAGGATGTCCGCGCCTTCCGCTACCTGCGTTCGGTGATTAGCCTGGAGTACGCCAAGACCGGCGGAACTCGCCAGCATCAGATAGCCTTTCTCGCGAAAGCCGATATCGGCTTCCGCCTCGAACTCTTCCCCCAAGCGGTGGAAGAGGCCCAGCGTCCAGCGCGACAGGCGGATGTTTTCGGGGATCGAGAACTGCTGGCGGATGGAGGCGACGGACAGCGTCGTGGCCGAGCGCGCGAAAGCGGGATCGCGCTCGATCAGCGCGACCGTGCCGGTAAATCCTTCGCGCCGGAGCGCATAGGCCAGCGCGCTGCCCATGATCGCGCCGCCCACGATCACCACATCATAGCGCGCCATTCACCCCTCCTGGAAAGAACGCGAACAGGAAACAGCTTCGCTGGATTCCTGCAAGCGCTGGCGCGGCTCTTAGCCCCGCCGATTGCGCGCGGCGAGGGTGCGCAGGCGAAGGCCGTTCAGGCGGATGAAGCCTTCGGCGTCTTTCTGGTCATAAGCGCCGCGATCATCCTCGAAGGTCACAAGCGCGTCGGAGTAAAGCGACTGGTTCGAGCGCCGGCCGGACACGATCACATTGCCCTTGTAGAGCTTGAGACGCACCTCGCCCTCGACGCGTTCCTGGCTCTTGTCGATCAATGCCTGCAGCATCTCGCGCTCGGGTGAGAACCAGAAGCCGTTATAGATCAACTCGGCATAGCGCGGCATGATCTCGTCCTTGAGATGCGCCGCGCCGCGGTCGAGCGTGATCGATTCGATCGCGCGATGCGCCTGGAGCAGGATCGTGCCGCCCGGCGTCTCGTAGACGCCGCGCGACTTCATGCCGACGAAGCGGTTTTCCACGAGGTCGAGCCGGCCGATGCCGTTGTCGCGACCGAGATCGTTGAGCCTTGCGAAAAGCGTAGCCGGCGAAAGTCTTTCGCCGTCAAGCTCCACCGGGTCGCCCTTGGCGAAGGTGAGGGTGATCTCCGTCGCGCGATCGGGCGCGTCCATCGGCGAGACCGTGCGCTGGTGCACATATTCCGGCGGCTCGGCCCAGGGGTCCTCCAGCACTTTTCCTTCCGATGACGAGTGCAGGAGATTGGCGTCGACCGAGAAGGGCGCCTCGCCCTGCTTGTCCTTCGGCACGGGGATCTGATGATCCTGGGCGAAGTTCAAAAGGTCGGTGCGCGACTTGAAGCTCCAGTCGCGCCACGGCGCGATCACCTTGATGTCGGGATCGAGCGCATAGGCCGAAAGCTCGAAGCGCACCTGGTCGTTGCCCTTGCCCGTCGCGCCATGGGCGATCGCGTCCGCGCCCGTTTCGTGGGCGATCTCCACCAGATGCTTGGAGATCAGCGGCCGGGCGATGGAGGTGCCGAGCAGATAAAGCCCCTCATAAACCGCATTGGCGCGGAACATGGGAAACACGTAGTTGGCGATGAACTCCTCGCGCACATCCTCCACGCGGATGTCGCGAATGCCGAGCAGCTCGGCCTTGCGCCGCGCCGGCTCGAGTTCGCCGCCCTGACCGAGATCGGCGGTGAAGGTGATCACCTCGGCATCGAGCTCGGTTTGCAGCCATTTCAGGATGATCGACGTGTCCAGGCCGCCCGAATAAGCGAGCACGACCTTCTTCACATTGCCCCATTTGTTCATGGCTGCCCTCGACGCATTATCCCGAATGCCGCCTCCTTAGATCATTTTGCACTGCAGCGAAAAGGGCAGTGCGGTAAATCATAGGCAGTGCTTGGGTTAGCTGGAACGTCGATCAAGAACTGGCGCATTCAGGGAATGTCGCCTCGTTGAAAGTGGATGGCTACCCATCAATAATATAGGCTGAGCAAGTCCACTCGTCCAAGAGTGAATGCAATCAACAGAAAAAAGGGGGCAACTATGGATACTTGCCCGTCCAGTCTTGAATTCCGGTAACGACTCGGACGATTTTTGAATCGTTTCAAGCACGGTGCCTGAAACGGAGCGGCCCAGCTCTTCACCACAAAGAGCTGGGCCTAGTTGAAACCGCTAGGTAAGGCGGAGGCTTGTGCGCACGAGTGGACCATGTGTCCGATCAACCGCCCGTGTCAAGCCTTGCCTGGCGCAAACTGAAAAGGGTACCGCCATGCGAAAGGCAGGCGCTAAACCGAGCAAGAGCCTCACCTTTGAAGACGCAGTCAACGCGCAGCTCATGCTCATGAAGGGTAAACTTCAAAGCCGAATTGCAGCCCACTTCGATGTCAACGGCGGCCGCATTTCGGAAATCAATACCGGCAAGCTACACCCCGGTAGCCGGAGTGAGGCGTTGAAGCGGCTGAACTAATTAGCTGCACTCAGAACCCGGCGGAATCACCTTTCGCCGGGTTCTCCTCAATCGGCTTGTCAAAGGTAACCGTCAACCCTGTTGGCGCGCCGATCCGCCTGCCGCTATGGCATCTTGTTCTCACGAGGCCGTTTGACCATGAGCTTCATCCCCGACTGGCCCACCATCCTGCAATTCGCGCTTGCCACCGTGGTGATCGCCATCACGCCGGGACCGGACATGACGCTGTTCGTCGGCCGCGCGCTGGCGCAGGGGAGGGCGGCGGGGCTCGCCTGCATGGCGGGCGCGATGACGGGGATCGTGATCCACACTTCGCTCGTGGCGCTGGGGCTTTCCGCCCTGATCGTGGCCTCGCCGCAGGCCTTTCTCGCGCTGAAGGTGGCGGGTGCGGGCTATCTCGTCTGGCTCGCCTTCCAGGCGCTCCGCCACGGCTCGGCATTCTCGCCCGAAAAAGCTGGCGGGCGCGGAGAGCGTTCGATCGCGAGGAACTGGGCGACGGGCTTAGGCATCAACCTGATGAACCCGAAGATCATCCTGTTCTTCATGACCTTTTTGCCGCAATTCGTGTCAGCGCATGATCCTCATGCCTCAGGCAAGATCTTCTTTCTCGGCCTGCTGTTCATCCCGTTGTCGCTGCCGATCGTGGTGCCCATGGTGCTCGCCGCCGACCGTTTCGCCGGCCTGCTGCGGAAAAGCCCGCGCGTGACGCGGGTGGTCGATTATCTGTTCGCAGGCGTGTTCTCGGCCTTTGCGCTCAAGATCCTCACGGCGCAGGCGCGCTAAGGGAACGATCCCGCCAGCGCTCGGCGACCAGCCAGTAGCCGAAGCCGCCCGCGAGCCCACCGCCAAGCGCGGCGAAGAGGAGTTCGCCGGCCAGGCCGCCCTGAAGCCAGAGCGACAACAGCGCGTTAGCCGCGCCGGCGGCCGAGAAGCGCAGCGCATCATGCCAGTTCCGCCACCAAGCCAGAAGCACGACCGCCATGAAACCGGGCAGCGCGGCTGTCGCGGTGAGCGCGAAACCGCCTGCGAACAGCATCGGCCAATCCCGCATGAAACCGTAGAAGGAGCCGAAGCGGCCCTCGTCGGGCAAGACGGTGGGCAGCGCGAGATGGGCCACCGTCACGAATGTTGCGACGAACACGGCGACACCGTAGCCCGCGCCGATCACAAGGAGGCGAAGCAGGAGCACCGGAAGAAGCGCCCGCGCGCCTTCCAGCAGCGGAAAAGCTTCCGTTCCCCTGCCTTGTTGAAATCCACCCATCGCCTCGCCTCCGTCTGCCGGCGATCCTCGTGCAGGCAAAGGGCGGAGTTGCGGCGCGTTCGAGGCGACTGGAAGGCCTTATTCGTCCTCACCATGATTGGCGATCATCATGGCCTCCAGCGCCAGCCGGTCCACCTTGCGCATCCGCTCCGACTCCGACTTGAGCTGCCCGCAGGCGGCGAGGATATCGCGGCCGCGTGGGGTGCGGATGGGGGAGGCGTAGCCGGCCGCATTGATGAGGTCGGCGAATTTCTCGATCTGCGTCCAGTCCGAGCATTGGTAGTCGGTGCCGGGCCAGGGGTTGAATGGAATCAGGTTGATCTTGGCCGGGATGCCCTTCAGGAGGCGCACCATCTCGCGCGCGTCGGCCAGGCTGTCGTTCACGCCCTTCAGCATCACATATTCGAAGGTGATGCGCCGGGCATTGGACAGGCTCGGATAGCGGCGGCAGGCGTCGAGCAGGTCCTTCAGCGGATATTTCCGGTTGATCGGCACCAGCACGTCGCGCAACTCGTCGCGCACGGCGTGGAGCGAGATGGCCAGCATCACGCCGATCTCCTCGCCGGTCCGGGCGATCTCGGGAACGACGCCCGAGGTGGAAAGCGTGATGCGTCGCTTCGACAGGGAGAGGCCGTCGCCGTCGGATGCCACCAGCAGCGCGCGCTTGACGTTCTCGAAATTGTAAAGGGGCTCGCCCATGCCCATCATGACGATGTTGGTGACCTTGCGCCCCTCCGCCGGCAGGATCGCGCCCGCAGGCGTGTCGCGGTCCGGAAAGTCGCCCAGGCGATCACGCGCGACGAGAAGCTGCGCGAGAATTTCCTCGGAGGTCAGGTTGCGCACGAGCTTCTGCGTGCCCGTGTGGCAGAAGGAGCAGTTGAGCGTGCAACCCACCTGGGACGAGATGCAGAGCGTGCCGCGGCCTTCCTCGGGGATGTAAACGGTTTCGATCTCCACGGGCCGGCCCGCGCCGCGCGAAGGAAAGCGGAACAGCCATTTGCGGGTGCCGTCGTTGGAGATTTGTTCTTCCACGATCTCGGGCCGGGCGATCGTGAAGGCGCGGGCGAGCGTCTCGCGCAGCTCCTTCGACACGTTGAGCATGGCGGAAAAATCCGACACGCCGCGCACGTAAAGCCAGTGCCAGAGCTGCTGCACGCGCATTTTGGCCTGGCGCTCCGGCACGCCGGCGGCAACAAGCGCCTCTGCCATCTCGGCCCTTGTAAGCCCGATCAGCGAGGGCTTTTCAGCGACGGGAGCTGGAATGGGAACGGCGCGCCTCGGCGCGGCGGCAAGGTCGAGCGAAAGTGTCATGGCAAAACTGATATGGGAGCGAAAGCTGGCGCCTCAAAGGCGGCCCGAGAACCGGAAGGAACGGCAACTATCATGAATGGCTGCTTTCGTCACCCTTTGGTCGTTTCCCTTTGGCGGCAGCCGGGTTCCGCCTTGGACCAACGCTTCCCGCGGCGCTCCGCTTCATTCTGCGCTATGTGCGCTTGATCGCATAGGCGGAATACGGCCGGGGTTCAGTCTGGGGCCACCGCCCTTTGCCGGTCGCAGAAACGACGAGCAGGACGAAACAAAGAATGTCCATCAGAGCGGCTGATCCGCTGGATCACACGATCAGGGGGATCAGCCTCGCCTCCATGGCTTATGGGCTGTTCGCGATCCAGGATGCGGTCGTGAAGTGGCTGGTCGAGGAATATTCGGTTCCCCAGCTTCTCTTCGCCCGAAGCATCGTCGTGGTGGTGCTCATCCTTCTGGTCGGCGGCAACAAGGGGCCGACGCAGCTGATCGCGAGCCGGAACAAGGCGGCCTTACTGGGACGGGCTGTGCTCATCCTGGCCGCTTGGCTGCTTTTTTACTCCGCGGCGCGCCATCTCGGGCTGGCGGAGCTGACGACGATCTACTTCGCCGCACCGATTGCGATCGTCGGCCTTTCAGTGGTCGTGCTGGGAGAAAAGGTCGACGGGATGCGATGGGCGATCGTGATCGTCGGCTTTGTCGGCGTGATGCTTGCCGCGAAGCCAAGCGGGTCGGTGAGCCTCGCGCCAGCCCTGATGGCGCTGCTTGCGGCCTTCTGCTGGGGAGGAAGCGCGGTCCTCGTCCGCCTGATCAGCCGCTCCGAAAGCACGGTCAACCAGATGCTGGCGAGCAACATCCTGTTTACCGGCGCCTGCGCTCTGGCGCTGCCTTGGACTTGGCAGACGCCGGACGGGTATGCCGCCGTGCTGATGATCGCGCTGGGCGTCGCGGGCGGGGTGGGCCAGTACCTGCTCTTCGAGGCGTTCCGCTACGCGCCCGCTTCCGTGCTGGCGCCCGTGGAATATGTCGGCCTCATCTGGGCCTTCGGGCTTGGCTACCTGATCTGGAACGACATTCCCGAAATCAATGTCTTTGCAGGCGCGGCGATCATTGTTTCAAGCAGCCTCGGACTCGTCTGGACCGAAACACGGCGCAAGCTCAAGCCGCACGAGAAGGCGAACGGGTGAGCGAGGGCTTTCAGCATTCTGGACGAAGGCAGAAAAGGCCCTCGCCAAGGCCCTATTTGCAGTTCGCGATCGACCCCAGCGCCGCGGAGATGCCCTTGAGCGAGAAGGTGTAGCTGGTCGGATTGCCGCGCTTGGACTTGGCGGCGATCTTCATGTCCGAGCCGCCCTTCATGGCGGCGATCAGCGCCGGTTCGTCGGCGGCCTTCTCCACCCAGGCGGACTTGCCCTTGGTGAACATGGCAAAGGTCTGGCCCTTGACCGTCAGGCTGACCTTGGAATTGTCCTGAAGATCGTAGGAGGCGATGAACTGGGGCTCGAAGGAGGCGGCCTGGCCGGGGCGCTGGCTCACGAAGAAGAAGATGTCGCCGTGATCGAGGGTCGCCGGCTGCTTGTCGGTGGGAACCGTCAGCACGTAGCAGACCTTTCCGCCCCCGGACTTGTAGCTGTAGGTGCCCCAGGCATCGTGCTGGCCTATCTTGGTGGCCGATTGGGCAAGCGCGGGTGCCGCCATCATCGCCAATGCCGCCACGCTCAAGGCTGCGATCCGTCCGCGCATCGTTTCCGACCCTCTTCACTCGACAGGCGGGATGTGGGGCGGTTTCGAACGCCGCCGTCCCGTTCACTTCAACTTGCCCGTTCGCTTCAACTTGAATGAATCGCGCTTACTAAAGCGTAAACCAATCCGGGAAGCTTTGGCTGAACGTCCTGATGAGGACGCTTCCTCCCTTCACCAGCCAGGCTGGCCATCGGGGTAGAAGCCCTCGTCATGAGGCAGTTCTGGCGACACGAAAAAGGCGAGACTTTGGCGCGGATGCCGCATGCCGGCTGAGCGCGCCGAAGGCGCTTGTCACGCGTTCTCTGCCAGAGCCTGCCTGGCGGCGAGGCGATGAGCCGGCGTCACATGGGCGCGCACTGCGCCGATCGCCGCTGTCAGAACCGCGATGTCATCGGTGAAGCCGATCGCGAAGATGAAATCGGGAAGCATGTCCGTGGGAAGCACGAAATAGCCGAGCGCGCCGAAGATGATGCCCTTGGCGCGCAGGGGCGTGTTCTTGTCCATGGCGCAGTAATAGGCGGCGACCACGTCTTCCATGAAGGGGATCTGCCGCGCCGCCCGCTTCACGGTGCGCCAGAAGCGATCGGACGAGAAGGGCGCCGCAGCGTCCGCCGTCATCTCCCGCGCTTCCGTCTTCGGCATCGATCAGGCCCTTCCAAGGGAAAATCCCCGGAGCAAGATGTGGTGACTGTGTGAGCCGGTTCAAGCGGCAGGACGGTCAGGTGTCAGGCGGGCGGAGCGAGCCGGTTCATGGCGTGTGCCAGTTCGAAGTCGAGCGCGGTCAGCCCGCCGGCATCGTGGGTGGAGAGGCGGACCGAAACGGTACGGAAGCTGTTCGTCCAGTCGGGATGGTGGTCGAGCTTTTCGGCCACGAGCGCCGTCCGCGTCATGAAGGCGAAGGCTTCGGAAAAGCTCTTGAAGCGGAAGGTGCGGGTGATCGCCTTTCCGTTCTCCTCCAACGCCCAGCCTTCGAGCCCGGTCAGGTTCTCGCGGACGGTCTCGGATGGAAGGGAGGCGCGCGACACGGCCTAGAACGAGCGCCAGGCTGCGCCTGCGCTCTCATCCGAATCGGCGTGCCGATGGTCGCCCGCTCGAAGCGGCCAGGCTTCCTCCACCACATAGGGACCGCCGCCGATCGAATCGCGCGAGGACATCAGCACGAACCGGCTGACATGGAATGGCGCCGCGGAAAAGTTGCCCCGTGCCGAAAGATAGTGCGCGACCTCGAGCGGGGAGGTGCTGCGCAGTCGTGCGAGCGTCACATGCGGCGTGAACCTGCGCGGGTCCGCGGGCAGGCCGAGCCGCTGGCAGATGCGCTCGATCTCGGCCTGCAAGGCGTTCAACTCGGGCGAGGGGGCGGTTGTCGCATAAACCGAGTGTGGCTTCTTGCCGCCGAAGGCGCCGACGCCGGACAAGGCCAGCGAAAAGGACGGCCGGCCTACCCGGTCGAGCACTGCTGTGATCTCGTCCGCGAGATGATTCGAGACGTCGCCGATGAAGCGGAGCGTGAGGTGGTAGTTCTCGACGTCGATCCAGCGCGCGCCCTGAAGGCCGCCCCGAAGGAGCGACAGGGAAAGGCTGGCGTCGCGGGGAATTTCGAGGGCGGTGAACAGGCGCGGCATCGCAAGCGACTCCTTGTGCTCAGACGAACCTCGGCGCTTCAAGAAAAAGCAGGCCCGGGTTCACCCTCGATCATCAGCCAAGCACCGTGCCCGTGGATGAGCAAGCGCTTGTTTCGCTCACCAACAGGCAAGTGCACCGCGGATAATCAAACTCCGTCGCCTCTCTCCTACGCGCTTCAGGATGCGCGAGGCTTGCCGAGAAAGGCTTCCACAGCTGGCAATGCGCGCTCCACCATGCGGTCGATCCCGCGCGCATTGGGATGCAGATTGTCGTTGAGCAGCATTCCCCCGTTCAGCACGATGCCGTCGAGGAAGAAGGGGTAGAGCGGCACGCCGTATTTCTTCGCGAGCTTGGGATAGATGCTTTCGAAGCGCGTCACATAGGTCGAGCCGAGATTGGGCGCCGCGCGCATCCCCGCCAGCAGAACCTTGATCTTGCGCGCCTGGAGCTTTGCGAGCATCGCGTCCAGGTTCTTCTCAACGATTTCGGGCGAGATGCCGCGCAGCATGTCGTTGGCGCCAAGCTCCAGGATCACGAATTCGGTTCCTTCGGGCACCGACCAGTCGATGCGCGCAAGCCCGCCGCTGGTGGTGTCGCCCGACACGCCGGCATTCGCCACCACGGCATCATAGCCCTTGGCGCGCAAAGCAGCCTGGAGCTTGTCCGTGAAGCCTTCGCCCGCGTTCAGCCCGTAGCCCGCCATGAGGCTATCGCCGAAGCCGACGATGCGGGCCGGCTCGGCTCCTGCCGCGCCCACCGACACGCCCCACAGAGCTGTTGCTGCGGCCAATACGCGCCATCCTTTCATCGCCATGTTCATCCACCCATATCTGCGCTTCGTTCCCTCATATAGGTGTGGCCGCGCGTGACAGAAGCCGTGATCCAGTTAAGCGACGTGTCGCTCACTCTCGGCACAGGCGCGTCACAGGTTCACGTGCTGAAGGGGATCGACCTTTCGGTTGCGTCCGGCGAGGCGCTGGGCATCGTCGGCCCATCCGGCTCGGGCAAGTCGACGCTTCTGATGGTGATCGCCGGGCTCGAGCGCGTGGACGGTGGAACCGTGCGCATCGCGGGCGAGGACATCACGGGCAAAAGCGAGGACGCGGTGGCGGCGTTCCGGGGCCGCAATGTCGGCATCGTGTTCCAGTCCTTTCACCTCATCCCCAACATGACGGCGCTGGAAAATGTCGCTGTGCCGCTCGAACTGGCCGGCGAGCAAAATGCCTTCGAGCGCGCCGCGCAGGAACTGGCGGCGGTTGGCCTCAGCGAGCGGGTGACGCATTATCCGGGCGAGCTGTCGGGCGGCGAGCAGCAGCGCGTGGCAATCGCGCGTGCGCTGGCGCCTTCCCCGCGTTTGCTGATCGCGGACGAGCCCACGGGCAATCTCGATGGCGCGACAGGGCGGCAGGTGGCCGATCTTCTGTTTGCGAAGGCAGCCGAGCGCAAGATGACGCTGGTGCTCGTCACGCATGATCCCTCGCTTGCCGCTCGCTGCACGCGGCAGGTCGCCATGCGTTCCGGCCGCATCGCGGAAGATGCCGTTCAGCCCGCTCGGATGGTGAGCGCCTGATGGCCGCTCCTCATGCTGCCGGTTTCTCGCTCGCGCTCCGCTTCGCGCTGCGCGAGATGCGGGCGGGCCTGCGCGGCTTCGGCATCTTCATCGCCTGCATCGCACTCGGCGTCGGCGCCATCGGCGGCGTCAACTCGGTCGCCGGTGCAATTACCGCGGGCGTGGCGAGCGAGGGCGGCACCCTGCTAGGCGGCGACCTGCGCTTCGAACTCGCCCAGCGCGAAACGAAGGCGGATGAGCAAGCCTTTCTCCAAAGCCTCGGCACGGTGGCGCAAAGCGCCAATATGCGCTCCATGGCGCGTCGCGACGACGAGAGCGACCAGACGCTGGCGCAGGTAAAGGCGGTCGATCCCGCGCTCTATCCCTTGTTCGGCGCGCTCGCACTGCAGCCTTCTGCGCCGCGGCCGCAAGTGCTGGCGGAGCGCAACGGCGCATGGGGCGCAGCCGCGCCCCAACTGCTTCTCGACCGGCTGAACCTCAAGCTCGGCGACCGCATCCGGCTCGGCGAGGCCCGGTTCGAACTGCGCGCGGTGATCGAGAACGAACCCGACGCGCTGTCCGATGGCTTCGCCTTCGCGCCGCGTCTTCTGGTGTCGCTGCCGGGTCTGCGCGCGTCCGGCCTGATCCAGCCGGGCAGCCTGATCGAGCATGTCTACAAGGTCCGGCTCCGCGGCGCATCCGACGAGAATGCCGTGGAAGCGATCCGCGAGCAGGCGGGAGAGAAATTCCCGCAGGCCGGGTGGAGCATCCGCAGCCGCTTCAATGCGGCCCCGGCCATCTCGGCGAATGTGGAACGGTTCGGGCAGTTCCTGACGCTGGTGGGCCTGACCGCGCTGGTGGTCGGCGGCGTCGGCGTGGCGAATGCGGTGCGCGCCTATCTCGACGGCAAGCGCGGCGTCATCGCGAGCTTCAAGAGCCTCGGCGCCTCCGGGCGCTTCGTGTTCACGCTGTATCTCGTCCAGGTTCTGATGATCGCGGCGATCGGCATCGGGATCGGGCTCGGCATCGCCGTGCTGATGCCGTTCGCGGCAAGCGCGGCCCTTCAGGCAGTGATCCCGATCCCGGCGGAGATCGGGCTTTATCCCGGCGCGCTTGCCCTCTCAGTCGTGTTCGGCGTGGTGGTGACGCTGGTCTTCGCGCTGCTACCTTTGGGACGCGCGCGCGACGTGCCGGCCACCGCTCTTTTCCGCGAGCAGGGTTTCGAGGCACGCGGCCTGCCGCGCTGGCCTTACACGGCGACCGCCTTCGGGCTTGCTGCGGGCCTTGCTCTGCTGGCCGTGCTGTTCGCGGACGACCGTCGCATCGCGCTGATCTTCGTGGGCGCAATGCTGTTTTCGTTTCTTGTGCTTCGGGGCGTGGGCGGGCTCGTAGGCGAAGCCGCGCGCCGCGCCCCGCGCACGCGTTCCACCGCGCTGAGACTGGCGCTCGGCAACATCCACCGTCCCGGCGCGCTGACCCCGTCCGTGGTGCTGTCGCTTGGGCTCGGCTTGACGCTTCTCGTCACGCTCGCGCTGATCGACGGGAACCTGCGCCGCCAGATCAGTGACAGCTTGCCCCAGAACGCGCCGGATTTCTTCTTCGTGGATATCCAGAGCGGCGAGGCCGACGCGTTCGGGAGCTTCATCGAAGCGCGCGCGCCCGGCGCAACGCTTGAGCGCGTCCCCATGCTGCGCGGCCGCATCACGAAACTCAACGGAACGGACGTCGCCAAGCTTTCCGTGCCGCCGGAAGGCGCATGGGTGCTGCGCGGCGACCGGGGGCTCACTTATTCCCCGACCGTTCCGGCCAATGCTTCGCTGAGCGAAGGCGCCTGGTGGGCGCCCGACTATTCCGGCGAGCCGCTGGTGTCGTTCTCGGCCGAGGAAGCGCAGGCCATCGGGCTCAAGCTCGGCGATACGATCACGGTCAATGTGCTCGGCCGCGACATCACCGCCCGCATCGCCAGTTTCCGGCAGGTGGAATGGGAATCGATGGGCATCAATTTCGTGATGGTGTTCTCGCCCAATGCCTTTGCCGGCGCGCCGCATTCCTGGCTCGCCACGCTTGCCTGGCCTTCCGCGTCGAGCACGGATGAGGCGCGTCTGCTCAATGCCGTGACCCGCGCCTATCCGGCGGTGTCCACCGTGCGCATCCAGGATGCCCTGGAGCTGGTCAACAGGCTGATCGGCCAGATCGGCACGGCCATCCGCGCGGCTGCCGCCGTGGCGCTCGTCGCTTCCGTGCTGGTGCTGGCCGGCGCGCTTGCCGCCGGCAACCGCGCGCGTGTTCATGACGCGGTGGTGCTGAAGACGCTGGGCGCCACGCGGAAAACCCTGATCGCGGCCTTTTCGCTCGAATATTTCCTGATCGGCCTGGCGACTGCGCTGTTTGCCTTGTTCGCGGGCGGGGTGGCGGCATGGTTCGTGATCGCACGGATCATGAAGCTGTCCTCCCACTTCCTGCCCGAAGTGGCGGTCTCGACCGTCCTGATCTCGCTTCTGCTCACCGTGGGATTCGGCCTGATCGGCACATGGCGGGTGCTTGGTCAGAAGGCCGCGCCGGTGCTGCGGACACAGTAGCGTCGCAGCCCTTCGTTCATCACGCCGCGTTTCACGCCGAAACGGCTCTTGTTCGGGCAGGATTGAATCCTCATATTGAGCCACAGGCATGCTGGAGTCTCGCCAGCGGCGCCTGGACGAGAACTCGATTTCACGCGGACTGATCCCCGCGCCTTGTCCGACACCCGACGGGACACGAAGCAAGAGGAATTTTTCTCCATGGCTGAACCCCTCCGAAACTATCAGACGCGCGCCGCCGGCGTCGGAACCCGTGTCGACACGGGAATCGACGAAGGCCTGCGCGCTTATATGCTCAAGGTCTACAACCTGATGGCGCTCGGTATCGCCATCACGGGCGCGGCCGCCTACGGCACTTATTCCATGGCGCTGTCGAGCCCGGCCTTCCAGCAGCTGCTCTTCGCCTCGCCGCTGCGCTGGGTGGTGATGCTCGCGCCGCTGGCGCTGGTGTTCTTTCTGTCCTTCCGCATCCACAAGATGAGCGTGGCTGCGGCCCAGACCACCTTCTGGGTTTATGCCGCGCTGATGGGCGTGTCGCTGTCGTCGATCTTTCTCGTCTTCACGGGCGAAAGCATCGTGCGCACCTTCTTCATCACGGCGGCCTCCTTCGGCGCGCTGTCGCTCTGGGGCTACACGACCAGGCGCGACCTGACAGGCATGGGCTCGTTCCTGTTCATGGGTGTGATCGGCCTGATCCTGGCGTCCGTGGTCAACATCTTCCTGGCATCGTCCGCGTTGCAGTTCGCCATCTCGGCGATCGGCGTGCTGGTCTTCGCGGGCCTCACCGCCTACGACACGCAGAAGATCAAGGAGATGTACTGGGAAGGCGACGACGTGCTGGTCGCCGGCCGCAAGGCGATCATGGGCGCGCTGACGCTCTATCTCGACTTCATCAACCTCTTCATGTTCCTGCTCCAGTTCATGGGCAACAACCGCGACTGAGCGGAACAGATCGGGTATGGGAAAGGGCGGTCCGAAGGGGCCGCCCTTTTTCGTTGGGAGCAGCAATGAGCATCCAGGTCAGGCCGGCGACGGCAGCCGACATTCCGGCCATCACCGCGATCTATGCCGATGCCGTCATCCATGGAACGGCGACCTATGAGCTCAAACCACCATCAGCGGAGGACATGGAACAGCGCCGGCAGAACCTGACGGAGGCCGGCTATCCCTATCTGCTGGCGGAAGAGGAGGGCCGTATCCTGGCCTATGCCTATGCCGGACCTTTCCGGGCACGTGCCGCCTACCGCTTCATGGCCGAGGATTCGATCTATGTCGCGCCAGACGCCAAGGGGCGGGGGCTGGGCCGCTTGCTGCTTTCCCGGCTGATCGAGGAATGCACGGTGCACGGCTTCCGCCAGATCGTGGCGGTGATCGGTGACGGGCACCCCGCGAGCCCCTCCGTTATCCTGCACGAGAAGCTCGGCTTCCGTCCTTCAGGCATGCTCGAAGGCTCGGGCTTCAAGCATGGCCGCTGGCTCGACACCATGTTCATGCAGCTCACGCTGAACCAGGGCCGGAGCGCCCCGCCAGACCCGGACTCAACGCCTGAGCGTCGGTTCAGGGGGGAGGGCATGCGCGAAAAATAAAGTCTGAAGCGGGTGAAGGATCCTGCCTTGCTCAGGCGTCCACTACCTTCAACGCTTTGTCGAAGACCTGGAGCACACGCGGCAGCTCATGGCCGCGCTTGAGGACCGCGCCGGCTGCCGACAAAACGGAATAGGCGCCTTGACGGCGGGCGAGTTTCGGATCCTTGACGATGCGGAATAGCGGCGTTTCGCTGGTGCGGCGGAACACGGAGAAAACCGCCCGGTCGGGAAGGTGGTCGATTGCGTAATCTCGCCATTCGTTCGCCGCCACCATCCTTCCGTAGATGCGCAGGATCTGGTCGAGCTCGCGGCGGTCGAAGGTGACAGGAAGATCGAGGCGGCGGCGTCGAACCTCGCCATAGGAAACGATCGTCGCGCTGTCTTCGGCGCCGTCCGCCGTTCCGATGCCGCGATCCGTCATGCTGCGTATTTATCCCTGCGACGTTGGATGCCTGCAACCAAGGTGCGCGCCGCCACAGCCGATTTCAAGAGCGGACGACACCTTTAGCCGGGTTCTTTGCAGTCAGGTCAGCGACTGGCAAATCAGCCCGGAAGAAGGGAGCCAGAAGGATTTCCGACCGTCCGACGCGGAAAGCCATCGCGCCACATTCCCGCCCCCTTTTCCTCAATCTCGCGCCCAAATAGGAGGCGACCATCTGTCCTGTCTCGCTGAGACGGTTCGGTCCGGCACTGGCCTGTAAACCCCCAAGCCCCCCGCCCGCGGGCTGGAGCCGGATCGAACCAGCCTCGGCGGCAGAGGTCGCCTGAGGCGGATGATCGCCGCATGACCCGGTTACGACCGCCCTATGTGGCAGCCCGAGTTAGGCCTGCTCTTCACTTGCGCAAACTGCCTGAACATGTGCTCCGGAACGGCCAGCACCCCGGCCAGCCGGCCGACAGCGGCGATCAGGCTGCGAGATCGCGCAGCACATATTGCAGGATGCCGCCGTTGCGGAAGTAATCCAGTTCGTCCAGCGTATCGATGCGGCAGAGAAGCGGCACGGTCTGCACCGATCCATCAGCAAAGCGGATCTCGGCCGACATGGTCTGGCGCGGCCGAACCGTTTCCAGCCCCTCGATGGTGACGATCTCGTCGCCCGTGAGGCCGAGCGAGGCCCAGCTCGTGCCCTCCTCGAAGGTGAAGGGCACGATGCCCATGCCGACGAGGTTGGAACGGTGGATGCGCTCGAAGCTCTGGGCGATCACCGCGCGGACGCCGAGCAGCTTGGTGCCCTTGGCCGCCCAGTCGCGCGAGGAGCCGTTGCCATATTCGATGCCCGCGAAGACCACGAGCGGCGCGCCTTCCTTGCGGTATTCCATGGCGGCGTCGTAGATCGGCATTTCTTCCTTTGACGGGTAGTGGATGGTGTAGCCGCCCTCGCGTCCGTTCTCGCCCAGCATGTGGTTGCGGATGCGGATATTGGCAAAGGTGCCGCGCATCATGACCTCATGATTGCCGCGCCGCGTACCGTACTGGTTGAAGTCGGCGATGGCCACGCCATGGTCGATCAGATATTTGCCGGCGGGCGAGGCCGCCTTGATGGAGCCGGCCGGCGAGATATGGTCGGTCGTGATCTTGTCGCCGAAGAGCCCGAGGATGCGCGCCTGCCTGATCTCGCCCACCGCGCGCGGCCGTGACTCCATGCCCGCGAAATAAGGCGGGTTCTGCACATAGGTGGAGGAATTGTCCCAGGCATAGGTCTGGCCTTCCGGCGCATGGACGTTCTGCCAGTTCTCGTCGCCCTTGAAGACGTCGGCATATTTACGCGCGAATAGCTCGCGCGTAACATTGCGGGCGATGAACTCGTCGATCTCCTGCGAGGACGGCCAGATATCCTTGAGGAAGACGGGCTTTCCGTCAGCACCCTCGCCGAGCGGCTCCTTCGTCAGATCCTTGGTGACCGTGCCGGCAAGCGCATAGGCGACAACCAGCGGCGGCGAGGCGAGGTAGTTCGCCTGCACGTCCGGCGACACGCGGCCCTCGAAATTGCGGTTGCCCGAAAGCACGGCCGCCGCGATCAGGCCCTTGTCGTTGATGGTCTTCGAGATGGGCGCTGGCAGTGGTCCCGAATTGCCGATGCAGGTGGTGCAGCCGAAGCCCACCAGGTTGAAGCCGATCTGATCCAACTCCTTCTGGAGTCCCGCCTTTTCGAGATATTCGGCGACGACCTGCGAGCCGGGCGCGAGCGAGGTCTTCACCCACGGCTTCTGCTTGAGCCCCAGCCGGTTGGCGTTACGGGCGAGAAGGCCCGCCCCGATCAACACGCTTGGATTGGACGTGTTGGTGCAGGAGGTGATGGCCGCAATCGCGACGTCGCCATGGCCGAGGTCGAACGCTTCGCCCTCCACGGCGTAGCGCGTGGCAGGCGCGGCTGCCTTCTTGTATTCGGTCTCCATCGCCTTCTTGAAGCCCGCCGCCACGCCTTCGAGCGGGATGCGGCCCTCGGGGCGCTTCGGGCCGGCCATCGATGGCACCACATCCGCGAGATCGAGCTCCAGAAGCTCGGTGAAGAGGGGATCGGCGGACGCATCCTCGCGCCACATGCTCTGCGCGCGGCAATAGGCCTCGACCAGCGCGATGCGGTTCTCGGGGCGGCCGGACATATTGAGATAGCGGATCGTTTCCGCGTCGACCGGGAAGAAGCCGCAGGTCGCGCCATATTCGGGCGCCATGTTGCCGATGGTGGCGCGGTCGGCGAGCGTCATGTTGCTCAGGCCGGCACCGAAGAACTCCACGAACTTGCCCACCACGCCGTGTCTGCGCAGCATCTGGGTGACGGTGAGCACGAGGTCGGTCGCGGTGACGCCTTCCTTGAGCCTGCCGGTCAGCCGGAAGCCGACCACTTCGGGCAGGAGCATCGAGACAGGCTGGCCGAGCATGGCGGCTTCCGCCTCGATACCGCCCACGCCCCAGCCGAGAACGCCCAGGCCATTGACCATGGTCGTGTGCGAATCGGTGCCTACGCAAGTGTCGGGGTAGGCGGTGGTCTCGCCGTCCTCGGTGCGCGTCCAGACGGTCTGGGCGAGATATTCGAGATTGACCTGATGGCAGATGCCGGTGCCGGGCGGCACGACGCGGAAATTGTCAAAGGCCTGCTGGCCCCATTTCAGGAACTTGTAGCGCTCCTCGTTGCGGCTGTATTCAAGCTCCACATTGCGCGCGAGGGCCTGCGGACTGCCGAACTCGTCGACGATCACCGAATGGTCGATCACGAGGTCCACCGGCACCAGCGGGTTGATCTTCTGCGGGTCACCGCCGAGCGAGGCGATGCCGTCGCGCATGGCGGCGAGATCCACCACCGCCGGAACACCGGTGAAATCCTGCATCAGCACGCGTGCCGGGCGATAAGCGATCTCGACGCCCGCCGTGCCCCGATCGCTCAGCCAGGTGCAGACGGCCTGGATCGATTCCTTTGTGACCGAACGCCCATCCTCGTTGCGCAGCAGATTTTCCAGCAGCACCTTCATGGAGAAAGGAAGCTGGCTGACGCCCGTCAAACCGTTCTTCTCGGCTTCCGGAAGGCTGAAATACACATATTCCGCTCCCCCCACTTCGAGGGTGCGGCGGCAATGGAAGCTGTCGAAGGATTTGTGCACGGTGCGGTCTCTTTTCCGGTCCTCGCCATCCGTCGAAAAAGGCGCGACGGGCGGCACTCGTTCCAATGCCCTGTTCCTGCAATCCGGTAAACGGAACAGAAACATGCGGTTTCCAAGACAACGGACATGCGCACATGGCGCTCGCGTCCGGTCAGAATGCGGGTGCGGCCATTTCCGCGATGGCGAAGCGCAGGCCCCGAATAAACGGCGCTCGGCTGGCGCGAAAGAAGTCCCGCGCCGACCGCTGGCCCGGTTGCCCCGGATATACGGAAGTTCGTAGAACGATTCCAGACTTTCAGGCATGCAAACGCAACGGAAATCGAAACAAATGCGGCTCCTGGTTGAAGAGCTTGCGGGTGCGCGCGGCGGGCAAACGCTTTTCGAGGGGCTCAACTTCTCGCTGGGACCGGGAGAGGCGCTTCTTGTCACCGGGCCGAACGGGACGGGCAAGACGACGCTCCTGCGCATCATGGCGGGGCTGCTCGCGCCCGCCGCCGGGCGGATCGGCTGGGAGGATGGAAGCCGGCTCGGCGAGGCAAGCCATTTCCTCGGCGCGGCGAATGCGATGAAGCCGGTGCTGACGGTCAGGGAAAACCTGCATTTCTGGGCACGCTTCCTTCATGCCTCCGGGCCGGAAGATGCGAAAGCGGGCCTTCTCCCGGAAGCGGCGCTCGATGCGGTGGGGCTGGCCGAGGTGGCAAGCCTGCCCTTCGGCGTGCTGTCGACGGGGCAGAAGCGGCGGGTGGCGATCGCGCGGCTGCTGCTTGCATCCCGCCGGCTCTGGCTGCTCGACGAGCCGATGTCCGGGCTGGATGCGCGGGCGGAAGCGCGCTTCGAGGCCACGATGGCGGATCACCTGTCGAGCGGCGGAATCGTGGTCGCAGCCGTCCACGCGCCGGTGCGCCTCGCCGCTGCAAGGGAAATCAGGCTTGGCGGGACCGAGCCGGAACTGAGTGCCGCGGAAAGCCTGACTGGGGCTGTTTCGTGATCGCGCTTTTTTCCCGCGATTTCCGTCTGGCTTTTCGTGCCGGCGGCGGAACGATGACCGCCCTGCTCTTTTTCCTTGCCGTGATCGCGATCATGCCGTTTGCGCTCGGGCCTGACCTCAATCTGCTGCGCCGGTTCGGACCGGCCATTCTCTGGATCGGGTCGCTGCTTTCGGGATTGATCGGGCTCGACCGCATCTTCGCCGCCGACCGCGAGGACGGGTCGCTGGACGTGATCGTCGGGGGGAGCGACTTTTTCGGCCTGGTTGCGGCGAGCCTTGCCAAGGCGCTCGGCCACTGGGCGGCAAGCCTTTTGCCGATCGTGCTTGCCGCGCCGGTGTTCGGGCTCCTTGTGAACATGGAGTTTTCCGCGAGCCTCGCTGTGGCGCTGACCCTGCTCTTCGGCACGCCGGGGCTGAGCCTGGTGGGAGCGGCTGGAGCGGCGGTGGCGGTGGCGCTTCCGCGCGGCGGCGTTCTGGTGTCCGTGCTGGTGCTGCCCTTCGCGATCCCGACGCTGATCTTCGGCGTCAGCGCGGCGCATGCGGCGCTTGCCGATCCCGACCCCTTCCTGCCGCCCTTTCTGCTGCTCTGCGCGTCGACGCTTTTTCTTGCCGCGCTGGGTCCGGTGGCGGCAGCCCTTGCCCTGCGGGAGGCGGACTAGCTTCCTTCCGGAAAGAGGCCGCGGCTTATGTCCTCAGGAGATCGGCGAAGCGATCCACGTCCTCTTCGGTCGTGGCGAAGCTTGTCACCAGACGGACCAGGGTTTCTTCCTCGCTCACGTTGTTCGTCCAGCCGCTCGGCAGTTTCCAGTCGTAGAACACCGCGCCTGCCTCGCGCAGGCGAACCGCCTCGCTTTTCGGCATGAAGGCGAACACCTCGTTTGCTCCGGCCCCCCAGGCGAGGCGGGTGGTGTTGCCGCCTCGAAGTGCCCCTGCCAGTCGCGCGCCCATCGCATTTGCGTGGGCGGCATTGTCGAGCCACAACCCATCGGCGAGATAGGTCTCGAACTGCGCCGCCACGAAGCGCGTCTTGGAAAAAAGCTGCGCCGCCCGCTTGCGCAGATAGCCGAAATGGCTCGCTTTTTCGGGATCGAAGAAGACCAGCGCCTCGGCGCACCAGCAGCCGTTCTTGGTGCCGCCAAAGGACAGGATGTCCACGCCGCGCTTCCAGCTCATCTCGGCAGGCGAGCAGTCGAGGGCCGCCAGCGCATTGGCGAAACGGGCGCCGTCCATGTGCAGCGGCACGCCGCGCTCATGGGCGATGGCCGCCAGGGCTTCTATCTCGTCGAGCCCGTAAACGGTGCCGGTTTCGGTGGTCTGGGTGATCGAAACCGCCATGGGCTGGCCGGAATGAACGTTGCCGGCGGGAAAGCGCGCGATCTCGCGCCGCAGGGCGTTCGGATCCATCCGTCCGAGCGGCCCCGGCACGGCGCGCAGCCGTCCGCCGGAGGATAGAAATTCAGGCGCGCCGCATTCGTCCTCCAGCATATGCGCTTCCGCATGGCAGAAGCAGACGCCGCCGGGACGATCGACGGCCGCAAGCGCCAGCGCATTGGCCGCGGTTCCCGTCGCCACGAAGAAGACGGCAACCTCGCGCTCGAAAATCTCGTTGAATCGTTGTTCCACGCGCCGGTCGAGATCGCTCGTGCCATAGGCGCTGGCATAGCCGTCGGCATAGTGGACGAGGGCCGCCGCCACACGCGCGTGAGCGCCGGCCCAGTTGTCGGAAGCAAAGAACATGACAAGGCTCCGAAGCGTAAGCGTATGATGTTCGGGAGAAGGGCTGTCGGCCTTCTCATACACAGCTTTGGGGCGCAGACATCGCTAAATCTGTCGCGCAAGATTATTGCGCGGATCGGTCCTCAGCAGGAACTTTCCGCATTTTCTTCGCCTCGAACTTTACGGATCGGTCTTGCGGCAACCGGTGTTTTCTGCCATGAGGTAGATAGGGCAGTATTGCTGTCCTATATCGCGGATGGGTTGGCGAAGCTGGAGCGGGCATGCGAAGCTGCTCGAACCGGCGTCGCGGCATGCGTGGCGCTGCCGGCACCTTCCAGGCAGATGAACAGGATACGGCTATGACCGGGCATCGGAGCAATGAAAGGGAACTCGTGATCGCGGATGCCGCCGTCAAAACGGGCTTGCCTTTCCGAACCGTTCCCGCGGCGCAGGGCCTCTACGATCCGCGCAACGAGCACGATGCCTGCGGCGTAGGCTTCATCGCGCAGATGAAGAACGTGAAGTCGCACGACATCGTGCGCGACGGGCTCGCCATGCTCGAAAACCTCACCCATCGCGGCGCAGTGGGCGCAGACCCGCTGATGGGCGACGGAGCCGGGCTGCTGGTGCAGATTCCCGACCGCTTCTTCCGCCAGGAGATGGCAGCGCAGAATATCGAACTGCCGGAACCCGGCCGCTACGCGGTCGGCCACCTGTTCATGCCGCGCGACGCCGAGGCGCGGGTGCATATCGAAAACATCATCGCGGAGGTGGCGCGCGCCGAGGGTCAGCCGCTTCTCGGCTTCCGCGACGTGCCGGTGGACAATTCATCGCTTTCGGTCGCACCGGATATCGCGGCGTTCGAGCCGGTGCACCGGCAGGTCTTCATCGGACGATCGAGCGATATCGCCTCGGACGACGATTACGAGCGCCGCCTTTATATCCTGCGCAAGGTGATCTCCGGCCGCATCCACGCGGAAACGGAGGGGCGCGACAACGGCTTCTATATCGTGTCGCTGTCGTCGCGCACGGTGGTCTACAAGGGCATGTTCCTCGCCTATCAGGTGGGCGCCTATTACCACGATCTGCACGATCCGCGTTTCGAGACCGCGCTGGTGCTCGTCCACCAGCGCTTCTCGACCAACACCTTCCCCTCCTGGAAACTCGCCCACCCCTACCGGATGGTGGCGCATAATGGCGAGATCAACACGCTGCGCGGCAACGTCAACTGGATGGCCGCGCGCCAGGCCTCCGTGGACTCCGAGCTGTTCGGCAACGACATCGCGAAGCTCTGGCCGATTTCCTATGAGGGCCAGTCCGACACGGCCTGCTTCGACAACGCGCTCGAATTCCTCGTGCAGGGCGGCTACTCCCTCGCCCATGCCATGATGATGCTGATCCCCGAGGCCTGGGCCGGCAACAAGCTCATGAGCGAGGATCGGCGCGCCTTCTACGAATACCATGCTGCCCTCATGGAGCCGTGGGACGGGCCGGCGGCCGTCGCCTTCACCGACGGCGTGCAGATCGGCGCGACGCTCGACCGCAACGGATTGCGCCCCGCGCGCTATGTGGTGACGGACGACGACCGCGTGATCCTCGCCTCGGAAGCGGGCGCACTGCCGGTGCCGGAGGAAAGGATCATCAAGAAGTGGCGGCTCCAGCCGGGCCGGATGCTGCTGATCGACCTTGAGAAGGGCGCGATCATCTCCGACGAGGACGTCAAGAAGGAGATCGCCACGCGTCATCCGTACCGGCAGTGGCTGAAGAACACGCAGCTGATCCTCGAGGAGCTTGCGCCGGTCAGCCCGCGTGCGCTTCGCAACGATGTGTCGCTGCTCGATCGGCAGCAGGCCTTCGGTTACACGCAGGAGGACACGCGCATCCTGATGGCCCCGATGGCGACCACCGGGCAGGAGGCCGTCGGCTCCATGGGCACCGACACGCCGATCTCGGCGATGTCGGACAAGTCGAAGCTGCTTTACACCTATTTCAAGCAGAACTTCGCGCAGGTCACCAACCCGCCGATCGACCCGATCCGGGAAGAGCTCGTGATGAGCCTCGTTTCCTTTATCGGGCCGCGCCCCAACATATTCGACCTCGTGGGCTCGTCGCGCCGCAAGCGGCTCGAGGTGCGCCAGCCGATCCTGACCAATGGCGATCTCGAGAAGATCCGCTCGATCGGCCACACGGAAGACCGCTTCGACACCAAGACGATCGACTTCACCTATGCGGCGGTTGAAGGAGCGGCGGGCATGGTGGGCGCGGTCGAGCGCCTTTGCGAGCGTGCGGAGGCCGCGGTCGCAGGCGGCTACAACATCATCATCCTGAGCGACCGGCAGGTCGGGCCGGACCGCATCGCGATCCCCGCTCTGCTGGCGACGGCAGCCGTCCACCATCACCTGATCCGCAAGGGCCTCAGGACCTCGGTGGGCCTTGTGGTGGAATCGGGCGAGCCGCGCGAGATCCACCATTTCTGCTGCCTCGCGGGCTATGGTGCAGAGGCGATCAACCCGTATCTCGCCTTCGATACGCTCACCGAGATGCACCACACCGGCGAGATGCCGGCCGAGGTGGATGCCCAGGAAGTCGTGTCGCGCTTCATCAAGTCGATCGGCAAGGGCATGCTCAAGGTGATGTCCAAGATGGGCATCTCCACCTACCAGTCCTATTGCGGCGCGCAGATCTTCGACGCGGTGGGGCTCAAGGGCGACTTCGTCGCGAAATACTTTACCGGCACCGCAACCACGATCGAGGGCGTCGGCCTTGATGAGGTCGCGGGCGAAACTGCCAGCCGCCACGCGACCGCCTTTGGCGACGATCCCGTGCTGCGCAACACGCTGGAGGTGGGCGGCGAGTACATGTTCCGCATGCGCGGAGAGGCCCATATGTGGTCACCGGACGCAGTGGCAACGCTGCAGCACGCCGTGCGCAAGGGATCCTGGGAAACATTTCAGGACTATTCCCGGCAGATCGATGGCGAGAATGCGCGCACCCTTCGCGGCTTGTTCCGCATCAGGATGGCGGAGGAAACCGGCCGCGCGCCAGTGCCGCTTGACGAGGTGATGCCGGCAGCCGAGATCGTCCGGCGCTTTTCAACCGGCGCCATGTCCTTCGGCTCGATCAGCCGCGAGGCGCACAGCACGCTCGCCCGCGCCATGAACACGATCGGCGGCAAGTCGAACACGGGCGAGGGCGGCGAGGAGCCCGACCGCTATCTGCCGCTGCCCGGCGGAGGCGCCAACCCCGAGCGCTCGGCCATCAAGCAGGTGGCGAGCGGGCGCTTCGGGGTGACGGCGGAATATCTTGTCAATGCCGACATGATCCAGATCAAGGTGGCGCAGGGCGCGAAGCCCGGCGAGGGCGGGCAACTGCCCGGCCACAAGGTGGACGCGACCATTGCCAAGACCCGGCATTCCACGCCGGGCGTGGGGCTGATCTCGCCGCCGCCGCATCACGACATCTATTCGATCGAGGATCTGGCCCAGCTGATCTTCGACCTCAAGAACGTCAACCCCCAGGCCGACATCTCGGTGAAGCTCGTGTCCGAGGTCGGCGTCGGCACGGTCGCGGCAGGCGTGGCCAAGGCGCGGGCGGATCACATCACGGTGTCCGGCTTCGACGGGGGCACGGGCGCTTCGCCGCTCACTTCTCTGAAGCATGCCGGTTCCCCTTGGGAGATCGGCCTGGCCGAGACCCAGCAGACGCTGGTGTTGAACGGGTTGCGCTCCCGCGTCTGCCTTCAGGTGGACGGGGGGCTCCGCACCGGCCGCGACGTGATCGTGGGCGCGTTGCTGGGTGCCGACGAGTACGGTTTCTCGACGGCGCCGCTGATCGCGGCGGGGTGCATCATGATGCGAAAGTGCCACCTCAACACCTGTCCGGTCGGAGTCGCCACGCAGGATCCGGTCTTGCGCAAGCGCTTCAAGGGCACGCCCGAGCATGTGATCAACTTCTTCTTCTTCGTGGCGGAAGAAGTGCGGGCGTTGCTGGCGCAGATGGGCTTCCGCCATCTGGACGAGGTCGTGGGCGCGTTCGAGTTGCTCAAAAAACGAGACGCGATCGACCACTGGAAGGCGCGGGGCCTCGACTTCTCGAAGCTCTTCTTCAAGCCGGAAGCGGAGCCAGCGGCGATCCACTGGACGGAGCGGCAAAAGCACCCGATTGATGAGGTGCTCGACCGCCGGCTGATCGCGGAGGCCGCGCCGGCTCTGGAAAACCGCCAGCCCGTTTCGATCGTGGTGCCGATCCGCAATGTAGACCGCTCGGCGGGCGCGATGCTGTCGGGCGAGGTCGCCAAGCGCTTCCGGCACAAGGGCCTGCGCGAGGACACGATCAGCGTGCGCCTCGAAGGCACCGCCGGCCAGAGCTTCGGCGCGTTTCTGGCGCGCGGCGTGTCCTTTGATCTGGTCGGCGAAGGCAACGACTATGTCGGCAAGGGATTGTCGGGCGGCCGCATCGTGATCCGGCCTCCGGAAAACACGCGCATCGTGCCGTCGGAATCGATCATCGCGGGCAACACCGTGCTTTACGGGGCGATCGCGGGCGAAGCCTATATCGGCGGCGTGGCCGGTGAGCGCTTTGCCGTGCGCAATTCGGGTGCGGTGGCCGTGGTGGAAGGCGTGGGCGACCACGGCTGCGAATATATGACGGGCGGCATCGTGGTCGTGATCGGCAGAACGGGCCGCAACTTCGCGGCCGGCATGTCGGGCGGCGTGGCCTATGTGCTGGACGAGGAGGGCGATTTCTCGTCGCGCTGCAACATGGCGATGGTGGAGCTGGAGCCGGTTCCCGAAGAGGACGACATGCTCGAAAAGCTGCACCACCATGGCGGCGACATCATGCACAAGGGCCGCGTTGACGTGTCCGGCGACATGACCCGCCATGACGAGGAGCGCCTTGTGCAGCTCATCACCAACCATGTCCATTATACGGGCTCGGCCCGCGCCAAGGCGATCCTGGCGGATTGGGCCGGCTACAGGCCCAAATTCCGCAAGGTGATGCCGGTAGAATACCGCCGCGCGCTGATCGAGATGGAGCGCCTGCGGATGAGCGTGGCGGCGGAGTGAAGGAGGGTCGGCGTGGTTGACTCCGTCCCCGCACAGATGCCGGCATCGCCGTCTGTCTGGGCATCATCAGTGGCGGCTCTGCTCAGCGGCAATGGCGGTCTTGTCGTGGGCTAGAGGAGGCACCGCCCGTTGGTTGATCGACTGAACACACCATGATATGCCTCGGCATATGCCAATGGGGCCGGCGATGAACGCTCATGACGTGAAGAGTCGAACTGCAAGTCTGTTCCGGAACGGACGCAGTCAGGCGGTCAGAATACCCAAGGAGTTCGAATTCGAGGGCAGCGAAGTGTTCATTCGGCGTAACAAGGATGGAGATCTGATCCTGTCCTCCAGCCAAAAGGGCAGAACGTCTCCGCTCTTGGAGTGGCTTCGTGAAAATGGTCCAATCGAGGACTTTCCCGGCGATCCGGGCGATGACGGCATGTTGCCGCTGGATGATGTGACTTTCTAGAGAGATGTATCTGCTGGACACAAACATCATCTCCGACGTTGCGCACAACCCCTCGGGAGCAGTGGCGAGGAAGCTTGGAGAAATCGATCCCGACAGGATTGTCAGCAGCGTGGTCGTGGCTGGCGAGGTATGGTTCGGGGTGGAGAGCAATCCGTCTTTTCGGTCCCGTGCCCGCACCGAGTCCTTCATGCAGACTGTTCGCGTGCTCGCGCTGCAGCCGGAAGTCGCGATGGTCTATGGCAGGGTACGGGCGCAACTGAAGGCTGTAGGGAAGGCCTTGGGGCCGAACGATATGCTGATCGCCGCACATGCGCTTTCGCTTGATGCGACGCTGGTGACCGGGGATGCTAAAGCCTTTGGGCAGGTCCACGGCCTGAAAGTTGAAAACTGGCTGCAGTCGCGGTCGTGATTCTTGTGAACATCAAGCGCATTCTGGAAGTATCATGGGCAAGGTGACGGGGTTCCTCGAGATCGACCGGCAGGTGCAGAAATACCAGCCGGCTTCCGATCGCATCCGCCATTTCCGCGAATTCACCTTGCCCATGACAACGAGCGAGGTGGGACGGCAGGCGGCGCGCTGCATGGATTGCGGCGTTCCCTTCTGCCATGGGCCGACGGGCTGCCCCGTGCACAACCAGATCCCGGACTGGAACGACCTCGTTTATCGCGGCGACTGGGAAAACGCCGTGCGCAACCTCCATTCCACCAACAACTTCCCCGAATGGACCGGCCGGATCTGTCCCGCTCCCTGCGAGGAAGCCTGCACGCTGAACCTCGAGGACATGCCGGTCACCATCAAGACGATCGAGCAGGCGATCGCGGACAAGGCCTATGAGCTGGGGATGATCCGCCCGCAGCCCGCGGAAACGAAGACCGGCAGAAAAGTAGCGGTGATCGGCTCGGGACCGGCGGGGCTGGCGGCGGCGCAGCAACTGGGACGCGCGGGCCACGACGTGCATGTCTTCGAGCGCGAAACCCGGCCGGGTGGGCTGCTTCGCTACGGCATTCCCGATTTCAAGATGGAAAAGCAGACGATCGATCGCCGCGTCGAGCAGATGCGCGGCGAGGGCGTTTCCTTCTTCTGTGGTGTCGAGATCGGGGTGGACCGGTCGATGGAGTCTCTGCTTTCCGAGTACGATGCGGTGATCTATTGCGGCGGGTCCGAAACGCCGCGGCCTGCCGGCATCCCCGGTGCCGAGCTTGCCGGCGTGCATGATGCGATGCCCTTCCTAGTCGGCCAGAACCGGCGCGTCGGCGGCGAAAACGAGCCTGCGCGCGCCTGGGCGCATGAGCCGATCCTGGCGGGTGGCTGCCATGTGGTGGTGGTGGGCGGCGGCGATACGGCGTCCGACTGTGTCGGGACCGCCTTCCGGCAGGGGGCAGTGCGCGTGACCCAACTCGACATCCGCCCCCAGCCGCCTGAGCGCGAGAACAAGCTCGAGGTCTGGCCCTATTGGGCGACCAAGATGCGGACCTCCTCCTCCCAGGCGGAAGGTGCGGAGCGCGAGTTCCAGGTCGCGACGCTCGAGTTCATCGGCGAGGAGGGCCAGCTCACGGGCGTGCGCTGCGCCGAGGTGGATGAAAAGCGCAAGCCGGTTCCCGGCACGGAATTCGTGATCCGCGCCGATCTCGCCTTTATCGCCATCGGCTTTTCCGGCCCCTTGAAGGAAGGCGTGCTGAGCGAACTGAGCGACCGTCTCGCGATCCGCACCGACAGCCGGCGCTCCACCAATGTGGTGGCGGACGAGAGCAGCTACCGCACGAGCGTGGACAAGCTCTGGGCCGACGGCGACGTGCGCCGCGGTCAGTCGCTCGTCGTCTGGGCGATCCGCGAGGGACGGCAGGCCGCGCGCGCCGTGGACGAAGCGCTGATGGGTTTCACCACGCTGCCGCTTTAGCGTTTTCGCGGCGGGACGCCCTCCGCTGCGTGGTCGCCAATGCGGAAAACCGGCAGGTCGGTCAGGGCCGCGCGGTGAAATCGTCCGCCCGGCCCGCCACTGCCGGGGTGACGGCTGCCGCGGCATTCGGAGCCTTTGTTCTGGAAGCGCCCAGCAGCTCATTCTCGCCGGTTGCCGCATTCTCGCCCAGCGCCATGGGCTGGGTGCGATCGACCGGCGCTGCCGGGCCGGATGGAAGCGAAACAGGAAGTACGCCTGTATCGTCCTTCGGCAAGACGGCGACCGCGCCCGATCCCACAGGAATGCCGAGGATTTTGGACAGCGGCTTTTCGAGGTAGAAGGCGAGCTTGCGCTTGCCGGCGCGCGTCAGGTTGATGCCGTCATTGGTGCGCAGCCGCACCGGCTGGCCGTTGATGTCGGGGCCGGTGGAAACGAAGGCGCCGTTCTCGTCCACGAAGCCGTCCCAAACATCCACGAACTCGCCGCCGGTGCTTTCAACCGCCGCGCGGAAAAGGTCGTTGAAGGCGATCAGATCGGGATTGGCCTTGGATGACTTGAAGGCCGGAAGCCCGACCCAGAGCAGCGGCAGCTTGCTTGCGGCCACTGCCGTGCCAAGGGCGTCCGCCCTCTTCTCGTAGGCATCCGTCCAGACGGGGCCGAGGGGAGGCTCGCGCTTGTCGCCCAGCTGCATGGGCTGGCGGTCGTTGGCGCCGATCATCGCGATCACCGCGACGGGCTTTTCCTTTTCGATCAGCTTGCCGATGCTGTTCGGCCAGTCCACCACATCGGTGCGCACGATCCCCGAGGAACCGGAGGTCTTGTCCACCACGCGGATCGCCGGGTTCTGCGCGAAGAGATCGGTCAAGCTTTCAGCCAGGCCGCTGCCTAGAAAGTCGCCGATCACCAGCAGGGTGCGCGCGTCCGGGGCTTTTTCAACAGCGGCCGGCTCTGCGGGAGCCGCAACCGCGGCAGGAGCCGCCTTGCGCTTCTTGCGAGGCTTGGGCTTGGGGGGGCGGTAAAAATCCTGCTGGGGTCGCATCTCGCGCCGCTCAAACCGCTCACGCGGCTGGAAAAGCTGGCGCAGGATCCAGAAGCGGCTGCCTTCCTGGGCATGCGCCGGCACGATGCCGGCCAGAGACGAAGCGCATAGAACGAGAGCAAGCAGCGGAACGAAGGCCCGCCGCCCGCTCCTCCTTGTGCGACGCCGCGTCGTCAACGGTTCCTGAGCGTGGAAAGGACTTCCATGCTCGGATGGCCGTCAGGTTCCAGGCCTGCCCGTTCCTGATAGGCCATGATGGCCGTGCGCGAGCTCTCGCCGATCTTGCCGTCAAGCTTGCCGTCGTAATAGCCGTAGGAGGACAGCCGCTGCTGAAGCTCCTGCCGCTCCTCGAAGGTGAGCTTGGTGAAGGGGCGGTTCCAGTCCTTGCTCAAGCCGCCATAGCCCGCGATCTCGTCGGCGAGCAGGCCCACCGCCATCGCGTATTTGTCCGAATTGTTGTAGGCCTTGATGACACGGAAATTCTTGGTCATCAGGAAGGTCGGGCCGGAGCGGCCGTCCGGCAGCTTCAGCTCGGCCTTGTCGGCTCCGTATTTGAAGGGCTTGCCGCTGACGCGCTCGACTCCGAGCGACTGCCACTTGGCGAGCGTCGCCGAACCGCTCGGGAACTTCTGGCCCGCCGGCAGGCTGACCTCGTAGCCCCAGCTCTTGCCGGCCTGCCAGCCATTCTTCTTGAGCAGGTTGGCCGCGGTCGCGAGCGCGTCGGGCACGGAGCTCCAGATGTCGCGCCGTCCGTCGCCATCGGCATCAACCGCATAGGCCTGATAGGAGGTCGGGATGAACTGGGTGTGTCCCATCGCGCCAGCCCAGGAACCGGTGAGGTGGCTTTCGTCGATGTCGCCGCTGTCCAGGATCTTGAGGGCCGCCACGAGCTGTGTGCGGGCGAACTTGGCGCGCCGCTTGTCGCCGTAAGCGAGCGTCGACAGCGAGCGCACCACATTGCGCATCACCTTGTCGTTCTTGAGGATCTCGCCGTAGTTGGATTCCATCGACCAGATGGCGAGCACGATATGGCGATCCACGCCGTATTTCGCCTCGATGCGATCGAGCCATGGCTTCCACTTCTTTGCCATGGCGCGGCCTGTGGCGATCGACTGCTCCTGCACGCGATTGTCGAAATAGTCCCAGGCGGGTGCCTTGAACTCGGGCTGGAAGCGAGCCTTCTGGAGAACTTCGGCATCAGGATCGGAAATGCCGCGGAAGGCGCGGTCGAAGGTGCGGCTCGACACGCCGCTTGCGACCGCCGTTTCCTTGAAGCCCGCGATCCAGCGCTTGAAGCCCGCATCCGCATGAGCGGGCGCGGCCAGCAGCGTCAGAGACAGGCCGGCGCCGGTCAGAACCTGCTTCCACTTGGACATCCGCATCGACATCGCCGAACTCCTTTCTCGCGGTGGAAAGCCTATTGATGTCCCAAGCGGGTTATCAACTGGTTTACCATGGGTTCCGCGAGTGCATTCCTTTCTTTCTCTTGCGTCATCCGCGCAGCATCGAAGAACGAGCATCAGGGCGGGAGGAAACGGAAATCAATCTGATCCGTTTATGCGCGGCATCAAACGACATCACACGCCCGCCCCGATCGCGCTGCCCGTTCCGTTTGACTTAGGAATTCGGCAGCAAGATGGTCGCGCGGCGCGATTCCAGACATTGCCGGCAAGTACAAAGAAACAAGGATCAGAGCAGAATGAAGCGTGTGCGCAAGGCAGTGTTTCCAGTGGCGGGCCTGGGCACGCGCTTTCTTCCAGCCACCAAGGCGATTCCGAAGGAGATGCTCACGGTCGTGGACCGCCCGGTGATCCAGTATGTGGTGGACGAGGCGCGGGAAGCGGGCATCGAGCACTTCGTCTTCGTCACCGGCCGCAACAAGGGCGTGATCGAGGACTATTTCGATCTCCAGTTCGAGCTCAACGACACGCTCGCCCGTCGCAACAAGAAGCCCCAGCTCGAAATCCTTCAAAGCATGCAGCCGGCGGCCGGAACGACCAGCTTCACGCGGCAGCAGGAACCGCACGGGCTCGGCCACGCGGTCTGGTGCGCGCGCGACATCGTAGGCGACGAGCCCTTCGCGCTTCTTCTGCCCGACATGATCATGCTGCCGGGCCAGGGTGCGATGGCCGACATGGTGAAGCTCTACAACGAGACGGGCAGCAACATCGTCGCGGTGGAGGAGTGCGATCCGGCCGAGGCGCATAAATACGGCATCGTCGGACAGGGCGCGAAGACCGGCACCGGATTCGAGATTACGCAGATGGTCGAGAAGCCCGCCAAGGGCACCGCGCCGTCCAACCTCTTCATCAATGGCCGCTATATCCTGCAGCCGGAAATCTTCGATATCCTCGAAAGCCAGGAGCGCGGGGCAGGCAACGAGATCCAGCTGACGGACGCCATGCTGAAGCTCGCGGGCGAGCAGAAGTTCTTCGGCTTCCATTATCGCGGCCGCACCTTTGATACAGGCTCGCCCGAAGGCTTCGTGAACGCCAATCTCGCTTTCGCGCTGGAGCGGACCGATGTCGGCGCGACCATCCGGCACAGCGCTGCCGCGCTTCTGGGGTAAAATCCGCTTTCCGGTTCAGAAGGTGTGGGCTCGTCCTGCCAGCGCCGTGAAATAATCGGCGATGGTCGGCGAGGCGATGCCGAAATGATCGTCCCAGAACTCCCGCCGGGTCTCGATCAGGCTGGGATCGGGCGCGGGCTCCAGGCCCGACTGGATCAGGCGGCAGAGATCATCGAAGCCTGTCGCCCGTGCGCCCCCGATCTCGTCGTAGTCGAAGTGGAACGGACGGTCTCGGCTCTGATAGGCCGCGAGATCGAAGGGGTACAGGACGAGGCCGCGATCCTTCACATAGATGAAGTCCGCGAAGATCGAGGAATAGTCCGTGACGAGGCAGTCAATCTCGTTGATCGCGGTGTAGAAATCCACCGCCGCCGGCCAGGCGCGGATGCAGTCGTGGTTGCGGCTCATCTCCGCGAGCCAAGCGGTGTCCGGCGCCAATCGCAGCGTCGCGGGATGCAGCTTGACGTAAAGGACCGCGTTCTGCGCGGCGAGAGCCGCAGCCAGTCGGCCGGGCTCCGGCAAAGCCTCCTTCAGAAAGGGCCGGCCGGATTCGCGCCAGGTGGGCGCGTAAAGATACACGGAGCGGAAGCCCGAACGATCCAGGCTGCCCGCACGCCGTGCCCTGTCCCCGAGCTGACCGTCGAAGGCGCAGTCGAGGCGCGGCGTGCCGAGCACCGGGCAATGGTCGAGCGGCACGGCGAAGCTTTCCGCAAAGCGCTGTGCGTGCTTCTTCGAGCCGGCCACGAAGTAATCCGCCTCGAAGATGCTGCCGGTGACGCCCGACGGCTTGGAACGGTCGCGGTTGAGGCCGATCGTCTTGATCCCCGCCCCGTGCCACAAGCAGACGACGCGGCTTTTTTTGGAGCGAAAAGGAATGCCGGTCTGGCGATGGCTGACGAAATGATAGCGCGCGGCGGCCAACGTCTTGCAGGCGGCGGGAAGGGGGTAGAAGCACACCTTTCCACCGGCCGCGCGCACCAGCTTCTCGGTCCGGCGGCTGCGCGAGATCCACACGGCCCGGATGCCGGGGCGGTGCAGGGTGAGCCAAAGAAAGAGATATTTGGTGTTGCCCTCGAAGGCGCCGTGAAAGGCCCAGAGGTTCGGATCGTTGGGGAAAAGGGGCGAGACGCGGAAGGCGAGCTTCTGGAAAAAACTGTCGGGCCGCAGGCCGCCACTGCCGCGCGTCGACACCTCAGGCGGCTTTCTCGATCCCGCTGATGATGGCGCTGGTGCTCGCTCCCTTGTGATAGGGAACCAGTTCGAGCCGGAGCCCGAGCCGGTCGAGTTCGGCATCCGTCAGGCCGATCTGCTCGAGGTAGCGTTCACGCGTCCAGTCGTCGCCGTGAACGATAATGTCGGGGGCATGTTTCTCGACCAGTGCTGAGATCGAGAAACTGTCGGAAACATCCACCTGATCCACGAAGCGGACCGCTTCCACGATCGCCAGACGGTCTTCCGTCGAAATCACCGGACGCCGTTTGTATTGGGCGACCTTTTCATCCGTGTTGACGGCGACCACCAGCCGGTCGCCGCGCGCCCGCGCCTTGCGGAGGAATTCGAGATGGCCGCGGTGAAACAGGTCGAACACGCCGAGCGCGAGCACAACCGTTTCTTTTGCCTGGGTCTTTTCCATCGCCGGCTTCCTTGCAACCCGCCCTGAGTAGCGGCCCGGCCCGGTCCTGACAAGTTTTGCCGGCCTCCCGAAGAAAGCGAGCGGCTCACTTCAGCTTGAGCGGCATCTGCGTTCAGCGCCGCATCGTGACGCCGAGGAATATGCTCGACGCGTCATATTCACGGCCGGGAAGGTTGCTTTCGAGGCGCTCGTGGCGGGCGCGGCCGGTCACGCCGAAATTGCGGTTGAGCCACCAGGTCAGACCCCCTTCGGCAGCAAGCGTCAGATCCCTGCCATCCGAACCCGTGTAATCGCGCCAGGAGACGCCGAGCGACGCCGTGCCCGTCAGATTGGCGCGCAAGGTGCGCTCGACATCGAGCCGCAGGTCATGAACGAGCGATCCGCTTTCGCCGGCAACCGTGGTGCCTTCCACGCTGGTCGTGCCGCGCAGCACGACATTCGTGCCGCGCAGAGGCGACCAGCGCAGATTGCCTTCCAGCGTCAGGCCTTCGATCGGCTCGAGGTCATCGTCGTCAAAGTTTTCGCGCAGATAGCCCGCCGCCAGTTCGCCGCTCAGCTTCTCGCGCAGGTCGAGCGCCACGCCGCCGCGCACAGCAAGCCGCGTGGCGGAGCGCTCGGTGCCGGCGGCATCCTCCGTCACGTCGAAGATGCGGCGTCCGGCCTCGACTTCCACGAAGGGCACGAGCGCGGGAGAAAGTTCGTAGCCGGTTTTGAGGCGCAAGGCGGCAAGCGTGGAGTTGCGATCTTCCTGCGACAGCGTCGTGCCATCGGTCAGTTCCACATCGCCGAACCAGTCGCGCTGGATCACGGTTGTCACCCCAAGCCGCAGCTGTCCCACCGCCCGCTCCACGCCGGCCTCCGCATCCAGCGTCTGTCGCAAGGGCCGGTCCTCGGCATTGACGGCGAGTGGCACGGGCGAGGAGGCGGATTCGGGCCGGATCGTATAGGTCAGGGCCGTGCGGCCCTGCCATTCCGCGCCGAGGTCGAGCAGCAGGGTGGCGTCGATGCCGCCCTGGATTTCGTCCACCTCGTCGCCGGACAGCGTTTCCCGCAGCGTGCCAAAGGCGTTGATCGAGGCCTGGTGGCGCGACCAGTCGGACTGGGCATTGAGCCGCAAGGCGGTTTCCGACCAGGTTCCCGATGAGCCGCCCGGACTTGCGGAGGCATTGCTGCTCGCACTCACCCCCTGTTCCACTGAAGGGCGCAGGATGAAGGTGCCCATCCGGATCCCGGTCGGCGCGAACGGGTCGGCCTCCACGAGCGGCCGGGCAGCCACGCCTTCGACCGCGCCCGCACGGGGAAGCCGGGCGGTCAGCAGCCGCTCGTCCGCGTCGTCCGCTTGCTTTTCCGCGTTCGCGCGATCGCCCACGATCGTCGCCGTCGCGCCTTCGCCATCCGCTGCGCTTTGCCGCGTTGTTTGCGCGACCCGGCGGGCCCGGTCTGCTTCCTCGGCGGCCTGGCGGCGGGCGGCGGATGCGCTGGGTTCGGCAGGCGTCGCGGGATCCGCCGAAAGGTCCTCGTCCCGCTCCGCACCGTCGTCGGCGAACAGGCTGATGCCGCTTGCCGGCTCGCCTCCGCCGGCCGCTTCATCCAAGTCTGTGCCGGGGCTTGCCGGAACGGAGGGCGGCGCGGCCGCAGGATTTGTTGCTCGACCCACCTGGGCAGCCTGGCGCTGTTGCGCTCTTGGAACGGCATCCGAAAGCGCGCCGCGCAGCCCGGGGGCTCCATCCTGCGCCCAGGCGATGCCCAGCCCCGCGGCAAGCGCAAGAACGCCGGCCGACCAGCGTGACAGACGAACAAGGCTCCATGATGGGTCGAGACAGCCACGCGGCATCGAGGTTTTCCGGGCACGCGCAAAAAACCACATTCGCGCGGGCGATTACCGAAGCGTAAAGGCTGATGGTTAATGGCCGATTGCTGCCGGAGCCGGACACTAGGCGTGAAATGGACAGAAGGCGCTGAAGCGGCTAAGCGGTTGCACGGTGAGGATGGCATCATGAACAAGCTTCGGCCGATCGACACTTTCCTTGAAGATCAAGCGGCTCAGGCGGTGGAATCGGGGTTGAGAACGCTGGCCACCGGCCGCGCCGGCCTCGACGCGCTGGCTGAAACGCTGGCGGGACCGATGCGGGAAAGCTTCGGCGAAGCGGTTGGACTGCTCGGCGCGATCGGCGGCCGCGTCGTGATGACAGGCGTGGGCAAGAGCGGCCATATCGCGTCCAAGATCGCGGCGACGCTCGCTTCCACCGGCACGCCCGCCTTCTTTGTTCATCCGGCCGACGCCAATCACGGCGATCTCGGCATGATCGCGCGCGAAGACGCGATCCTGGCGCTGTCATGGTCGGGGGAAAGTGCCGAGCTCAAGGGCATGGTTGCCTATGCCCGCCGCTTCAGCATTCCACTGATCGCGGTTACGGCCGGAGAAACATCCGCGCTGGCGCATGAGGCAAGCGTGGTGCTGCGCTTGCCGCGTGTCGCGGAGGCCTGTCCGCATGGGCTCGCGCCGACAACCTCGACCCTGATGCAGCTTGCGCTGGGCGACGCGCTTGCCGTAGCGCTTCTCGAAGCGCGCGGCTTCACCGCCGACCATTTTCGCACCTTCCATCCCGGCGGTTCGCTCGGGGCAGCGCTCCGCCAGGTGCGCGAGTTGATGCATAGCGGCGAGAAGATCCCGGCCGTTTCCTCCGGCACCGGCATGCGCCATGCCATTCTCGAAATGTCGCAGAAGGGCTTCGGCTGCGTCGCCATCACGGATGCGGAAGGGCAGCTCGTCGGCATCATCACCGACGGCGACCTGCGCCGCCACATCGACGCCGACCTGCTGGCGCTTTCGGTGGAAGAGGTGATGACCCCTGCGCCGCGCACGATCGCGCCGGACATGCTGGTCGCATCAGCCCTTCAGGAGCTCAACGAGCGCGAAATCACCACGCTTATCGTGGCCGAGGAAGGCCGTCCCGCCGGCATCATCCACCTGCACGATCTTCTGCGGGTCGGCGCGGCGTAAGGCTCCCCCGCCCGCTGCTACTCCGCGCCCGTCACCACCAGTTCCGCATCCCTGACCGCGGTGACGCGAACCCTCGCGCCGGCCGGAAGGTCTGGCCCTGTCACGCGCCAAAGCGTGTCGCCCAGATGGATGCGGCCAAAACCCTCGCGGATCGGCTCTCCAAGCACCGCCGTGCGTCCGACCAGCTGCTCGGCGCGGCGGTTGAGGAGCGGCTGATCGGTGTCGCCCGGGCTGCGGCTCGCCATCAGGCGCCGCCCGGCCCAGACCGTCAAAAGGGCCAGCAGCAGGAAGACCAGCGTCTGCCACTGCCAGGTCCAGAAAGGGAAATGCCAGAGCTGAAGCGTCAGCGCGCCGGTGAGGATCGCGGCGATGCCGATCCAGAGCAGGAACACGCCCGGCAGCATGATTTCGAGCGCGAGCAGGACAAGGCCCAGAACCATCCAGTTCCAGGGACCGAGTTCAGAAAGGACATGCTCGATCATCTTGCCAACCCCGCCCTCTTCGTCAGCTCCGCTCGGTCGGACCAAACGGACCGCCTGGTGCGGCGCCGGCGATCATCGTGCCGCCGGGAGCGGGCGGGTTCGTGGCGGGAAC
>CAUQXI010000011.1:0-113527 GCA_963522145.1 uncultured Mesorhizobium sp. | reverse complement strand
GCTCGAAACGCTGGCGGGTCCAACCGGGCGTGTCGCGCAGGAGCCATGTCACGAGATCGCGCACATTCTGCACGCGCACGCAGCCCGATGAATCGAAGCGCATGAGCTTGCCAAACAGGCTCTGCTGCGGCGTGTCGTGCATGTAGACGCCGTCCGGGCTCGGGAAGTTGATCTTCACCGACGCCATGGCGTTGCCTGCACCCGGGTCCTGGCGGAACAGGAATTTCGCGGCATCCTCGGTGTTCCAGTCAACGGTGGCCGGATCGATCTCCTGCCCGTCCGGCCCGATGATGTGGATGTTGTTCTTGGCGAGATAGGTCGGGTCCTTCCGCATCAGCGGAATGATGTCCTTGCGGACGATCGATTCCGGCGCATGCCAGTACGGGTTCACGATGATCTGGTTGATGGCCGAGTTCACGATCGGGGTCTGCCGGTCGATCTTGCCGACGATCGCGGTGTGGCGCTGCACGACACGGCCATTCTCGACCGCCTCGATCTGCGCTGCGGGGATGTTGACCATCACGTAGCGGTCGCCAAGCGTGCCGGCCATCTCGCGGATGCGGGTCAGGTTCGTCTGAAGCTGGCCGAGACGCACGGGGGCCGAGATGTTCATGGCGGCATAGGAATACTTGCCGAGCACGCCGTCGGCTGGCAGCCCATGGCGCGCCTGGAAGCGCTTCACGGCAGCATCGACGTAGGAGTCGAAGGACGGCGAAATGCCGGCATTCTGGGCGAGATCGCCTGTCACCATCAGGCGGCGGCGCAGCGCCACCACGTCGCTGTCCTGCACGCCGAGCTGCAGCTTCTTTTCACCCGGCACCGTCGGCCAGCCGCCTTGCGCGGCGATATCGGAATAGTGCGTGATCGCCTGTTCGACATAGGAGATCGTCTGCGCGCTATAGATCGGCAGGTTCGAGGCGACCTTGCCGCCTTCGGAGGCGCGCGCATCGAACTCGTCGTCCCAGTTGCCGCGCCGCGATGATCCCAGGATGTCGCTGATCACATCCTGAGCAAGTGCGCTGCCCGACACGGCCGAGGCAGCGAGAGCGCTGACTCCGGCAAGAAAGGTGCGGCGGCTTGCTGTCATCGACTATCCCATCACTCTTCTTCGCGGACGCGTTCCAACCGGGAACGTCGCGCGCGCAATGAATCTCGGAAGTCGGTTATAGGTCGATCAGGCTTAACAAGTGGCCAAGACGCAACCGCGGCCAGCCCCGCTTCCGGCGTGTACCCCGGAAGCCATCCGAATATGGCGGCAGCGTGACGCCTTCGTCTCACATCATCATGATCAGAAGCATGGCGTCCCTGGCCCGTGACTGGAGCGGAGGCTGAAAGAACGATGCGTCCGCCGCCGATCACATGCGGTAGGCAATGGTGTCGTTCCAGAAGCGGTCGAGCCGCTGAAGCGCACGGTTCATCATCTGGAACTCTTCGGGATTGATGCCGCCGACCTGCTCGATCGAGCCGATATGGCGTTCGTAGAGCTTGCCGACGACTTCTGCGATCGCCTGCCCCTTGGGCGTGAGGCTGACCCGGACCGAGCGGCGATCCACGCGGGAACGCTGGTGATTGATGAAGCCCAGATCGACGAGTTTCTTGAGGTTGTAGGACACGTTCGAGCCCAGATAGTAGCCGCGGCTGCGCAGCTCGCCCGCGGTTAGCTCGGCATTGCCGATATTGAACAGCAGCAGCGCCTGGATGGCGTTGATGTCGGACCGGCCGCCACGCTCGAACTCATCCTTGATCACATCGAGCAGCCGCCGATGCAGGCGTTCCACGAGCTGAAGCGATTCCATGTAGAGCGTGCGCAGCGCGTCGCGACGATCTTCGTGGGGGTTGACGTTCTGAGGAGCAGCGGCCTTGGCCGCGGAGCGCGAGCTGTTCATCGGGTTGCCTCTTCCTGTTGTCGCCTGGTGACTTTTTGTTTTCTGATCACCTTGGCCCAAACCTAACGCGTCCCAATAAAACTTGACTTAAACGCCAGCCTTAACAGTACCTTGCACAGGTATTCGCGGATTGTTGCTTAATGTCGGCTTACCTCCTGAAGCCGCCTTTGCCGAGAAATGAGGATAATGAAGGCGAGATAGATCACGCCTACAGCCGCGTGGGTGGCAACCACTGCCGGACGAAAACCGAACTGGCCGGAGAAACCGAGATACATCGCTGTTTCGGTCGCCGCGCAGATGAGCCAGATCACCGGCCCCCAGGATGCGAGCATCCACAAGCCGATGGCCGCGAAGGGAAAGAACACCGCGAGCGTGACCGACGCGACCTGCCAGTGCACGGGCATCAGGTCGAAACGCGCGAGCGGCCCTTCATACAGGCCCACGAGGCGAATCCAGTAGAGCACGCCCCACAGCAGGCAGTAGGCGGCTATCAGGCGCTGGAACCAGGCGAAGGCATTTTCCGCGGTCGAGGGTCGCACGTCGATGCGCGACAACGGTTCGTAGATACTCATGCGGGAGCCTTCCCCTTCGCGTCCCACAGCACCAATTCGTCATCGCCGATCGATGCGAAATGCGCTTCGACCGAGAGCGGGTCGAGATCGGCGATGCGCGCCGGCTGCCATTGCGGCCGGTGATCCTTGTCGATGATGGCCGCGCGAATGCCCTCAAAGAAGTCGTGCCCTTCGAGCATCCGGTGGAGGATGCGGTATTCCATCCGCAGGGCCTCCTCCACGCTCATCATCGGGCCTGCCATGATCTGCGCGAAGGTGACGGCGACGCTGGTGGGCGAGCGGCTCTCGATGAGGCCGAGGGTGCGTGTGGCGAAATCATTGCGCCATGAGGCGGCCTGCCGCAGGCTCGCGAGCACATGCTCCAGCGTGTCGCGCGAGAAATGCGTGGCGATGGCGTGGATCGACGCGTCGTTCGTTTCGCGCGGCGGGATCACCGCATAGAAATGCAGCGCGGCCTCCGGGTCGGCCGTTTCGAGGAGCTCCGTGCGCAGCAACTCGATCTCGGAAGCGGGAACGGCGTGGGTCGCAAGCTTGGTGTAGGTGGAGTCGCCCCAGCCCGCGCTTCGCCCGGTCAGCGTCAGATACATGCCGAAGCTGCCCTTGAGGCCCGCCAGTATCCGCGTGCCGCCATTGTCGGGAAAGAAGCCCATGCCGACTTCCGGCATGGCGAAGGTGGCATTCTCCGTCATCACCCTATGCGAGCCGTGGAAGGCGATGCCGGCGCCGCCGCCCATCGCCAACCCGTTCACAAGCGCGACATAAGGCTTGGGATAGCGCGCGATCAGCGCGATCAAACGGTACTCGTCGGCGAAATAGTTGAGCGGCGGCCTGCCAGCCTTGGCTTCCTCATAAACCTCGCGCAGATCGACGCCGGACGAGAATGCGCGGCCTTCGTTCTCGATCACCACCAGCTTGATCTCGTCGTCCGCCGCCCAGGCGAGCAGGGCGTCGGTCAGCGCACGCACCATGCGGTGGCTCAGCGCGTTCAAAGCGTCCGGCCGCGAGAGCGTCACGACGCCCGCTCTGCCGACCCGCGCGAACCGGATGTCGCTTCCGCCGTTGAAGTCCATTCCGGTTGTTCCCATGGCCGTTTCGCGATAGCAGCGGCGCTTGTCTTTGACAAAAGGGATTTGAACGCGCGGCTGTCGCGATCGACGTTCCACCCGTCAGAAAAAGGCTGCTGGCAATGAACAGGCACACCCCTCCTCCTGCACTCGCAACGCGCAGCGTGAACGAGATCACCAACAGCCGCCGGCTGCGGCGGATGCGGAAGTCGCCCTGGTCGCGCCGGCTGGTCCAGGAGAGCCGCCTGACGGTGGACGACCTGATCTGGCCGATCTTCCTCACCAAAGGCGAGAACCGGCGCGAGCCGATCGCAGCCATGCCGGGCCTGTTCCGGGTCTCGCCGGATCTTGCGGCGCGCGAGGCTGAACGCGCCGCGAAGCTCGGCATCCCGGCCATCGCGACTTTCCCTCATGTGGCGCATGAGTTGAAGGACGAGCGCGGAACGGAAATCCTCAACGAGCGGAATCTGATCAATCAGGGCACGCGGGCCATCAAGGCAGCGGTGCCCGAGATCGGGATCATCACGGATGTGGCGCTCGATCCCTTCACCAGTCACGGGCATGACGGCATCCTGCGCGACGGCGTGATCCTCAACGACGAGACGGTCGCCCATATCGCGGAAGGCGCCGTGCTCCAGGCGGCGGCGGGCGCGGACATCATCGCGCCTTCGGACATGATGGACGGGCGGATTGGCGCGATCCGTGATGCGCTGGACGCCAGCGGCTTCCACGACGTCGCCATCATGTCCTATGCGACGAAGTTCGCCTCGGCCTTCTATGGCCCTTATCGCGAGGCGATCGGCACGGCCGGCCTGCTCAAGGGCGACAAGAAGACCTACTACATCGACCCCGCCAATTCCGACGAGGCGCTGCGCGAAACAGCGCAGGATCTTGCGGAGGGCGCGGACATGGTGATGGTCAAGCCGGGCCTACCCTATCTCGACATCATCCGCCGCCTGAAGGACGAGTTCGCGATGCCGACATTCGCCTATCAGGTGTCGGGCGAGTATTCGATGATCCGCGCCGCTGCCGCGAATGGCTGGATCGACGGCGAGCGCGTGATGATGGAAACCCTCCTCGCCTTCAAGCGCGCCGGCTGCGACGGCATCCTCACCTATTTCGCACCCGAGGCGGCTGAGCTATTGGCGCGGGGCGGCCTCTAAGCCGCTCAGCGTGATTGTCGCGGCGGCGGTATCTCCCGCGCGGCGAAGCGCAGCACCGTCCAGCCTGCGAGGCCCGCAAGGATCGAGCCGCCGAGAATGCCGATCTTGACCTCCTCCTGAAGCAGCGGGTCACTCGCGAAGGCGAGCAGTCCGATGAAAAGGCTCATGGTGAAGCCGATGCCGCACAGGAGCGACACGCCGACCAGTTGCATCCGGCTCGCGCCCATCGGCACATCGGCGAGGCCAAGCCGGATGACCAGCGAAGCGCTGCCGAGCACGCCCACAAGCTTGCCGAGCAGCAGCCCGAGGGCCACACCAAGCGTGAGATGATCCGAGAAAACGTCGCGCGTCAGTCCCGAGAATGAGACGCCGGCATTGGCGAAGCCAAAGATCGGGATAATGCCGAAAACGACTGGCCCATGCAGAACATGTTCCAAGCGATGCAGCGGTGAGTGCGCCATGTCGTCCGGCCGCGCGGGCAACCGTCGAAGCGGGATAGTCAACGCGAGAAGCACGCCGGCAATCGTCGCGTGAACGCCCGAACGAAGCACGAAGAACCATAGAAGGGCGCCAAGCAGCAGATAGGGGGAGAGACGCATCACGCCGAAGCGGTTGAGCGCAATCAGCACAGCAAACGCAAGCGCCCCCAAGCCGAGATAAAGCAGAGACAGATCGCTCGAGTAGAACAGCGCGATGATCACCACCGCGCCAAGATCGTCGATGATGGCGAGCGCCGTCAGAAATACCTTCAGCGAAGTCGGCACGCGCGAGCCGAGAAGCGACAGAACGCCCAGCGCAAAGGCGATGTCGGTTGCCGACGGGATAGCCCAGCCGCGTGCCGTGGCGGGATCGCTCCAGTTGAAGGCGAGATAGATCGCGGCCGGCACGATCATGCCGCCGAGCGCGGCGACGCCCGGCAGGATGCGCCGGCTCCAGCTGGACAGCTGCCCGTCGAGCACCTCGCGCTTGATCTCCAGCCCCACGAGAAGAAAGAACAGCGCCATCAGCGCATCGTTGATCCAGTGAAGGACGGACATGGGGCCGAGATGGGCGGCGAGTGCTGAAAAGTAGGTCGGCGCCAGCGGCGAGTTGGCGACGATCAACGCAAGCGCCGCGGCCGCCATTAGGACCAGCCCGCCCGCTGCCTCGTCGTCCAGAAACGAGCGCAGCATGGAGAACGGGCGGCGTGCGTCACTTCTCAGCATGAAATTCCTTCGGATCGCGGTGCTCGGTCCGCACAACGCCGCGCCCGCTTGAGGGTTCTGGTGAGCAAATCCTCAGCCCTCGGATGGTCGGGACGGATGGGTTGGGGATACCATGTCAGGTTCCTTGCGCAACCTGTTCTATGTCGGCTTTCGCTCCACCCATCCGGTTCCACGCATCGAGCCCGGCGATCTTGTAGGCCTCGGCAAGCGTCGGATAGTTGAAGGTGTTGTCGACGAAGAAATCCACTGTGCCGCGCAGGTTGATGACGGCCTGGCCGATATGGACCAGTTCGGTAGCGCCCTCGCCCAGGATGTGAGCGCCGAGAAGACGCCGGGTGTCGAGCGCGAAGATCAGCTTCAGAAAGCCGCTCTGCACGCCCATGATGTGGCCACGCGAGGTCTCGCGGAAGCGCGCGATGCCGCATTCGTAAGGAATGTTCTGCTCGCGGACCTGATTCTCCGACAGCCCAACCGTGGAGACCTCCGGCACGGCGTAGATGCCATAGGGAAACGTCTCCGGCGCAGGTGGCAGCGGAACGTCGAAGGCGTGGCAGGCGGCGACCCTGCCCTGCTCCATCGAGGTCGAGGCGAGGCTCGGGAAGCCGATTACGTCGCCCGCCGCATAGATGTTGGGCACGCTCGTCTGGAAGGTGTGCGGATCGACCTTGATGCGTCCGCGTGCGTCGCTCTCGATGCCGATTGCCGCTAGGTTGAGGCTGGCGATGTTGCCGGTGCGGCCAGCGGCGAACAGCACGATGTCGGAACGCACGACCCGCCCGTCCGCCATGTGGATTTCGGCGCCCTCTTCCTTCGAAACGATCTCCTTCACGGCTGTGCCGAGACGCACCGACATGCCGCGATCACGCATCTCGTGGATGAACTCGTCCACCAGTTCACGATCGATGAAGTCGAGGATCGTCTGGCGCGGCTCGATCAGCGTGACGGGTACGTCGAGGGCGGAGAAGATGGTAGCGTATTCCACGCCGATCACCCCACCACCGATCACGGCAAGGCTGCGCGGAAGGCGCGGCAGGTCAAGGATGTCGTCGCTGTCGAAGACGCGCTTCCCGTCGAATGGCACGTCGGCCGGGCGGTAAGGCTTGGTGCCCACCGCGACCAGCGCGTGGGCGAAGCCGATCCGGTTCCGCTCGCCGGCTTCCGTTTCCACATCCACGGTGTTCGCGTCGGCGAAGGATGCGTTGGCGCGCAGGGAGCGCACGCCGTTGCGCATGAACTGATGCTGGAGAACCTCGACCTCGTGATCCAGCGTCTTGTGCAGCCGCGCGATCAGATCGGCCGCGCCGATATCCTGCTTGACCCGATAGCCGCGCCCGTAAAAGCCACGCTCGCGAAAACCTGAAAGGTTGAGCACCGTTTCCCGGATGGTCTTGGAGGGAATCGTGCCGGTGTGCACCGAGACGCCGCCGAGGCGCCGGCCACGATCTATCACCACCACCGAGCGGCCAAGCTTGGCCGACTGGATCGCCGCGCGCCGGCCGGAAGGGCCGCTGCCGATGACCAGCATGTCATAATGGTCCATTCCGCCTCTCCAGCGTGCAAAGGGCTTCCAAGCCTTGTCTATCGACGTGCGGAACTCAACAAGCGGTAACCTCGCTCGTTCCGTTCCGGGCACCCTTCACGATCTTGCAATCGCGCGTCGCGCACCCACTTTTCACCCGGCTCGACGGATGATCGATGCGATCGAGCGGGGACTGGATAGAACATGGCCGACCACACTTTTGATGACAGGTTCGCGATGCCGCTGGATGATCCGGCAACTTACGATGGAGTGCTGACACGACGCGTTTTGGCATGCTGCCTCGACTACACGTTCATCGCGCTGCTTCTCATTCCGGTCGGGATTGTCGTCTTCCTCCTTGGCCTGCTGACGCTGGGCTTGGGGTGGGTGTTGTTCGGTGTGATCGTGCCGCTGGTGGCCATTGCCTATGTCTGGCGCACGCTCGGCGGGCCGTCGCAAGCGACCTGGGGCATGCGCGCAATGGGCATCCGCCTCCTGCGGCTGGACGGCGAAGCGCTGAACGGACCGATCGCCGTGCTTCATTCCGTGCTCTTCTGGGTCGGGAATACGCTGCTCACGCCGTTGATCCTGCTCGCGACGCTGTTCACCGACCGCAAGCGCACGGTTCACGACCTGCTGCTCGGCACCGTCGTCGTACGCAGCGATCCGCCGCTTTGAGCGGGCTTTCCGTGCTCCTCAACGAACCGGCGGTTGACAGTTCATGCACGGCAGCGCGGAATGGCGCTGGCCTGATCCAGGCAGGTCGCCTCCGCGCTCATCCCGAATGAAACACACACCAACCCATACGCCGCAGTTCTTTCTGACCGCGCCCTCGCCCTGCCCCTATATCGAGGGCCAGTTTGAGCGGAAGGTCTTCACGCATCTGGTGGGGGATCGCGCGCCTTCCATGAACGACCTGCTGACGCAGGGCGGCTTCCGACGCTCGCAGAACATCGCCTATCGTCCCGCATGCGAATCTTGCCGCGCCTGCGTGTCCGTGCGCATCGTCGCAACTGAGTTCGAGCCTACCCGGAACATGCGCCGCGTGACGGCGCGAAACGCCGACCTGATCGGGGCGATGCACGACGCGGAACCCTCGACGGAGCAGTATTCGCTGTTCCGCACCTATCTCGATGCGCGCCACCGGCGCGGCGGGATGTCCGAAATGTCGGTGCTCGATTATGCGATGATGGTGGAAGACACCCATGTCGACACGAAGGTCATCGAGTATCGCAGGCGTGGGCCGGACAGCTTCATCACAGGGCGCGGCGAGGGTGAACTGCTTGCCGTGGCCCTGACCGACCAGATGGGCGACGGCCTTTCGATGGTTTATTCCTACTTCAATCCAGACCATGAGGACCGCTCGCTCGGCACCTTCATGATCCTCGACCATATCGCCCGCGCCAGGACGATGGGCCTGCCCTATGTTTATCTCGGCTACTGGGTCAACGGATCGCGCAAGATGAACTACAAGGTGCGCTTCGCCCCGCAGGAGCACCTGACTCCGCGCGGCTGGGAGCGATTCCCGATCGAAACCTGAAGCCGCGACCCCGTCACGGCAATTGCCGAAGGCGGTACGCTTGCCCGACCATTCATCCCCCGCGCGCGGATCGAACTATGCCAGGGGGCTGTTCCTGACGGCACTCGGCGGGCTCATGCTGTCCATCGACATTCCGCTTCTCAAGCTGGGACAGGGTGAAGCGTGGAGCACGATGATGCTTCGCAGCGGGATGACTGTCGCTGCGATACTTCTCGTTCGCGTCATCTGGAGCAGCCTGAGCAAGGATGCGCCCCTCCTGGTGCCAGGCCGGATCGGGCTTGCCGTGACCTGCCTTTACGGGGCCAGCTCGGTGCTGTTCATGCTGGCCGTGTTCAACACTTCCACGGCGAACCTCGTCTTCATCCTCGCGCTCAACACCATGTTCGCCGCGCTTTTGTCGTGGCTCTTTCTTGGCGAACGGCTGCGTTTGTCGACCCTGGCCACGATGATCGTCATGCTCCTCGGCATCGCCATTATCGTGAGCGACGGCGTCGGGCACGGTCGGTTGATGGGCGACCTGATGGGGCTCGGTTCGACACTCCTGATCGCTTCCGCGATCACCCTGACACGGGCGAGCGGCCAACCGATGGGCATGGCGACGGTAGCGGGTGCGGTTGTGCCATTCGCTGTTGCGTTGATCGTCGTGCTCCAGCATGGCTTCGCCGTGGAGGCGCCGGGGTGGATCATCCTCAACGGAGCGATCATTACGCCTCTGGCGTTTTTCTGCCTCGGCTCAGGACCGCGCTACCTGTCCGGTGCGGAAGTGGCCATGTTCTACCTGCTGGAGACCATTCTTGCGCCGGTCTGGGTGTGGCTGATCTTTGCGGAAGCCCCTTCCCGCAACGTGGCGATCGGAGGCAGCATCCTCGTCACAGCGCTTGTAGCCCACTCCGCCTGGCAGCTTCGCCTTGCCCGGCAGCGTTCCCGATCGGCATAGAGATTACTCTGCCGCGATCGGCAGGTCGCCCCGCCCCGGCGGCAAAGCGTGGATGTTGTGGGGCCGCTCGATCGCATCCTCGTCGGGTTCATCCGGACGGTTAGGCCGGACGGCCCAGCGAAACAGCCTCGACGTCGCCCGCGCCGCGTCATCCATGATCGTGTAGAAGGACGGCACGAAGACGAGCGACAGGAAGGTCGAAACCAGCAGGCCGCCGACCACGGCCACCGCCATCGGCGCGCGGAACTCGCCGCCATCGCCCAGCGCCATGGCCGCCGGGATCATGCCGGCGGACATCGCAATGGTGGTCATCACGATCGGGCGCGCGCGCTTTCGGCCCGCATCCACGATGGCCTCAAGACGCGGCACGCCGTGCTTCACCTCCTCGACGGCAAAATCCACCAGCATGATCGCATTCTTGGTCACGATGCCCATCAGCATCAGAATGCCGATCACCACCGGCATGGAGATGGCCGAATTGGTGAGCCAGAGTGCCGCCGCGACGCCGCCCACGGCAAGTGGCAGTGAGCCGAGAATCGTGAAGGAGTGGAACACCGAGCCGAACAAGAGGATCAGCACCACCAGCACCAGCATGAGGCCGGTAGACATGGCGGTGGCGAAGCCCGCGAAGATTTCGCCCTGCACCTCCGCGTCGCCAGTGTCCGCGAGCCGCACCTCGGGTGGAAGGTTTTTGGCGGCGTCGAGGTTCTTCACGAGTTCGCTGGCTGGGCCGAGTTCCATACCCGGCGCGAGGCTCGCGCCGATCACGACGCGTCGCTGCCGGTTGTAGCGCGCGATGGATGATGGCCCCTGCCCGATGCGGATTTCCGCGACCGAGGACAGCGGCACGGACACGCCGGATGGCGTCTGGACGGGAAGGCTGCTGACAGCGGTCAGGTCGCGCCGCGCTTCCTCGTTCAACTGGACCCGGATGGGGATCTGACGGTCGCCCACGGTGAACTTGGCCAGATTGGCATCGATGTCGCCGATGGTGGCCACGCGAAGGGCTTCGGAAAGCGTCGCGGTCGAGATGCCGAGTTCGGCGAGGCGGGCAAGGTCCGGCACCACCACGACCTCGGGCCGGTCCAGCGCGGCATTGGAGGTGAGCGCGCGGAAGCGGCCGGTCTCATTCATCTCCTGCTGCACCTTGCGCGCTTCGCGATCGAGCAGCGGACCGTTGTTGCTCACCACGCCGATCTCGAATTCGCGCTGCCCGCGATCGCCGACCGTGTAGAAGCGGATATCCGGAATGCTCTGGAGCTTGGCGAGCAGTTCGCCTTCGATCTCGAACTGCGAGACCTCGCGCTCGGACTTGTGGACGAGATCGGCCGTCATCGTGGCACGGCGCTCTTCAAGCGTGCCGGTCGGGCTCGCGCCGCCTACGACGTAAACGGCTTCCACGCCGCTCACGCTTTTCATCAGCGCCGAGGCCTCATCTGTCACGCGACGGGTGTCTTCCAGGCGGCTGCCAGGCGGAAGCTCCAGCGCGAAGACGATGCGGCTCGCATCTTCGCGAGGAATGAAGCCCGAGGGCAAGGTCTGGATGGCGTAGAGCGAGCCTACGAAGAAGGCGATGCCGGCGACGAGCGTCAGCCAGCGGAAACGGAGCGTGGTGCGCAGAAAGGCCATGTAGCCGCGCATGACCATGCCGGGCTTCGGCTCCTCATGGCCGTGCTCGCGCAGGAAATAGGCTGCGAGCATCGGGGTCAGAAGGCGGGCGACGAGCAGCGAGAAGAACACTGCGACAGCCACCGTCAGGCCGAACTGCTTGAAATACTGCCCCGCGATGCCGCCCATGAAGCTGACCGGCGCGAAAACCGCGATGATGGTGGCCGAAATCGCGATCACCGCGAGGCCGATCTCGTCGGCCGCCTCAAGCGAGGCGCGGTAGGCGGACTTTCCCATCTTCACATGGCGGACGATGTTCTCGATCTCCACGATCGCGTCGTCCACGAGGATGCCGACCACGAGCGTGATTCCCAGCAGGCTCACCAGATTGAGCGAGAAGCCCATCATGTCGATCGCCCAGAAGGCGGGAATGATCGACAGCGGCAAAGCGAGCGCGGAGACCAGCGTCGCGCGAAAGTCGCGAAGAAAAAGGAAGACCACGATCACCGAAAGGATGGCGCCTTCCATCAGCGTTTCCATCGCCGAATCGTAATTGCCCTCCGTGTAGGCGACCGAATCATCTACCTTGGCGAATTGCAGATCCGTGCGTGTGGCCTGAAGCTCGCCGACGGCCGCCTCGACGCGATGGCTCACCTCCACATCGCTTTCGCCCTTGCCGCGAAAGATGCCGAAGGAAACGACTGTCTTGTCGCCTGCGCGGGCAAAGGATTTCGGATCGGCCCAGGAGTCGGAAACCGATGCGATGTCATCGAGGCGCACCTTGCGCCCGGCGCTCAACGGAATTTCGAGCGCCTTGAGGTCGGCCACCGTCTTGGCGCCGCCGAGGGTGCGGATCGCCTGATCGCGCGCGCCGAACTCGCCAGTGCCGCCCGTGAGGTCCACGTTGGACGCGCGCAGAGCCCGGTTCACATCCGCGGCCGTCACGTCCAGGGCGCTCAGCCGGTCAGGGTCGAGATCGACCTTGATCTCACGCTTTACGCCGCCGTAGCGGTCCACGCGCGCCACGCCCTTCAAGCCTTGAAGCTTGCGGATGACGGTGTCGTCCACGAACCATGACAGCTCCTCGATGGTCATGGCCGGCGCGGAAACGGCGTAGGTGAGGATGGCCTGGCCTTCCACGTCCACGCGGTTGACGATCGGCGTCTCGGCGGTGGCGGGAAGGCTGGAGCGGACGCGCTCCACCGCATCCTTGACGTCGTTGACGGCCGTCTGCGTGTCGACCTCGAGGCGGAACTCGATCAGTGTCTGGGAGCGGCCCTCGGTGATCTCGGACGCGGTGTTCTTGACGCCCGAAATATTGGCGACCGCATCCTCGATCTGCTTGGTAACCTGGGTTTCCAGCTCGCTCGGCGCAACGCCCGCATCTGTGACGACGACGGATACGAGCGGAAAGTCGATGTTCGGAAAGCGCGTGATCGGGAGCTTCATGAAGCTCATGAGCCCGAGCACGAGCAGAACAATGAAAAGAAGGATCGGCGGGACCGGGTTGCGGATCGCCCAGGCGGAGAAGTTCCAGTTCATGGGGCTGCCGCTCCAGCATCCGCGTCGCGCACCGGCTTCACATTGTCGCCGTCGGCAACAAAGGTGCCGGCGCGCGCCACCACATCCTCGCCTTCGCTCACGCCCGTATCGACCGCCACCGCTTCGCCGTCGCGGATGCCGAGCGTGACCGGCTTGGTATGGACCGTGCCCTCCGACACCACCTGGAGAAAGGCGTCGCGACCCTCGAAGATCAGCGCGGACGCGGGCACCGTGATCGCAGTGCTGCGCGCCACCTCGACCACGCCGCGCCCGAAATTGCCCGCGCGCGCCTTGTCGCTCTCTTCGAGCGTCACGCGGATCGAGCCCAGCCGCGACTGGCGGTCGATCTCGGGAGACACACGGCGGATCGTGCCCTTCAACGGTTGCGGCAGGCCTGCGAGGTAGACCGCGACGGGCATGTCCTTTGCGAGGCGGGCGAGCGATGTCTCGGCCACGTCGGCGGCAAGCTCGAACTCGCCGTTGATGGCGATGCGGAACAGCGCGCCGCCGCCGCCCGAAACAATGCCGCCCAACGTCGCGTTGCGCGCCAGGACCAAGCCGTCAGCGGGCGCGCGGACATTGGTCTTGTCAATCTGCAGAAGGACGTTCTCCTTTTGCGCGTCGATCACCGCGAGCTGCGCGCGCGAAGCGGCCAGCGCACGCTGCGCCACCACGAGCCGCGCCTTGGCGCTGTCGGCGGCATTGACCGCGTTGTCCAGTTCGGCCTGGGTGGACACGCCCTTGCTTTTCAGCTCGCGCGCGCGGCGCAAGGCTTCCTCACCCTGACGCACGGCGACCTCGGCGTCTCCGATCTGAGCCTCGACCTGCCCCGCGGCCGCTTCCGCCTGCGCGCGGCTCGCATCCGACTGGGCCAGTTGCGTGTCGAGGGAGCGGCGGTCGAGAACGGCGAGAATATCGCCTTTGCGAACGAAGTCGCCCTCATCGGCTTTCAGCGCCTGGACGATCAGCCCGGCGACATCCGTGCCGACCGCCGCCTCGTCGCGCGCAACGATCGTGCCCGAAACGGTGAGGGTCTCCACAAGCTCCCGCCGTTCTGCCGCGACTACGCGGATTGCCGGCGGCGCCTGAACAACGGCAGGCGCCGGCTGCTCAACCTCCGGTGCGGCAGCCGCGAGGGGAACGCCGACCGCGAGCGCGCTGCCGAGAAGCAGGGCTTTGGTGACGGATGAAAGTCGGAGAACCATGGACCGCCTTCGGCGCCAAGAGAGATGGAAAAGCTAAATCAACTTTCCGTTGAGTAATCGTTGCTGCGCGGTCGGAGCATCGCCGCAAGGGCGGCGCGGAGAACTGTTTCGATCTCGGCTGACGAGATCCCCTGCGAGGGAAGATCGTTCATCGCCATGCCTTCGCCGATCGCCATCAGCATCGGCATCAGCTTTCCAATCGGCACAACCGGCTGGATTTCGCCCTTCGTTTCCGCATTGGCCAGACGCTGCTGGAACCTTGTTGCCACATCTTCCATGCAGAGCATGCAGGCTGCGCGAACCGCCTCATTGCGCATCGACTCCGCCCTGATTTCGGTGAAAAGCGGCGCATTGCCGGTTTCATGCGTGTAGGTGATATGGTTCATCGCGCCGCCGACGATGGCGTCGACCACGGACGGCACGTCATCCATCAGCCTCATCATTTCGGCATCGTGCTTGCGATCGTTCGCAGCGATCGCCTCGATGATCGCTTCCTTTGACGGGAAGTAACGGTAGAGCGCGCCGGGGCTCATCCCGGCTTCGGCGCAGATCTGCTGCATGGACGCGCCCTGGAAGCCGCTTCGGACGAAACACGCCTTTGCGGCTTCGAGGATGCGGTGCACCTGCTGATCGCGCCGCCCCGATCGTCCTGCCCCTTCATCATGCAGGGGCTCAGCTTCAAGAAGCGACGATGAGGAACCGAAATCCATTTCGACCAGCTAAAAGAGAATGATCATTCTCAATTATGCGAATGATCATTCTCAGTCAACACGCATCGCGGAAGGGTCAGCCGAGCGATTAGGAATTTCAGTTGAACCGACCGGAGCGCGGAAAGCCTTTCGGCACCATCCGGCCCGCGGTCGCCCGTGGGGCGATCCAATCCGCCAGTTCATCACGGTTGCGGGAATGGACGCGATTGGCAGTATCCGTCCAGGTCAGTCCGGCCGACATCTCGAAGGTGCGGACGTCCGTCACGCCGCCATCCTTGAAGCGCTGGAGGCGCACCCCTCGCCCGCGCCCCATCTCCGGCACTTCGGCAAGCGGGAAGACGAGCATCTTGCGGTTGGCGCCAACCAGGGCCACCGTATCGCCCTCCACGGCCAGGCAGCATGCCGCCTCGTCCGGCGCCTTCACGTTCAGCACCTGCTTGCCCTTGCGTGTGTTCGCCACTGTTTCCGCTTCCGGCACCACGAAGCCGTAGCCCGAGCGCGAGGCGACCAACAGCTTGCGACCCGGCCGATGAACAAAGGCCGTGACGATCGCCTGGTCGTTTTCCATGTCCACCATGATGCGGATCGGTTCGCCGTGCCCGCGCCCGCCCGGAAGGCGGTCGGCTCCCAGCGTGTAGAACTTGCCTCCGGTGGTGAAGACGAGGATCTTGTCCGTGGTCTGGGCCGGGAAAGCAAGCTTGAGGCTGTCGCCTTCCTTGAAGGTCAGGCTGTTGAAGTCCGTGATATGGCCCTTCAGGGCGCGCAGCCAGCCTTTCTCCGAGATGACGACTGTGACCGGCTCGCGCTCGATCATCGCGTGCTGAATGTCCGTCAGATCGTGTTCGGGCGCTTCTGCAAACGCCGTGCGGCGGCGGCCGAGCGGCGTCTCCTCGCTGAACAGCTTGGCGGTCTCGGCCACCTCCCAGCGGATCGCCTGCCACTGCTTCCTGTCCGACCCGAGCAGCGCCTCGATTCCCTTCTTCTCCTTGGTCAGCCCGTCGAATTCCTTCCGGATCTCGAACTCTTCCAGCTTGCGAAGCGAGCGGAGGCGCATGTTCAGGATGGCCTCGGCCTGATTGTCGGTCAGTTCGAAGCGCTTCATCAGTTCCGGCTTGGGCTCGTCCTCCTCGCGGATGATGCGGATCACCTCGTCCAGGTTGAGATAGGCGATGAGGTAGCCGCCCAGGATTTCCAGTCGCCGGTCGATCTCGGCCAGCCGGTGGCGCGAGCGGCGCAGCAGCACGTCCTTGCGATGGTCGAGCCATTCCTGAAGCACGGTCTTCAGGCCGAGCACATTGGGCACGCGGCCGCGCGACAGCACGTTCATGTTGAGCGGCACGCGCGTTTCAAGCTCCGTCAGCTTGAAGAGCGATTCCATCATGATGGCAGGGTCGACGGTGCGTGAGCGCGGCACGAGAACCACGCGCACGTCCTCCGCGCTCTCGTCGCGGATGTCTTCGAGCAGAGGCAGCCTGCGCGCCAGAAGCAGTTCCGCGATCTTCTCGATCAGCCGCGCCTTTTGCACGCCGTAAGGCACTTCCGTCACCACGACAACAAAGCCGCCGCGACCCAGATCCTCCTGATGCCACTTGGCGCGAAGGCGGAAGCCGCCTCGCCCCGTCCGGTAGGCTTCGGTGATCGCGTCCGGCGTGTCGATCACGATGCCGCCCGTTGGAAAGTCCGGCCCGCGGATCAGCCCGTCACCGGGGGCGCGGCTCATCAGTTCTTCAAGGGGAAGCGCGGGATCATCGATCAGCTTGAGCGCTGCGGCGCAGAGCTCGGCGGCGTTGTGCGGCGGGATGGATGTTGCCATGCCGACGGCGATGCCGGACGAGCCATTGGCAAGCAGGTTCGGAAACGCGCCGGGAAGAACGACCGGCTCCTCGTCCTCTTCGTTATAGGTCGGACGGAAATCGACCGCGTCTTCCGTGATGCCTTCCAGCAGCGCCGTCGCGACGGCGGTCATCCGCGCTTCGGTGTAGCGCATGGCGGCAGCGTTATCGCCGTCGATATTGCCGAAATTGCCCTGCCCGTCGACAAGCGGATAGCGCACGGAAAAATCCTGCGCGAGCCGCACCAGAGCGTCGTAGATCGATTGGTCGCCATGCGGATGGAACTTGCCCATCACCTCGCCGACGATGCGGGCGCATTTGGCGAAACCCTGGCCAGGATTGAGCCTCAGCAGCCGCATGGCGTGCATGATCCGGCGGTGCACCGGCTTAAGCCCGTCGCGTACATCCGGCAGCGCCCGGTGCATGATGGTGGATAGCGCATAAGCGAGGTAGCGCTCTTCCAGCGCCGATTTCAGGTCGACCGGCTCGATTGCATCTCCGCCCGAGGGGGGAACGCTTTCCTTGCCCATAAGAAATAATTCCTTTATCGCCGCTTTCGATTAATCCTGGCGGATGAGAAAGGCAAGTTCGCGCCAAGCCTCGACCGGCCCAGGTTTTCGCCTATCTTGCCGGAAATCTGCCGCCGTTGTCACTTTCCCGTCCCGTTCAATCATCATAGAGCCGGACGTCCAACGCTCGAAACGATCCAATCCCAAGGATAACTTCATGACGCTTCACCAGTCATTCCGCATCCTGGCGGTCTCCACCGCGCTCTTCGGCGTCCCGCTGTCAGGTGCACAGGCACAGGATGCGGACAAGTTCGGCACTGCTCTCAAGGCGGCCCTGTCGCGGCAGAACATCACGATCGACTGGTCGAGCATTTCGCAGAGCGGTTCGCAGATCGTGCTTCAGGGCGTGTCCTTCGGGATGCCGAGCGCCGCGAACATGAAATCTGCGCCCATCGGCGACGTGACGCTCGCCGATGTCAGCGAGGAGGACGGCGGATACAAGATCGGCACCGTGACCTTCCCCTCCTATTCGATGACCGAGGAAGGCATGACCATCGATGCGACCGGCATCACCATGTCGGGCCTCTCCATTCCCGGCGAAGGCGAGACCGACCCGCTCAAGACCTTGATGCTCTACGATTCCGCTGACCTTTCGAGCATGTCGGTCAAGGCAGGCGCGAACGAGCTTTTCGCCATGAACGACCTTCATGTCGAGATGAGCCGCCCGGAAGACGATAATGGCAGCTTCGAATTCTCCGGCGCCGCCGAGAAGTTCACGGCCGATCTTTCCACGGTGAGCGACCCGCAGTCCAAGGCGGTCATCGATGCGCTCGGCTATCAGACGATCAGCGGGTTCTTCGAAATGGCGGGTTCGTGGAAGCCGTCCTCGGGCGACCTCCAGCTGGCGCAGTACGACATTTCCGTCGAGAATGCCGGCAAGATCGGCATGACCTTCGATCTCGGCGGCTACACGCCCGCCTTCCTCCAGTCGATGCAGGATCTGCAGAAGAAGATGGCAGCGCAGCCGGCGGGGGCCGACAACACGGCGCAGGGGCTCGCGGTGCTCGGCCTGATGCAGCAGCTCACCTTCAAGGGCATGTCGATCCGCTTCGATGACGATTCGCTGACGAGCAAGGTGCTCGATTTCGTCGCCAAGCAGCAGGGCGCGAAGCCCGAGGACATCGCTAATCAGGCGAAGGGCGTGGTCCCGTTTTTCACGCCTCAGCTCGACAATCCCGAGCTGGCCCAGCAGATCTCCACGGCGGTGAACACCTATATGGACGATCCGAAGAGCATCGAGATCAGCGCGGTGCCTGCCCAGGCAATGCCGATGTCGCAGATCGCCGCGAGCGCGAGTGCCAATCCCCTTGCATTGGTGAAGACCCTTGGCATCTCCGTGAAGGCCAACGAGGACAAGGACGCCGAATAAACTTCAAGCAAAGCGTTCGAGTTGAAGATTTTGGAAGGCCGCGCATCTGCGCGGCCTTTTCCTTTTACGCGGCAAGATGCCAGTGCTCGCGGCAGGCATCGATGATAAGCAGAGCGCCGTGCCTGAGAACATCCAGCGTGAATGGTCGACCGTCTGCCATGATCGTTCCGAAGTGCGGCACATGGATGAAGCCCGCCATCGACGGCGCAAAGGGCGGAACGTGCTGGCCGCAGGAGAGATAAAACAGGAAGTTGCACAGGTAGTCGCCGGCATCGTCTGAGCGGGTGACGGGCAAGCCATCGCCGCGCAAGGCGACTTCCATGGCGTCGAGCGGCAGGCTCGCCGGCAGGAGCCCTCCTCCTTCGATCACAACAGGCTGAACCGGAATGTGCCCCACATCGTCGGGCCTGAGCGTGCAGACGGTGTTGCGCGCACCTGTTTCCAGGACGAAGGCCGAGGCGCGACCGCTCACGCCGAAGTGGATTGCAATGTTCGGCGTGAAGGCCTCGCCGAGCTCTGCGAGACGCGCGGGCAGCGCCCGGTAATCCACTGCCAGAGTTTCAGCGTAGACCACTCCGGGCCGATCCAGTGCCACTGGATCGGCCCTCAGCGAAGCAATCAGCGCCTCCGTCGGGTTGGCGACCACGCCCGGGAACGATCCGAAACCCGTGACGAGAACGCTTGGCCGTTCCCGCCCGCGCATCGTGTCAGGCGCCCTGCTTCGGGGGGATCGGCCGAAGCTGAAGCTCGCGCAACTGCGTCGGAGTGGGTGCAGAAGGCGCACCCATCAGGAGGTCGTAGGCTTGCTGGTTCATGGGGAACATGGTGATCTCGCGCAGGTTTTTGGCTCCCGCCAGTAGCATCACCACACGATCGATGCCTGCCGCCATGCCGCCATGCGGAGGCGCGCCATACTGGAAGGCGCGGTAGAGTCCGCCGAAACGCTCCTCCACCGTATCGCGGCTCAGCCCGACCATCTCGAACGCCTTGACCATCGTGTCCGGCAGGTGGTTGCGCAAGCCGCCGCTGGCGATCTCGAACCCGTTGCAGACCATGTCGTACTGGAACGCCTTGATGGTGAGCGGATCCTGCCCGGCGAGAGCCTCCATCCCGCCCTGAGGCATCGAGAACGGATTGTGCGCGAAGTCGATCTTCTTTTCGTCCTCGTTCCACTCGAAGAAGGGGAAGTCCACGATCCAGCACAGCTCGAAGCGCTCGCGGTCGACGAGGTTCAGTTCCTCGCCGGCCCGCGTGCGCGCCGCGCCCGCGAAGGCGTAGAACTTGCGCGGGTCGCCGGCCACGAAGAAGCAGGCGTCGCCCTCGTTCAGGCCGAGCTGAGCGCGAACGGCTTCGGTCCGATCCTCGCCGATGTTCTTTGCGATCGGGCCTGCGCCCTCAAGCTTCTCGCCTTCCTTGCGCCAGAAGACATAACCAAGGCCTGGCTGGCCCTCCCCTTGCGCCCAGGAGTTCATCCGGTCGCAGAAGGCGCGGCTGCCGCCGGTCTTGGCAGGAATCGCCCAGACCTGCGCCTTGGGATCGTTGGCGAGGATGCTGGCGAAGACCTTGAAGCCCGAGCCGCGAAAATGCTCGGACACGTCCTGCATCTCGATCGGGTTGCGCAGGTCGGGTTTGTCCGAACCGTACTTGCGCAGCGCCTCGTCGTAGGGGATGCGGCGAAACTCCTGCGTGACCGGCTTGCCTTCGGCGAAACTCTCGAACACGCCTCGCAGAACCGGCTCCATCGTGGCAAGCACGTCCTCCTGCTCCACGAAGCTCATTTCGAGATCGAGCTGGTAGAACTCGCCCGGCAGGCGATCGGCGCGCGGGTCCTCGTCGCGGAAGCAGGGCGCGATCTGGAAATAACGGTCGAAGCCCGACACCATGATGAGCTGCTTGTAGATCTGCGGCGCCTGCGGCAGCGCGTAGAAGGTGCCGGGATGGATGCGCGACGGCACCAGGAAGTCGCGCGCGCCTTCCGGCGACGAAGCGGTCAGAATGGGCGTCGAGTATTCGGTGAAGCCCGCTTCCGCCATGCGGTTGCGCATTTCCGCGATGATGCGCGTGCGCAGCACGATGTTCCGATGCAGCGTGTCGCGGCGCAGGTCGAGGAAGCGGTATTTCAGGCGGATGTCCTCGGGATAGTCCGGCTCGCCGAAGACGGGAAGCGGCAGCTCCTTGGAGGCCGAAAGCACCTCCATCTCGCGCGCGAAGACCTCCACCGCCCCGGTCGGCAGGTTCGGATTGACCGCTTCGGGAGCGCGGGCCTTCACCTCTCCGTCTACGCGGATCACCCACTCGCCGCGAACGCTCTCGGCCGTCTTGAAGCAGGGCGAGTCCGGATCGGCCACGATCTGCGTGATGCCGTAATGGTCGCGCAGATCGATAAACAGCAGCCCGCCATGATCGCGGACGCGATGCACCCAGCCGGACAGGCGGACAGCGGAGCCGACATCCGCCTGACCAAGTTGAGCGCAGGTATGGCTGCGATAGCGGTGCATGGCTGGTTTCCGGAATGAAAGCTTCGTCGAAGGCGTGGCGCGGACAGCGCGGAGCCCTGATTTTTCGCGGGGTTAAGCGCATGTGGTGCCCGGCTTGTCAAGCCGAGGTGCCGGCATCCCGCCTCCCACGCTTGCACGGCCGAGTGCGCCGGCTTATCACCGCGGCATGGAGCGCCGGCTCAACAGATTCATCGATCTTTCCAACTGCACGCGCCTGTTCCGGGGCCATATGCGGGACGTCTACGCGCATCCCGACTTCGACGATGTGTTGATCAAGGTGATCCGCCCGGGCCGTGCGGATGCATCCGGCGACTTCATTCCGTGGCGGCGCAAGCGCATCAGCGTCAACCGCACCTTCGGCATCTATATCTCCTATTATCGCGAAATGCGGGAAGCGATCCGCGCCGCGCGCAACGTTTATCCGCAGGTCGACTACCGCTTCCCCGTTGCCGCAGTTCTCGGACTGGCGCAGACCTCGCTGGGAATGGGGCTGGTGGTCGAGAAAGTGACGGCGCCCGATGGCTCGCCCGCCCCCACGCTCCGGCAACTCGCCAAAGAGGGTCGGATCACGGCGCGCCATCGAGCCGCGATCGCGGCCTTCTTCGCCGAATGCGCGGAGCGCCATTTCGTGTTCGGGGACCTGCATCCCGGCAATCTCGTCTGGACCGGCGACGCATCGAGCGGCCGCTTCATCTGCATCGACGGGGCGGGCGAAAAATCCTTGGTGCCAATTCATCAGTGGTTCGCCTGGGCCAACAGGCTGAAGCTGCGCCGCGCTGAGGCTCGCATCTTGTCCTTCCTTCAGAAGCCCCGATCGGCCAAAAAGCGGAAAAGCGTTCCCGCCCCATCGGTCTCGGCGACAGGCTGAGCGGAGACGACGCCCGGCTCGTCATCCACGTCGCTACGCCGGAAGCTTTTCGCGCTTCTCACCCTATGATGCGTCGCTTCCAGTGCGATCCTGATCCGGCATGTCCTCGCTTCGTCTTCTCTTTCCCCTCCTTCTTGCCGCCGGCATCCTGCTTGGCGGCAACGGCATGCAGAGTACGCTGATCGCCCTGCGCGGCGCGTCGGAGGGGTTCTCGCCCACCACGATCGGACTGATCGGCACGTCCTATTTTTCGGGCTTCCTGATCGGCTGCATCGTCGTGGTGCGCATCCTGAGGGCGGTCGGTCACATCCGCGCCTTTGCGGCGCTGGCGGCGGCGGCCTCGGCGGGAACGCTGGTGATGGCGATCCTTGTCGATCCGACCGTGTGGGTGGTGATCCGCTTCCTGTCCGGCTTCTGTTTCGCCGGGCTGTTCACCGTTATCGAAAGCTGGCTGAACTCGAGCGCGGCGAACGCCGATCGCGGGCGCGCTCTTGCGGTTTACCGCATCATCGATGTGTCGTCGGTCACGGGCGCACAGTTCCTGATCCCGCTGCTCGGTCCCCAAGGATTTGCGGTGTTCGCGGTGATGTCGATCATGATCACGCTATCGCTGGTTCCCGTATCGCTCGGTGACCGCTCGAACCCGCAACTGCCGGAGGAGGTGAAGCTCGACCTTCCGCGCGCTTGGCGCATCTCGCCGCTGGGCTGCATCGGCTGCATCGCGGTGGGACTCGCCAATGGCGCATTTCGCACGGTGGGGCCGGTTTACGCGGAGCAGATCGGGCTCAACGTGACCGATGTAGTCACCTTCATGAGCCTCGGCATCATCGGCAGCGTGCTGATCCAGTATCCGCTTGGCGCCCTGTCGGACCGTTGGGACCGCCGCAAGGTGCTGCTGTTCACGACCGCGGCCGCGCTGATCTGCTCGCTGGCCATCGCCCTGCTGCCGCCGAGCGGTCGAGCGCAGACCTTCGTGCTTATCTTCATCTTCGGCGCTTTCGCCATGCCGCTCTTCTCGCTGTCGGCGGCGCATGCGAATGACCGCGCCGGGAAAGGCGAGTTCGTGCTCGTATCCGCCGCGTTGATGTTCTTTTATTCTGTCGGCGCAATCGCGGGACCGATCACAGCCTCTTTTGCGATGGGCTGGTTCGGCCCGCCGGCGCTGTTCGGCTTCACCGCGGTTGTTTACATCGTCTTCATCGCGGTCACGCTGCAGCGCATCGGCGCACGCGCGCCTGTGCCGGAAGGCGAGCGAAGCAGATTCGTGACGATGCTGCGGACCTCGTTCCTGTTCGCACGGCTGACGCGCCGATCGTCCAGGGGATCGGAAGCACCCCGTGCTTGACGCGGCACTCTGCAGCGGCGAAGGACCGGATGGCCTTCGCCTTTCCGGAAAGTTGATGCACACGATCACCACGACCGCCGAGCTCGAATCTGTCGTGGAAGCGCTTCGCCGCTCTCCCTTCGTCACGGTGGACACCGAATTCATCCGCGAAACGACTTTCTGGCCGGAACTCTGCCTCATCCAGATGGCTGCGCCGGGCGTGACCGCGCTGGTCGATCCGCTGGCGCCCGATCTGGACCTTGCCCCTTTCTTCGCGCTGATGGCGGACGAGGCGGTGCTGAAGGTGTTTCACGCCGCGCGGCAGGACATCGAGATCATCGTGCACCTGGGCAACCTCATCCCGCATCCGGTCTTCGATACGCAGGTGGCCGCGATGGTCTGCGGCTTCGGCGACAGCGTGTCCTATGATCAGCTCGTGTCGCGCATCACCGGAACGCAGATCGACAAGACCTCCCGCTTCACCGACTGGCGCCAGCGCCCGCTTTCCGACAAGCAGCTCGACTACGCGCTTGCCGACGTCACCCACCTGATCGACGTGTACCAGTTCCTTGCGGCGAAGCTGGACAAGGAGAACCGCGCGCATTGGGTCAATGAGGAGATGAACATCCTCACCGACCGTCAGACCTATGATCCCCACCCCGAAGACGCGTGGAAGCGGCTCAAGATGCGCGTGCGCAAGCCGATCGAGCTTGCCGTGCTGCAAAGGATCGCCGCATGGCGCGAGCGTGAGGCGCGCGAACGCAACGTGCCGCGCCAGCGCGTGATCAAGGATGATGCGCTGTTCGAGGTGGCGCAGCAGCAGCCTCGCGATGTCCAGGGCCTGTCGCGGCTGCGCACCGTGCCGAAAGGGTGGGAACGCTCCGCCCCGGCGACCGGGCTGCTTTCCGCCGTCAACGCGGCCTTCGATCTTCCAAGGGACGAGCTTCCCAAGGTGCCACGCCCCTCGCAGGGATCGGAAGGATCCAATGCGGCGGCCGAATTGCTGAAAGTTCTGCTGCGCCAGGTGGCCGAGCAGGAAGGCGTTGCCGCGAAGGTGCTTGCCTCGAGCGACGATATCGATCGAATCGCCTCAGACGGAGAAAACGCGGATGTTCCCGCGCTTCATGGCTGGCGACGCGAAGTGTTCGGCGAGGCAGCCTTGCGCCTCGTTCGCGGCGAGACAGCGCTGCGCTTTTCAGGCCGCCGCATCGTTTCTTTCGCGATCTGACATGTGGGGGCAATCCGGTGAAATTGAATCACCGGATTGCTCTATGTCCTTGCTTCTCCAGCATTGTCGCTCAGAAGCGGGGCCGCTAACGCTGAGCCAGTCAGTCGGCTGGAACCGCCAGTTCGAGCTTGCGGCCTGAGACCCTGGCGAGCTGCGCCAGGCGGCCTGCCGGCCGTTCCCCGACCAGCGAGGCAAGCTCTCCCGGCACAAGAAGCATCAGCGTGTCGCCGCGCTTTTCCCAGCGAAGTTTCGGCATGACACCCGGCATGGACGCCGAAAGCAGGTAGACCACCCGGAGCATCGCGCCCAGCAGGCGGGCCCGTTCCAGATAGCGTGGCGGGACGAGAGCGCGCAGCTCCGGCGCGATCGCGTCGTTAAACACGCCCTCGTGCCGGAACAGCGGCGCCAGCGCCAGGAACACCCGTCCCGGATGGTCGACCCCGACAAAGGAGGCGTGGGCGATGACGTTGAGCGACTGGGTGCCGCGATATTCCGGGTGGGCGCGCCATCCCATATCGGCCAGCAGGCAGGCTGCCTCGCGATAGCGCCGCTCGTCCGCTGTTTCGTCGATATCGAAGGCAGCGAAGCTCTGGGTGGTCCAGTCCACCAGCTCCTGAGCATGATGGAACGAGCGTGAGCGGAGCAGCGCGAACTCGGCAGCGGCAGACAGCAGCGGATCGGTCTTCTGCGCGTCCTCGCCCAGAAGCGAATAAAGATAACCCTCGCGCACGCCGAGCGCCGACACTACGATCCGGGAGGGCTTCATGCGGTCCACGACTTCGAGCAGCACCGTTGCGCCGTAGGGCAGAAGCGCGCGCCGGTTCTTGGAAACGCTCTCGATGCCCTTGATCTTGTCGATGTCGCCCTTGGCGACCTGCTTTAGGAACTCCGCAGAAGCCTCGATCCCCATCTCGTAATTGTGCATCACCGCAAGCGGATAGCCGGTCATGCTGATATGCAGCCGGGCAAGGTTCCGCCAGGTGCCGCCAACCGCATAAAACGGGCGGCCCTCGCCCCGCTTGAGAAGGCTTGCCTGTGCGATCTGCTCGCGCGCGATCTTCGCAGCCGCCGGCAGCGAGTTCTTCGACATGTCCTGCAGCCGCAGCCCGCCAAGCGGAAGCGTGATGCCCTCGCCGATCGTCGTGCCTTTCACATCGACCAGTTCGAGGCTGCCGCCGCCGAGATCGCCTGCGATGCCGTCGGCCGGGTAGAAGCCTGCGATGATCCCCAGAGCGGAATAGTACGCTTCCTCGCGCCCGCTGAGCACACGCACCGGGGCGCCAAGCACCTCCTCCGCGCGGCGAATGAAGTCCGGGCCATTGTCGGCCTCTCGCGCGGCGGCGGTCGCGATCACATGGATCTGCTCCGCGCCAGCCTGTTCGGCCAGGGCGCGAAACCGGGCGAACTCGGCCATGCTGCGCGTGACGGCTTCCGGGTCGAGCCTGCCGGTGGAAACGAGCCCGCGCCCTAGGCCTGCAAGCATCTTCTCGTTGAAGAGCACGGTCGGCGCGCGGGCGATTCCCTCATAGATCACGAGGCGGACGGAGTTCGATCCGATATCGACCACCGCGACCGGTGTCCGGTCGGGCAATCGCCCCTGCGAGTCGAAGATCATTCAGCCGCCGCAGCCAGCTTCCGGCCGCGTTTCGGCTGGGCGATCTCCCTTGGCGCATGAGATTTCAAGGCGTCGCCGCGGCCCGACAGGCTCGGATTCGTCATGAAATATTCCTGCGCATTGAACGGCTCCTCGCCCTCGGACGGCGCCATGCGCCTCGAGGTTCCATCCGGCAATACTTCGAAGCTCTGCTGGTTGTCCATGAGATTGCCGAGCATGATCTGCCCGAGAACCTGCTCATGCACAGTGGCGTTGGTAATCGGCACCATGCACTCCACGCGGCGGTCGAGGTTGCGCGGCATGATGTCGGCCGAGCTGATATAGATGATCGCCTCATCCGCCGGCAGGCCGAAGCCATTGCCGAAGCAATAGATTCGGCTGTGTTCGAGGAAGCGGCCGACGATCGACTTGACGCGGATGTTTTCCGACAGGCCTGGCACCTGGGGCCGGAGGCAGCATATGCCACGCACAACGAGATCGATCTCCACCCCCGCCGCGCTGGCCTCGTAAAGCGCGTCGATCACGTTGGGATCGACGAGGCTGTTCATCTTCATCCAGATGCGCGCCGGACGCCCCTCCTGAGCATGAACGATCTCGTCCTTGATATGGCCGAGAATACGATTGCGCAGCGTGTATGGCGACAAAGCGATCCGCATCTCCTCCGCCGGCTCGGCATAGCCGGTGATGAAGTTGAAGATCTGCGCCACGTCGCTCGCGATCTCACGGTCTGTCGTGAAGAAGGACAGGTCGGTGTAGATCCGCGCGGTGACCGGATGATAATTGCCGGTCCCCAGGTGGACATAGTTGCGCAGCTTATTGTCCTCGCGGCGCACCACCAGCGACATCTTGGCGTGGGTCTTCAGCTCGATGAAGCCGAAGACAACCTGGACGCCCGCGCGTTCCAGGCTGCGCGCCCAGTTGATGTTGGCCTCCTCGTCGAAGCGGGCTTTCAGTTCCACCAGCGCGGTCACCGACTTGCCGGCTTCCGCGGCATCCACCAGCGCGCGGACGATGGGGCTGTCGCTCGATGTGCGGTAGAGCGTCTGCTTGATCGCTACCACCTCCGGGTCGGCCGCGGCTTGACGGAGGAACTGAACCACTACGTCAAAGGACTCATAGGGGTGGTGGACGACGATGTCCTTCTCGCGGATCGCCGCGAAGCAGTCCCCGTTATGCTCGCGGATACGCTCGGGGAAGCGCGGATTGTAGGGCTCGAATTTGAGGTCGGGGCGGTCCACGCCGACGATCTCCGAAATCTGGTTGATCGCGAGCGGGCCATTCATCACGCTGATGCGGTTTCCCGACACGCCCAGCTCACCGGCCACGAAGTCGCGCAGGGTTTCCGGCATCCGATTGTCGAACTCGATGCGGATCACCTGGCCGCGCCGACGCCGCTTGAGCGCCGTTTCAAACAGCTGCACCAGGTCCTCGGACTCTTCTTCCACCTCGATGTCGCTGTCGCGGATGATGCGGAAAGTGCCGGATCCTTTCACCTCATAGCCGGGGAAAAGCCGGCCGATGAAGAGATTCACTACGGCTTCCAGTGTGATGAAGCGGACCGCCTTGTTCTCATCTGGCAGGCGGATGAACCGGCGCAGCGCGGTCGGCAGGCGCAGCAGCGCCGTCATTTCCGTCCCGTTGCGACGATGGCGGAGCTGAAGCGCGATGCTGAAGCCAAGATTGGGAATGAACGGGAACGGATGCGCCGGATCGATGGATAGCGGCGTCAGCACCGGAAAGATCGAGTCGAGGAAGTGATCCTCGAGCCACTTCTTGTCGGCGCCCGAGAGGCTTTCCGCCGTGGCGGATTCGATGCCCTGAGCCCGCATCAACTCGGCGAGGTTGGCAAGACTCGACTGCTGATCCGCCTGAAGATGCGCGACTTCGATCAGGAGATGTTCGAGCTGCTGCTCAGGCGTGCGCCCGTCGGGGCTTTTCAGCGAAATGCCCTGCCGCGTCTGGGCGGCGAGGCCCGCGACGCGCACCATGAAGAACTCATCCAGGTTGGCGGCGGAGATCGACAGAAACCGCACACGTTCCAGGAGCGGATGGTTCTCGTTGTGCGATTCCTCGAGCACGCGACGATTGAACTGCAGCCAGGAGAACTCGCGGTTGACGAAGCGGTCGGGATTGCCGGCGACGCTGCCCGCGCTCACCGTTTCGGGCAGGAGAAAGGAGGAAACCATCGCTTTCGGCTCGCCGGGAGATCCTGCCCGTCTCGTTCTGCCCGCCATCCGCGCCGCTCCTTTTGTTTTTGGCCGCTTGTGTTCTTGGCTAGTTGTCCGCCGCCGTCCCTATCGTGGCGGCCTTGCCAAGCCGGCAGATATGCTTCAAACGCTGACGCCTTCATGACAGGAAATCACTGCGGGCGGAAGAATCCATGGCTGGCGGCGTTGTCCCTCACTTCCAGAACGATGCGGGAGACCATCTGGTCGCGATAGGCGTGAAGGAGTTCATGTGCGTGGGCGCGACGCCGCCCTTCGATCATCCGCACGAGTTCCTCGACATGGGCGGCGACACGGAAAAGGTCTGCCCCTATTGCTCGACGCTTTACCGCTACGATCCGGCTTTAGCGGTATCAGAGAGCGTGCCGTCGGGGCATCTCTATCTCGGCCAAGCTGCCTGAAGTGGTAGTCGCGCCGCAGCGCGGCGAGATCCTGATCGCAGGCGCCGGTATCGCCGGCCTGACCGCTGCCCTCGCCTTTGCCAAGCACGGCTATCCTGTTCGCGTGCTCGAACAGGCCGAGAGCTTCGAGGGGATCGGCGCCGGGCTCCAGCTTTCACCCAATGCCACCCGCCTGCTCGACCGGCTCGGCGTGCTGGCAAGGCTCGACACGGCCCTGGCACCCGAAGGCGTGGCGCTTCTGGACGGGCGGACGCTCGGCCTTCTATCTCGCATCCCGCTGGGCATATTCGCGGCACAGCGTTGGGGCGCGCCCTATCTCGCGCTGCGCCGCTCCGACCTGCACGCCGCGCTGGCGGAGCAGGCCAAGCTCCACGCGGCGATCAGGATCGATCGTGGCGCCAGGATAGTGGCGCTTGAAACCGAAGGGCCGCGCCCTGCACTCCTCTGCGAGGATGGAACCCGATGCCCCGCCGATCTGGTCGTCGGCGCGGATGGCGTCGGGTCCGCCGTGCGCAGTTCTGTCAGCGGCGTGCGGTTCACTGAAACGGGAACAATCGCATGGCGAGCCGTTGTGCCGTCGCAGGTGGCGGTTTCGCGGCTGCCTCTTCTCGCTCGCGGCGAGATCGCGGCGCTTCTGCTTCCGGGCGTCCATCTCATCGCCTACCCGGTCGACAGACGCGCGGATCAGACAGTCAATCTCGTGGCTTTTTCGCGCGGAAACCAGCATATCCGTGATGACGCTGCGCTGAGGGGCGCGTTCGGCCATGCTGCTCCGCAACTCCGCGAACTGATCGAGGATGCGGCCCGCTGGACGCCATGGCCGCTGCGCACGGTCGATCCTGAGGCAGCATGGACGCATCCCTCCGGCGTCGCGCTGATCGGGGACGCGGCGCATGCGATGACGCCCTACGCGGCGCAGGGAGCGGCGATGGCGATCGAGGATGCGGCGGCGCTCGCCTGCTTCTCAGCCTCATCGCCTGACGACCGGGCCGGCGCGCTGCGCCGCTTTCAGCAGGCGCGGAAGGCGCGGGTGAAGCGTGTCGCTGCGCGAGGGGCGCTCAACCGCCTGGCTTGGCACGCGGCTGGTCCCGTTGCCCTCGTGCGCAACATGCTGCTCCGGCTCCGCCCGGCGGAACGGCTCGCCGCCGATCTCGATTGGCTCTACGGCTTTGACGCGGAAGCGGGGATCGCCTGAGGTCCGACCTCCGCAAGGGGGTTGAACCGGCGCAGCGAAAAGAAGAGCGACTGCGGAAGCGGGTTCCACCAGCCCGTCCGCAGCCCGCCCTCGCGCAAGACTGCGCTTGTCCAGGTGTTGCAGCCCATCATGGCAGTGAAACGGCCCTCCGCCTCGTAGAAGAGGTCGTAACGTCCGTAACTTTCCCCTTCCAACAATTCGGTCTCTCCCGTCACGTCCCTCTTGAAGCTCGCTACAACGGCGGCGAGGATGTGCGCGAATTCTGCCTCGGGGAGATCGAGTGGTACGATGTCCGGGTCATCTGGATCGATCGGCCCTGCCAAGGCGACATGCATGACGGAAGCGTCGAGCGTCACGCCCTTGAAGAGCGGCAGCGGCCTCAATTCGCTCCAGGTGGGCGTTTGCGTGTAAAAGGCGCGTCCACCCCAGCCGAGTATGATCCAGCCCACGCTGGGTTCGTTCACCGGAAGGCCGTCAGCGTCGATGAAGCGCAAAGCCTGGAGAACATCGGGATCAGGCGGAAAAGCGAGATCGGTATGGATCGGATTGGCGACGACGAGGATGCGACGGGTCCTGCCGTCCTGCTCGGCCGTGCCGCCCGCGCGCCATAACGGACGCGGCACGACGGCGCCGAGCAGAAGACAGCACGCCAGCGCTACTGCGAGGAAGCCCAGCAGCCGGGCAAATCTGCGCAAGCGGTGCCTCAACTAGTGGAGAATCTGGCTCAGGAAGAGCTTGGTGCGCTCGTGCTGGGGATGGTCGAAGAACTCGGCCGGCGTGTTCTGTTCCACGATCTGGCCCTGATCCATGAAGATCACACGATTGGCGACCTTGCGGGCAAAGCCCATCTCGTGCGTCACGCAGAGCATGGTCATGCCTTCTTCGGCGAGGCCCACCATGGTCTCCAGCACCTCCTTGATCATCTCCGGATCGAGCGCGGAAGTCGGCTCATCGAAGAGCATGATGCGCGGGTTCATGCAGAGCGAGCGCGCGATTGCCACGCGCTGCTGCTGGCCGCCCGACAGCTGGCCGGGATATTTGTTGGCCTGCTCGGGGATTTTCACGCGCTTGAGGAAGTGCATGGCGACCTCCTCGGCCTGCTTCTTCGGCATCTTGCGCACCCAGATCGGCGCGAGCGTGCAGTTCTCCAGAATGGTCAGGTGCGGAAACAGGTTGAAATGCTGGAACACCATGCCGACCTCGCGGCGCACCTCGTCGATCTTCTTGAGGTCGTTGGTGAGTTCCTTGCCATCCACCACGATCCTGCCCTTCTGGTGCTCTTCCAGGCGATTGATGCAGCGGATCATGGTGGACTTGCCGGAGCCCGATGGCCCGCAGATGACGATGCGCTCGCCCCGCATGACCTTCAGGTTGATGTCGCGCAGCACGTGGAAGTCGCCATACCACTTGTGCATGCCGGCGATCTCGATCGCGACCTCGGTCTGCGACACCTGCATCTTCTGCCGATTGACGGAAAGATCCTCGGCCGCAACCGCGTTCTCGATAGCCATGGGAGCGCCTCCTAGCGGCGGTAGCCGGTGTCGAGCCGGCGTTCCATATATTGCGAATAGCGCGACATGCTGAAGCAGAATGCCCAGAAGATCGCAGCGGCAAAGACATAGCCGGTCTTGGCTGTCTGCGGCGTGGACCAGGTCGGGTCGCCCGAGATGTTCTGCTTCACCACGCCCAGCAGGTCGAACATCGAGATGATGAGAACCAGCGTCGTGTCCTTGAACAGGCTGATGAAGCTGTTCACGATACCGGGGATGACCAGTTTCAGCGCCTGCGGCATGACGATGAAGCCCATCGAGTGCCAGTAGCCGAGCCCCAGCGAGGAAGCGCCCTCATACTGCCCCTTTGGGATTGCTTGCAGGCCGCCCCGGATCACCTCGGCCATATAGGCGGAGGAGAACAGCGCGACGCCGATCAGCGCGCGCAGCAGCTTGTCGAAGGTCACCCCAGGCGGCACGAAAAGCGGCAGCATGAAGCTTGCCATGAACAGCACCACCACAAGCGGCACGCCGCGCACCGTCTCGATGAAGATCACCGAAAGCGTCTTGACGGCAGGCATCTTCGAACGGCGCCCGAGCGCTAGCAGGATGCCGATCGGCAGTGAGGTGACGATGCCGACATAAGACAGAACCAGTGTGACCAGCAGCCCGCCCCAGAGCGGCGTTTCGACGTAAGGAAGGCCGAAATGGCCTCCCAACAGCAGAAAGAATGCGACGAATGGGAAGACGGCGAAGAACAGCACCGCGTTCAGGACCTTGAACGGCGCGCGCGGCGTCAACAGCGGCACAAGCAGCAGAACGAAGATGATGCCCGTCAGGATCACGCGCCAGCGCTCGTCCAGGGGATAGCGCCCGAACATGAACTGGCCGAAGCGGCTGGTGACGAAGGGCCAGCAGGCGCCTGTCCAGCCCGGCGGCAGCTGCCCGCCCTGCTCGGTAGTAAGGCAGGCGGTGCGGTCCGCTCCGCTCCAGACTGCGTTGAAGAACAGCCAACTCATCGCGTGCCAGAGCGCCCAGCCGACGGCAATTCCAACCACGACGGTCAGGATCGAATTGACCGGCGTGGCGAACAGGTTCTTCCGCCCCCACGGCAGCAGCCCGACCTCGGAGCGCGGCGCGGCCTGAGCCAGCGTGATCTCGGTTCGAACCCAGGAAAGGTCATGTTCCTGCATGGCTCAACGCTCCTTCAACGCGACTCGGGCGTTGAACCAGTTCATGAACAGCGAGGTCAGCAGGCTGATCGTCAGATAGACGATGCCGAAGATCACCACGATCTCGATGGCCTGCCCCGTCTGGTTCAGGATGGTGCCGCCGATGGCGTAGAGGTCGGGATAGCCGATCGCGACGGCGAGCGACGAGTTCTTGGTCAGATTGAGATACTGACTCGTGAGCGGCGGAATGATGATGCGCATCGCCTGCGGGATCACGACCAGCCTCATGCCCTGCCCGGACCGCAGCCCGAGTGCCGAATAGGCTTCCGTCTGGCCGCGGCTGACACCGATGATGCCCGCGCGCACGATCTCGGCAATAAAGGATGCCGTGTAGAAGGACAGCGCCAGGAAGATCGACAGGAATTCCGGCTTCACATTGGTGCCGCCGGACAGGTTGAAGGTTCCAAGCTTCGGATAGTCGAATGAAAGCGGAAACCCCGACAGGACCAAGGCGAGCAGCGGAAGCCCCACGATCAGCGCGAGGCTCGTCCAGAAAACGGGGAACTGCTGACCGGTCGCCATCTGACGGGCCCGGGCGCGCCGCGCCACGAACCAGCTGAGTCCGACCGCAACAACGAGCCCGACCAGAACCAGCCACGCCCCATCGCCCCATACAGGCTTCGGAAAATAGAAGCCCCGTGTGTTGAGAAAGGAGCTGAACGGAAGCTGATAGCTCTGCTTCACGCCCGGCAGCAGCGCCAGCACACCCTGATACCAGAACAGGATCACCAGCAGCGGCGGAATGTTGCGGAACACCTCGACATAAACGGTGCAGACCTTGCGGATCAGCCAGTTGTTGGACAAGCGCCCAACGCCGACCAGAAAGCCGAGGACTGTCGCCGTGACGACGCCGCAGGCGGCGACCAGCAGGGTGTTGAGGATGCCGACGACCAGTGCCCGGCCGTATGAAGAGTCCGAGCTGTAATCCACGAGCCGATCGGAGATGTCGAAGCCGGCTCGTCCACGCAGAAAGCCGAAGCCGGTCGAGATGTTGGAGCGGCGCAGGTTGTCGATCGTGTTCTCGGCGATCCACCACACGCCGATCGCGAGCAGTGCGATCAGCGCGATCTGAAAAGCCAGACTGCGGAAGCGGGGATCGTAGATGAGCGACGTTCCGGCGCTGCGCGCGGGACCTACGTCGATGTCTGATGCCGCCATGATGCCCCCTTCAGCGCCGTCGTGGCGCGGCCTGCAAATCAAGCTTGGGATGGCTGAAAGCGCCGGAAGGAGTAACCTTTCCGGCGCTCACGGCAAGGTTCAGCGGATCGGCATGCCGTATTGCAGGCCGCCCTTGGTCCAGAGCGCATTGACACCGCGCGCGATCTTGAGCGGGCTGCCGGCCCCGACATTACGCTCGAAGATTTCGCCGTAGTTGCCGGTTGCCTTGACGATGTTGACGACCCAGTCATTGGTCAGGCCGAGATCGGTGCCGATCTTTGTTTCGGCTTCCGTGCCCAGCAGACGGCGGATGTCGGGGTTCTCGGAGTTCTTCTGCTCGTCGACATTCGCCTGCGTGATGCCAGCTTCCTCGGCGTTCAGCAGCGCGTAATAGGTCCATTTGACGATGTCGTACCACTTGTCGTCGCCCTGGCGGACGGACGGCCCAAGCGGCTCCTTGGAGATGATCTCCGGCAGAACGACATGGTCGCCCGGCGCGCTCATCTGCAGACGGACGCCGTAAAGGCCCGACTGGTCGGTGGTATATGCATCGCAGCGGCCGGCGTCATAGGCTGCGTTGGCTTCTTCGAACTTCTCGAAGACGACCGGATTATATTCCATCTTATTGGCGCGGAAGTAGTCGGCGAGGTTCAACTCGGTGGTTGTGCCGGATTGAACGCAGACGGCAGCGCCCGAAAGCTGCAGCGCGGAGGTCACGTCCGGAATCTTCTTCGAATTGATCATGAAGCCCTGGCCGTCATAATAGGTGACGCCCGCGAAGTTCAGGCCGAGTGCGGTGTCGCGATTGACGGTCCAGGTGGTGTTGCGCGACAGGATGTCGACCTCACCCGACTGAAGTGCCGTAAAGCGGTCCTTGGCGCTGAGGCCGGTAAACTTCACCTTGGTGCCGTCGCCGAACACGGCGGCTGCGACCGCGCGGCAGAAATCCGCATCGAGACCGGTCCATTCGCCTTTTTCATCAGGTGCGGAAAAGCCGGCCAAGCCAGTGTTCACGCCGCACTGGATGAAACCTTTGGCCTTCACGTCCGACAATGTGTCTGCAGAGGCGGCGGATGCTCCGGCCGTCAGAAGTGCCGCTCCGAGCACTGCCTTGATGGTGATGTTCATTCCCGTCACAATCCTTTTCCCGTTTCGACTGCCGACATGTTCGCCGGCAGCACTCCTGCGAGGTTCCCGCCCGCCGTCGTTCTACGCCGTTTCGGCGCGCGGCGGTTTTCCTTTATGAGTTGCATCGAAGGCGATTATTCCAGACAGGTCAAGGGGAATGCGCCAGACATTCCAAACCTTTGTGCAACGGGCTTTGCGCGGGTTAAGAGGCGTTCGCCCTCGCCGCAGCTGCTTTCTCCCTCGACTGCGACGATCCAATCGCCGGCCAGGATCAACCCTTAAGGAAATCGATGAGCGATCACGACCAGGAATACGGCGTCAACACCCGCCTTGCCCATATCGGCCATCGGCCACGGGACTTCTTCGGCTTCGTCAATCCGCCGGTGGTTCATGCCTCGACCGTCCTGTTTCCGGACGCCGCGACCATGGAGGGGCGGAAGCAGAAATATATCTACGGGACCCGCGGCACGCCGACCACCGATGCGCTCTGCGCAGCCATGGACGAGCTGGAAGGCTCGGCAGGCACGATCGCGGTGCCTTCCGGCCTTGCGGCCGTCACGGTGCCGCTGCTGGGCTTTCTTGCGGCAGGCGATCACCTGCTGATGGTTGACTCCGTTTATCATCCGACACGCCGTTTCGCCGACACCATGCTGAAACGGCTCGGCGTCGAGGTGGAGTATTACGATCCGGCAATCGGCGGCGGCATTGCGGCGCTGATGAAGCCCAACACCACGGTCGTCTTCACGGAGTCGCCCGGCTCCAACACCTTCGAGATGCAGGACATCCCAGCGATCTCAAAGGCGGCACATGCCGGGAACGCGGTGGTCATGATGGATAATACCTGGGCGACACCGCTCTTCTTCCGTCCGCTCGACCATGGCGTGGATGTCTCGATCCACGCGGCCACCAAATATCCGGCAGGCCATTCCGACGTGCTGCTCGGCACCGTGTCGGCCAGTGCCGCCGCATGGCCGCGCCTCCACGACGCCTTCCTGACGCTCGGCACCTGCGCTGGTCCTGACGATGTCTATCAGGTTTTGCGCGGACTGCGGACCATGGGCGTGAGGCTTCAGCACCACCAGCAGAGCGCATTCGAGCTCGCGACTTGGCTGGAAGAGCAGGATGGCGTCTCACAAGTGTTGCACCCTGCCCTTCCGAGCCACCCAGGCCACGCCGTCTGGAAGCGCGACTTCGGCGGCTCGAGCGGCATCTTCTCGATCGTGCTCGACCGGGGCGGGCGGCCTCAGGCGCACGCATTTCTGAATGCGCTTCAAATCTTCGGCCTGGGCTATTCCTGGGGTGGCTTTGAGAGCCTCGCCGTGCAGGTCGATCTCAGTGACCGGACGATCGCCAAGGCTTCCGGGAACGGCCCGATCATCCGGCTACAGATCGGCCTGGAAGACGTCGAAGACCTGCGCGCCGATCTCAGCCGTGCGTTGAAGGCGGCGCGTGAGGCTTGAGGTAGGCGACCGCGAGATAGACAAGTACGCTCAACGCTCTTGCCTGTTTTCGCTGCGCAGCAAGCAATCCGTTTCAGCAAATCTACACCCCCGCGTGACATGTAGTTGCGGCGCGGTGCGATAGCGCCGGCGTCTGGCTTTCGAGGGTAAAGCATGGAGTTTCGCAAGGACATCAACGGCTTGCGAGCGCTTGCCGTGCTCCTTGTGCTGCTGTTTCACTTCGGCGCGCCGGGGTTCGGTGCCGGCTTCATCGGCGTCGACGTCTTCTTCGTCATCTCCGGCTTCCTGATGACGGGCATCATCGCGTCAGGACTGGAAAAGCGCAGCTTCTCCATTTTCGGCTTCTATCGCGCGCGGCTTGTCCGCCTTTATCCCGCTCTCGTCGCCGTCGTAGCCGCCACACTGCTGTTCGGGCTGGTGTTCGTGGAGCCCGGAGCGCTGAAGGATGTCGCGCGCGACGGGATCTCGGCGCTCGCGTTCGTTTCAAACATCGTATTCTGGCAGGAAGCGGGCTACTTCGGCGCATCGGCCGACACGATGTGGATGCTGCACACCTGGTCGCTGTCGGTCGAGTGGCAGTTCTACCTCATCTATCCCGTCGTCCTCGCACTTGCTTTTCCGCTGCTGCCGGGCCGCCAGAGCCGCTTCGCTCTCCTCCTCCTGGGCTTCATCCTGTCCTTGGCGCTTTCGGTGGTGCTGGGAACGGTCTTTGACAATGGCCGGCTTGTTTCGGCGGGCTTTTACATGCTGCCGCCACGCGCCTGGGAGATGCTGGCCGGGGGGCTCGTCGCGTTGTGGCCGTGGAGGATGGCGCGTGTCACGCAAAGCAGCGCCGCACTTTGCGAGATCATGGGCGTTGCGGCGATCCTATCGAGCCTGATGCTATTCTCGGAGGATACCGCCTGGCCATCCTACAGCGCCCTTCTGCCGGTTGCGGGAACCATGCTGGTGCTCGCGGCGCGTTCGCCGCGTTCCATCCTGGCATCCACGCCGCTGCAGGCGATCGGAACCTGGTCATACTCGATCTATCTCTGGCACTGGCCGCTCGTCGCGGCGCTCGCCTATTTCAGGATTTCTGGCGCAGGCGTCGAGTCAGTGGCGTTCATGGCCTCCATCCTGCTCGGCTGGGCGTCCTATACGTTCATCGAGCAGCCCTGCCGTGTTCTGCTGAAAGGCATGGCGGCTACGAACCATCGCGAACGCGCAGCGGGGATGGCCAGTCTCGGCATTATCACGCTCGCGGTGGTCGCCGGCGGCGCGGCGATGGTGCTTGGTGGCGGCCTGCCGCAGCGCAACAAGGCCGTCGCGGCAGTTTACGGGCCCAGCCTCGAAGCCGTCGCCGATTATACCTTTCCGCTCGATCACTGCGGCGGAACGAGCACCTTCGGCAAGACGCTGCGGCAATGCGGCTTGGGCAATCCATCCAGTGAGGCGGACGTCCTCGTCATCGGGGACTCCTTCGCGGAGATCTGGTATGCGCGGGTGGAAGAACTCATGCCGGCGCTCGACAAGCACGCGGTTGTCTTCATCACCAAGGGCGGCTGCCCTCCGCTACCGGGGCTGGAGCGCACGGCGCCGGGCTTCGGCTGCTCGTCGTTCCACCAGCGCGTGATGGAGCAGGCCCGCAGTTCCCGCTACAAACGCGTGATCTTCGCGGGCATGTGGACCTCCTATTTCAAGACAAACAAGGCCACCTCGCTCGTCTGCGGCGAGAACGGCGGCTGCCTTTCAGCAGCCACCAAAGCCGGTCTCGATCTGGCGATCAACAATCTGGCCGGTGAGATCGATGAGCTGCGCGCGCTCGGCAAGGATGTGGTTCTGCTGACCACAAGCCCTTATCCAGACTTCGACGTTCCAGCTGAGCTGCGGCGGCGCATCTTCGCCGGCGATCCGCCCGCTGCTGACTGGACATTCGACTTTCGCCCGATGGAGGCACAGTCGCAGCCGATCGACAGCGCCCTGAAGACCCTTGGCGGGCACGGCGCGCATGTTGTCGATCTGCTGCAGCTGCTTTGCGACGACGCAATCTGCCCGCTGACGCGCGGCAATGTTCCTTTCTACAAGGACGCATCGCATCTCCGCTCGAACTACACGGCTTCGGTCGGCACTTTCCTCGACCCGTTTATCCGATAGAGCCCGCCAAGTCTGGCGAAAGTCGAAGCGATCCGCGCAGATCGAGCAGGCGCCGTGGCGTTCTTCCGCCGCGCCTAGATCGCATGGCTGATCCGACAACTCTCGCCTGGTGAGAAAGCAGCGATGAGCGCAACGCCGCCGTCCGGCTTCCACATGGCCGCGGAGACAAATTCCATCATGGCTCGCCGCCCCCGGATCACCGCACTATCGAGGCAGCGGGGATGCCCGCGCACATGCGACCCTAGGAACGCGCCAGCCAAGTTAAACATCTTGGTTACTACTCTCTTTCATATTGAAGCCATGAATGAGCGCATAAGGCCCCGTCTGCCACAACCAGAAAGAACCAAGTTGGTCGTTCTATCCCTGCTTATGCGCGCTGCCGCTGCTCGCCAAGACATGCGTCGCCGCTCGAACAACCGCTTCGCCGCGGCGATGATGTGCGGGGTGCTCGGTGGAGCTTGGGCGTCGATGGTTGTTCCCACAGCAGCTCATGCCGCCGCTGCGGCTATCAGCCCGGTGAAGCAGGCACGGCTTCAAACAAGGATCGACACGGCTGCCCGCCTTGCTTCTCAGCCGGCAAGTGCAGCTGCCTTTGCAGCTGATGATCGCCGCGACCGCGCACGCCCGAGCGCTTCAAAGGCCGCAATCCATCCCTTGTCCGGCTCGGCATTCGCGCAGCGCTTTGCCGCCAGCACGTCAGCCGAACGCGCTCCTTCTCTCTCGCGCCTTCTTGCCCGGCCAAGCGAGGTCAGTTTGGCCAGCGGATTTGGACCTCGTCCCGCGACGCCGCCTGATGATCGCCACTTCCATTCGCAGGCGCGCGTGCAGCTGGCCTCTCTTTCCGCATCGACCCCCGCTGACCAACAATCTGTCTCGCTGCATGTGGCATCCGGAAGCGCGGTGCAGAGCTTGGTAGGCGAGCAGAAGGCCGAAGTGCTGGCAGATCTACCCGACCATATTGTCGCCCCGAGCTTTCGTCCCGCAACACAAGTGCCACGTGCGGAGCCTGCCTCGAGACTCGAGCGATCGGCTCCGATCTTGGCATATGCGCGGCCTGACAATCCGGCCGCCGAAGAGGAGGCCGGCCCTAAGCCTGCGTTGATCCCCTGGCCGGGACTCGGGGGCAAGAAGCGGACCGCCATCTATGACATCTCGGCGGGTGTGGTTCATATGCCGAATGGCGAGAAGCTGGAGGCACATTCCGGACGGGGCGCGATGCGCGACAATCCGAAATACGTTCATGTGAAAATGCGCGGATCAACTCCGCCTTCCACCTACCGGCTATCAATGCGCGAGAAGCGCTTCCACGGTGTGGACGCTATTCGGTTGACGCCGGTCAATGGTATCGCTCCACACGGCCGCGTCGGACTTCTGGCGCATACCTACCTTCTTCGAGTGCCGGGCGATTCCAGCGGCTGCATCGTCTTCAAAGACTATCGGCGCTTCCTTGCTGCATTCCGACGTGGTGCGATCGATCAGATCATTGTGGTGCCAAGGCTCAAAGACGCACCTGCGCTCTCCGCTTCCGCGCCGCGACTCGTCGCGCTTTCCCGCAGCCGATAACAGGCTGCCTCCCCAGCTACGCTTCTAGGACGAGGGCGCGCTGCCGCAGAAGCGTGACTGCAGCTACTCCAACGCCGCTGCCTGAGCGTACACCGACCAAGGCCTTGCAGGGCGCCAAGCCTGGAGAAGCGATCAACACGCTTCACGAGGCAGCGGAGGAAGGCGGGCGAAAAGCTGGAGCTCACCTCCTACACGAGTTGGAACTCGGCATTTACGCAACATCTAAGTCATTGAAAGCTTGGCGATCCCGGCAGGATTCGAACCTGCGACCATCGGCTTAGAAGGCCGGTGCTCTATCCGGCTGAGCTACGGGACCGAGAACTGGTGCAAGCCGCGATGCGCTGAACTCAGTGGGTCCAGGGCACCTTCCGGTCATAACGGAAATTGTCGGAATAGGAAATCTGGCGCCGCTTGCTTTCCTGCGGCTCCTCCACGCGGAACTCGATGCCGTGCTTTTCGGCATAAGCCACGGCGGCATCGCGCGTTTCGAAAGACAGGCGGATCTGGGACTGCATGTCGCCCGACGAGGTATAGCCCATCAACGGGTCGATGGTGCGCGGCGCAGCCGGATCGAATTCGAGAACCCAGTAACCGGTCTTGGCCTTGCCCGACTGCATGGCCGTCTTGGCCGGGCTGAAGATGCGCGCTGCCATTGAAAGCTCCACGATCATTAAACCGCGCTGGTCGGAGTGGCAGGATTCGAACCTGCGACCCCCTGATCCCAAATCAGGTGCGCTACCAGGCTGCGCTACACTCCGAACGCGGTGTCGTTCTCCTACGGGCGTGCGCGGCTTGGCGCAAGCCGGGAAATTTCAGACGGCAGTCATCGCCTCGCACGCGGCGAGCTGATCAATCATTATCCGTATCACGCGGTGCATCGCGCTCACTCAGCACCGAGTTCGCCAAGCTGCGCGTGATCGGACGCTTGCCTTCCAGCGACAGCCGATCAAGCGCCGCTACGACACGGACGGCTTCGGCCAGGGAGCGGTCCATGCGACGGACAAGAAACTGCACGACATGCGGCTCCACCTCGACTTGGCGGTCGGCGAAAAGCTTCGCGATGACCGCCGTGAGCAGCTCTTCCTCCGGTGCGCCGAGCTCCGTTGCGGTTGCGGCGCGCAGGCGAGAGCGAAGGTCGGGCAGCGAAACGTTCCAGTTCGAAGGAGAACCACGCCCGACGAGAAGCAGGTGCCCGCCGCGCGCCTGCACTGCGTTGATCAGATGAAACAAGCCGTTCTCGTCGATCGCAGCTGCATCGATGTGGTCGATCAGCGTGGCAGGAACGGCTTCTGGTCCGAACGCGTCAGGAGGGATGTTGCTGCCGGAAAACTCGGCTGCCTGCGCTCTGTGCTTCCAGATCGCGGCAAGATGGCTCTTGCCCGAGCCGGATGGTCCCGACAGGATCACCACCGGCGATGGCCAAGCGGGCCACCGCTCGATCAGTTCGACGGCGTGGCGATTCGCTTCCGAGACCGCGAGATCGTCGCGTGTCGCGGCAGTGGAATGTCCAAGAGCGAGGGGCAACTGGCGCGGCCCGGGCCTATCACCCACGGGGTCAGATATCCGCGGCGATGTCGGCGGCGGGGTCGCGGATCAGCACGGCGGCCCGCCCCTTGTAGAGTGGCGATTCGAGATAACGCGCGAGAGCGAAACGAACGAGGACACCCACAGCGGCGGCCAGCGGCACGGCGATCAGCAGCCCCACGAAGCCGAAGAACGCGCCGAAGGCGAAAAGCGCGAACATCAGCCAGACCGGATGGAGGCCCACGCTCTTCCCGACGAGCTTGGGCTGGAGGATGTTGCCCTCGATGAACTGGCCCACAAAGAACACGCAGGCCGTGGCAACCACCCAGATCCAGTCCGGCCAGAACTGCACCAGCGCCACGCCGATTGCCAGAACAAGGCCCACCAGCGAGCCAATATAGGGGATGAAGCTGATCAGCCCGGCGAAGAGTCCGATCAGGATGCCGAAGTTCAGGCCGACCAGCGTCAGGCCGACCGCATACATGGTGCCGAGGATCAAGCAGAGAGCCCCCTGCCCGCGCACGAAGCCGGCCGTGGCCGCGTTGATCTCCACGGCAAGACGGCGAACGGTCAGGACATGATCGCGCGGGATCCAGGAATCGATCGAGGCCACCATGCGGTCCCAGTCGAGCAGCATGTAGAAGGCGACCACGGGCGTGACCACGAAGAGCCCGGCAATGTTTACGAGGGCGAGCCCCGACTGCCAGATCGAGGCGAATACCGTGGTCGCGAAGCCGGCGCCCGACGAAAATAGCGACTCGAGCCCGCTGCGCAGGTCGGTCGCGTCCACGCCGAAGCGCTGTTCGAGCCATTGCGGATCGAAGCTCGTGAGCAAGGTTTGCAGCTGTCTGAAGTAGCCCGGAAGGTTGCTGCCCAGCTCGCGGAATTGCGTCACGAGCACGGGGATCAGGATGGTCAGCCCCAGCGCAACCAGGACCACGAAGCCGATCAGGATCACGATCGAGGCCATGAGGCGCGACAGGCCCAGCCGCTCCAGCCGATCGGCGACGGGGTCAAGGAAATAGGCCAGAACCATGCCGGCGATGAACGGCAGGAGGATGCTGCTGAACAGGAAGAAGAAAACGACGACCGCGACGGTCGCCGCAATCCAGAAGCGTACCTGGCGACGAAACGCGGCCGCCGCGGTGGCATCGGCCACCGCAACCTCAACCGGTTGAGGATCCACCTTCGCCATATCCGCCCATGTGTTTCAGCCAGCCGACGAGATAGGCCGCGGCCGAAGCAACGGTCAAGATGCCGCTCACGATCACCAGCGCCGGTTTCACCGCCTCGATGCCGGGCGCGACGGCAAGCTGCGCAAGAACAAGCGCGGCAAGGATGATCTGCACCGCCGTATTCGCCTTGGACACGAAGAGCGGCTTCATCTCCACCGGATGACCCATCACCGCCGACATCAGCACGGCCGCGATGATCAGCGCGTCGCGCGACACGGCGGTGATCACGAGCCAGAGCGGCAGTTGCCCCATCAGGCCGAGCACCACGAAGACGGACACGAGAAGGAGCTTGTCGGCAACGGGATCGAGATAGGCGCCGAGCACCGAGCGCTGATCGAAATGGCGCGCTATGAAACCGTCCACGCCGTCCGAGATGCCGGCTACGACAAAGCCGACCAAAGCCCAATCCATGTGTCCCGTAAGCAGCGCGAAAACCACTCCTGGCACCAGGAGGAAGCGCATGATGGTGATGAGGTTGGGAATGGTCACGGGATGCTTCAATGAAAACGGCGCCACCGGCGCGAGGATGAGTGGTAGCGGGGCGGCATGCAAGGAGGAAGGCGGCGTTCTGTCGTCGCGCACCCGGCCCGCCTTGCAGGCACATCGGCTTCCATGCCAAGAGCCGAGGCGATCGGCAAGCGGCGACGAGCGAGGCGATGACGGACAATAAAGAGCGAGCGAGCTACGCGCAGGCCGGCGTGAACATCGACGCGGGCAACCGCATGGTCGATCTGATCAAGCCCATCGTGCGCACCACGCTGCGGCCGGGCGCCGGCGAGATCGGAGGCTTCGGCGGATTGTTCGACCTCAAGGCGGCAGGCTTCACCGACCCGGTGCTGGTGGCCGCCAATGACGGGGTCGGCACCAAGCTGAAGATCGCCATCGAGACCGGACTGCACGGCACGATCGGAATCGATCTCGTTGCGATGTGCGTCAACGACCTCGTGGTGCAGGGCGCCGAGCCGCTCTTCTTTCTCGATTACTACGCGACAGGAAAGCTCGACCCCGAGGAAGGCGCGGCAATCGTGGCGGGCATCGCGGAAGGCTGCCGGCAGGCCGGCTGCGCGCTGATCGGCGGCGAAACTGCCGAGATGCCAGGCCTTTACCGGGAAGGCGACTATGACCTCGCCGGCTTCGCAGTGGGCGCGGCCGAGCGTGGCCAGCTCCTGCCCACCAACGACATCGCGGAAGGCGACGTTCTGCTCGGCCTCGCTTCGTCCGGCATCCATTCGAACGGATTCTCGCTGGTGCGCCGCATCGTAGCCGATGCGGGGTTGGCATGGGACGCGCCCGCGCCGTGGGTGAACGGGTCCACGACAGGCGAGGCGCTGCTGGAGCCGACGCGCATCTATGTGCGGCCGCTGCTTCAGGCGATCCGCAACACCCACGGCCTGAAGGCGCTGGCGCATATCACGGGCGGCGGCTTCATCGACAATATCCCCCGCATCCTTCCGCCGGACTTCGCGGCGGAGCTCGATCTAGATGCCATCGACGTGCCGCCTGTGTTCTCCTGGCTCGCACAGAGCGGCAATGCGGAGTCCACTGAGATGATGCGGACCTTCAATTGCGGGATCGGAATGGTGGTGGTCGCCGCAGCCGGTCAGGCCGCGCAGGTGGCGGCCGTGCTTCAACAGGCGGGTGAAACGGTGACGCCGATCGGCCGCATCGTGCCGCGCCGGGCGGAGGGCGTGATCTTCCGCGGGACGCTCGCGCTGTGAACGGAACGCTGCGCAAATCCGTTGCGATCCTGATCTCGGGACGCGGCTCGAACATGAAGGCGCTGCTCGCAGCCGCTGCGGAGCCGGACTATCCGGCGCATGTATGCCTCGTGATCTCGGACCGTGCGGACGCCGCCGGGCTCGAAGCGGCCCAAAAGGCGGGCGTGCCCGTGCGCGCGATCGTTCGCAACGACTTCGCGGACAAGCTCGCACATGAGGCGGCTATCAATAGCGCCCTTGAAGAGGCGGGCGCCGAGATTGTCTGCCTCGCCGGCTTCATGCGCCTGCTCTCACCGGCCTTTGTTGCGCGCTGGCAAGGGCGCCTGCTCAACATCCACCCCTCGATTCTGCCGAGCTTTCCCGGTCTCGACACGCATCGGCGCGCGCTTGAGGCAGGCGTGCTGATCCACGGCTGTTCCGTTCATTTCGTGACGGACGTGCTCGATAACGGTCCGATCATCGCGCAGGCGGCCGTGCCCGTCTCTGGCGACGATACGGAAGCCAGCCTCGCGGCCCGCGTGTTGAAGGCGGAACACCGGCTTTATCCGCTTGCGTTGCGCATGGTGGCTGAGGGGGTTGCGCGCATGGATGGAGCGCGCACGGTCTTCACGCAGGGTCACGCCGCGGACCAGAGGCTCGAGAGCCTCATCGTTCCGGCCGCTGCCCGCGCCGAGCAGAACCTCGAGGATCTCGCGCGGCTGACGCCTTAGCTCGCGGCCCTGCGCAGCCACACCTTGGTGTCGTGGAAAGCCGCGCCGCCGTAGGGTGCCGCCGCATCCGCGCCCGTCAGCACGTTGATCCCCTCCCCGCGCTCATGGGCGCCGTTGGGCCAGATGCCTTCCGCGATCACCACGCCGCGGCGCAGGCCGTCGAACAGCTTGGCATGAAGCACCACCTCGCCACGGCTGTTGCCGGTCTCCACGCGATCACCGGCCGCGATGCCGAGATCGGCCGCGTCGTCGGGATGAAGCAGCAGTTCCGGACGGCCTTCGCGCGAGCGCGATCCGGGCGTTTCCGTGAAGGTGGAATTGAGGAATTGGCGGGCGGGCGATGTCGCGAGGCGGAACGGGTGCTCAGAATCGGCCACTTCGATCAGGTCGACATGATCGGGGAAGACCGGAAGATCGGCGTGAGGACCTTGCAGGCCCATGGAGCGCGGCGGCTTGTTCGGCGCGGGCGTGTTCGTCCATTGGGGCCGGAAGCGGAACTTGCCGTCGGGATGGGCAAAGCCGTTCGTATAATGCGCGGTCTCGAAGGGCGGCTGCATGTCGGCCCACCGGCTTTCGCGCAGCGCGTCGAACCCGCCGAGGCCGCGCTTGGCCAGCATGGCGTCGATCAGCTCCCGCTCGGTTTTTCCAAAGCCCGGCATGTGCGATACGCCGAGCCGCAGCGCGAGCTCCTCGATCACGAAGTGGTTGGTGCGCGGGCCTTCCGGCGGATCAACCAGCTTTGAGCCGAGGGTGACGTGCTGCTGCCCGCCGCCCTTGTAGATGTCGTCATGCTCAAGGAACATGGTGGCCGGCAGAACGACATCGGCGAGTTGCGCCGTGTCCGTCATGAATTGCTCGTGAACGCAGGTGAACAGGTCGTTCCGCAGCAGGCCCCGCTTCACCAGGCGCTGTTCGGGCGCGACATTGGCCGGGTTGGTGTTCTGGATCAGCATGGCCGTCACGGGCGGACCGTCTTGCAACGCCTCCGAATCGCCGGTCAGGACGCGGCCGATCTTCGACTGATCGAGGTGACGGATGCGCGGATCAGCATAGCTTCCGCCCTGGATCTCGGCCGTGTCCAGCTTGAAGATGCCCGAATTGGAATGGAAGGCGCCGCCGCCTTCATAGGCCCAGGCGCCCGTAACGGCCGCGATCGAAAGCGCCGCGTGCATGTTCACCGCGCCGTTACGCTGGCGCGAGAAGCCGTAGCCTAAGCGAAAAAACGTGCGCTTCGTGGTGCCGACCAGCCGCGCGAAGGCTTCGATGGCATTGACCGGCAGTCCGGTGATCGCCGCCGCCCATTCCGGCGTGCGAGACTGGAGATGCGCTTCGAGGCCGGCCGGATCGTCCGTCCATCGCGCAAGGAAGTCGCGGTCGGCGAGATCGTCGCGGAACAGGACATGCATCACCGCGCAGGCCAGCGCGCCGTCCGTGCCGGGTTTCAGCACGAGGCCGAGGTCGGCCTGGCGCATCGTCGCGTTCTCGTAAACGTCTATCACGACGATCTTGGCGCCGCGCTCTTTTCGCGCGCGCAAGGCGTGGGTCATCACGTTCACCTGCGTGACCACGGCATTCGTGCCCCAGATCACCACGCAGTCGGACTTCGCCATCTCGCGCGGATCAGGTCCCGCCAGGCGGCCGGTACCCATGACATAGCCGGTCCAGGCGAGATTGGTGCAGATGCTGTCGAAGAGACCGGAATATTTCTTGGCATGGCGCAGGCGATTGATCCCGTCGCGCTGCACGAGGCCCATCGTGCCGGCATAATAGTTGGGCCAGACGGCTTCCGAGCCGTGAGCTTCCTCGGCGCGGATGAACTTTTCCGCCACGAGGTCGAGCGCCGCCTCCCAGCTCGCTTCCTTCCAGCCGCCCTCGCCCTTCGCGCCGCTTCTCACCACGGGCTTGAGAAGCCGGTCCGGATGGTGGATGCGCTCGGCGTAGCGGGCTACCTTGGCGCAGATCACGCCGGCCGTGTAGGTGTTCGCCTTCGCGCCATGGACGCGGCCAATGCGCTTTCCTTCGATCACCTCCACATCGAGCGCGCAGGTGGAGGGGCAGTCATGCGGGCAGGCCGAGTGGCCGATCGTAACGGGAAGGTGGGTATTCATGATGCCATCACCCTAGCCGCTTTTCCCGCGCGGGAGTAGAGCGGCGGCGCTGTCACGCTTTGGGCCACGGATGAACTACCGCCACGCTTTCCATGCCGGAAATTTCGCCGATGTCGTCAAGCATGCCGTGCTGACGCGGCTGGTGCTGTATCTGCAAGCCAAGGACAAGGCTTTTCGCGTGATCGACACCCATGCGGGTCGCGGGAGCTATGATCTTTCGTCGCCCGAGGCACAGCGAACCGGCGAGTGGCGCGGCGGGATCGGGCGCCTGCTCGACGCGGAGCTTCCAACGGATGCGGCAGCGTTGCTCGCGCCGTATCTCGATGCCGTGAGGCCCGGCAGCGGCGAGGCTTGGCGCTATCCAGGCTCCCCCGCGCTGGTGCGCTCGCTTCTGCGGCGGCAGGATCGGCTCACCGCGGTCGAGCTTCATCCCGAGGATGCGGAAACACTTGCCGACCTGTTCGCGGGCGATTTCCAGACGCGGGTGATCCGACTCGATGGATGGCTCGCGCTCAACAGCCAGCTTCCGCCGAAGGAGAAGCGCGGGCTGGTGCTGGTTGATCCGCCCTTCGAGGCCGAAGACGAATGGGAACGGCTGGTCGAGGGCTTGCGGCTTGCACATCGCCGCTGGCCCGGCGGCCTCTATGCGCTTTGGTATCCGATCAAAAATCAGGAGGACGTGGCAGGTTTCCACACGATGCTTCGCGCACTCGGCATTCCGAAGATGCTGGACATCGTCCTCACCGTCCGCGCCGCCTCGCCCGAGCCCCGGCTCGACGGCAGCGGGATTGTGGTGGTCAACCCGCCTTTCACGCTTGAGAACGAGCTCCGCATCATGCTTCCCGCGCTGCGGAATGCATTGGCGCAGGAAGTCGGCGCCGGATGGAGCATCGAGTGGCTCGCCGGTGAGACGGCACATCACTGATGCCGTTACCGTTGCAGCCTTGCACTTGACCCGTCATGTTCTGAAGGGACATTGAGGCAATCGGCGAATCCGTTCGCCCTGTTCGCGCGAGACCTCGACAATGCGCCTGACCCTTTCCCTCGCCGCGCTGGCTGCCAATCTCCTGGCATCGCTTGCCGCGACGCCTGCCTTCAGCGCCGATCCGGTTCTCGTCGAGGTCGATCCGGGCATCTGCGCGGAGGCCAAGTGGCTCAACAGGATCGAGCACCGCTTCCGCTATCAGGTGCGGCATGTGCCGAACCTGCCGGATGTCGAGATCGCCCAGTTCTACAACATTCGCGAGAAGCGCTACGAGCCGACCGACGAGACACACCCGATCTCGCGCCGCTATTGCGAAGCGGACATCTATCTGTCGGACGGCCAGAGCCGGGACATCTGGTATCTGATCGAGACGGATCTCGGCTTTGCCTCGATCGGCGACAATGTCGAGTTCTGCGTCGACGGCTTCGATCGCTGGTATGTTTACAATGGCCGCTGCCGCGTCCTGAAGTAGGTGTCCTCCCTATCGACTTTCCGGACATGCGCGCTGACGGCGCTTCTGCTGCTTGCGGGCGGCGCATCGCGGGCCAATGCTGATCCGGGCACACCGGGTTTCGACTTCTACGTTCTCTCGCTTTCATGGTCGCCAAGCTATTGCGCAGCCGAGGGCGCGGAGGCCAACCAGCAGCAATGCGGGGCCGGACGGCCCTATGCCTTTGTGGTGCATGGGCTGTGGCCGCAACGGGAGCATGGCTATCCGACGGATTGCCCGGTGCAGGAACGCAACGTTCCGCGCGAACGGATGCGCACTCTTTACGACCTGATGCCGGCCAGCAGCCTGATCGCCTATCAGTGGCGCAAGCATGGAAGCTGCTCCGGCCTGAGCCAGGCGGACTATTTTGCTCTGCTGCGCAAGGCGCGAGAGGCCGTTGAGATCCCGGTGGAGTTCCGCCGCCTCGATTCCTACAGGACGGTCGATCCCGATCAGGCGGAGCAGCGCTTTCTTCAAAGCAATCCCGGCCTTCCCGCGGACGGCGTCGCCGTCACCTGCAAGAAGGGCTATCTGCGCGAGGTGCGCATCTGCCTGACCAAGGATCTCGCTTTCCGCTCCTGCGGAGAGGTCGATGCGCGCGCGTGCAGGGCGTCCAAGGTGGCTATGCCGCCGGTGCGCGGCGGCTGAAAGCGCCAATAGAGGACATCAAAGCCATGACCCGCCTCCTTTATGCGCCCGCCTCCCCCTATAGTGCGAAGGTCCGCATGGCGGCCGCGCATCTCGGAGTGGTGCTCGACGCGGAGGTGGTGGACACCAATGCCGCGCCCGCCGATCTCCTGAGTGCCAATCCGCTCGGCAAGATCCCGTCGCTTGTGACCAGCGATGGTGACGCGGTGTTCGACAGCCGCGTGATCATGCGTTTTCTCGATCGGGCCAGCGGCGGCGGTCTTTATCCTTCGGACCCGGCGCGCGCGCTCCGAGTGGAACGCCTCGAGGCCCTGGCAGACGGCATCTGCGATTGCCTGCTCGCCCATGTCTATGAACGCCGCTCGCGCCCGGCGGAAAAGGTGCACACGCCGTGGCTCGACAAGCAGTGGCAGAAGGTCGAGCGGGCGCTCACCCATCTTGATGCACACCTGCCGCAAGCGGACAGTGCGGATGCGGGGAGCTTCGCCCTGCGCGCGGCGCTTGGCTATCTCGCCTTACGTTTCAAAGGCGAGTGGGAGGGCCGGCATCCCGGCCTCGGCGCCTGGGTGGACCAGTTCGATCGCGCATTCCCGAAGCTCGCGGCGCTGCCACCTGCATGAAAAAAGCCGGGCAACGAGGCCCGGCTTTTTCTTGATCGTCGGCAATCCGCTCAGAAGTTCATGCCGACGCCGAACTGCACGCGGTGATCGCTCGAATTAACGTCCTGCGAGCCCGAGCCGGTCCTGAACTTCTCGCTGCCGTAGTCGGAGTAGCGATACTCGGCGCGGCCGAACACGTTTTCGGTGAACTTGACGTCCGCACCGGCGCCGACCGTGTAGCCGAGCATGGTGTTCTTGTCGCTTTCGCCGCCTTCGCGCACCTTGAGGTTCTGCGCCGCGCCGCCGGCTGTTCCGTAAACCAGCACGTCCGGCGTCACCGTGTAGCCGAAGCGGCCGCGCAGCGAACCTTCGACGCCGGACTTGGAGCGCACGCCGCCGTCCTTGCCTTCGCGGTCGCCATAGCCGACATCGCCTTCCACGCCATACACGACCGCGCCGCTCTGGACGTTGTAGCCTGCAAAGCCGCCGCCGATGATGCCGTCGGTGTCGACGGTCTCACCCTCGGTGTCCGTCTTGCCCATGCCGTAGCCAAGCTGGAGACCGGCATAAGGTCCGGTCCAGGACGAGACGGGCATGCTTTCGACGGCCTCCGGAGCGGGCGGCTCTTCGCCGATCACGTCAGCAGCGTTCGCCGGGATCACGCCGGCAAGGGCGATCAGCCCGAATGCTGCGGCGATGGGGCGAACAATCTTCGATCCGGCATTGACGCGCGCCGGGCGCTCGAACCTCGAATAGTGGAACATGGCAGATTCCTTTCACTTCAAACTCACACACGGGAAAGCGCGTCGATCGGCGGGGGCTCGAACTTCGACTGCGCTTTCGGCCGGCCACAAATCTGGTCTGTGAATCGGGCGGGACCGCTGCCGAATTTTGGTCATTCCGGGACTCGAATGCGGCGGCAGGCTTCCGTGTCGATCACGCAACAGATGAGGAGCAGCGGCAGCTCTTGCACGCGGGTAAGCTTTGCCGACGCTGGGTCAGCGTCTGCGCCCCAAAGTCAGCACAGGCAGAACGATTTGATTCAAATGCGGCGGAGGGTCACAAAACGGGCCAAGGCGTGAACGGTTATTCACCAAGGTAAACGGAGCCGCTGGAACTCGTAATGCGGCCGAAGCGCCGCTATCTTCAGAGCCTGGCGTGCCCGGTCGCGGCATCCTGACTCAGTTGCCTTGCTTCATCGTCTCGTGACACTCGGAATCGGAATGAAACCGGAACAAAGAAGCCCACGCTCGCCCGACTTTTCCGCCAAGGGCGATGCGAGCGACGACGTCGCGGGCTTCCTGCCGGGTGAAGACACGGATGATGAGGACGGCGACGAGGCGCAGGCGCCCGCGCCGGAGGGGCCCGAATTGGCATTTATCGCGATCGACTGGACGCCTGATCCCGGCGACATAGAAGGCAAGATCGGCGCGGAGGTCATCCAGACGCTGGTGAAGCGCCTGCCGAATTCGCCCGGCGTCTATCGCATGCTCAACGCGGCCGGCGACGCTCTCTATGTGGGCAAGGCCAAGAACCTCAAGAAGCGTGTGACCTCTTATGCGCAGGGGCGCTTCCACAACAACCGGCTGGCCCGCATGGTGCGGGAAACTGCCACCATGGAGTTCGTGGTCACCCGCACCGAAACCGAAGCCTTGCTGCTGGAAGCCAATCTGATCAAGCGCTTACGGCCGCGCTTCAACGTGCTGATGCGGGACGACAAGTCGTTCCCCTATATCCTCCTCAACCGCAGCCATCGGGCACCGGGGATCTTCAAGCATCGCGGTGCGCGCTCGCGGAACGGCGAATATTTCGGCCCGTTCGCATCCGCCGGCGCGGTCGGACGTGCGATCAACTCGCTGCAGCGCGCATTTCTGCTGCGGACCTGCACCGATTCCGTTTATGAGAGCCGCACGCGGCCCTGCCTGCTGTTCCAGATCAAGCGCTGCTCGGGCCCGTGTGCGGACGAGATTTCCGAAAGCGACTATGCAGAGCTGGTGTCGGAAGCGAAGGACTTTCTCGCGGGCCGCAGCCAGAAGGTGAAAGGCGAGATCGCGTCGGCCATGCAGGCGGCCGCCGCAGAGATGGATTTCGAGCGTGCGGCCGTGCTTCGCGACCGGCTTTCCGCACTCGCGCATGTGCAGGGCCACCAGGGCATCAATCCGCAGAGCGTAGACGAGGCGGACATCTTCGCGATCCACCAGGAAGGCGGGCAGACCTGTATCCAAGTCTTCTTCTTCCGCACCGGCCAGAACTGGGGCAACCGCGCTTATTTCCCGAAGGCCGATCCGCTGGTCGAACCGAACGAAGTGCTCGGCTCGTTCATCGCGCAATTCTATGACGACAAGCCAAGCCCACGCCTTCTGCTCCTGTCCGAGATCGTTTCCGAACAGGAACTGCTGGCCGAGGCGCTGAGCGAGCGCATGGGCTTCAAGGTATCTCTTTCCGTGCCGGCGCGGGGAGAAAAGAAGGAGCTGGTGGACCATGCTGTCCACAATGCGCGCGAGGCGCTGGGGCGACGCCTTGCAGAAACGTCGACGCAGACGCGGCTGCTTGCCGGCTTCGCGGAAACCTTCGCCCTGCCCCACTTGCCGCGTCGCATCGAGGTGTTCGACAACTCCCACATCATGGGCACGGCTCCAGTGGGCGCCATGATCGTGGCGGGGCCAGAAGGCTTCGTGAAGAACCAGTATCGCAAGTTCAACATCCGCTCGACCGACATCACTCCCGGCGACGATTTCGGCATGATGCGGGAGGTGATGACGCGGCGCTTCTCGCGCCTTGCCAAGGAGAACGCCGACGGGCCGGTGCCAGCCGGAGCAGATGCGGACGACGCGAGTTTCCCTGCCTGGCCGGACGTGATCCTGATCGACGGCGGCCAGGGGCAGATGTCTGCGGTGCGCGGCATCCTCAACGAACTGGGCGTTGCCGACAAGGTCGCCGCGATCGGCGTGGCCAAAGGTGCCGACCGCGATGCTGGCCGCGAACGCTTCTTTGCCGAAGGGCGCGACTCCTTCACCCTGCCGGTGCGCGATCCCGTTCTCTACTTCGTCCAGCGCCTGCGCGACGAGGCGCATCGCTTTGCAATCGGGGCCCATCGCGCGCGGCGTTCGCGTGAGCTGGTGAAGAACCCGCTTGACGAGATCAGCGGCATCGGCCCCAATCGAAAGCGCGCGCTACTTCATCATTTCGGAACGGCGAAGGCGGTTAGCCGTGCGGCCATTGAGGACCTGATGACCGTCGAGGGCATCTCAGCCTCGACCGCGCGTATCGTGTACAATCATTTCCACGAGGGCTGACCGCGCTTTGCGAAGTCATCGACCTCGGGGCGACGTTTCGTAAGGCATTTCCACTGAAATCCGGGTCGCGGATGCAGCGGTTCCAGTCAGGGCCTTGCAATCGCCGCGTTTTCCATTTTCATTTCCGCCATCACTGCTTGTTTTTTGCGCAACGGACGGATCGTCGGGATCGCTTGTTCCGCTTCATTCCCATAGGACCGCCTTCGCCTTGACGACGCACGATCTGAACCTCGCGCCCTCCCCCAAGCGGCGGGCATTCAACCTGCCTAACCTGCTAACCTATGCGCGCATCCTGGCGGTGCCGCTGATCGTGCTGTGCTTCTTTCTCGAAGGCCGGCTGCGCTCGAGCGATTTCGCGCGGTGGTCGGCGCTGGCCATCTTTCTGGCCGCAAGCATCACCGATTATTTCGACGGCTATCTCGCACGCGCCTGGCAGCAGACCTCGAATATCGGCCGCATGCTCGATCCGATCGCCGACAAGCTTCTGGTCGCAACCTGCCTGCTGCTTCTTGCCGCCGATACGGACCGGACCATCGCAGGCTGGACGCTGTGGGCCGCCATCATCATCCTGTGCCGCGAGATCCTGGTTTCAGGCCTGCGCGAATATCTGGCCGATCTGAAGGTCAGCGTTCCGGTGACGCGCCTGGCGAAATGGAAAACCACCATCCAGATGGTGTCCATCGCCGTTCTTCTGGCCGGGCCGGCGCTCGACAAGATGATCTTCTATGCCACTGAAACCGGCATCGTGTTGCTGTGGATTTCCGCGATCGTGACGCTCTACACCGGCTACGACTACTTCCGCGCGGGCGCCAAGCACATCATCGATGAGTAGGCCCTTGAAGCTGGTGTACTTCGCCTGGGTGCGTGAGCGCATCGGCTTGGCGGAAGAGGACATCGCTCTCCCCTTGGAGGTGCATACCGTGCAGGACCTGCTGCTGTGGCTTCAGTCGAGAAGCGAGGGTCATGCGCACGCCTTGCAGCATTCCGAGGTGATCCGCGTTGCGCTCGACCGCACCCACGCGCATCACTCGGAAGCGATCGGAGGCGCCAGCGAGATCGCGCTGTTTCCGCCCATGACGGGCGGGTGACTGTGACGATCACGCCGCATGTTCGCGTTCAGGCCGATGACTTCGACACGGCGGCCGAGATCGCGAGGCTTGCCGCCGGCCGAACGGATATCGGCGCGGTTGTCACCTTTTTGGGCCTGTGCCGCGACGAGGCGGGCACGCTCGAGGCGCTGGAGCTGGAGCATTTCCCCGGCATGGCTGAGGCCGAGATCATGCGGCTCTGCACCGAAGCGATCGAGCGCTGGCCGCTGCAAGGCCTTTCCGTGATCCACCGCCACGGGCTGGTGCGGCCCGGCGAGAACATCGTGCTGGTGGCCGCGGCGTCCGCTCACCGCCAGGCGGCTTTCGAAGCGGCGTCCTTTCTGATGGATTTTCTCAAGACACGCGCGCCGTTCTGGAAGAAGGAACATCCTCGCGACGGAGCGGCCGGGTGGGTCGAGGCGCGGTCGTCTGATGACCGGGCTGCGGATCAGTGGTCCGTCGGCAGACAGCGTTAAAACACTGTCAACCTTACGCTGGAGCGCTGCGCCGGCTTTATTGTTTTGGAAACCCTGTTTTTCCTAGGTTCGCGCGAGCAAACCAAGCGGGGCCGCGAGTGTTATCCCTCATCGCTGAAGGCTTACGCCTGGAGCATTCGATCCTGCCTGCACTGACGCTCCTTTCGACGGTGGGTCTCGCAGGAGGGGTCCTCCACTATCGCAGCCTTTACCGCGACAAGCTTCAGGAACAGAGCGAATCCGCCGCGCTGATCGACAACCTGTCGGAGGGAATTTACCGCTCCGCGCCGGACGGGCGACAGATCAGCGCCAATGCTGCCTTGGTGAAGCTCAACGGCTACCGCAGCGAAGACGAAATGCTGGCGGCGGTAAAGGATATCGGCATCGAGTGGTATGTCGATCCTGGCCGGCGGGCCGAGTTCCAGGCGCTTCTCAAGGAACACGGACGGGTCGACGACTTCGTGTCCGAGATTTACAGGCACAAGACCCGGGAGCGCATCTGGATCACGGAATCGGCACGGCTCGTCACGCACAAGAGAACGGGAAGGCCGCTTTTCTACGAGGGCTCGGTCCGCGATATCAGCGAGACGGTCGTGCGGCTGAACCTGGAGCAGCGCTTTCAGAAGCTGACGAGCGAACTGCCCGGTGCGCTGTTCCAGATCGAAGTGCCCGATGGAGCGCCGCCCCGCGCCGTTTATCTCAGTCGCGGCGTCACCCGGCTTACAGGCTATGCCCATGCCAAGCATGTGGCCGATCCCACCTTCTTCGACAGCCTGATCGTGGACGATGACCGCGACGACTATCTTAAATCGCTGACAGCAGCCGCGCGAACACTGACCCACTGGGAGACCGAGTTCCGCATCCGATCGAAGGACGGCGAGGAGCGCTGGCTGCGTATCAGCGCCAGTCCGCAGCGAGCCGGCAACGCTCTGGTCTGGTATGGCTACCTTTCAGATGTTTCCTCGCGCAAGCGTCAGGAAATGGAGATCGCAGAGCTGGCCTATATGGACCCGCTCACCAAGCTGCCGAACCGGCGCATGTTCCTCAAGCGAATGATGGAGGAAACCGGTGTTCGCGGCGAAGATGCCGGTCATGGCGTTCTCCTTTTCATCGACCTCGATAATTTCAAGACGCTCAACGATACCCATGGCCACGACGTCGGCGACGCGTATCTCGTCCAGGTGGCCGAGCGGCTGCGCCAATGCGCGGGGGAGAAAGATACGGTTGCGCGTATAGGCGGTGACGAATTCGTCGTTCTCCTGGGCGAGCCACAGGCCGAGCACATGCACGCGACGCGCGATGCGATCGCCATCGGCAACCGAATCCTGGCGGCGCTGCAGATGCAGTTCACGCTGGACGAGGTTGTTCACCTCGGCTCGGCCAGCATCGGCGTTGTGGTGTTCGCGCGTCAGGAGCGACGTGTGGACGACATTCTCAAGCGGGCAGACCTTGCCATGTATCAGGCGAAGGTGGCCGGGCGAAACGGCCTCGCCTTGTTCGATCCAGCCGCCATGCAGCGGGAAGCAGAGCGGTTCCGAATGCTCGGCGAACTGCGTGCCGCCATCGCGGCGAAGCGGATGACGCTGCATCTTCAGCCTCAGATGGACGACAACCGCCGGATCTACGGCGCGGAGGCACTGGTTCGCTGGGATCATCCCACTCGCGGGCTTATCATGCCCGACGAATTCATGCCTCTGGCCGATCAGTTCGGCCTGAGCGGGGAACTGGCGACGCTTGTGCTCGAAAAGGGCTTTGCGGTGCTGGCGGAGTGGCAGAGCCATCCCGCGACATCCGGCCTGCGGCTGGCGCTCAATGTCGGCGCGCGATCATTTGCGGACAAGAGCTTCGTGTCGGTGGTGAAGAGCCTCATCGATCGCTTCAAGGTGGATGCGACGATGCTGACGCTCGAACTGACGGAAAGCATCATGGCACGTGACCACACGCATATCGCCGCTCAGATGAGCGAGATCAAGAGGCTCGGCGTCCGGCTCTCGCTCGACGATTTCGGAACGGGATACTCGTCCATCGCGCTCCTGAAGCGCCTGCCGATCGACGAGATCAAGATCGACGGCAGCTTCGTCCACGACATCGAGACAGGCGACGGAAACCGTGCGCTCGTCAAGACGATCCTGGCCATGGCGCGCATGCTCGGCCTCAAGGCCGTCGCCGAGCATGTAGAGAATATCCGGCAGGAAACCTTCCTGCGCGCCTTCGGATGCGACTACTTCCAAGGCTATATCTATGCGCCGGCGATGACAGCCACGGTCTTCCGTGACTTCATCGGACAACACAGTGTGCCGGAACTGCCCTCGAATCCGCAGATCGCCCTGACGGCGTAATGCTCGTTCGGCTCAACCGACCACTTCGGTCTGGGAGAACCAGTAGGCGATCTCCTCGCGGGCCGTTTCGGGCGCATCCGAACCATGCACGGAGTTCTCGCCGATCGACAGCGCATGCACCTTGCGGATCGTGCCCTCATCGGCGTTGGCGGGGTTCGTCGCTCCCATGACCTCGCGATTGCGGGCGATGGCGTTTTCTCCTTCGAGGACCTGAACCACTGTCGGTCCGGACGACATGGACTCGCACAGCTCTTCAAAGAACGGGCGACCGCGATGTACCGCGTAGAAGCCTTCCGCATCGCGCCGGCTCATCCACACCCGGCGGCTTGCGACAACGCGCAGCCCGGCCTCTTCCAGCATGGCAGTGATGGCGCCGGTCAGGTTGCGGCGCGTCGCGTCCGGCTTGATCATGGAGAAGGTGCGCTCGGTTGCCATGAAACTTCCTCTTCAATCGCAATGGGTTGGTCAGGCGCGGTCTATAGGCAAGGGCCCGCGCCTTGCCAAGAGCGCTTCAGGCCGCGGCAGGCACAGCGCGGCCGAGCCCGTTGTAAAGATCGAGGCAGCGCTCGAACCACTCGGCGACGGGATCGGATGGATCGAGGAACTCGAACGAGGAGGTGACCCGCGCCCATTGGAGCGCGCCGAAGACGATGTAATCCGGGAATAGAGGCGCCTCTCCGCCGATCCACCGCTGGAAGGATAAAGTGCTGCGGAGCGGTTCAAGCGAGGCGCGGAATGCCGACAGACGCCCTTCTCGATCCGTGCCTACCTCCTCCAGCGGCCTGCCATATCGCGCCTCGCGGCTTCTGCGGAAGTAGGCCTTGTTCGGCTCATCCTGCATGGCGAAGATCTCGTTCAGCACCCCTTCCCCGAGCGGCGGATGGAGGATGGTCTGCGACCAGCGCTCGATCATCCGCGCCATCGCCTCCCCTCCCGCCCCACCAAACAGGCTTGGACGTTCCGGATAGGCGCGGTCGAGATAGAGCGCGATCTCGAACGAGTCCGCCACGACACGAGCGCCATCGCGGATCACAGGAATGGTACGAGCGCCATCCTCGACTGAGGGAACGTCGAGAAACCGCGTCGGCACCGACTGGAAGTCGAGACCCTTGTGAGCGAGAGCCATCTTCGCCTTCCAGCAGTGAGGGCTGAACGGGCGATCGGCGTCAGCCCCGACGAGATCGTAAAGCAGGATGGCCATAGCAGGACCTTTCACGAGGCATTAGAGAAACCGCATCCTGCACCGGAAGCACCGACGATGAAACGACATTTCCTGATGATGGCCGCGTATAACCGCTGGGCCAATACCCGCATCTATGAGGCGGCGGCGGACCTCACCGGGGAAGAGTGGCAGCGCGACACGGGAGCGTTCTTCCGCTCGATGATGGGAACGCTCAACCACCTCCTCGTGACGGATCGCATCTGGCTTCACCGCTTCACGGGCGAAGGTGCCGCTCCCCCTTCGCTCGACATCATCTTGCACGAGGACTTCGCCGATCTGCGTCGCGCAAGGCAGGCAGAGGATGAGCGGATCGCGCGATGGATCGAGAGTCTCGCTGGCGAGGCGTTCGGCGGTCGCTTCAGCTACACGACCATTAGCGACATGCGCACCATATCCCAGCGACTGGCGCCTGCCCTCCACCACCTGTTCAACCACCAGACGCATCATCGCGGACAAGCTCATATGATCCTGACGGTGCTCGGCCGTCCTTCCACAGGGCTCGACCTGATCGCTTTCCAGCGCACGGAGGAGGGACGAAGCTTCGCCTGAAACCATCAAAACCGTTAGCCAGCTTGGGTCAGCAGTGCCTTTAAATCTTTAGCGACACGCTTCAAACGTCTGTAACTACGTTCAGTTCTCTCCTGGAACCGTCGTTTTCCATTGCTCTTATTGATGCCAGCAGGGGACGGGTTAGCCGATCCCGAATGCAACTAAAGGGAGCGTAGCATGACGATCATCAAGTCGAAGTTTTCAGCAGCCCTGGCGTGTGGAACCATCCTTCTTTCTCTCGCTATGCCTGCGCAGTCCGGCGGCCTTAGCGCTGGTGTGAGCGTCGGCGGCAGCGGCGGTGTGAGCGCAGGCGCGGGTCTGGGCGGCGGTCGTAGCGGCGGATTAGGTGCAGGCGTGGGTGCAAGCGTGGGCGGCTCCAGGGGCATGGGTGCCGGAGTGGGTGCGTCAGTCGGCGGTGCAGGCGGCGTGAATGCCGGTGTTGGTGCCTCCGTGGGTGGATCACGTGGCGTCAATGCCGGTGCGACAGCCTCGGCCGGCAGGGCCAACGGGGTCGACGCCGACGTGGATGCCACGGTCGGCGGGCAGGCAGGCACGGCAGCGCGAGCTAAGGTTCGCTTGGGGCAGCGCGAGCCCGCAGCCAATCGTCTTCGCAGCCCGCGCATCTCGGGGCCCGACGCTAACGTTGACATTTCGCTCGGCGGCCGTCGCGGCATTAACGCCGATGTGGATGCGAATGTCGGTGGAACGCGCGGCGTGGATGCAGACGTGACCGCTTCGGTCGGTGGTCGCCGCGGCATCCGCGCCAATGCAGACGCGAATGTCGGCGGACGGCGCGGTGTCGACGCCAATGTGAACGCAGCGATCGGCGGACGTCGTGGGGTGCGCGCCAATGTGAATGCCACCGCGGGCAATGCCGTTGGCGCCAATATCGACCTTGGTATCGGCGGCGGGCGCGGAAACGGCGGCGGGAACGGCACCAACCCCGGTGGCGGCACGGGAGTCGGCCAGAATCCCGGCACTCGGAACCCTTCCTCGGGCATGACGGCTCGCGGCAACGACAATGGCCGCACCACCGCCGCCAAGATGAAGAAGCGTTGCACCGACATCATGGCTGATCCGTCGGCCTATGACAGTGCGCTGGTGGGTCTCTGCGCCTCCGCGTCGCGCTGATCCGCGATCATACTGCACAGAACTCTAACTGAAGGCCCGCCGGATTATCCGGCGGGCCTTTTTCCATGCCGCTTGCGCTTTCCGGCCGCGGCGGTCAAAAGCCCGCACATGCTGACGATTTCCGATCTCTCGCTCCGCATGGCCGGCCGCCTTCTGCTGGACCATGCCTCGCTCACGCTTCCCGCCGGAACCAAGGCCGGCCTTGTCGGGCGCAACGGCACCGGCAAGACCACGCTGTTCCGGGCGATCACCGGTGACCTGTCTGCCGAAACCGGCACGATCGACCTGCCGAAAAGCACCCGCATCGGGCAGGTGGCGCAGGAGGCTCCCGGCACCGAGGAGGCGCTGATCGAGATCGTGCTGAAGGCCGACACCGAAAGGCTGGCCCTGCTCGAGGAAGCCGAGACCGCCAAGGATGCGCATCGCATCGCCGAGATCCAGATTCGGCTCGCAGATATCGACGCGCATTCGGCCGAGTCGCGCGCTGCGACCATCCTGGCGGGTCTCGGATTCGACGATGCGGCGCAACGGCGTCCCGCGTCGTCGTTCTCGGGCGGATGGCGGATGCGCGTGGCGCTTGCTTCCGTGCTCTTTGCCCAACCCGACCTTCTGCTGCTCGACGAGCCGACCAACTATCTCGACCTCGAAGGCACGCTGTGGCTCGAGAATTATGTCGCGAGATATCCCAACACGGTTCTCCTGATCAGCCATGACCGCGATCTGCTCAACCGCGCGGTGTCCTCGATCATCCACCTCGAAAGCCAGAAGCTCCAGTTCTGGCGCGGCAATTACGACTCCTTCGAGCGGCAGCGCGAGGAGAGTCTCATCCTCCAGGAAAAGAGCCGGGTGAAACAGGAGGCGCAGCGCAAGCACCTGCAAAGCTTCGTTGACCGCTTCCGCGCCAAGGCTTCCAAGGCCCGGCAGGCGCAGTCGCGCATCAAGGCGCTTGAGCGCATGAAGCCGATTGCGGCGTTGAGCAACGACACGGTGCGCCCCTTCAGCTTCCCCGAACCGGTAAAGACCGTCGCCTCTCCGATCATCGCGATGAACGGCGTGAATGTCGGCTATGCGCCGGGCAAGCCGGTATTGAACCGGCTGACGCTTCGCGTGGACGCGGACGACCGGATCGCGCTTCTGGGGGCGAACGGCAACGGCAAATCCACCTTCGCCAAGCTCTTAGCCGGACGGCTCAAGCAGGAGGCCGGCTCCATCACCGTGGCGCCCGGCCTGAAGGTTTCCATCTTCGCACAGCACCAGCTTGACGATCTGCGCCCGGACGAGAACGCCTATGAGCATGTGCGACGGCTGATGCCTGATGCGCCGGAGTCGAAGGCACGCGCCAAGGTCGCGCAGTTCGGCCTATCGACGGAGAAGATGAACACCAAGGCCAAGGACCTTTCGGGCGGCGAGAAGGCGCGGCTGCTGATGGGGCTTGCGGCCTTCGACGGACCGAACCTGTTCATCCTCGACGAGCCGACCAACCATCTCGACATCGACAGCCGCGAGCAGCTGGTCCACGCACTGAACGATTTCCCCGGCGCGGTGATCCTGGTCAGCCACGATCGCCATCTGATCGAAGCGACGGCGGACCGTCTCTGGCTGGTGAAGGACGGATCGGTTGCGCCCTATGACGGTGATCTGGGCGATTATCGCCAGCTTGTGACGGGCAGCAGCGGGGACCGGCGGGAAAGGCGCGAGGCGGACAAGGCATCGAAGTCCGATCGCCGGCGCGAGGCGGCGCAGCGGCGCGCCGCCAACGAGCCGCTGGCCAAGGAGATCAAGGCGACAGAAGCGCTGATGGAGCGCCTGCGCAAGCGGCTCGGCGCGATCGAGGCGGAACTCGGCGACCCCGCGCTCTACGACAAGGAGCCCGCCAAGGCGACCAGACTGGCAAAAGAGCGATCCGAGCTCGGCAGCAATATCAGCACGCAGGAAGAGCGCTGGCTGACGCTTTCCGCTCAGTATGAGGAAGCGACGGCCGGCTGAGGCAGGTCGTCGGCCCGCGGCGCTTTCAGTTTCTGTCGGCCCCGTCCCGCCCCCAGCGCCTGGCAGGCCGCGCTGACGGGGCGGTCGGCTCCGTCCGGGCGCGCGAGCCGCCGGTCCAAGCGAGCACGGAACCGATGAAGCCCAGCGCCAGAAGGGCGTAGCCCACCGGCTGCGCCCGGCCCCGGTAGGGCAGGCCACCCTGCTCCAGCACAAGATCGATCGTGGCGTTCGGAGGAAGATCCGTGTCCCCGCGATCCACAGTCACAGTAAAGGGTCCGTCCGAACCGGCCGGCAACGTGCCCGCTGCAATGCGGAATGCCCGCTCGGGGGTTTGCGGATTCGTGTCGATGATCTGGCCATCCGCAAAGCGAAGCGGCTCGGCGAGCAGAGTGCGCGCCGCTTGGGCCACTGTTACCGTCGCCAGCGTACCGCCAGCCTCAGGTATGGCAGGCGCGGGCAGCGTCAGGTCCAGAAGGACGGTGATCGGTGCATCTTTGCCGCTGACCGGCGCTTCCACCGCGCGAAACCCGCCGGCTGCATCATAGACCCGCCAGGTGCCGAGCACGTCTCGTGGAAACAGTTCGTCCCCCAGGCGATCATAGCCGAAGCCGATGGCCGCCCCGAGCAACAGGATCAGAAGAAAAAGAAAGCGCAGCATCGAATTGTCCGGAGTTCTTGCTTCACGAAGTTCAGGCCGAACGGCGGTGCAAGGCTCACGCCTTGCGGTCCCAGCGACGGTCAGCCGTCTGCTGCCAGTAGGTCACATCATGACCTGCCGCCTTCAAGGCCTGCCACTGGGCGCGCGCGCCTTCAAGCTGCGTTGCGTCATGACCGTCGAACAGGAACACCGCGCGCTCATAGGCGCTCAGGTCGGGCGGTTCGGCATTGTCCACGAGGAAGCGCACCTGGGCGCCGTTCGGATTGACCGCCTCTGTCGTCAGGATGATCGGCTGATCGCTCACATGAGGGTCACGGTCGAGGCCATGGGCGAGAAAGGAGTCGTCCCGAAAGCTCCAGAGATGCGTATCGAGCGCGTCTCGTCGCTCCGCCGAGCCGCATTGCACCGCCGCCCGCCACCCGCGCTTGAGGCTGCGCTCCAGAAGACCGGGAAGCGTCGCCTCGAGCGTCGATTCGGTCAGGTGGTAGAACATGACCTCGGTCACGCCTCGGCCTGCCTCAGCTCTCTGCCGCCGGTTCGTAGTTGTCGCGCACCAGCCGGTCGAGCAGCCGCACGCCGAAGCCGGAGCCCCAGGACTGGCTGATCTCGCTTGACGGCGAGCCCATGGCCGTTCCCGCAATGTCGAGATGGGCCCAGGGCGTGTCCTTGACGAAGCGCTGGAGGAACTGCGCCGCCGTGATCGAACCGCCGTAGCGCCCGCCGATGTTCTTCATGTCGGCGTTCTTGGAATCGATCAGCTTGTCGTAGTCGGCCCCCATCGGCAGGCGCCATACCCGTTCTTCCGTGGCGAGGCCGGCTGCCGTCAGGCGCGATGCCAGTTCGTCATTGTTGGAAAACAGCCCGGCGTAGTTTTGACCGAGCGCCACGATGACCGCGCCGGTGAGCGTCGCGAGATCGACCATGAACTCCGGCTGGAACCGGTCGTTGCAATACCAGAGCGCGTCCGCCAGGACGAGGCGGCCTTCCGCATCGGTGTTGAGCACCTCGATCGTCTGACCCGACATGGAGGTGACGATGTCGCCCGGCCGCTGGGCGTTTCCGTCCACCATGTTCTCCACGCAGCCGATAATGCCGACCACGTTGGCCTTTGCCTTTCGGCCTGCAAGCGCGCGCATCAGGCCGACTACGGCGGCCGCTCCGCCCATGTCGCCTTTCATGTCCTCCATGCCGGCCGCGGGCTTCATCGAATTGCCGCCCGTGTCGAATACCACGCCCTTGCCGACAAACGCGATCGGCCTGGCATCCGCCGCGCCGCCCTTCCACTGCATGACCGCGAGCCGCGCAGGCCGCGTCGCGCCCTGAGACACACCGAGCAGCGCGCCCATCTTGAGCTCGCCCATCTCAGCCTCGGTCAACACCTCGACCTCGACACCCAGATCCCGCAGCGCTTCCGCATGCGCGGCAAGCTCGATCGGGCCGAGATGGTTGGCCGGCTCGTTGACGAGGTCGCGGGCGAGGCAGACACCGTCCACGACCGCGAGCACCTGGTCAAAGGCGCTCTGCGCGGCTTCGGGATCGCTTGTCTGGATCGTCACGCTGGCCGGCTTCACCTCGGGCTTGCCCGCGTCGCCATTGTCGGAGCCCGCCTTGTCCTCGTCCTGCTTCCTGGTCTTGTACTTGTCGAAGGAGTACGCGCGCAGCAGGATACCCGCCGCGAGATGGGCGGCTTCAGTCGCGCCGACCTCCGCGCCTTCCAGGCTGGCGACGATGGCCACGTCCGAGCCCTTGCGAATATGCGGACCCAGCGCGCCGCCGAGCTTGAGCCAGGAGAACTCGTTAAGCGCGTCGAGCTTGCCCGCACCCGCTGCGATCAAGCGGTCAGGCGCACCCTCGCCCGGCGCAAGGAGCTCGACGGAGGCGCCGAATTTGCCTTTGAACTCGGTGATCGAGAAGGCGCGCGAGAGAGCCCCATGCGGATCCGCCGCCTTTGCGTTCGCGTCCAGCGTTCCGCCCTCACCCGCGAGCACCACCACGGTAGCGGCCTGGGGCGCGGCAAATTGCGCGAAGGCTATGGAGGGGCGAGCGTTCATGGATGTTTTCCGGAATACGTTACGAGGAAAGGCGGGAGGTGCGCGACTTTGGGTATTTTCGCCCGATTTGCAAGCTGTGTGAGATGCGCCACGGGGACTGATGATCTTCGACCATCCTGTCGCTTCACTTCTTGTTCACTATGCCGATTGGCTCTTTCTTAGTCGTGCCGCCCAATAGATGAAAAGGCTTCGGCGCGCTGCCGCGCTCAACCGTGAGGCCGGCGCCGTTGTGTGCCGTGCCGACACCAACTATGTAGCGCCCGTCGGAGCGTGTGCCGGGAATGATCGAGACATCGGGGCCGGCACTTTGAATCAACCGGAAACGCGCCAGGGATGAAGGTCGTCGAGCGCTACATCCTTCGGCGCACCTTTCTGATGTTCGTGGGCACGCTCATCTGGACGCTGGTGATCGTCTGGACGACGCAGGTGCTGGCGCGCATCGACCTCGTGACCGACAGTGGCCAGTCGGCGCTGGCCTTTTTCAAGGTCGCCTCCCTGATCCTGCCATCCATCGTGCCGCTGGTGGTGTCCTTCGCGATGTTGATCGCGGTGACGCATACGCTCGCGACGATGAACGCGGACTCGGAGCTGATGGTGATCGCGGCCGCGGGCAGCCCGCGTCCGGTGGTGTTCAAGCCGATCCTGCTTCTCGCGCTCGGCGCGAGCCTTTTCGCGTTCCTGATCGACAACAGCGTCGACCCCTATGCGCGCCAGCGCGGTCGAGAGCTGGTGGCGGCAGCGCGGGCCGACCTGCTTTCGCTCGTCATCCAGGAAGGCACGTTCCGCCGGGTCGAGGACGGGCTCTATGTCCAGATCGCCAAGCGGCTGCCGGACGGGCGGCTCGGCGGCATCTTCATCGCCGACTCGCGCAATGAAGGCATCGACCTCGTCTATTATGCTAAGGAAGGCACTGTGTCCCGCGAGGGCGCCAAGAACATCCTGGTTATGCAGGACGGAGAGGTGCAGCGGAAGACGGCGAAAGGCGAAGTATCGATCATCCGCTTCACGTCCAATGCCTTTGACCTGTCGTCCTTTGCCGCTCACAGCGGCGAGATCAAGCTGCTGCCAAAGGATCGCACCCTCGCCTATCTCTTCGACCCGGATCCGAACGACAAGATCTTCCAGGAATCGCCGCAGTCCTACCGCGCGGAAATCCACCGACGCCTGACCGAGTGGGTCTATCCATTCGTCTTCGCCGCTATCGCGCTCGCGGTCGCAGGTCTGCCACGATCATACCGCGAAAACCGCATCCATCCCTTGCTGACCGCCACCGTGATCGCCCTGTTCGAGCGCTGGCTCGGCTTCTTCTTCGCCGATCAGGTGCAGCGCAGCGCCCTTTTCATCCCGCTGGTCTATGCCGTTCCGATAGGCACGATCGCTGTTTCTGCCGGATTCATGGCGGCGAACCGCTCCATGGAACTGCCCACAGCGCTCGTGGAACGACTGGGCGGATGGTTCAGGCGCTTGCTCGATCGCATGACGTTCCTGCGCTGGGGCTCCCGCGATGCAGTAGGGGACGCCGCCTGATGGGCTGGACGCTCTCTCGCTACTTCTTCACGCGCTATGTGGTGATCACCGCCTGGTTCTTTCTCGGCGTGTTCCTGCTCGTGTTCCTGGTCGACTTCACCGAACTCTCGCGCCGTCTGTCGGAGGTTTCGGGCGCGTCGATGGGCGCGATCGCGGCTGTGTCAGCGCTCCGCGTGCCGATGATCATGCAGCAGACCGTGCCCTTCGTCGGCCTGTTCTCCGCCATGACGACTCTGGTCTCGCTCAACCGCAAATATGAGCTGGTGGTGGCGCGCGCGGCGGGCATTTCCGCCTGGCAGATCCTGACGCCTGCTTGCTTCGGCGCGCTTCTGTTCGGCGTCCTCACCGTGGCGGTCCTCAATCCGATCGCGGCAAACGGCCTGCTCCATTCCGAGAGCTGGGAAAGCGGCCTGCGTTCAGGCAATGCGTCCCGCGTCTCCTCCTTCGGCCCGCCCTGGCTGCGCCAGCGCACCAGCACGGAGGGAGAAACCATCATCGGGGCGCGTGCGGTGCTGAACGGCGGCACCGAACTGGTGGATGCCGTGTTTCTTTCGATCGACGCCGACGGCAACCTGACGGAACGCCGGGACGCCGCGCTGGCACTACTCAAGGACGGCTATTGGGAATTGTCGGAGATTCGCCGGTTCAAGGAAGGCGAGCATCTTCCGCCGCTCGCCACCGAGCGGGTGCCCACCACCCTCAAGCCGGAATATGTGCAGGAGCGCCTGGCGCGGCCTGAAACAGTGCCCTTCTACGAGTTGCCGGAGAAGGTCGAGGTCGCGCGCTCCTTCGGACTGCGCGCCGATGCTTTCGCGATGCAGCTTCATTCGCTGATCGCCCTGCCCTTCCTGCTGGTGGCGATGACTGTCATTGCAGCAACAGTGTCCATGCGATTTGCACGGATGGGGCAGTCCGCGACCCTGATTCTAGGTGGCGTGGTCGCGGGCTTTCTGCTTTATGTCGTCTCGGTTCTCGTCAGGGCGTTCGGGAATGCCGGCTTCGTACCGCCTGTCGTGGCGGCTTGGGTGCCTGTCGTCGTGGCGATGTTTTTTGGAGTGACGTTCCTGCTTTACAAGGAGGACGGCTAGTGGGGGCCGGAAAGGACCGGAGCCGTCTGGGGCGTCTTAAGCGTCACCTGTTCGGTGCGAGCGCGCTGGCCATTGTTGCCGGCTTCTTCGCCTTGCCGATGGTGACGGCGCAGGCGCAGGACCTCGGCGCGCTTGTGGGCGACAGCGTTCCGCGCGACGGGCAGATGCTGCTCGAGGCGAACATCCTCACCTACGACAATGACAACGAGACCGTGACGGCATCCGGCGCGGTGAAGATCGACTATGCCGGCAACCGTCTCGTCGCCAAGCAGGTCAGCTACAATCGCAAGACGGGCCGGCTGATGGCGGTTGGCGCAGTCGAACTGATCGACAGCACCGGCACGCGCGTCACTTCCGACCGCATCGATATCACCGATGATTTCGGCGAGGGCTTCGTCAACGCACTGCGCGTCGAAACCGCCGACAAAACCTATTTCGCGGCGGAAAGCGCAACGCGGCGCGCCGGGCGCATCACCGTGTTCAACAACGGTGTTTATACCGCGTGCGCGCCATGCGAGGAAAAGCCCGATCGCGCGCCGATCTGGCGTATCAAGGCGCAGCGAATTATCTGGGACGGCAAGGAAAAGGTGGTCCGCTTCGAGCGCTCGCGTTTCGAGTTGTTCGGCTTTCCGATCGCTTACCTGCCCGTGTTCGAAACGGCCGACCCGACCGTGAAGCGCAAATCCGGCTTCCTGATTCCAAGCGCGTCCTTTGACGATGAGTTGGGCTTCGGCGTCACGGTGCCCTACTACTTTGCCCTGTCCCCCACTTACGACCTGACAGTGTCCGGCACCTACTACCGCAACCAGGGTTTCCTGGGTCAGGCGGAGTGGCGCCAGAAGTTCAACAACGGCGAATATTCCTTCAAGGTCGCCGGCATCAGGCAGAACGAGCCGGAGGAGTTCGATTCGTTCACGGAAGACTCCGGCCCTCCTGGCGATCCGAACGAGAAGCGCGGGATGATCGGGTCAAAGGGCGACTTCCAGCTCAATCCGCGCTGGAACTTCGGCTGGGATCTGCTCGCGCAGTCCGACAAGAATTTTTCCAAGACCTACGGGATCGAAGGCTTCACCGACACGGTTCAGCGCGATCAGGTTTATCTCGTCGGCCTCAACGACCGGAACTACTTCGACCTGCGCACGATGCATTTCCGCGTGCAGGAAGAGGTGCTGGACTCCGACTCCGACGCGCGAGACGAGGAGCAGCCTTTCGTGCTGCCGACCTTCGATTACTCGTTCACGCCGGATGAGCCTGTTTTCGGGGGAGAGCTGAACCTCGACGTGAATGCGCGCGTGCTGTCGCGCGACAGCCTCGACGCTTTCAGGCCGGGTGAGTTCGACGATATCCGTCTGGCCGGCGATCCGTTCATCCGCGGCCTCGAAGGCGAAAACGGGCGCATCACCGCGGAAACCGAGTGGAAGCGCTCCTTCATCACCGATGCGGGCTTGGTGGTAACCCCTCTCCTCGCCTTCCAGGCTGACGCCAACTACAATGATCCGTCGAGTGAAGCAGCCGACCGGCTGGCGCTGATGGCCGACGGCCTCAACGCGTCACCGGATTATCAAGGTCCCGCTGTCGAAAGCGATGTAATTTCCGAGTTCAACCGCTATATGGCGACGCTCGGGCTTGAACTGCGCTGGCCAGTGCTGTTCTCATCCAGCAGCGCGACTCATGTGCTGGAGCCCACGGCGCAGCTCTTCACCCGTCCGGACGAGCAATATATCGGCGAGTTGCGCCTTCCCAACGAGGATGCCCAAAGCTTCGTGTTCGACGCGACGACCTTGTTCGAGCGCGACAAGTTCTCGGGCTATGATCGTGTTGAAGGCGGAACGCGCGCAAATCTCGGCGTGCGCTATACCGGTATCTTCGGCGGCGGCTGGAGTGCCAACGGCATCTTCGGACAGTCCTTCCATCTCGCGGGCGAGAACTCTTTCGACCAGCCCGACCTGGTCAATGTCGGGGCCTATTCCGGCCTTGAAACGAACGAGTCCGATTTTGTCGGCCTGTTCGGCATCGTCACGCCGGTCGGCCTGTCCCTTTCGGCCAGCGGTCGCTTCGACGAAGACAACTTCGAGATGCGGCGCGGTGAGTTGAAAGCGGGTTACGCTTCCGGTCCTGTCTCGCTCACCGCGCGCTATGCCTATATCCAGGAACAGCCTCTTTATGGCTTCGAGGAGGACCGGCAGGAGGTCCGCGGTGGCGCGGTGGTGTCGTTCGCGCAGAACTGGTCTGTATTCGGCGCCAGCACCTATGATCTTGAAAAGAGCGTCATGACCGACAGCACGATCGGTTTCGGCTATGCCGACGAATGCGTGGGACTGAGCCTCTCCTATGGCGAGGAGCGGAATCGCGAAACGCACGAAGAGTCGCAAAAGGTCGGCTTCAACCTGTCCTTCCGCACGCTCGGTGACTTCGGTAAGCCGACAAACGTGCTCGACTGAGGTTCATGCGGCGGCGCTTTGTGCCCCGACATGGTTTTGCCGCACTGGTTCAGCAGGAAAGCATCGTGTTCGCATGAGCAATCTGCGCGCTTGAACGGGGCAGCGGGAGCCCCGCAGACGATTCGACTTGGGAACTTCGATGAAGAAGGCAGCTCTTTCCTCCGCCCTTGCTCTGCTCCTTGCCACGGGCGCTCTTCTCCCCTCGACACTCTCTCCTGCCGCCGCCAGCGACATCAAATATGTCGTCAACAGCGTTCCCGTGACGAGCTACGACATCCAGCGTCGCGCCGCCTTCCTCAAGCTGCAGCGCAAGACGGGCAATCTGAACAAGATGGCCGGCGAAGACATGGTCGAGCAGACCTTGAAGATGGCTGAGGTCAGGCGCCTCAAGATCAATATCAGCGACGATCAGGTGAACGAAGCCTATCAGCGCTTCGCCAAGAACAACAAGATGACGCTCCAGCAACTCAACGGCGTCATGGAGCAGTCGGGCGTCACGCCCGCGCATTTCAAGGAATATATCCGCGCCCAAATGGGCTGGAACCAGGCGCTGGGCATGCGCTTCCGTTCCAAGAGCGGAGGCGGCGGGAGGGTGACCGAGCAGGACGCGGTGCGCCGCATGCTGAAGGATGGCGGCAACAAGCCGAGCGCCACGGAATACATGCTTCAGCAGGTGATCTTCGTGGTGCCCGCGGCGGAACGCGCTTCAGGGCTGGGCCGGCGCAAGAAGGAGGCCGAAGCCATGCGGCTGCGCTTCAGCGGCTGCGAAAGCACGCGCCAGTTCGCCAAGGGCCTCGTGGATGTGACGGTGCGCGACCTCGGCCGCACGCTCGCGCCGCAGCTTCCGCCGGAATGGGCCGATGCGATCAAGTCTGCCAAGCAGGGCGGCGCCACGCCGGTGCGCGAAACCGAGCGGGGCGTGGAATTCATCGGCATCTGCTCCGCGCGCGAGGTATCCAACGACAGCGTCGCGCAGATGGTGTTTCAGGGCGAGGCCGCCTCGGGCAAGGACAAGGACGGGCAGGCCGACGAGCTGAACAAGAAATACGTGGCCGAACTCCGCGAGCGCGCAAAAATCGTCGAGCGCTGAACGCAGCATCTTGCCAACCGATCACGCCCGGCAGGCTGTGGACGGTCTGCCGCCGCTCGGCCAGATCATTCGTGATCATGGGCTGCTGGCGAAGAAGTCGCTCGGTCAGAACTTTCTTCTCGATCTGAACCTGACCTCACGCATCGCAAGGGCGGCGGGCAACCTACGCGATTCCACCGTGATCGAGGTCGGCCCCGGGCCTGGCGGGCTGACACGTGCCCTGCTGATGAATGGTGCGCGGCGGGTGATCGCCGTGGAACGTGACGAGCGCTGCCTTTCGGCGCTTGCTGACGTCGCAGCGCATTACCCCGGTCGTCTCGACGTCATTCCCGGCGACGCGCTTCAAACAGATTGGTCCACCCTCTCCCAAGGTGAGCCGACGCTGATTGTCGCCAACCTTCCCTATAATATCGGTACGGAGCTTCTGGTCCGCTGGCTGACGACGGAGCCGTGGCCGCCCTTCTTCCAGTCGCTGACCCTGATGTTCCAGCGCGAGGTCGCCGAGCGCATCGTGGCGCAGCCTGGAAGCGGTGCCTATGGGCGGCTCGGGGTTCTTGCAGGCTGGCGCACGGAAGCGCGCATTGTGTTCGACGTTCCGCCGCAGGCCTTTACGCCGCCGCCGAAGGTCACCTCGTCGGTGGTGCATCTCGTTCCGCGTTCGCACCCGCTTCCCGCTTCGGCTGCTACATTAGGGCGCATCACGGAAGCGGCTTTCGGACAGCGGCGAAAGATGCTGCGCCAGAGCCTGAAAGGTTTGGGCGGCGAGACCTTGCTTGCGCGTGTGGGGATCGATCCGACTCGACGAGCCGAAACGCTTACGATTGCCGAATTTGCTGCCTTGGCCACTGCGTTCGAGGATGCGCGCTCAGGCGGTTTGCTCGTCCAGAAGTCCTGACACGAAATCGAACAGGCCGGGACGGCGGTCGCGGCGCAGGCGTTCGGCCGTCACGATGGCGCGCACCTCGGTGAAAGCGTGGTCGAGATCGCGATTGACGACCACGTAATCGTATTCGCGCCAGTGCTCCAGTTCGAGGCAGGCATTGCGCAGCCGCCGGTCGATGCTTTCGGCGCTGTCTTCCGCCCGGCGCATCAAGCGCGCCTTCAACTCGCTCATCGAAGGCGGCAGGATGAAGATCGACACGATGTCGGTCCCCATCTTCTCGTCGAGCTGCACGGCGCCCTGCCAGTCGATGTCGAAGAGCATGTCGCGCCCTTCCGCCATGGCAGTCTCGGCAGGATCCCGCGGCGTACCGTAGAAATTGCCGTGGACCTCCGCCCACTCGAGGAGGTCGCCCGTCTGACGCATATGGTCGAAGTCGCGCAGGGAAATGAAGTGGTAGTGGACGCCGTCGATCTCGCTGCCGCGGCGCGGTCGGGTGGTGACGCTGACCGAGAGCTCAAGGCTAGAGTCGCCCTTCAGCAGGTTCCGCGCGATCGTGGATTTGCCTGCGCCCGATGGCGAGGACAAGACGAGCATGAGGCCGCGGCGGCGTATCGAACCCGTCACGACTGGCGACCCCATACCCTACTCCAGGTTTTGAACCTGCTCGCGAAACTGATCGACGATCGCCTTCAGCTCGAGCCCCGCCGACGTCACTGACGGCGCATTGGACTTTGAGCACAAGGTGTTTGCTTCGCGGTTAAATTCCTGGGCGAGGAAGTCCAAACGACGGCCGACAGGGCCATTTTCGTCGAGCATTTTTCGAGCCGCGGCAACATGCATCAGGACGCGATCGATCTCCTCGCGAACATCGGCCTTGGCAGCAAGCAGTGCCGCCTCAACCAGGAGACGGTCAGGGTCCAGGCCGCTGCTGCCATCCAGCAAGGGACGAAGCTGAGCAGCCAGGCGATCGCGGATCGCCTCCGGTCGGCGGGACGGATCGCTCTCGATGCGCTGAATGACTGCCTCGATGGAATCGAGGGCTGTGCGAAGAACGCCGGCGATGGCCTGACCCTCGGCCGCACGGGTTGCTTCTAGGCCGGCAAGCGCCTCTTCCAGAAGGGATAGCGCTTCGTGGTCGTTCGCGGCGAGCGCCTCCGCGCCTTCCGCGAGCTCCGGCGCTTCGATGACGCCGCGGAGCGCGAGCAGGCCGTCCGCCCGCGCAGGTGCTGCACCGAATTGCTGCTGGAGCCGCTGGGCAAGCTCCGCCAGATCGCGCAGCAGTTCCTCGTTGATGATGGGCTGCGCGACCGAGGCTTTCGTTCTCGACCAGTTCAGGGACGCCTGGATGTGGCCGCGGGTGAAACGCTTCGCAATGGCCTGCCGCACGGCCGGCTCCAGGCGCTCGCCACCCGGGGGCAGACGCACGCGCACATCCAAGCTCTTGCCATTCACGGAACGGATTTCCCAGGCCAGCGCCACGCCGCCCAACTCACGCGCGGCATGCGCGAAGCCTGTCATGCTTTGAATGCTCACCGGCGCGTTCCTTGCGCTACTTCATGCACGTCCCGGAACACTGCCCTCACTGAGCGCCTTCCGCAGCACTCTCGGGCACCGCTGCATCCGGCGCAGCTGCACCGGCCGCATCCTTTTGCGCCTTGCGCCAGCGCGCGACATTGCGGTTATGCTCCTCGAGCGTTTCAGCGAAGACGTGACCCCCGCTGCCATCGGCAACGAAATAAAGGTCGTTCGTGCGCGACGGGTTCGCCACCGCCTCCAGCGCTGCGCGACCCGGATTGGCGATCGGCGTCGGCGGCAGGCCTTTGATCGCATAGGTGTTGTAGGGCGTCGGCTTGTCGATGTCGGACTGATAGATCGGCCGATCCGCCGGCTTGCCCTTGCCGCCAAACAGTCCGTAGATGATCGTCGGATCGGACTGCAGGCGCATGTTCTTGTTGAGCCGGTTGATGAATACCGCCGCCACGCGCGAGCGCTCCTCGCCGCGACCTGTTTCCTTCTCCACGATGGAGGCGAGCGTGACGAGTTCGTTCTTGTCGGCGAGCGGCAGATCTGGATCGCGCTTCGCCCAGATTTCGTCCACCAGCTTCTGCTGATCATCCAGCATCTTCGCGACCACCTGCGAGCGAGGCGTGCCGCGTGTGAACCGCACCGTGTCGGCGGCGAGGCTGCCCTCGACGGGCGCCGCAGAGGGCATGGTGCCCGACAGCGCCTCATGAGTGGCGACGCGATCCAGCGCCTGCTGCACCGTGAGCCCCTCCGGCACGGTCAGCGAGTAAAGGATCGACTTCCCACTGCGAAGGGTTTCCATGATGTCGCGCATGGATGCATTGGCGGCGACTTCATATTCGCCTGCCTTGAGCGCCGCACCATTGCCGTAGGCGCGAACGCCGAGCTGGAACACGCGGGCATCGCTGATCAGTCCGCGGCTCTCAAGTTGATCAGCTATCTCGCCTACGCCACTGCTCGGCTTGACGAGAAAGGTGGTCGACGCGACTGCCGGGCCGGGCGCCTCGAACATGCCCTTGCCGATATAAAGAGCAGCCACAGCGGCGATCGCGACAAGGACGATCGTCGACACGAGAAAATTCAGAAAGACCACAAACTGATTGCGCGACTGGCGAGAGCGTCGTGGTGGCCGGCGCACTCCAGATGCTGTTGCCTGCTCGGGCCGCAACGCATCGCGCGCTGTCTTCGTCACCACCGGCCGTGCGTCCGGCTGTCGTGCCGCGACGGGGGTCGGATCGCCGGCAAGTGGAGCCGGCTCAGCGTCGGGTGGCGCATCGCCCCGGCCGAATGCGCCATCGGTGGGAGGCGTGGCGTTCATCACTCTCCATCCATCATCGAATGTGCTGGTTCTCGAGGCGAGGTCTGTGCGGCGAATATGGCGAATTCGCGCCTGATGCGCACAGGTTCAGCCCGCCGAGCGGGGCTCTTCAGGCCGCGTAGCGCCGGAAAACAAGCGAGGCGTTCGTGCCGCCGAAGCCAAAGGAATTCGACAGCGCCACGTCGATCGGACGCTCGCGCGGCGTGTTGGGCACGAGATCGATCGGCGTGTCGCGCTCCGGGTTCTGGAGATTGATCGTCGCGGGAGCAACGTTGTCGCGGATCGCGAGGATGGAGAAGATGGCCTCCGCCGCGCCGGCTGCGCCAAGAAGGTGGCCGATGGACGACTTGGTCGACGACATCGAAACCTTTGCGGCGGAATTACCAAGCAGCCGCTCGACCGCACCAAGCTCAATCGTGTCGGCCATTGTCGAGGTGCCGTGAGCGTTGATGTAGTCGACATCAGCCGGGGCAAGACCCGCCCGCTTGAGCGCTGCAGTCATGCAGCGGAAGGCGCCATCGCCATCTTCGGCGGGTGCGGTGATGTGGTGCGCATCGCCCGTCAGGCCATACCCGACCACTTCCGCATAGATGCGCGCGCCCCGCGCCTTCGCGTGCTCCAGTTCCTCCAGCACCACCACGCCCGCGCCCTCACCCATGACGAAGCCGTCACGGTCACGGTCGTAAGGCCGGGAGGCATGCTCGGGATCGTCGTTACGATCGGTGGAAAGCGCGCGGCAGGCCGCAAAGCCCGCGAGCGAAAGCCGGGTGACCGGCGCTTCCGCACCTCCGGCCAGCATCACATCGGCATCGCCGAACTGGATCAGGCGCGCTGCGTCGCCGATCGCATGGGCGCCGGTGGAGCATGCAGTGACCACAGCGTGGTTCGGCCCCTTCAAACCGTGACGGATGGAAACCTGGCCCGACACAAGATTGATGATGTTGCCCGGAATAAAGAACGGGCTGATGCGGCGCGGGCCTTTGTCACGCAGAAGCAGCGCATTGTCCGCGATGCCGTCGATTCCCCCGATACCGGAGCCGATCATCACGCCGGTCGCGCAGCGATCTTCCTCCTCTTCGGGCTTCCAGCCGGAATCCCGCAGCGCCTCGTCGGCGGCGGCGATGCCGTAAAGGATGAAGTCGCTGATCTTGCGCAGTTCCTTGGGTTCAAGGAAGTGCTCGGGATTGAAACTCGCGTTCGACCCGTCACCGCGCGGGATCACGTGCGCGATCTTGCAGGGAAGATCGTCTGTCTGGAAGTCGGTGACACGCCGGCAGGCGCTCTTCCCGCTGAGAAGGCCGGCCCACCCGGCCTCGACGCCGACGCCGAATGGCGACAGCAGGCCGAGACCTGTGACGACAACGCGCCGCAAACCCGTCATGGTCGCAACTGATGCCAAGCGTCAGGCAGACGCCTTGTCGATGAACTTCACCGCGTCGCCGACCGTCAGGATGGTTTCGGCCGCGTCATCGGGAATCTCGACGCCGAATTCTTCTTCAAAGGCCATCACGAGCTCGACCGTGTCCAAGCTGTCCGCGCCAAGATCGTCGATGAAGCTGGCCTGTTCCGTCACCTTGTCAGCCTCGACGCCGAGATGCTCGACAACGATCTTCTTCACGCGTTCTGCGGTGTCGCTCATGGGTGTTCCTCGTCTTATGAAGTTTCAGAGTCTCGTTACCGGCGAGGCTGGCGCTAATCAAGCTGAAAGATGGTCGGCCGCGTTCCGGTGAAGCAGCCTCGCACTCAGATCATCGCCATGCCGCCATTCACATGCAGGGTCTGGCCGGTGACATAGGCGCTTTCATCGGCGGCGAGATAGACCACCGCCGAGGCGACCTCCGCGCCCGCGCCAATGCGCTTCATGGGAATGGCGCCCATGATCGCGTCCTTCTGCTTCTCGTTCAGCTTGTCGGTCATGGCCGACTCAATGAAGCCGGGCGCGACGCAGTTCACTGTCACGTTGCGCGAGGCAATCTCCTGGGCAAGCGACTTGGAGAAGCCGACAAGCCCGGCCTTGGAGGCGCAGTAGTTGGCCTGGCCGGGATTGCCGGTAACCCCGACCACGGAAGTGATGTTGATGATGCGCCCGCGCCTGCGGCGCATCATGGGATGCGTCAGCTCGCGGGTAAGACGGAACACGGCCGTCAGGTTGACCTCGATCACCGCATCCCAATCGGCATCCGACATGCGAACGAAGAGGCCGTCGCGCGTTATGCCGGCATTGTTGACGAGGATGTCCACGCCTTCGAGTTCTGCTTCGGCTTTCTGGCCAAGTTCCTTGACGCTGTCGCGGTTTGAAAGATCGGCGGGAAACATCTTGGCGCGGTCGCCGAGTTCGGCGGCAAGAGCTTCCAGCTTCTCGGCGCGAGTTCCATGGAGCCCGACGGTCGCGCCCTGCGCGTGAAGGGCGCGCGCGACCGCTTCGCCGATGCCTCCCGATGCGCCCGTGACGAGCGCCTTCCGGCCGGTCAGATCGAACATGGTACTCTTCCTTTGTCGTTTCAGCCGATAGCCGTCAGGACCGCGTCGATATCCGCCGGCCCGTTCATCGCCAGGACATTGATGTTCCGGTCTATGCGGCGAGCGAGGCCGGACAACACCTTCCCGGCGCCCACTTCCACAAGCGTCGTCACGCCGTTGGCGCTGAACCATTCCACCGTTTCGCGCCAGCGCACCCGCCCCGTCACCTGCTCCACGAGACTCGCCACGATCGCATCGGGATCGCGAAGCGGCTGGACGAGGACATTGGAAACGATCGGCACGGTCAGCCTGTTCTTTGCGACCGCGGACAAGGCCTCGCGCATGGCGTTCGCCGCAGGCGCCATCAGTGCGGAGTGGAACGGCGCCGAAACCGGCAGGGGCAGCGCACGTTTCGCGCCGCGCTCCGTGCAAAGCGCCATCGCGCGCTCGACCGCAGCTCTTGATCCCGAAATGACGAGCTGACCGCCGCCATTGTCGTTGGCAATCTGGCATGTTCCGCCGCCTTGAGCAGCGTCGGTGCAGGCGCTTTCCACCGCGCCTTCCTCCAGCCCGAGGATAGCAGCCATGGCGCCTTCACCGGCGGGCACCGCGTCCTGCATCGCGTGGCCCCGGATACGCAGAAGGCGCGCGGCGTCCGCGATCGATAACATCCCGCTCGCGGCGAGCGCGGAATATTCGCCAAGAGAATGGCCGGCCATGAAAGCGACCTTGCCCGCCACGTCCAACCCTTGCGCTTCCATCGCGCGCATGGCTGCCAGCGAAACGGCCATCAAGGCCGGCTGGGCGTTAGCCGTCAGCGTCAGCTCATCCTGCGGTCCATCCCAGATGAGCCGTGACAGAGGTTCTCCCAGCGCATCATCGACCTCGGCGAAGACGGCGCGCGCTTCCGGGAATGCGTCCGCAAGCTCGCGGCCCATACGGACCGTCTGGCTTCCCTGCCCGGGGAATGTGAACGCCACCGTCATTCCAGCTCCTCCTTATTCAACGCGGTGGTGGCGCAACCCCGCCCGCCAAGTCAAGCCGCGGTGCTCTCGGTCACGAAGCAAAACGGGCCGTTTTCCCTGTGAGAAATCGGGAGCCGGCTTTTCTTTTCGGCGGAATGATTTAAGTCTCATGACGTTGGGATGACAGAAACGCGACACGTAACGCGTTCGCCGGAGACGTGATAGCAAGTGAACTCATCCGTATCGGGTCAGCCCAGCCTGGCCCGGCGCCGTACCCTCGCGATCCTCGCTGTTCCCTGGCGCTACCGATTCCAGCTTATCTCCGTGCTCGCGACGCTGATCATTGCCGGCGCGCTGGTCTTCGCGGTGGAGTGGACGGTGCGCGGATCGCTCCAGTCCACGCTCGATTTCTTCAGCCAGCCGTTCCGCCCGAGCTGGGCCACGGTGGCGCTGTTCGCGCTCCTGTTCTGGATGTTCGACGCGGCGTTCGGACGCGCGCATAACGGCGTTCTTCTTGTCGCGCCGCTCGCGCTGATGCTTGCCTTCGTCAATCACCAGAAGTCGCTTTACCTCGGCGATCCGCTTTACCCCGCGGATTTCCTTTACTCGCGCCAGATCGTGGAACTGCTGCCGCTGCTCGTGCGTGACCGGCCGTGGACTGCCGTCGCCATTGTCGCGGGGCTGATCGTGGCGGTCGTGTTCCTTGCATGGGCGTGGCGCAGCATCCGGCGCAGGCTTCCGCGTCTGCGCATACGAGCTAGGGTTCTTCGCGTGGGCGCAGCCCTTCCAGCGCTGGTCTTCTTCGCCTCCATGATGGACTATGCCAGCTTCTCCTGGGCGCGCGACCGTCTCCAGATCGTGCCGATGATGTGGGACCAGCGCGAGAATTATGCGAGCAACGGCTTCGCGATCGCCTTTGCTCTGAACGTCCCGATGGCGAAGGTCGCCGCGCCTGCCGGCTATGACCGCAAGGCGATCGAGGCAGTGTCTACGCCTGTCGGCGGCATCACCATGCCGGGCGATCGGCCCGACATCATCATCGTGATGAGCGAGTCCTTCTGGGATCCGACACGCCTGCCCGGCGTGACCATCACGCCCGACCCGCTGCCGACCGTGCGGGCGAGCAGCACCGGTCATGTGTTCTCGCCCGAATTCGGTGGCATGACCGCGAATGTCGAGTTCGAGGCGCTGACGGGCTTTTCCAACGCCTTTCTGCCCTATGGCAGCATTCCCTATCAGCAGTATATTCGTGCGCCGCTGCCTTCTCTTGCCGGCTTCCTGAAGAGCGAAGGCTACGAGACGCGGGCGGTGCATCCCTTCGCCGGATGGTTCTGGAACCGCAAGCCGGTCTATGAAGCGTTGGGCTTCGAGCACTTCTCGTCCGAGGAAAACATGCCGCCGCTTGCGAAGCGCGGCCCGCTTGCCTCCGACCTCGCTCTAACGGACGAGATCATCCGCGAGGCGGATTCAACGCGCGCGCCGCTCTTCCTCTTCGCCGTCAGCCTGCAGAATCACGGCCCCTACGAGGCGCACCGCTACTGGGATGCGAAGCACGAGGTTTCCTCCACGATGCCGGAGGCGAGCCGCGCATCCGTGCTGTCGTATGCCGAAGGGATCTCGGATGCCGATGCAGGCTTGCAGCGGCTAATGGACTGGGCGTCGAAGCGCGACCGCCACACGGTGATCGCCTTCTTCGGCGACCACCTGCCGCCGCTCGGGCAGCCATACATCGATTCGAGCTTCCTCAAGGACATGGTGCCGCCCAAGCGCGAGCCTCTCGCAGACCTGCTCCGCCACCGCGAGACGCCGCTCGTTGTCTGGTCGAACAAGGGTGGCCCATTGCCGGATATCGGCACGGTAAGCCCTGCCTTCCTTCCGCTCCTCGTCCTGAGGCAGGCGGGGATCAGCCATCCTTATTACACTGGCTTCCTCGGCGAGATGCGCGAACGCTTCGCGGTCGTGGACCGGCATGTGCTGATGGGTGCCGACGGAGGGGAAACCGCAGACTGGTCGCGCGGCAAGAAGATCGACCGCGGCGTGCTCGATTATCGCCTGCTTCAGTACGACATCGTTTTCGGCAAGAAATGGGGTGCCGAACGATTCTTCCCCAAGCCGGCGCGGGACACGACCCCGCTCGGATAGGCTCTCCCGCTTGCGCTGGTGCCGTGATGCGCGTATAGGCGCAGCCAATCTGCCGGTCCTTGGCTGGGGGCTGTACGGAGGGGCGTGAGAGTTCTCACGTTCGGAAGCCGGAATGGTCTTCTGCCTCCCCGTGTTCCCGCTCTCGACCAACTCGCACTTCGCCTTTCCCGCCCGGATTTTCGGGCACGAGGGAAAAGAGGCTTAGCCGCCGGGGCCGGTCAGGGAACGAAGCGAAAGGCAACAAACACATGGCACTGTACGAACACGTGTTTCTTGCCCGGCAGGACCTGTCTCAGCAGCAGGTCGACGCGCTTGTGGAACACTACAAGGGCGTGATCTCCTCCAATGGAGGTTCGGTCGGCCGGGTCGAGAACTGGGGCTTGAAGTCCCTCACCTACCGCATCAACAAGAACCGCAAGGCCTATTTCACGCTGATGGACCTTTCCTGCCCGCCGGCTGCGCTTAACGAGATGGAGCGCCAGATGGGTCTTTCCGAGGACGTGCTCCGCTTCATGACCATCAAGGTCGAGAAGCATGAGGAAGGCGTTTCGGCGATGATGCAGAAGCGCGAAGAGCGCTCCGACCGCGGTGATCGCGGCGGCTTCGGCGACCGTGGTCCACGCAGCTTTGGCGATCGTGATCGCGGCGGCGACCGTGGCGGCGATCGCGGCCCGCGCAGCTTCGGCGATCGCGGTGGTGACCGCGGCGGTGACGATCGTGGCCCGCGCCGTCCGCGCGACAATGAGGGAGCGGCACTCTAATGGTCGACATCAACCAGATCCCCACGCGCCGGCCCTTTCACCGTCGCCGCAAGACCTGCCCCTTCTCGGGCGCCAATGCGCCGCGCATCGACTACAAGGATGTGCGCCTGCTTCAGCGCTACATTTCCGAGCGCGGCAAGATCGTGCCGTCGCGCATCACGGCGGTGAGCCAGAAGAAGCAGCGCGAGCTCGCCAAGGCCATCAAGCGCGCGCGCTTCCTGGGCCTGCTGCCCTACGTGGTCCGCTAAGATCGCAGGACGCGGGCGGTTCAAGCCGCCCGCTTCTTTTTTCGTGTCGGGCACGGGGCTGCCGCCCAAGAACCCGAGTTGGGGCTTCATGCCCCTAACTGCCGCGACAGGCAGGACAGCGAGATCGGCGGTTCTTCGCCATACGCTTCCGGCCTGTTTCCTCTCGCAAAAGTGGAGACAACAGAATGGAAGTGATCCTCCTCGAACGCGTTACCCGCCTTGGCCAGATGGGCGAGACCGTCAAGGTCAAGGACGGCTATGCGCGCAATTTCCTGCTCCCGCAGGGCAAGGCGCTGCGCGCCAACGAAGCCAACAAGAAGAAGTTCGAAGGCCAGCGCGTGCAGCTTGAGGCGCGCAACCTCGAGCGCAAGTCGGAAGCCGAGAAGGTCTCCGAATCCCTCGACGGCAAGAGCTTCGTGGTCGTTCGCTCGGCAGGGGAGACCGGCCAGCTTTACGGCTCGGTGTCCACGCGCGACATCGCCGATCTGCTGGTCGCGGAAGGCTTCACCGTCAGCCGCAATCAGGTCGAGCTCAACCAGCCGATCAAGATGATCGGCCTCACCAATGTTGCAGTCGCGCTGCATCCTGAGGTCGAGGTCACGATCACGCTGAACATCGCGCGTTCGGCAGACGAAGCCGAGCGTCAGGCGCGCGGCGAAACGCTGACCACGGCGGAAGCCATATACGGCGACGACATCAATGAGAATGCCCGACCGGACAACTTCTTCGATCCCAACGAAGATGGGGATGAAGAGGCTTAAGCCGCCCTCTTCGCTTTACTCAACAAAAAGCCCGGCAGGAGTGATCCTGCCGGGCTTTTTCATTGCCGCTCGGGCGTCAGTCCTTGGCGTGCAGATCGGTGCCTAGGGTGTCCCGAACGAAGATCAGGCCGATCACGAGCGACATGGCCGCGATGACGATCGGGTACCAAAGGCCATAGTAGATGTCGCCGGTAGCGGCGCTCATGGCGAAGACAGTCGCTGGCAGCAGTCCGCCGAACCAGCCATTGCCGATGTGGTAGGGCAATGACATGCCGGTGTAGCGGATGCGGGTCGGGAACATCTCGACCAGAATCGCGGCGATCGGCCCATAGACCATCGTCACGTAGAGGACGAGGATGAACAGGATGCCGATCACCATCGGCCAGTTCACGGCATTCGGATCGGCCACCATCGTATAGGTGCCCGCTCCGGCGACGTTGTAGATCGTGACGTCGCTCGCGCCCGCCGCTTCCTCTGTGGTCAGCAGCTTGTCCTTGACGGCCTGATCGGTCGCAACCGTGGTCTTCTCACCGGACCGGATCGCTGCTGCGTCAAGGTTGAGCTCGGGGTTGGCGGCGACAAACGCGTCGAGCTTCTGGTCGGCGACCTTGGCCGCACCGCGGTTGAGCGGATAGCCGCCTTGGTGCAGAGCCATGCTCACGGCCTTGTTGAAGGCCGCGCCGCGCGCGGTCGCATCGGCACCAGCAGCAACCGAATCGTAGGACTCGATCGTCTGGTCGCCGATCTTGACAGTGGCCGGCGAGCCGGCCGCGCCTGTGGTCACGATGTCATAGGGCACCGAGTTGCGGGCCAGGAAGCCTGTGGCGATATCGCAGGAGGTTGTGAACTTGGCCGTGCCCACGGGATTGAACTGGAAGTTGCAATCGCCGGGTGCCGCCGTCACCGTCGCCCTGACATTCTCCTGCGCGGTCGCCAGCGCCGGATTGGCAGCCCATGTCAGCGCCTTGAAGAGCGGGAAGTAGGTCAGGATCGCCAGCGCCAGTCCCGCCATGATGATCGGCTTGCGGCCAATCTTGTCGGACAGCCAGCCGAAACCGACAAAGAAGAACGTTCCGAGCGCGAGCGCGATGGCGATCATGATGTTGACCGACTGGCCGTCGACCTTCAGCACGTTCTGAAGGAAGAACAGCGCGTAGAACTGCCCGGAATACCAGACCACCGCCTGACCTGCGGTCAGGCCGAACAGCGCGAGCAGCGCGATGCGGGCGTTGCGCCACTGGCCGAAGGCTTCTTTCAACGGCGCCTTGGAGCCTTTGCCTTCCTCCTTCATGCGCTGGAAGGTCGGCGACTCGCTCAGCGACAGCCGAATCCAGACGGAGACGCCGAGCAGCAGCACCGACACCCAGAACGGCACGCGCCATCCCCATGCTGCGAAAGTCTCCTTCGACATCGAGCCCTGGATGATCAGGATCACGATCAGCGACAGGAACAGGCCCAACGTGGCGGTGGTCTGGATCCACGACGTGTAGAAGCCGCGCCGGTCATCCGGCGCGTGTTCGGCGACATAGGTGGCGGCACCGCCATATTCGCCGCCAAGGGCGAGGCCCTGCAGCATGCGCAAGGCGATCAGGATGATGGGCGCCGCGATGCCCCAGCTTGCCGAGCCGGGGAGAATGCCGACCAGGAAGGTCGAGAGGCCCATGATGAGGATGGTGACGAGGAAGGTGTATTTGCGCCCGACAAGATCACCGATGCGGCCGAACACCAACGCACCAAAGGGGCGTACGAGGAAGCCCGCCGCAAAGGCAAGAAGCGCGAAGATGTTGCGCGTCGCTTCCGGATACTGGCTGAAGAACGCCGCGCCGATGAAAGCCGCAAGAGAACCGTAAAGGTAGAAATCATACCACTCGAAAACGGTCCCCAGCGAGGAAGCGAAGATCACCTTCCTTTCCTCGCGCGTCATCCCCCGACGCGCCGCGCCGTTCAGTGAAGTCACTGCCATCGATCATCCTCCCATCGGACAGGCGGCAAAACCTGAACCGGCCTTCCGCTCCTCCGGAAGCCGGCTCAGGGGCATCCTAACCATGTATCAGGAATCGAGAAAACAGCGATCTCGGCTGCAACGCACAGTTTTCGCGACTAAGACGCAGCGAGTTGGACGAAGAGCGTCAGCTTCGCCCGAGCGCTTCCAGCAGAGCGACCGCCGCCTTCATGTCGCGGCAGCGATTATTGTGGCGCGCGACCGCTTCCGCGTCCTGCCCCCACTGCTCCGCATTCCAGGCCTCGTCCACATGCGCGGCGGTCCAAGCCTCGTCCGCAGCAAGTGCTCCGGCTTCAACGCCGAGCGCGAGCAGCGCCGAGCCAGTGAGCGTCGTGATCAGGTGAAGCGATGCAATGCGGAACGGTTCGGTGCGCGTGCCCAGATGGCGACGCACCGCCTCGATCGCCTCAGGCGGCTGCTCGACGAACATCACCCCCTCGCCCAGACGGAAGCGCGCGCCGATCGCCTCACGCGCCCATGCGAGCACAGGGTCCCAGGCTTGCGCCTGCCGCGCGACGAGCCGCTCGGGACCGTCGGCACGGTAGAAAAGAAGGTCGGAGGAGGCAAAGCGGAGGATATCGTCCGCAACCGCGCCCGGATCGCGCGCCACGCCATCGATCGCCATGTTGGCGAGCCGCATGACCGGCATCGACACCGGGTCGATCTCGGTGCCCTGCGCCGCGAACTCGTCTGCAACCAGCCGCGCCGCCGCATCAGTGGGAAGAACAAGGCGTGCCCGGCCCGGTGTAAGCGCGACCTTGCCGTCCAAGGTCACCGCGAACCCGTTCTCCGCCGGCTCCGTGCCGGTCGCCTTGTAGAAACGCTTCGGCAGCGGCGTCCGCATCTGGATCTGCGCGCGGCGCTTCGGGTCGGGATCGGAAAGATGAGCGCCTTGCTCAAGGTCGAAGATGAGATCGCGCATGGGGCTTCCGGGGGAGGAGCAGCTCGGCACAAAGATAGGCGGCGAAGGTGGCGAAAAAAACCGTGAGTTTCAGACAGGAGCTCGATCAGTCACACGTCTCCGCGAGGCTGAGGCTCATTCGACGGATGCCGCGGTGATGGCCGACCTTCCGCTTCTAAGGCGTTCGGCTAAATCCACTGCCTCCTCAGGCCCGTTCAAGCCCCCCAGCGGGAAGCCGGCCATGATGGGCTCGTGGATGAAGGGCGTCGCGACGACCTTTCCATCAACAAGGATGTTGATCGGCTGCTTGATGTGGCTTTGGGTGAACCGGCTGAAGGCCGTTTCGCTCTCGGCGCTCAACCGCACGAATACGCGTTGTTCGCCACCTGCTTCATCCAAGACCGGCTGCGCATCGATCACACGGAGTTCCAGCACCTCGGCCAGAACCGGGCTCGACGCGGAACCGACGAGGAGAGTTGCGGCGGCAATCAGGTATTGAAGACGCATGACAGGTCCCTGTTCGGTCAGCGTGACGAAGGTCCTAGTGATAGGGCACCACGAGCCATGCGGCGCCCTCACTCGCCCGCGCTTTGCTCGTCGAAACCCAGAAGATTCCAGCTTTGGCGCATATGCGGGGGCATGGCGGCGGTGACGTCGATGGTGCCGCGGTCTGGATGGGGGATCACGATGCGGCGGGCGTGGAGGTGAAGCCGGTTCTGGAGGCCGCCGGGGAACTCCCAGTTCTGGTCCGCCTCGAAATATTTCGGGTCGCCGATGATCGGGCAGCCGATGAAAGCGGCGTGGACGCGAAGCTGGTGCGTGCGACCGGTGTGAGGCTCCATTTCGAGCCATGACAGCGCTTGCGCCGCCTGCTCGACCACGCGGTAGTGCGACACGGCATGGTCCGCGCCGTCCTCGCCGTGCTTTGCCACGCGGACGCGGTCGCCATCGGGGGACGGCTCTTTCACGAGCCAGGTGGAGATCTTGTCCTCGCGCTTCTTCGGAACGCCGCGCACCAGCGCCCAATAGGTCTTTTTGGCGTCCCTGCCCCGGAAGGCTTCCGCAAGCTTCATGGCCGCGAGCCGGGTGCGCGCCACTACCAGCGCGCCGGACGTGTCGCGATCCAGCCGATGAACGAGGCGCGGCTTCTCGCCCTTCTTGTTGCGCCATGCTTCCAACATGCCGTCCACGTGGCGCGAGACGCCCGAGCCGCCTTGCACGGCGAGGCCGGCCGGCTTGTTGAAGACGAACACTTTCGAGTCTTCGTGGATCAGCATCTTGGCGAGGATTTCGCCGTCCTCGCCGGCGCGCACCGTGGACGGGCTCAGCGCTCCGCCCTCACCCTCGCCTTTGCGATCGACATTGAGCGGGGGTACACGCACCACCTGACCCGGCTCGATCCGCGTGTCCGATTTCGCTCGGCCGCCGTTCACCCGGACCTGGCCCGAGCGCAGCAGCTTCTGGAGCTGGCCGAAGCCCAGCCCGGGAAAATGCGCCTTGAACCAGCGGTCGAGGCGCATCCCCGCCTCGCCTGGTTCTACCGTGATCTGCTCGACGCCTGCCATGATGCCCCGGCGCTTAAAGCGTTTCCAGGCGAAGCGGGCCTGCTTCGCCGTCGGACAACGCGGCAATAACAAAGGGATAGAGTGGTTTCGGTGAAGATCGATTCACCGAAGCCGCTCTAGCATCAGCCGGACGCGCGCGCGAGCGCTAAACCGGCAAACACGGCGATCAACGAGCCACCGACGCTTAGGAGCACGTAAAGCAGCGCCTGCCATCCCGCCTGCCGCTCCCAAAGCACGGCGACGTCCAGCGAGAAGGCGGAAAAGGTCGTGAAGCCGCCGAGGATGCCGGTCACGAGGAAAAGCCGCAATTCCGGAGAGGCGCCTGCGCGGCGCGCAAGCCATGCCACGATCAGGCCGATGCCAAAGGAGCCGACGATGTTGATCGCCGCCGTGTGCCAGGGAACGCCCGGGCCGAGCCAGCGCAGCGCGGCGCTGTTGACGAGATGCCTGGCGGAAGCGCCGATCGCGCCGCCGGCGGCGACAAGAAGAAGATGGAGCATGGCTGATCGATGCGCCGCCCGAGCGCGACGGTCAACACGATCCTTGCCCCTTCAGCCGCGCCCGCGTTCGTCGCGCAACTGCGCCCAGCGATCGAGCCTACGCCTGATCTCGTGCTCGAAGCCGCGTCCAGGCGGGTCGTAGAAGGTCTGGCGGCCCATCTTTTCGGGGAAGTAGTCCTGTCCCGAGAAGGCGTCGGGCGCGTCGTGATCATAGGAATAGCCGGCGGAAAAGCCCTCATCCTTCATGAGCTTGGTCGGCGCGTTGAGGATGTGCTTGGGCGGCAGCAGCGATCCGTTTTCCTTTGCGGCGCGTATGGCGGCCTTGTAGGCGACGTAGCCGGCATTCGATTTCGGGGCGGTGGCGAGGTAGATGCAGGCTTGGGCAAGCGCGAGCTCGCCCTCCGGCGAGCCGAGATAGTCATAGGCATCCTTCGCGGCGTTAGCGACAACCAGCGCCTGCGGATCGGCCAGCCCGATATCCTCGATCGCCATGCGCACCAGCCGCCGCCCGAGGTACAGCGGGGCCTCGCCAGCGTCGAGCATACGACAGAGATAGTAGAGGGCCGCGTCGGGATCGGACCCGCGCACCGCCTTGTGCAGAGCCGAGATCAGATTGTAGTGCCCGTCCTGCCCCTTGTCATAGATCGGTGCGCGGCGCTGGAGCACAGCTTGCAGGGCGTCCGCGTCGAACATCTCACTCGGCTTGGCTGCCCGCCAAAGTTCCTCGGCGAGCGTCAGCGCAGCACGGCCGTCACCGTCGCTCATGCGCACCAATGCGGCGCGCGCCTCCTGGCTGAGCGGCAGCGGACGACCCTCTTCGGCTTCGGCGCGGGAAAGCAGCTTCTCGATACTTTCGGGCGCAAGCGAGCGGAAGGTGAGCACGCGGGCGCGGGAAAGAAGTGCCGCGTTGAGTTCGAAGGACGGGTTCTCCGTGGTGGCGCCCACCAGCACCACCGTTCCGTCTTCCATCACGGGAAGGAAGCTGTCCTGCTGGGCACGGTTGAAGCGATGGATCTCATCCACGAACAGCAGCGTCTGCCGCCCTTTTGCGCGCCGCAGGCGGGCAGCCTCGAACACCTTCTTGAGATCGGCCACCCCGGAAAAAATCGCGGAAATCTGCTCGAAGGCGAGCGCGGTCTCGTTGGCGAGCAGGCGCGCGACCGTGGTCTTGCCGGTGCCGGGCGGCCCCCAGAAGATCATGGAGCCGAGCGTGCCGGACGCGATCATGCGCGTCAGCGCGCCGTCCGCGCCCGTCAGGTGCTCCTGACCGACGACTTCGCCCAGGCTCTTCGGCCGCAGGCGATCGGCGAGCGGACGCGCTGTCGCGGCTTGCGGCGCCTCTTCGACGGAGCCGAAAAGGTCGGGCATCAGAAGCGCAGCATCTGGGTAATGAGCCGCCCGTCGCGCTCCACCGTGAAGCGCCAGCGACGGGTCTGGCTCGATGCAACCTTGTTGAGCCGCTCGGGCGACGTGATCGCCTCGCCATTGACCTCGCGCACGATGTCCTTCGGTTGAAACCCGACCTCGTCGGCGGGTGATCCGGGCGCGACATCGAGCACGGCCACGCCAGCTATGTCTTCGCCCAGGCCAAGGCGCTGCGCGAGGCGCGGGGAAAGGACGGCGACCTTCGCGCCCGAGAAGGGGCTTTTGCCCTTGATGACCAGTTCGGCGCCGCTGCCTTCCGGCGGCCGCTCGAGCGCCACGTCGAGGGTACGCTCCTCCCCCTTCGACAGCACCGTGAACTTGGCGCGCGACCCGATCGCCTGCGTGGCAAGCCGATAGCCCAGGGCATCCACGTGCTGGATCGGGATGTCGTTCATGGCGAGCACCACGTCGCCGGCGCGCAGGCCGGCCTTCGCCGCAGGCCCGTCCTCCGTCACATCGGAAACGAGCGCGCCATAGGGCCGGTCCATGCCAAGCGCTTCAGCCACCTGCGGCGTAACCTGCTCGAACATCGCGCCCACAAAAGGACGCTCGAAATGCGCCTCGCCCTTCATGGCCGAGGCCGACACGGCGCGGACGATATTGGCGGGAATGGCGAAGCCGATGCCGATCGAGCCGCCCGACCGGCTGTAGATCGCGGTGTTGATGCCGACGAGATTGCCCGTCATGTCGATCAGCGCGCCGCCCGAATTGCCGGGATTGATGGCGGCGTCCGTCTGGATGAAGAAGCCGAAATCGCCGACGCCGATATGCGTGCGCGCCAGCGCGGACACGATGCCGCTGGTGGTGGTCTGGCCGACGCCGAAAGGATTGCCGATCGCGAGAACGAGGTCGCCCACTTCGAGCGCTTCGGAATCACCGATCGGAATGGACGGGAAAGGTGCAGTCGAATCGATCTTGAGCACGGCGAGATCGAGGGACTCGTCCTTCAGCATCACCTTGCTCTCGAACTCGCGACCGTCGGAGGTGGCGACCTTGATCTCGTCGGCGTCCTTGATGACGTGGAAGTTGGTCACGATCCATCCGGCCGGATCGATCAGCACGCCGGAGCCGAGCGAGGATTGCGCGCGCGGCGGCATCTGCCGACCGAAGAGCTGCTCGAAGAACGGATCGTCCATGAAGGGCGAGCGGCGCCCGGCGCGAGGCTTCTGAGAGGCATAGACATTCACCACCGCCGGTGCGGTGCGGGCCACCAGCGGCGCGAACGAAAGCTGCATCTCCTGCCGGCCGAATGGCACGCGGCGGTTCGCATCCGCCGGAGCGGCTGTGTCGGTGGTGCCGCGCAACAGGCGCGACAATGGATCGGCCGTGTCCTGCGCCATGGCTGTCGAGGCAGCGCAGAGCGTGATGCCGAGAAGAAGCAGAAAGACCCGTGTGAAGCGCATGCGCATTCCTGCAGAGAAACAAGGGTGCGGGTCAACGCTTCAATTGTGCAACGGAGATGGCAGGCCGCGCACGAACCGATGCCGCATCAGCGGCTCAGCATTCGACCACGTTGACGGCCAGCCCGCCGAGGCTGGTTTCCTTGTATTTCTCGTTCATGTCGCGACCGGTCTGGCGCATGGTCTCAATGGCCGCATCCAGCGGCACGAAATGGGTGCCGTCGCCTTTCAAGGCGAGCGATGCGGCGGTGACTGCCTTCACCGCGCCGAGCGCGTTCCGTTCGATGCAGGGCACCTGGACCAAGCCGCCGACAGGATCGCAGGTCATGCCGAGGTGATGCTCCAGCGCGATCTCGGCGGCGTTCTCCACCTGCTCTGGCGAACCCCCCATCACCGCGCAGAGGCCCGCCGCCGCCATGGCCGACGCGGAGCCGACCTCGCCCTGGCAGCCGACCTCCGCGCCGGAGATGGAGGCGTTCGTCTTGATGATTCCGCCGATCGCGGCGGAGGTGAGCAGGAACTCACGGATCGATGCCTGGTCCGCCTCGTCGTGGAAGTGCAGCCAGTAGCGCAGCACCGCGGGCAACGTTCCGGCGGCCCCATTGGTGGGTGCTGTCACCACGCGCCCGCCGGCGGCGTTCTCCTCGTTCACGGCCATGGCGTAGATCGACAGCCAGTCATTGGCGAGCAGCGGGTTGGGCCGGTTGCGCCGCCACTCGTCCTGCAGCTTGTCATGCAGGCCACGCGCACGGCGGCGCACCTTCAATCCGCCGGGCATGATGCCTTCCTGCGAGAGCCCGCGCTCGATGCAGCCGCGCATCGCGTTCCAGATGGCGTCGAGGCCGGCATCGAGCTGTTCGCCTGAAACGTGGACCTCTTCATTGGCTCGCTTCATCTCGGCGATCGAGAGCCCGCTTCGCGCGGCCATGTCTAGCATCTCGCGTGCCGAGGCGAAGGGGTAAGGAACGCGCGGCCCGCTCGGCTTCGCCGTGCTGTTCTTGCGTCTTTGCAGTTCCTCTTCGGACACCACGAAGCCGCCGCCCACCGAATAGAAGATGCGCTTCAGGAGCAGCCGACCCTGCCCATCGAAGGCGGAGAAGGACATGCCGTTCGCATGGCCGGGCAGCGCAACGCGCTTGTCCAGAACAAGGTCGGTGGCAGGATCGAAGCGATAGGACGGATGGCCGGGAGGCGATACGCGCTTCTCCTGCCTTACCTTTTCGACGGTCGCATCGCTCTTGTCGGGGTCGACGGAAACGGGTGTTTCTCCCGTCAGGCCGAGAATGACCGCACGGTCCGTTCCGTGCCCAACGCCTGTGAAGGCCAGCGAGCCGTGCAGGCTGGCCGTCAGTCGCTCGACCTGTGCTCCAGCGGGGCGAGGCCAGTCGCCTGAGGCGATCTCGTCCAGAAAGCGCGCGGCCGCCGTCATCGGTCCCATCGTATGGGAGCTTGAAGGGCCGATGCCGATCTTGAAGAGGTCGAAGACCGAAAGAAACATAGCTGCCTGCCTCAGAGGCGAAGGATATTCTGTGCGAGAACCTGCCGCGAAACGACACGGCCGCCGACCCCGCCTGATCGAAGCGCGACATCGCGCCTGCTTCGTGTCACTTAATGTGCGCCGGCACCGTTTGCAGGACAAGGCATGAACTCTCCGCTCGCGCTTTCCACCGCCGACCTTCTGGCGCTCGGCTTCTTCGTGCTTGTCTGGATGGTGTTCGCCTTTGCGGCGGAGGGGGTCATCCTGCGCCGCCCGTCGCTCACAGTCGCGATGAACCGGCAGCGCGAGATCTGGCTGCGAACCATGGCGAGCCGCGAGCTTCGCATGATCGACACTTCCATCATGGCAGGGCTGCAGCAGGGCACCGCCTTCTTTGCTTCAAGCGCGCTGATCGCGGTGGGCGGCTGCTTCGCCCTGCTTGGCACGCCGGACACGCTGCTCAGCCTGCTGGGCGACCTGCCCTTCGCTTCGCCGCCGTCGCGGCAGCTCTTCGAGTTCAAGGTGATCGGCCTGGTGCTGATCCTCAGCTATTCCTTTTTCAAGTTCGGCTGGGCTTATCGGCTCTTCAACTACTGCTCGGTGCTGATCGGCGCGGTGCCGCTCACGCCCGAGATCGAGCAGGATCCCGCACGCGCGGCACGCGCCGTCCAGCGGGCGGTGAGGATGAACATCCTTGCGGGCAAGCATTTCGGCGCGGGTCTTCGCGGCGTGTTCTTCTCGGTCGGCTATCTCGGCTGGTTCGTGAACCCGCTCGCCTTTTTCGCAACGACACTGCTGCTGCTTGCCGTTCTCACGCGCCGGCAGTTCTTCTCGGCCGCTCGTGCTGCCGTGATCGACGGCCTCGACGATCAGCCGGGCGCAGGCAGCAGCGTGTTTGTGCGCCCAGACAGGCGATAGGTGAGGAGCCCGATCCACTCTCGGATTGCCAGCGTCGTGTTCTGCACGGCGTCCGCGACATTGTCCTGAAACAGGCCGATCGTCTCGTTGCCCGTGGTGCGATAATCGGTCGGCCATGGGGTAACGGCGAAATCGTTGGCGCGGAACAGCCCGACCGAGCGCGGCATGTGGAAAGCCGAGGTGACGAGCAGCCACGTTTCGCCGGGCTTCGGTTCCACGAGCGCCCTTGTGAAGCGCGCATTTTCATCCGTATTGCGGGAGCGGCTTTCCAGGATCATCCGGTCGCGACCCACGCCGAGCGCTTCCAGCAGCCGTTCCGCCGTGGTGGCATCCGCTTCGCCCTCGATCATGAGCGCGCCCGAGCCCCCGGAGATCACAACCTTTGCATCGGGATAGCGGCGAGCGAGAATCGCGGCTTCCACGAAGCGGTCGCCGCTGCTGTTCAGCTCATAGCCGCCACGTGCCTGGTTCACTGCGCCCTCGAAGCCGCCGCCCAGCACCACGATGCCGGCTACGGTGGCGAGCGGCTCCGCCGGGCGCGTGAAGCGGCTTTCCAGCGGATGAAGCAGCAGCGCGCCGGTCGTTGTCCAGCCCGCAAGGGCCATCACGGCGGCGGCCACGAGGCAGAGGAAAAAACCGCTCCGCAGCCAGCCCGCGAATCCCGTGGCCCCGCCGACGGCAGCCAGCACGATCACGGCGTTGAGCGGCTGAAGAAAGAAGCCGGCGATCTTGGATAGAACGAAGAACACGGCTTGTCACCTCAAGGAGGGCTCGGCTCAACGCGGAGTCGAATCAGCGGCTTGCGATCAACGGCTCGCAGTTCAGATGAAAGCGGAGACGCTTACCACCACTGCTTCGGCTCGAACCGTCCAGCCGCGTCCTCGATCACGGAAGCGGTCTGGAACAGCGTTTCCTCTTCGAAGGGCCGGCCGATCAGCTGGAGGCCGAGCGGCAGGCCCTGAGCATCGAGCCCGGCCGGCACCGCGATGCCGGGCAGACCCGCCATGTTCACAGTGACGGTGAAGATGTCGTTGAGATACATCTTCACCGGGTCTGCGGCCATCTCCTCGTCGGCGACGCCGAAGGCGGCAGACGGCGTCGCCGGCGTGAGGATCACGTCTACGCCGTCTGCGAAGACGTCCTCGAAATCCTTCTTGATGAGCGTCCGGACTTTCTGCGCCTTGAGGTAATAGGCGTCGTAATAACCGGCAGAGAGCACATAGGTGCCGATCATCACCCGCCGCTTGACCTCGCGGCCGAAGCCGGCCGCGCGCGTCTGCTCATACATGTCGGCGATGTCGCGGCCCGGAACGCGCAACCCGTAGCGCACGCCGTCATAGCGCGCGAGATTGGAGGATGCCTCCGCTGGCGCAACGATATAATAGGCCGGCAGCGCGTATTTCGTGTGCGGCAGAGAGATGTCCACGATCTCCGCGCCCGCCTGCCTGAGCCAGGCGATGCCATGCTGCCAGAGCGCCTCGATCTCCGGAGGCATATCGTCCACGCGGTATTCGCGCGGGATGCCGACCTTCAGCCCGCGCACGGAGCGGCCGAGCGCCGCCTCATAGTCGGGCACAGGCCGATCGACGGAGGTTGTATCCTTGGGATCGACGGATGCCATCGATCGCAGAAGAATGGCGGCATCGCGCACATCGCGTGCGATCGGCCCGGCCTGATCGAGTGAGGATGCGAAGGCGGCAATGCCCCAGCGCGAACAGCGCCCATAGGTTGGCTTGATGCCGACGGTTCCGGTTAAAGCGGCGGGCTGGCGGATCGAGCCGCCGGTATCGGTGGCAGTGGCGCCGGCGCAAAGCCAGCCGGCCACGGCAGCGGCCGAGCCGCCCGACGAGCCGCCGGGCACGAGCTGCTTGTTGTCGCCGCCCTTGCGCCGCCAGGGATTGACCACCGGCCCGTAGTAGGAGGTCTCGTTGGACGAGCCCATGGCGAACTCGTCCATGTTGAGCTTGCCGAGCATCACCGCGCCGTCAGCCCACAGATTGGCCGTCACCGTGGACTCGTAGCGCGGCTTGAACCCGTCCAGGATATGGCTGCCCGCCTGGGTGTGAACGCCTTCGGTCGCGAACAGGTCCTTGATGCCGAGCGGGATGCCTTCCAGCGCCCCGCCCGTCCCGCGGCCGAGGCGTTCGTCGGATGCTGTCGCCATGGCGCGTGCACGCTCGGGCGTCACCGCCACATAGGCGTTCAGCGTGGGATTCGCGGCGTCGATCGCGGCAAGGTAGCTTTGCGTCAGTTCAACGGCGGAGAAGTCGCGGGAGCGCAGGCCGGCGCGCGCTTCGGCGATCGTCTTCTTGGTGAGTTCGCTCATCGTGGGGTCCAACAGGTTCTCGCGTCCGGCCTACTCGACCACTTTCGGCACCAGGAAGAAGTTCGCCTCCGCTGCCGGTGCGTTGGCCATGATGTCGGCGGCCTTGTTTCCGTCGCTGACCTGATCGGCGCGCTTGCGCATGGCCATCGGCGTCACGGAAGTCATCGGCTCGACGCCGGACACATCGACTTCATCAAGCTGTTCCACAAAGCCGAGAATGGCGTTGAGCTCGCCCACCATGCGGGCGGCGTCCTCGTCGCTCACGGCGATGCGCGCCAGATGGGCGACGCGCTTGACTGTTTGAAGATCGACGGACATCCGAACTCGGCCCTGGGTGAGATGCTGAGCCGGGCTATACCGGCGCCCCTTCCGCCATGCAACAATGGAGGCGGGATACCGTCAGACGCGGAACGGCTTGCCGACTTCCGGCACCACGACCGCCGTGTCCGCTCCATCCATTGCCTCGACGAATTTGTCTGCCGTCGCCTCCAAGAAGGGGAACGAGCCGTAGTGGCAAGGGACGGCCAGATCGAACCGGAAGAAGCGGCGGCAGGCAAGCGCTGCGACCGCACCGCCCATCGTCACGCGGTCGCCGACCGGCACGAGCGCGATCTTCGGCTGGTGCAGTTCCTGGATCAATGCCATGTCCCCGAAGATATCCGTATCGCCCATGTGGTAAAGGGTGGGGGCGGAAGGCGAATGCAGCACAAGTCCGTTAGGATTTCCGAGATACCAGTTCGTGCCATCCTCAGCGTATGACGAGGAGTGCAGCGCCTGAACGAGGGTGACGGTGAAGGCGTCGCAATCCACCGTGCCGCCCGTATTGCCGAACAGGACACGATCCTGCGGTACGCCCTTGGCCATGAGGTAGGAGGCAAGCTCGAAGGTTGCGACCGCCTTCGCCGTGCCCGCCCTCAGGATCTCCACCGCGTCGCCGAGGTGATCGCTGTGGCCGTGGGTGAGAAGCAGATGCGTGATGCCTTCCGCCGGTTCTTCCCAGCCCTTGTTCCAGGATGGATTGCCCGTCAGGAAGGGATCAATGAGGATCGTCGCGCCTTCGATCTCGATGCGAAAGGCCGATTGCCCATACCAGATAATGTCCATCGCCTGCTCCCTGCTGCGGCGCGGTAGATAAATGGAGCGGCGCGCGGGGTCAAAGCGGAGGCGAGATGAACATCCTGACTGTCGAGGAGCTTCCGGCCCGCCTGCCTGATGGATCAAGGCTCGCCGGGCTCGATCTCGGCGAAAAGACCATCGGCGTAGCGGTGTCGGACGCCCGTTTGTCCTTTGCGCATCCCCGCCCTGTCATCGTGCGAGGCAAGTTCTCGCGCGATGCGGAGGTGCTGCTGCGCCTCGTGGAAGCCGAAAAGGTGGGCGCTATCGTGATGGGCCTGCCCATCAACATGGACGGCACCGAAGGCCCCCGCGCTCAGGCCAGCCGCGCCTTTGTGCGCAACATGGCGCGGCTGAGCGCCGTGCCGTTTGTTTTCTGGGATGAGCGGCTTTCAACGGTCGCTGCGGAGAGAGCCTTGATCGCCATGGACGTGTCCCGTCGCAAGCGCGCCGCGCGTATCGACTCCGCCGCTGCGGCCTTCATCCTGCAGGGTGTGCTCGACCGCCTTCACGCGCTCGGCGCGGGCGACGGCAGAGAATAGGCGGCACGGCGCGCTTTAATCCAGTCGCGGATGGCACGTCTGCGGCGGAACGCGAGCAGCGCTGTCAGAAGGAGGGAGTCGAACACGCAGGCCTTTGCCGCCATCATGGGCAGCGCCCTCGGATCCACTCCGAGGATCTGGCCGTATAGCTCGAACAGGAGATCGTGGAGCTGACGGCTGAGGATCAGATAGCCAAAATTCAGGTCATAGTAGCTCAGGCCAAACCAGCCCCAGAACAGAACAAGCGGCAGAGCCCAGAGCGCCAGAAACCATTTCAAGGCTACGTCCTTCCATGCCGCGCGCCGCAAACGCTCTCCCCGACGGGGAACGCGATCTCAGCCCGATTCCACATCTTCAAGGTGAGCCGGCGGAGCCTTAACGGCAACGTAAACCTTTTGTTAAGGTTAACGAAAGGTTTTCCAGCCGGTCGCGTCGTAGGTGGGGATGAATCGTCAAACCCATTTTTACCTCGCGAAAGTGTCGATCCCCCGTCGTCCCGACATCGCAAAGAAAAAGGCCGCCGGAACTGGTCCAGCGGCCTTTCAGATTGTCGATGCGGAGCTTACTCGGCTGCTGCCGCGGTCATGTCCGTCAGCATGGCGTTCGCTTCTTCCGCACCGCTGGTCTTGCGGCGATCCTCGAGGATCAATTCATCGCGGCTCGTGGCGATACGACGGATCTGCGTCATCTGACCGCCTGTGCCGGCCGGGATAAGACGGCCGACGATGACATTCTCCTTCAGGCCCTGAAGCATGTCCACCTTGCCGGCGACGGCCGCCTCGGTGAGCACGCGGGTCGTTTCCTGGAAGGAAGCGGCCGAGATGAAGGACGGCGTCTGGAGCGAGGCCTTGGTGATACCGAGCAGAACCGGCTGGCCCTCGGCAGGCGTCTTACCCTCCTCAACCAGGCGATCGTTGATCTCGTCCAGCTCGATCTGATCCACGTGGTCGCCGGGAATGTAGGTCGAATCGCCCTGAACAGTGATCTCCACCTTCTGCAGCATCTGCCGCACGATCACCTCGATATGCTTGTCGTTGATCAGCACGCCCTGCAGACGATAGACTTCCTGGATCTCGTTGACGAGGTAGGACGCCAGCGCCTCCACGCCCTTGATGGCCAGGATGTCGTGCGGCGCGGGATTGCCGTCGAGGATGTAGTCGCCCTTCTCGATCGCGTCACCGTCCTGAAGATGGAACGGCTTGCCCTTCGGGATGAGATACTCCACCGGCTCGAGCGCCGAGTCGTGCGGCTCGATGATGATGCGGCGCTTGTTCTTGTAGTCGCGCCCGAAGCGGATCGTGCCGTCGATCTCGGCGATGATGGCGTGATCCTTCGGCCGACGCGCTTCGAACAGTTCCGCCACGCGCGGCAGACCGCCCGTGATGTCCTTGGTCTTGGCGCTTTCCATGGGAATACGCGCCAGCACGTCGCCCGGCTTCACGGTGGAGCCCGGTTCCACCGACAGGATCGCTTCCACCGAAAGCATGAAGCGCGCATCGCCGCCCTTGGACAGCTTGCTCACCTTGCCGTTCGCGCCGAGCACGGTGATCGCCGGCTTGAGGTCCGACCCGCGCGGGGTCGAACGCCAGTCGATGACCTCGCGCTTGGTGATGCCGGTAGACTCGTCGGCCGTTTCCTGAACGGAAAGGCCGTCCACCAGATCCTCGAACGAGACCCTACCCTCGACTTCCGTGAGGATCGGACGGGTGTAGGGATCCCACTCCGCGACGCGCTGGCCGCGGCGGACCTTGTCGCCATCGTCCACGTAGATGCGCGAGCCATAGGCGACACGGTGCGTCGCGCGCTCCTTGCCAGCCTCGTCCAGGATCAGCACAGCCATGTTGCGGCCCATGACGACCGTGACGCCGTCCGAGTTGCGCACCACGTTGCGGTTGCGGATCTGCACGGTGCCTTCATAGGATGCTTCCAGGAAGGACTGGTCGGCCACCTGCGCGGCGCCGCCCATGTGGAAGGTGCGCATGGTAAGCTGCGTACCGGGCTCGCCGATCGACTGCGCCGCGATGACACCCACCGCCTCGCCCTGGTTGACCGGGGTTCCGCGCGCCAGATCGCGGCCATAGCAGACCGCACACACGCCGACTTTGACCTCACAGGTCAGGGCGGAACGGATGCGGATGGACTGGACACCGGCCTTCTCGATCAGGTCCACGTCCCGCTCGTCGATGAGCGTGCCGCCCTTGACCACCACATCTCCCGTCGTCGGATGGAGGATGTCCTCCAGCGCCGAGCGGCCGAGAACGCGCTGACCGAGCGAGGCGACCACCTGTCCCGCATCCACGATCGGCTGCATGGTCAGGCCCTTGTCCGTGCCGCAATCGGGCGACACGACGATGCAGTCCTGCGCCACGTCCACGAGACGACGGGTCAGGTAGCCGGAGTTCGCGGTCTTCAACGCGGTGTCCGCGAGACCCTTGCGGGCGCCGTGGGTCGAGTTGAAGTATTCGAGAACAGTCAGGCCTTCCTTGAAGTTCGAGATGATCGGCGTCTCGATGATCTCGCCGGACGGCTTGGCCATCAGGCCGCGCATGCCTGCGAGCTGCCGCATCTGGGTCGGAGACCCGCGCGCACCGGAATGGCTCATCATGTAGATCGAGTTCATCGGCTTCTGACGGCCATCTTCGTTGAACTCGACCGCCTTGATGCGGCCCATCATCTCGTCGGCGACCTTCTCCGAGCACTTCGCCCAGGCGTCGACCACCTTGTTGTACTTCTCGCCCTGCGTGATCAGGCCGTCATTGTACTGCTGCTCGTATTCCTTGGTCAGCGCGTCGGTATCGGCGACGAGCTTGGCCTTGGTCTGCGGGATCAGCATGTCGTCTTTGCCGAACGAGATACCGGCCGTGCAAGCGTGACGGAAGCCGAGCGACATGATGCGATCGCAGAAGATCACCGTCTCCTTCTGGCCGCAGTGGCGATACACCTTGTCGATCATGCGGGAGATGTTCTTCTTGTTCATCTACTGGTTGGCGGTCTCGAACGGCACATTGACGTTCTTGGGCAGAAGCTCGGCGACGATCATGCGGCCGGGCGTCGTGTCGTAGATGCGCGACTCGAGCTTGCCTTCCGCATTCATCGTCTTGAAGCGGCCCTTGATCTTGGTGTGCAGCGTCACGGCCTTGGACTCCAGCGCATGCTGGAGCTCGCCCATGTCGGAGAATACCATGCCCTCGCCCGGCTCGCCCTGGTTGACGATCGAGAGGTAATACAGGCCGAGCACCATGTCCTGCGACGGCACGATGACCGGCGCACCTGAAGCGGGATGCAGGATGTTGTTGGTGGACATCATCAGCACGCGGGCTTCGAGCTGCGCCTCAAGGCTCAGCGGCACGTGGACCGCCATCTGGTCGCCGTCGAAGTCGGCATTGAAGGCGGTGCAGACCAGCGGGTGGAGCTGGATCGCTTTGCCCTCGATCAGGATCGGCTCGAAGGCCTGGATGCCCAGCCTGTGCAGCGTCGGCGCACGGTTGAGCAGCACGGGATGCTCGCGGATCACCTCGTCCAAGATGTCCCAGACTTCCGGCTTCTCCTTCTCGACCAGCTTCTTCGCCTGCTTGACGGTGGAGGAATATCCCTTGGCGTCGAGGCGGGCGTAGATGAAGGGCTTGAACAGCTCGAGCGCCATCTTCTTCGGCAGGCCGCACTGGTGCAGCTTCAGCTCCGGACCGGTCACGATCACCGAGCGGCCGGAATAATCCACGCGCTTGCCGAGCAGGTTCTGGCGGAAGCGGCCCTGCTTGCCCTTGAGCATGTCGGACAGCGACTTCAGCGGACGCTTGTTGGCTCCGGTGATGACGCGGCCGCGGCGGCCGTTGTCGAAAAGTGCATCGACCGCCTCTTGAAGCATGCGCTTCTCGTTGCGGATGATGATGCCCGGGGCACGCAGCTCGATCAGCCGCTTCAAACGGTTGTTGCGATTGATAACGCGGCGGTAAAGGTCGTTCAGGTCGGAGGTGGCGAAGCGGCCGCCGTCGAGCGGAACCAGCGGACGCAGGTCCGGCGGGATGACCGGGATGGTCTTCATGATCATCCATTCGGGACGATTGCCGGATTCCATGAAGTTCTCGACCACCTTGAGGCGCTTGAGATACTTCTTCTGCTTGAGCTCGGAGGTCGTGGAGGCGAGCTCGGAACGCAGGTCGCCCGCGATCTTCTCCAGATTCATCGAGGCCAGAAGCTCATGGATGGCTTCCGCGCCGATCTTCGCCTCGAACGAGTCCTCGCCATACTCGTCAACAGCAATCGTGTAGTCCTCTTCCGACAGGAGCTGGTGCTCCTTCAAAGCGGTCAGGCCCGGCTCGGTGACGATGTAGTTCTCGAAATAAAGAACGCGCTCGATGTCCTTGAGCGTCATGTCGAGCAGCGTGCCGATGCGCGAGGGCAGCGACTTCAGGAACCAGATATGGGCGACAGGCGCGGCCAGCTCGATATGGCCCATGCGCTCGCGGCGGACGCGCGACAGGGTGACTTCCACGCCGCACTTCTCGCAGATGACGCCCTTGTACTTCATGCGCTTGTACTTGCCGCACAGGCACTCGTAGTCCTTGATGGGGCCGAAGATGCGCGCGCAGAACAGGCCGTCACGCTCGGGCTTGAACGTGCGGTAATTGATGGTCTCCGGCTTCTTGATCTCACCGAACGACCAGGACAGAATCTTGTCAGGGCTGGCGAGCGAGATCCGAATGGAATCGAATGTCTGCGCCGGCACCTGGGCATTGAAAAGATTCATGACCTCTTGGTTCATGCCGTTCTCCTTGTGGGGCAGCGGGAATGCCCCTGAATCCGCAAGCTCGCTCAGGCCGTAGCGCCTGAAACTGGCGAAAGAGCGGCTCACTTTCCGAAGTGATCCACTCCTCCGCCGTTTAAATCATGTGGCGCGGGCAGAAAGGCCCGCGACAGTCGGTTCTTCACTCGGCCGCGTCGGCCAGATGGCCCGGCGTTTCATCGAGCCTCGCGTTCTGCAGCTCCACATTGAGGCCCAGCGAGCGCATCTCCTTGACGAGAACGTTGAAGCTCTCGGGAATGCCCGCCTCGAACGAGTCGTCGCCGCGCACGATGGCTTCATAGACCTTGGTGCGGCCTGCCACGTCGTCCGACTTCACTGTCAGCATTTCCTGCAGCGTGTAGGCGGCACCGTAGGCTTCGAGCGCCCAGACCTCCATCTCGCCGAAGCGCTGGCCGCCGAACTGCGCCTTGCCGCCCAGCGGCTGCTGGGTGACGAGGCTGTAGGGTCCGATCGAACGCGCGTGGATCTTGTCGTCCACCAGGTGGTGAAGCTTGAGCATATAGATATAGCCCATCGTCACCTTGCGATCGAAGGCCTCGCCGGTCCGGCCGTCATAGAGCGTCGACTGTCCGCTGGAATGCAGGCCCGCCTGCTCCAGCATCTCGTTGATGTTGACCTCGTGCGCGCCGTCGAAGACGGGGGTCGCGATGGATACGCCGCGGGTCATCTGCTCGCCCAGCCGCACGATCGAGTCGTCGTCGTACTCACGCACGGGCTCGTTGCGGTCATTGGCCGGGATGATCTGCTCGATCGTTTCGCGCAACGGCTTGATGTCGCCGCCCGCCTTGTACGCCTCGATCAATTCACCGATCTGACGACCCATGCCGGCGCAAGCCCAGCCCAGATGCGTTTCCAGGATCTGGCCCACATTCATGCGGCTCGGCACGCCAAGCGGGTTGAGCACGATATCGGCATGCGTGCCATCCTCAAGGAACGGCATATCCTCGACCGGAACGATGCGAGACACCACGCCCTTGTTGCCGTGGCGGCCTGCCATCTTGTCGCCCGGCTGCATCTTGCGCTTCACCGCGACGAAGACCTTGACCATCTTCATGACGCCCGGAGGCATCTCGTCGCCGCGCTGGACCTTCTCGACCTTGTTCATGAAGCGCGACTCGAGCGCCTTCTTGGACTCGTCGTATTGGCCGCGAAGCGCCTCGAGCTCGCTCTGGAGATGCTCGTCCTCGATGGCGAACTGCCACCACTGCGAACGGGGATAATCCGTCAGAAGTTCGCGCGACAGCTTGGTGCCCTTCTTGAAGCCCTTTGGGCCCGCAATCGCATCCTGCCCGGACAACATGTCGGCCAGGCGGGTATAAACGTTGCGGTCGAGGATGGTCTGCTCGTCGTCGCGGTCTTTCGCGAGGCGTTCGATCTCCTCGCGCTCGATCGCCATGGCGCGCTCGTCCTTCTCGACGCCGTGACGATTGAACACGCGCACCTCGACCACCGTGCCGAAGGTGCCCGGAGGCATCCGCATGGAGGTGTCACGCACGTCCGACGCCTTCTCGCCGAAGATGGCGCGAAGGAGCTTTTCCTCCGGCGTCATCGGGCTTTCGCCCTTCGGCGTGATCTTGCCGACCAGGATGTCGCCCGGCTGCACCTCCGCGCCGATATAAACGATGCCGGCCTCGTCGAGGTTCTTCAACGCTTCTTCCGAAACGTTCGGAATGTCACGCGTGATTTCTTCCGGACCAAGCTTTGTATCGCGCGCGGCGACCTCGAACTCCTCGATATGGATAGAGGTGAACACGTCGTCGGCCACGATCCGCTCGGACAGCAGGATCGAGTCCTCGTAGTTGTAGCCGTTCCAGGGCATGAAGGCGACAAGCACGTTGCGCCCGAGCGCCAGATCACCGAGATCGGTGGACGGGCCGTCCGCGATGATGTCGCCCTTCTCGATCCGGTCGCCCATGCGCACCAGCGGACGCTGGTTGATGCAGGTGCTCTGGTTCGAGCGCTGGAACTTCATCAGGCGGTAGATATCGACCCCGGACTTGCCGGATTCGAGATCTTCCGTCGCGCGGATAACGATACGCGTCGCGTCAACCTGGTCAACGATGCCAGTGCGGCGAGCGGCGATTGCCGCGCCCGAGTCACGCGCCACGATCGGCTCCATGCCGGTGCCGACGAACGGCGCTTCGGCGCGCACCAGCGGCACGGCCTGACGCTGCATGTTCGAGCCCATCAGAGCGCGGTTGGCGTCGTCATTCTCAAGGAACGGGATCAGCGCAGCAGCCACCGACACCATCTGCTTGGGGCTGACATCCATCAGGTCGACGTTCTCGCGCGGCGTCATCAGGACTTCGCCGGCATTGCGGCAGATTACGAACTCGTCCGCGAGCTGGCCGTTTCCGTCGAGCTCGGCATTGGCCTGCGCCACGAAGTGCTTGGCCTCCTCCATCGCCGACAGATAAACGACGTCGTCGGTTAGCCTGCCGTCCACGATCTTGCGATAGGGGCTCTCGATGAAACCGTATTTGTTGACGCGAGCAAATGTCGCCAAGCTGTTGATCAGACCGATATTCGGGCCTTCCGGCGTTTCGATCGGGCAGATGCGGCCATAATGGGTCGGATGCACGTCGCGGACCTCGAAGCCTGCGCGCTCGCGCGTCAAGCCGCCAGGCCCAAGCGCCGAAAGGCGACGCTTGTGGGTGATCTCCGACAGCGGGTTGGTTTGGTCCATGAACTGCGAGAGCTGCGAGGAGCCGAAGAACTCGCGCACGGCGGCAGCGGCCGGCTTGGCGTTGATCAGATCCTGCGGCATGACCGTATCGATCTCGATCGAGCTCATGCGCTCGCGGATCGCTCGCTCCATGCGGAGCAGGCCGACGCGATACTGGTTCTCCATCAGCTCGCCGACCGAGCGAACGCGGCGATTGCCCAGATTGTCGATGTCGTCGATCTCGCCCTTGCCGTCGCGCAGCTCGACAAGCGTCTTCACGACCGCAAGGATGTCTTCCTTGCGCAGGACGCGGACGGTGTCCTCCGCATCGAGCTCGAGGCGCATGTTCATCTTCACGCGACCGACCGCGGACAGGTCGTAGCGCTCCGAATCAAAGAAGAGCGACTTGAACATCGCTTCCGCCGTGTCGATCGTCGGCGGCTCGCCGGGACGCATCACGCGGTAGATGTCGAACAGCGCATCCTGGCGGCTCTCGTTCTTGTCCACTGCCAGCGTGTTGCGAATGTAGGCACCCACATTCACATGATCGATGTCCAGAACCTGGATCTCGTCCAGACCGGTCTCGAGCAGGACCTTGAGCGTCTTCTCGTCGATCTCGTCGCCGGCTTCGAGGTAGATCTCGCCCGTCTCGTGGTTGACGACATCCTCGGCAAGATAGGAGCCGTAGAGATCGTCTTCCGTCGCCTTGATGGCCTTGAGGCCTTTCTCGCCGAGCTGGCGCGCCTGCCGCACGGTGATCTTCTTGCCGGCCTCCACCACGATCTCGCCGGTGTCGGCATCGATCATGTCGGACACGGCCTTGAGCCCACGGAAGCGCTCAAAGCTGAACGGAATGCGCCAATGGTCGCCAGCGCGCTCGAACGTCACCTTGTTGTAGAAGGTGGAGAGGATTTCCTCGCCATCCATGCCAAGCGCCATCAGCAGCGAGGTGGCCGGAATCTTGCGGCGGCGATCGATACGGGCGTGAACGACATCCTTGGAGTCGAACTCGATGTCGAGCCAGGAGCCGCGATACGGAATGACGCGCGCGGCAAACAGCAGCTTGCCCGACGAATGAGTCTTGCCCTTATCGTGATCGAAGAACACGCCCGGCGAGCGGTGCATCTGCGAAACGATCACGCGCTCCGTGCCGTTGACGATGAAGGTGCCGTTCATGGTCATGAGCGGCATGTCACCCATGTAAACATCCTGCTCCTTGATGTCCTTGATGGACTTCGAGCCGGTGTCCGGATCGACATCGAACACGATGAGGCGCAGCGTCACCTTCAGCGGCGCGGCAAAGGTCAGGTCCCGCTGACGGCACTCATCAACGTCGAACTTCGGCGCTTCGAATTCGTATTTCACGAATTCGAGCATGGACGAGCCGGAAAAATCCGAGATCGGGAAAACCGACTTGAACACGGCCTGGAGGCCTTCGTCCGCGCGGCCACCTTCCGGCTCATCGACCATCAGGAACTGGTCGTAGGATGCCTTCTGAACCTCGATCAGGTTCGGCATCTCGGCAACTTCGGGGATCTTTCCGAAGAACTTGCGCACGCGCCTGCGGCCATTGAATGTCTGCGTCTGGGCCATCGTCGCTCCTTATACGCTTCGATCAGGGTCTCCCGCGTGGGCCGCGCGAGGAGAAAGTCGAAGCCCTGCCTGCCTGAGAGGGAGCACGGGGCAAGCGCGCCGATCCCTCAAAACGGTTGAAAACCCGTTTCCGGAAGGCCGTGCTGCGGCCCTCCGGAAAGAGGTTCTCGTTCTTCAAAACGCTGGAAGCTGCCGACGGAGATAAGTATTCTCCGCCGGCGCTTCAAGCGGGATGCTTACTTCAGTTCGACCTTGGCGCCGGCGCCTTCTAGCTGAGCCTTGAGCTTGTCGGCATCGGCCTTGGACACGGCTTCCTTGACAGGCTTGGGCGCACCCTCGACCAAATCCTTGGCTTCCTTGAGGCCAAGACCCGTGATCGCGCGAACTTCCTTGATCACGTTGATCTTCTGAGCGCCGGCATCCGTCAGGATGACATCGAACTCGGTCTTTTCCTCGACGGGGGCCGCGGCAGCGCCACCGCCGCCGGGAGCGGCAACCGCCACGGCAGCCGCGGCGGACACGCCCCACTTCTCTTCGAGCATCTTCGACAGCTCAGCCGCCTCGAGAACGGTCAGGCTCGAAAGGTCATCCACGATCTTTGCAAGATCAGCCATTGTTGTATTCCCTTAAACTGGTTCGAATGTGAGTTGCTTGTGCTTTGAGGAACGGCCTCACGCCGCCTCGTCCTTCCGGGCATAGGCACCGAAAACGCGGGCAAGCTGACCTGCCGGAGCGTTGACGATCTGGGCGATCCGGGTTGCCGGCGTGTTGATCATGGAGATCAAACGCGCGCGCAGCTCGTCGAGCGAAGGAAGCATGGCCAAAGCCTTGACCCCTTCCGCGTCGAGCGCAGTCTTTCCCATCGCTCCGCCGAGGATCACGAGCTTGTCGTTTCCCTTGGCGAAATCAGCGGCGACCTTCGGCGCTGCAACCGGATCTGCCGAATAGGCGATCAGAGTCTGTCCCTGGAACAGCATCTGCATGCCCTCGGCTTCCGTACCCTGAAGAGCGATCTTGGCGAGGCGGTTCTTCGCGACTTTGACGGTTCCGCCCGCTTGACGCATCTTCGTCCGAAGATCGTTCATCTGCGCAACGGTGATCCCGGCATAGTGGGCCACGACGACTGATCCGGCGTCCTGGAACGCCCGATTCAGGTCCGTGACGAATTCGCGCTTTTCCGCTCTATCCACTGCCTGTCTCCAGTTGGCAGTTTCTCGCGAAACTGCCGGTTGCCTTTTGCCGCGCGGGCTCCAGATGACGGATCGCGAGATCCGCCTTCGGTGGACCCCGAACAGCGTTCGAGGATCCTGTCCCCTTTCGCCACGCCTTTGGGCAGAGCCCCAGGGCGCGCAGACAAAAGGCACTCACGGTTCGAACCGGTTTCGGCGGCGAGAGCGTTCATGCCCTCAGCTGAAAACGGCGCGACCCCGTCTCATGCAGACCCTTTTCGGATTAAGGCTGAGGTTCATCACCTCCGCCGCCTGCAGTCTCGGACAGGAACTGACCGGAAGCGAACTTCCGGTCTTTCCGAGCTTAAAGCCCGGAAATCAGAGCCGGGCCGAAGTGTGAAACCTCGGCCCGGAAAGCCTTAGGACGCGTTGAGCGTCGAAACGTCGAGCTTGAGGCCCGGTCCCATCGTGGAGGTGAGCGACACCTTCTTCACATAGTTGCCCTTGGCGCCCGCCGGCTTCGCGCGGGTCACCGCGTCGGCAAAGGCGCGGATATTCTCCTCGATCGCCGAGGTCTCGAACGACACCTTGCCGACGCCGGCATGAACGATGCCCGCCTTCTCCACGCGGAATTCCACCGCGCCACCTTTGGAGGCCTTCACCGCGCCGGCGATGTCCGCCGTCACCGTGCCGACCTTGGGGTTCGGCATCATGCCGCGGGGGCCGAGCACCTTGCCCAGGCGACCGACGAGCGGCATCATGTCCGGCGTCGCGATGCAGCGGTCGAAATTGATCTCGCCGCCCTGAACGGACTGCACGAGATCCTCCGCGCCCACCACGTCCGCGCCCGCCGCGCGTGCCTCGTCGGCCTTGTCGCCGCGCGCGAACACCGCAACGCGCACCGTGCGGCCCGTGCCGTTCGGCAGGTTGACCACGCCGCGCACCATCTGGTCCGCGTGACGAGGATCGACGCCAAGATTCATGGCGACCTCGATCGTCTCGTCGAACTTCGCGGTAGCCCGCTCCTTGAGGAGCTGCACAGCCTCGCTCAATGCATAGGCCTTGTTGGGGTCGACACCCTCACGCGCCTTTGTTACTCGCTTCGAAAGCTTTGCCATCGGATCAGCCCACCACTTCCAGGCCCATGGAGCGGGCGGAGCCCTCGACCATGCGCATCGCTGCTTCCACGTCGTTGGCGTTGAGATCCTTCAGCTTGGCCTCGGCGATCTCGCGCACCTTCTCGCGCGTCACCTTGCCGGCGCCGACCTTGCCCGGCTCCTTGGAGCCCGACTTGAGGTTTGCGGCCTTCTTCAGGAAGTAGCTCACCGGCGGCGTCTTCATGACGAAGGTGAACGACTTGTCCTGGTAATAGGTGATCACGACCGGAACGGGCGAGCCCTTTTCCATCTCCTGGGTCTGCGCGTTGAACGCCTTGCAGAACTCCATGATGTTGATGCCACGCTGACCAAGCGCCGGGCCGATCGGAGGCGACGGCGTGGCCGAGCCTGCGGAAACCTGGAGCTTGAGCTGGCCGGCGATTTTCTTTGCCATCTCTTTTCCTGCCTTGGTTGATGCCGGCGGGAGCCGGCGGTTGCAGTCGGGTGGTGCGGAGCATCAAAGGCCGGCAAAAACCGAAGCGCTTCCTTCCACCCATGAACGCGGAAAGCCGTGCAGGCCTCCGCGCATCCTCCCGGCCGCAAGACCGGAAGACTTCCGATCAGCCCTTCTCGACCTGGCTGAATTCGAGGTCGACCGGCACGGCGCGGCCGAAGATCGAGACCTCCACCTTGAGACGGGCGCGCTCCTCGTCCACTTCCTGCACGAAACCGTTGAACGACGCGAAGGGGCCATCGGACACGCGCACCTGCTCGCCGATCTCGAAGGTGATCGAAGGCTTGGGTCGCTCGACGCCCTCCTGCACCTGGTTCAGGATGCGCTCGGCTTCCTTGTCGGAGATCGCGGTGGGCTTCGCCGTGTGACGATCCTCGCCGAGGAAGCCCGTCACGCGCGGCGTGTTCTTGACCAGGCTGATCACCTGATCGGTGAGATTGGCCTTGAGCAGCACATATCCTGGAAAGAACTTGCGCTCGGCATCGACCTTCTTGCCACGGCGCACCTCCACGACCTTCTCGGTCGGCACTACGATCTGCTCGATCTGATCCGACAGGCCCTTCTGCTTGGCCTTGTTCTCGATGTCTTCCGCCACCTTCTTCTCGAAATTCGAGTAAGCGTGGACGATATACCAGCGCGCGGTCATCGCATTCACTCCTGATAACTGCGCGTCAGCGGCCAAGGCCGAGGATCAGTTCGACCGCATAGGCCATCAACTGGTCCGCAACGAAGAAGAAGATCATCGCAACCGCCGCGAAGACCAGAACCATGGCCGTAGAGATCAGGGTTTCGCGGCGCGACGGCCAGGTTACCTTGGCCGTTTCCGTCCTCACCTGCTGAATAAAGGTGAAGGGGTTGGTCGTCTTGGATGCCATTTACCGCTCTATTCCTATGCCCGCCGCAGCGAGCCTTCACCACGGCCACCAGCGGCGACCCGATCTCACCGCCGGAAGCTCCCGAATCAGAAGCGTTCCGCCCATGACAATCGGACGCGCCAAGCCGCTCTCCAGGCTCAACGCGTCGTCTATTCGTATTTGGTTCACATAAAGCCAAATCCCGACCGGCGCAAGCACCCGTTCAACGTTTCGGGGCAGCTTGATCGAGCAGGATTCCGTTAATGGCTGGCAGGGGCAGCAGGGCTCGAACCTGCGACCTGCGGTTTTGGAGACCGCCGCTCTACCAACTGAGCTATACCCCTAGCGCGGCATCCCTTTAAGCGAAGCCGGCGCGCGCATCAATCCACTTCCCTCCACTTTCAGCGGAGTGGATGCATCCGCGACCTCTGCTTGCAAGCTTCAAGAAGTGGAGATACCAACCCGCTCAAGGGGATGCCGTGCCATCGATCAACCGGCCGAATGGTGCCGTGCCTGGCCTGTCCGAAAGGAAAGCACGATGCCACTTCGGCGGCAGCGCAGAAAGAACCTGATCCTTTTCGACCTCGACGGCGTGATCGTCGATTCCCGCGCCAACATGGCTGCGGCCTGGCTGAACGTCCAGACGGAACTTGGCGTGACCATGCCCTTCGAGCGCTACTTCGCGGAGATCGGACGGCCTTTTCCCGACATCATGGTGCGACTGGGCCTCGCCGATCAGGGCAAGGCGATCGAAGCCGCCTACCGCCAAGGGTCAAGCCGCCTCCTGCATGACACTCCGTTTTTCGATGGAATTGAGTCTCTGCTATCTTCCGCAGCCGGGACGGGAGTGAAACTCGGCATCGTGACATCCAAGGACCGTACTCGCACGCAACTCGTGCTCGATCGACTGGCTGTGGACTTCGCGGTCGTCATGACGCCAGGCGAACCGCTGCGCGGTAAGCCCGCGCCGGACCACCTCCTTTACGCCATGGCGACATGCAACTGCGATCCATCAGAAACGGTCTTCATCGGCGACATGGACTCCGATGCCGAGGCGGCGCAGCGCGCAGGCGTGGATTATGCCCACGTCGCATGGGGCTATGGCGCGCCGCCGGCCCGTTGCGCCATCTCAGCCGCCTCGCCGGCCGACCTCTACGCCTACCTCTTTGAGCAAAGCTCCTCTTCATGACAGCCAGAACCGTCGCCATCATTCCCTGCCGCTTCGGCGCATCCCGCTTTCCTGGAAAACCGCTTTCCGACATCCACGGCAAGCCGATGCTGTGGCATGTCTACCAGCAGGCGATGAAGGCGCCGAGCATCGACGAGGTGATGATCGCGACGGACGACGACCGCATCCGCAAGACCTGCGACGTGCTCGGGCTCAACATCATGCTGACACGGTCGGACCATGTCTCGGGCACCGACCGCGTGGCCGAATGCGCCACAGCGCTCGACCATGACATCTTCGTCAATGTGCAGGGCGACGAGCCGATGATCGACCCCGGGGCAATCGACATCGTGGCGCGCGCCATGATCGACTGCCACGACGAACGCGTTCTCGCGACCAACGGCTTCAACCTGCTCGAAGCCCCGTCCGACGTCATCGACACCAATGTGGTGAAAGTCGTGATGCGCAAGGACGGTCGGGCCCTCGCCTATTCCCGTATGGCGATCCCCTTCCCGAAAGGCGGTCCGGTCCGCTTCCATCGCCAGTTGGGCCTCTACGCTTTTCGGCGCGCGGGCCTCGAGCATTTCACCCGCCAAACGCCCGGTCCGCTCGAGCGCGCCGAAGGCGTGGAGATGTTCCGCTTCCTCGAAAGCGGCTATGATGTGCAGATGGCCGAAACCCCCGCCGACGAAGGCATCCCGGTGGATACGCCGAGCGATCTGGAGCGGGTGCGGGTGATGATGGCGAAGCGGGCTTGAGACATCAGGGCACACGAAAAACCGAAATATGTCTGCAAGCTCTACCCGGAAAAATCCTCTGAAAGTCGCGATCCAGGCACCCCGCTTCATAAAGGTGATGAACTATCATCAGAGGTGGCTTGAGCGGCAGGCACTGCTGGGTCGTCCTTGGTTCATCTTGGGCTCGGCGCCTAATCCGACATTGCCTAAGCGCCTGCCTGACAATGTGGTTTATGCTTATGTCAAATTCGCTGGCCGCTCGGCAGAGAAGCATGGTCTCCCGCCAGCAGATATTACACTCCTCAACTGGTGGCGCGCATCAGAACGGGAAGCTGGCATTCAGTCAGCTTCCATCTTGCGGATAAGAGGCAAGCTGAAGACTACGGGGATCATCAATCGGCTTCTTGGCCGGACGAATATCGTTGAAGCCGACATTCTGCGCGAAGAGCGCGATGGTTACATCATCAAAGCGTTTGGTACACTGTTTTCGGACGTCGGCGATCATACGCGGCCATCCAACGGCGTTGCTATGCTGGCGTTCGCGTTATCGTTCAATATCCCAGAAATAGTGATCGCAGGTCTATCTCTGAGCAGCGATGGATACGAGTATGACTCTTCTAACACTTTACGTGAACACGTGACAGAGGACACCGCTGCGCTGAAAATGGCGGCCTTACGCTATCCCAGATTGACGACCACAGAGTATGGATTGCACCAAGCTGTCCAAATTCCACTTTGTCGGTGGTGAAGGTGCCACAGCGACAGGAGGCATCGTGCGTCTAGGGAAAAGCACCTCTGCCTTCAGCCACGCGATGGTTTATCATAGACGCTGGCTTGAGAGTCACAGCCTATTGGGCAGACCCTGGTTTATCCTAGGCTCTGCCCCTCGGCCTACTTTACCATCTCCCATGCCTCAGAACGCTGTCTACGCCTACGTTAAGTATGCAGGCCGATCAGCGCAGCAGCACAACCTGAGATCTGCTGATATAAGCTTATTGAACTGGAAATCAGCGCCAAACATCGAATCCAAGATCGACTTCGGGCTTATTCTACGCATAAAGCGACGATTTACACTTCCGCATCTGTTTCGTCGCTTAACTGGCAGCGCCAACACAGGTGAAGCAGAGCTTCTTCGAGAGGAGCGCGATAGCTATGTTTCTCACGCCCTCGGCTCGTTGTTTTCTGAAGTTGGTGTAGACGGCCGTCCGTCGAGCGGTATCACTTTGATATCGTTTGCTCTCTCATTTGGTATTCCAAACATTATCGTTTCGGGCATCTCGCTTGATTCAACTGGTCATGAGTATGACCCGTCGGGTGCAAGGCGCCAGCATGTTCCGGAGGACAGGGCGGCGCTAAATGTGATATCTCTACGATACCCTGAGGTCAGCACAACAGAGGTAAGCCTGCATGAATCAACTGGCCTACCGTTATGGCAGTCGAGCATATGAACGTCTGGACGGTAAGCGTCGCTAACGCCGGGACTTTGACACAGTGCCTTGGAGTAGCACACCATTTCAGCTCAAATCCACACAGGGTCATTGTCAAAAAGAGGCTTCGTCGGTGGAGCAAAGGCTGGCTATCGCCCTATAGACATTTAGAAGCGGCAGATCCGGACTTGATTATTTCGTGCGGAAGCAAGGCTCCAGCGCATGTTATGGCCATCGTCGCATCCTGCCGACACAAGCCATTTACCGTTCATCTACAGCCACCTGAAAAAGAACGCGCTGAGGATTATGACTTGGTCTTCGTAGGCAGGCACGACTGGTCTGACTGGGCGGCGTCACAGCCAAATTTTCGGAGCATGATCGGCGCGCCAAATGAAGTGACATCCACGGAACTAAAAGTGTTGCGAAACTCAGCTCGATCCGAGTGGGCTGGCGACGGAGGAGCTGTAGTAACCGTGCTGATTGGCGGGCCTACGCAGGCCTTTACCTTTGACAGCAAAACGACTGAACGACTTCTTGAACAAATCCGCTCACTTGCATCTAACGGATGGAACGTTCTTGTTTCAACATCAAGAAGAACACCTCCTGATCTACTTATGCGCCTACTTAGCAACCAAACAAAACGCCTGATTGTTTGGGATCATACTGGTCCAAATCCCTATCGACAATTTCTTGCAGCTGCAGACGCATTTTTGATCACAGAGGATTCCGTCACGATGATCTCGGAGGCGCTCGCAACAGGTCGGCCAGTTTACACGTTCCGACTTCCGACGCTGCCAAGCGTGAAGCTGGAGAAATTCAAACGTCTCCACTGCGACATGATGCAAAATCTGCAATTGATACGGGAATTTGACGGTGAGCTACTGCCTTACCACTATACCCCTCTGGACGAAGCCAAGCGCATTGCAGGATTGATAAGGCAGGCCATAGCCGGGGGCCAATGAGCATCCAGCGTTTGAAACAAAAAAGGTAGCGGGCCATGCCCGCCTTTTTCCGTCGGGGGCGGGCCGTTGTCCCGCCCCGCGCCAGATGCAACTGCTTAACGCCGTGGC
>CAUQXI010000010.1:0-116202 GCA_963522145.1 uncultured Mesorhizobium sp. | reverse complement strand
ATGCTGCGCGCCATGATTCTCGACAGCTATGACTGGTTCGTGAGCCTTGTCGACGAGCGCCGGCCCCTGAGCCGCGCGGAAACCGAAGCGCTGGCGGACGGCTCGATCTTCACCGGACGGCAGGCGCTGGCGCGAAAGCTCGTGGACCGCCTCGGCGGCGAGGAGGAAGCGCGCGCCTGGCTAACGGAAAAAGGCGTGGCTGAAAGCCTCGACGTGGTGGAGTGGAAAGCCAAGAATCAGGGTGGCGGCCTGCTCTTCGGAAGCGCAGGCAGTGCGGCGCTCGAGCTCTTTGGCCTGTCGCCCGAGCAGGCGGTAGGGCTTGCGGGAAAGCTCGGCGCGGATCGCTTGTTCCTTGACGGTCTCCTGTCGGTCTGGCACCCTGAATGAAGTGGGGGCGTATCCAAATAGTCGAGCAGAATCATCTGCCTATGGCAGGCGGTAAGCGCCTGCTGATCGAGGAAACCACTCCGTGATCAAGTCCGAGCTCGTGCAGATCATCGCCGCGCAGAACCCCCATCTGTTTCTGCGCGACGTGGAAAACATCGTCAGCGCCATCTTCGACGCCATCACGGAAGCGCTCGCGGAAGGCAACCGCGTAGAGTTGCGCGGCTTTGGCGCGTTTTCCGTCAAGAACCGCCCTGCACGCACGGGCCGCAATCCGCGCACCGGCGAGGCGGTGGAGGTCGAGGAGAAATGGGTGCCTTTCTTCAAGACCGGCAAGGAACTCCGCGAGCGCCTCAACGCTTCGGAGTAGATGCTTTCATCCGGAATCCTCGTTCATGCTGAACCGCCTCGTGCTTGTCGTGATCTTCGTGCCGCTGGCGATCCTGCTCGTCACGCTGGCGGTGGCCAATCGCGCGCTTGTGCCCTTCACGATCGACCCGTTCCAGCCCGGCAATCCCGCCCTGACGCTGTCGCTGCCGTTTTTCGTCTGGCTGTTCGCCGCGCTCGGCCTGGGCGTGGTGATCGGCGGCTGCGCGACATGGCTCCGGCAGGGGCACTACCGGCGGCTGGCGCGTGTGCGCGAGCGTGAAGCGGCGGTCCTGCGGGACCAGGTCGTGAAAACGCCGCCGCTTTATCATCCCACGCCCCTTTCCGGGCGTCCTGCCCTGCCTGCGGCCTGATCACGCCGCCCCGAAGCACGCGCGTCATGCTGACGATCGACCCCGCCACCGTCGACCGCCTGCTGAGCTTCGATCGCCTCGTGGAGGTGCTGCGCAAGGCCTTCCGTCAGGGCGCGGTTCAGCCGGTGCGCCACCACCACACGATCGAACGGCTGCAAGGCGCGCCCACCACCCTTCTCCTGATGCCGGCCTGGACCGACTTCACCGCGACGCCCGGCGCAGGCTATGCCGGCGTGAAGATCGTCTCCGTGTCTCCCGATAATGGCGCGAAGAACCTGCCCGCCGTGATGGGTGTTTATCTTCTGCTCCATGGCGAAACCGGCGAGCCGCTCGCGCTGATCGACGGGCAAAGGCTGACGCTGTGGCGCACGGCCGCGGCATCCGCGCTTGCCGCCTCCTATCTGGCGCGCCGCGACGCATCGCACCTGCTAGTGATCGGCGCCGGCGCGCTGGCGCCTTTCCTTGCGCGGGCACATGCAAGCGTGCGGCCGATCCGCGAGGTTCGAATCTGGAACCGGACGCACGAAAAGGCGGAGGCGCTTGCGGCAGGCCTGCGCGCGGAAGGCATGGCAGCCGAAGCGACAAGCGACCTCGACGCGGCGCTTGCGCAAGCCGATATCATCTCCAGCGCGACGATCTCGCCTCTTCCACTCGTCAAGGGGGCGCGCCTCAAGCCGGGCACGCATGTGGATCTCGTGGGCGCTTTCACGCCTGCACTGCGTGAAAGCGATGATGCCACAGTGGCGCGGGCAAGCGTCTTCGTGGATGTTCGCGACAGTGCGCTGACCGAGGCCGGCGACATCGTGCAGGCCCTGGCGAGCGGGGCGCTGACGCGTAAGGCGATCCAGGCCGACCTCTATGGTCTCGCGCGCGGCGAACATTCAGGACGGCGCGACAACGACGAGATCACACTGTTCAAGTCCGTGGGCGCTGCGATCGAGGATCTGGCGGCAGGCATCGAGGTGTATGAGCGCGCGGTAGCGGGGCGCTGAACGATCCTCGCTTCTAGCGCTTCATCCTCGTTACTTTGTAGACGCGCCCCGAGCTATCATAGGTAGTCCATTCGCCGACTTGCTCACCACTCTCGAAGTAGCCGGACCGCAGCTTTGAGCCGTCGCGACGGAACCACTCCCAGTAGCCAGTCGGCTGCCCATCGAGGGTCTGGCCGACTGCCCACAAGCTTCCGTCTTTGTGCCGCTTCTCGAACGGGAGCGTCTCGGCCATTTTGCGCCTCGTGTTCAGTTTGGCTTTGATCGCCTGTTTGCCTAAGACTTCACAAGCCATGCTTACGCCCCCTGTCCTCACGCAAGGGCCTCGACAGCTTCGTTGCGGCGCGGGCAGCGCTGTGGCAAGAGCGGGCACCATGCCGCGCAGGCCGCATCCTTCCCCAAATCGATCCGGCCGCCAGCCGGAGCAACCGGCCATCGAGCGCACAGCCGATGAAACGCGCGCCGTTCGACTGCCCCTCACCCGGCCATCGGGCGTGCTTCCGGTCGAAACGCTGCCGCTGATCCTCGATGTTCCTCCGGACCCCGATTACGCGCTGCTCGACAGCGGCGGCGGCGAGAAGCTGGAGCGCTATGGAAGCCTCCGCATCGTGCGGCCGGAGAACCAGGCCATCTGGGCGCGTGCGCTGCCGCCATCGGAATGGGCGAAGGCGGATGCCGTCTTCACCGGCGACACCGACGAGGAAGGCATCGGCCGCTGGCGCTTTCCGCGGGAGCCGCTGGGCGAAACCTGGCCAATGCGCTTCGACGGCTTGCCCTATTGGGGGCGCTTCACCTCCTTTCGCCATGTCGGCGTGTTTCCCGAGCAGGCGCCGCACTGGCGGCACATGGTCGCCCTGATTGAACAGGCGACAGCCAAGCGGCGCGAGCCCGTGCGTGTGCTCAACCTGTTCGGCTATACCGGCCTCGCGAGCCTTCTTGCAGCGCGCGCCGGCGCGCAGGTCACCCATGTGGACGCGTCCAAGAAGGCTATTGGCTGGGCGCGCGAGAACGCCGCCCTTGCCGGGCTGGAAAACCGGCCGATCCGCTGGATCTGCGAGGATGCCATGCGCTTCATCGAGCGCGAAGTGAAGCGCGACAGCCGCTACGACATCGTGCTGCTCGATCCGCCTGCCTATGGGCGGGGGCCAAAGGGCGAAGTGTGGCAGCTTTTCTCCGACCTGCCGGCGCTGGTGGCGCTCACGCGCGCCGTGCTCGGCCCGCGCCCGCTGGCCGTGGTGCTGACGGCCTATTCGATCCGCGCGTCCTTTTTCGCCATCCACACGCTGCTGCGCGATGCCTTCGCCGGCATGGGCGGCAGGGTGGAATCGGGCGAGCTAGTGATCCGCGAGGAAGGCTCCGCGCGTCGGCTGTCCACTTCGCTCTTTTCGCGCTGGGTGGCCGCGTGAACGGCCCGCGCGCATCCGGCCGCGTTCATGAGGTGACGAGCCTTTCCAACCCGATCGTCAAGGACATCCGCGCGCTTGCGCTCAAGAAGCATCGCGACGAGCAGAAGGTGTTTCTGGCGGAAGGGCTCAAGCTCGCCATCGATGCGCTGGACGGCGGCTGGACGGTGAAGACGCTGGTCTTCGCCAAGAACGCGCGGTCTGCCACGGGCGTGGAGAAGACCGCCGCCCGCGCGCTGGCCAGCGGCGCGGATGTGCTGGAAGTGTCGGAAAAGGTGCTCGGCGCCATCACCCGGCGCGACAATCCGCAGGGCGTGGTCAGCGTGATCCGCCAGCGCGTCATTCCGCTCGACCGCATCGAGGCAGGAGCGGGCGACGTGATCGTCGCGCTCGACCGGGTGCGTGATCCCGGCAATCTCGGCACGGTGATCCGCACTGCCGATGCGGTAGGTGCCCGCGCGCTGGTGCTGGTGGGCGAAACCACCGACCCGTGGGGGCTCGAAGCGGTGCGCGCCACCATGGGCTCAATCTTCGCCGTTCCGATCGCACGCGCCGGCGAGGAAGCGTTTCTCGACTGGCGGCGGGGCTTCAAGGGCCGCATCGTGGGCACCCATCTCAAGGGGGCGGTGGATTACCGCGCCCTTCCCCGCGACGATCGCCCCACGGTTCTGCTGATGGGCAACGAGCAGCAGGGCCTCCCCGATCGGCTGGCGGAAGCCTGCGACCTGCTTGCCCGCATTCCGCAGGCAGGCCGCGCGGACTCGCTCAACCTCGCGGTCGCCACCGGCGTGATGCTGTTCGAATTGCGCCGGAACCAGCTTTCGCTGGATGGCTCCTCATGAGCGGAAGGCTGAAGGCGATCGTTCCTTATGCGCTTCTGGTGCTTCTGGCCGTGGTGCTGGATCAGGCGATCAAGCTGCTCGTGGAGGAGCGCCTGCCCTTCCACGAACTCGTGGAACTGGTGCCGTTCTTCGGCCTGTTCCGCACCTATAATACCGGCGTCGCCTTTTCGATGTTCTCTTCCTTCCACGATCTCGGGCTGCTGGTGATGTCGCTGCTCGTGGTGGCGTTCGTGCTGTTTCTGGCGTCGCGCACGGAAAGCCATCAGCGCTGGGCGCGCCTCGGCTTCGCGCTGGTGGTTGGGGGTGCGGTAGGCAACCTCATCGACCGCGCCGTTCATGGCCATGTGATCGACTACTTCCTGTTCCACACGCCCGTCTGGTCCTTTGCCGTGTTCAACCTGGCCGACGTCTTCATCACGCTGGGCGCGGGGCTGGTGCTGCTGGAGGAGATCATCGTCTGGAAGAGGGCGCGGCGCGGGTCGAACGCATCATGAAGAAGGGGCATGGTTCATGACGAACAGCTTCAAGGCGATGCTCGTTTCCACCGACGAGAACAAGGCGCAGTCGCTCCGGGTGACCGACGTCGCCGAAACGGACCTGCCTGAAGGCGACGTGCTGGTGCGGGTGGAGGCCACCACGATCAATTACAAGGACGGCCTCGCCGTGACCGGCAAGGCGCCCGTGATCCGACGCTTCCCCATGGTGCCGGGCATCGACTTCGCCGGCACGGTGCTTTCTTCTGAGAATCCGCGCTGGAAGACCGGCGACAAGGTGATCCTCAACGGTTGGGGCCTGGGTGAAACGCGCTGGGGCGCTTATGCCGAGCGTGCGCGGGTGAAGGGCGAGTGGCTGGTGCCGTTGCCTGAAGGCATGTCCTTCCGGGAAGCCATGGCGATCGGCACGGCGGGCTACACCGCCATGCTTTGCGTGATGGCGCTGGAACGCCATGGGCTCACGCCGGAAAGCGGGCCGGTGGTGGTGACGGGTGCGGCGGGCGGCGTCGGATCGGTCGCGGTGGCGCTTCTGGCGGGTTTGGGTTTCTCAGTGATCGCTTCCACAGGCCGCGCGGAAGAGGAACATTACCTCCGGAGCCTTGGTGCCTCTGAGGTGATCGACCGAAGCGAATTGAGCGGAGCGCCGAAGCCTCTTGCGAAGGAACGCTGGGCGGGCGGCGTAGATGCAGTCGGCTCGACCACCCTCGCCAATGTGTTGTCCATGACCTCCTATGGCGGCGCGGTGGCCGCCTGCGGGCTTGCGGGCGGCATGGACCTGCCGGCATCAGTCGCGCCCTTTATCCTGCGCGGCGTGTCGCTGCTCGGCGTCGACTCGGTGATGGCGCCTCTGCCCCTGCGGGAAAAAGCTTGGAAGCGGCTCGCGCGCGAGCTGAACCGCGAAACGCTCGCAGCGATCACCACAACGGTTCCCTTCTCCGGCATCGAGCAGGCAGCGCGAAACATCCTGAACGGCCAAGTGCGCGGCCGCCTCGTGGTGGAAATGGACTGAGGCGCAAGCCGAAAAGTGGCGCATCGTTAAAATGCCGAGCATCAGCCCGAGCCTTCGGTAAGAGCTGACCCGCTAGTCCTCCGCGTCATGCAGGGGATGGCGACCAAAGCGAGACTGTCGGATGACGAGGGCCAGGATACGGCCGTCGTTCTGTCGGAATTGCCCGCCCCTCCTTCGGAACTCGTTGAAACACCCGTCCTGCCAGCCGGCGGCACGGCACGCCGAGGTTCTTCCTTCGGCCTGTCCCATGTTCTGTCCGTTGTCGCGGTTGTCTGGCTTTCCGGCCTGTTTCATCTCGGCGGCGCTTCCGCGCCGGCGAGCGTGATGATCCTGCTGGCGGGCCTGCTCGTGCTGGCCGCGGCCGAGCGGCGCGATCATCTCGGAAACCGCAGGGTGCTTGCGCTGTTCCACCGCCATGCCGATGTTCGCGCGGAAGCGGAAACGCTTGCGGACCGCGTCTGGGAGCTCGAGGAAAGCGAGGAGCGCTTTCGCGAGCTGATCGACGCGCTGGGCGACCTCGTGGTGCACCGAGACCGCGGAGGCCGCATCACCTATGCCAACAGGGTTTTTGCCGATGTCGTCGGCCGGACGCCAGACGATCTGCATGGCCGCACGCTGGCCGAGCTCGGCTTCAGGCTGGGTGTGGTGCCCGACGCCGCCTTCAATCAGGGCGAATGCCTGAGCTCCACCGATGTTGCTGTGGAAACGAAATCCGGAACGCGCTGGTTCTCCTGGGTCGAGCTATCCATCCGCGACGACAAGGCGGCGCGCGGCGAAGGCGGCAAGGTCACGGTGTCCCACCGGGCGGTCGCGCGTGACATCACGGCACGCAAGCGCGCAGAGGCGGCGCTGATCGCCGCGCGCGAGCGGGCGGAAGTCGCGAATTCGGCCAAGTCGCGCTTCCTTGCCACCGTCAGTCACGAAATCCGCACGCCGATGAACGGCATCATGGGCATGGCCAAGCTGCTGGCCGGAACCGACCTTTCGCCCGAACAGCGCACTTATCTGAACGCCGTGTCCACTTCGGCCTCGGCCCTGCTCGCCTTGATCGAGGACCTGCTCGCCTTTTCCAAGATCGAGGCCGGGCGCTTCGAGCCCGAGCCGCAGCCCATGAGCCCGCGCGAGCTGGTGCACAGCGTGACCGAACTTCTGGCGCCGCGCGCCTATGGCAAGGGGCTGGGGCTCGGCTGCTTCGTTTCTCCCGATGTGCCGCAGCTCGTGGTGGCCGATCCGGGCCGCGTGCGGCAGGTGCTGCTCAATCTCGTCGGCAACGCGATCAAGTTCACGGAACAGGGCGGTGTCCTGGTGACGGTGGATGTCCACGAAGGCGACGCGCCCCTGCTGCGGTTTTCCGTCAGCGATACGGGCCCGGGCATCAAGCCCGACGAAATCAAGCGTATCTTCGAGGAGTTCGAGCAGGGCAACGCAACGGCGCAGGCGGGCAACATACCGGCGCAGGAGGGCGCAGGACTCGGTTTGACCATCTCACGCCGCATCGTGAGTGCGATGGGCGGAACGCTTGCCGTCGAAAGCCTGACCGAGGGCGGAGCGCGCTTTCTCGTGGATCTGCCGCTCATTGACCCGTCCGGCACCTTCGAGGCGGGCCGCAGCGCACTTGCCGGACGCCATGTGCTGATCCTGTCGCGCAACGGGATGGAGGCCGAGGCGCTCGCGCTCGGCATCCGTGCCCACGGTGGAAGCGCGGCGATCGCAGCTTCAGCCGTCCAGGCGGAAAACCTGGTTGAAGCAGCCGATACACTGATCATGGATGCGGCGCTCGAAACGCGCGACGGGGCCACGCTCAAGCGGCTGCGCGAACTCGGCTTCACAGGCACTCATGCGGTGGTTGCGATCACGCCGGCCGAGCGCAATCTCCTGCCGGAACTCCGCGCGAGCGGCTATCGCGCGTTTCTCGCTCGTCCGGTGCGCGGAACCACGCTGGTCAAGACAATCCTGGCCGTGTCACCGGCCGAGCAGAACGCGACGCCGCGCGATCATGCGGGCGCGCCGGACGCGAACGCTGCGGGCGAGGACAACATGCAGCCGTCGCCGGGCGGTTTGTCGGTGCTGGTGGCCGAAGACAATGAGATCAATGCGCTGCTGGCGCGCGCGGCCCTGCTTCGCGCCGGGCACCGGGTGCGCGTGGTCAACAATGGACGAGCCGCAGTCGATGCCCTGACGGGGGAAAGCCGGCGCTCGTACGACCTCGTGCTGATGGACCTTCATATGCCGCTGATGGACGGGCTTGACGCCATCGTGGCCGTTCGCCGCCACGAGGCCGAGAACTGCCTGCCGCCCATCCCGATCATGGTGCTCTCCGCCGACGGGCAGGAGCGCACGCGCCACGCGGTGATCGCGCATGGGGCGAGTGGCTTCGTATCCAAGCCGATCGATCCGGACGAACTGGCGCGGGTGGTGGAAGCGCAGGCGGCCTGAGCTGCCCGTCACGCTTCCGTCGCGAGACCTGCCTATAAGATGGCAGTCCACGCGAATCGGATGCGAGGAGGAGCGTCATGACCATCGCCGCCATGCCCGCAGGTTTTCACTCGGATGCGCCCGCGCCGCTCGTGCCGGGGCAGGTGCTGGGCCGGCTCGGCCGCTTCGAGGCGCGGCTTGCCCGGAACGAAAACGAGATCGATGCCGCGCAGGGCCTGCGACGCCGTGCGTTTTTCGGAGATGGAAACAGCCGCGACATCGATCGCTTCGATCCCTTCTGCGACCATCTGCTCGTAGTGGAAAAAGAGCCGCGCGAAAAGATCGTCGGCACCTATCGGCTGATGCGTGGTGAAGCGGCGCTGGCGGCCGGCGGCTTTTATTCGGAGGACGAGTTCGACATCGGCCCGCTGCTTGCCCGCAACCCGGGCGAGCGCTTCCTCGAGCTTGGCCGCTCCTGCGTCGATCCGGACCACCGCTCGCGCGGGGCGCTGGAGACCATGTGGCAGGCCATCTGGGCCTATATCGGCCATTACAACATCACGGCCATGATCGGCTGCGCCTCGTTCCCCGGAACGGTTCCGGCAGCGCATGCCGAAGCGCTGTCTCACCTCGCGCACAGCTATCCGGCCACAGGGCGGTGGGCGGTCGGAGCACAGCCCCATCGGCGCGCCGAGATGGACCTGGTGCCGCCCGAGGCGATCGACGCGCGCGCCGCGAACGCCAAGCTGCCGCCGCTGCTGCGCGGCTATCTGCGGCTCGGCGCCCGTGTGGGCGACGGATGCGTGGTGGATGAGGTCTTCAACACCACCGATGTCTTCGTGGTGCTCGCGGCCGGCGCGATCGGCCAGCGCTATCTGGATTATTACGGGGCCGAACGGCGCGCGGCCTAGGTTCTGCCACGCCCCGAGAGGACGGCTCAGGTGTCCTTGTCGGCCTCAGCGTCGACCGGGCCGCGCTCAGCCGGCGTTTCCTCCGGTGCGGGCTGCTGCGGCTTGGGCGCTGCGGGCCCACCCTTGGACACGCCCACCATGGCGGGGCGCAGCACGCGCTCACCAATCCGGTAACCCGGCTGCACCACTTGAACCACCGTATTGGCCGGCACCTCGGCGTTCGGCAGCTCGAACATCGCCTGGTGGAAGTTCGGATCGAAGCGCTCGCCTTCCGGCTCCAGCTTCTTGACGCCGTGGCGCTCGAGTGTGGACAGCATGGTGCGCTCGGTCATCTCTACGCCTTCCACGAGCGACGACAGCCCACTGGCATCGGCGGCATCGCTTTGCGCCGGAACGGCATCAAGCGCACGGCGAAGATTGTCGGAAACGGCGAGCATGTCGCGGGCAAAATTGGCGATGGCGTAGGCGCGGGCATCCTGGATCTCACGCGCCGTACGGCGGCGCAGGTTCTCCATCTCGGCCGCCGCGCGCAGGCTGCGGTCCTTCAATTCCTCATTTTCCTTCATGAGGCGCACCAGCGCCTCGTAGCCGTCGCTGTCGGCCTCGGTCTCTGCGGCCATTTCGGCCTGCGGATTAATCGCTTCGTTTCCTGCCTGATCGCTCATCGCGCTCTTCCATTCATGCATGGGCGCAAAGTCCATGCGTTTCATCCTGCCGCGCGGGATATCGATGGGCGGCGCCGAAAAATCAAGGTCGCTGGAAGCGAGCGGCCGCAGGCAAAGGGCACGATGCGCGGACGGACACGGTTTAAATCAAACTTTACCGATACTGGCTGTAGTGGTCGTCGAGAAGGGTTGAGCAGGAACCAATTTCTTTCTCGTGGAGTTTCCGCAATGACCAACTCGGCCTGGAACACCATGAACCGGCTCAACGAAACAGAGAATGATCGCCTTGCCCGCGGCATCCGCCGTCAGATCGGGGCGGAAACCACCACGCGTTTCCTGCGCTCGCTGCCGCTGTTCCGCACCGCTGAGGCTGTGCCCGATCATTTCCGGGATATGCTGTCGCGCCTCGACGAGCAGGAGCGATCGGGCGGCAGGTCAAGGCGCTGAGCGCTTTTCGAGGCAACTAGGTTCGGCGACGACGCCAGGAATAGGCTCCGGCATCGGCAGATTCTTGCGCGGTCGGCTGATAATAAAGCGGGATACCGCCCGTCTCGCCTTCTTCCAGACGTTGAAGCAATACGGGGTTTGAGACCTCGAACTGGTCGAAGCCCAGCCGCAGCATATGCGGCAGCTGATCCACCAGAACCTGACCCGTGGCGCGCAACGCGCCCTTGAACCGATAGCGGCTACGCAGAAGTTCGGCCTTGGAGAAGCTCCGGCCGTCATTGAAGGCGGGAAAGGCCAGCGCGATCAGCGGCAAAGTATCGATGAAGGGCGCGAGCGCCTCCACCGCGTCGGGCGGGTTGAGCCGGACGCCGATCCGGCCACGCGCGGCTTCTCGCGCTTCCGGCCCCATGTCGAGGAACACGGAAAGCGGCAGGATGAAACGGCCCTCTGCGGCGAGCGCCTCGGCGCTTTCGGCATGAACCCACGGATCGTCGCGGAAGCCCTGCGGGGTCCAGAGGCGATGGTGGGGGGAAGCGTCGGTCATCACGAGTCCGGGTATCGGCGCTGGATGCGCCCGTGGCTGCAACAGGGCGGCACTTGCGCTCACCGGCCGGCGCCCGTCAAGGAGCGGTCGAGCCCGCCAAGATGGATGCCGCACTCGGTCTTGGCCTGGCCGGACCAGCGGCCGGCGCGGGCATCCTCGCCGGGCTGAACCGCCCGGGTGCAGGGAAAGCAGCCGATCGACAGATAGCCGTAAGGCACGAGCGGATTGGGGCGGAGCGCGTGGTCGCGCATATAAGCGGCAAGGTCGTCCGCGCCCCAGCTCGCCAAGGGATTGATCCGCACGCGCGGACCGATCTGCTCGAAGACCGGAAGTGCAGCGCGGGTCGTCGCCTGGAAGCGCTTGCGGCCCGTGAACCAGGCGCGAAAGGGCGACACAGCACGCGCCATGGGCTCCACCTTGCGGACCGCACAGCAAGCCTCGGTATCCGTCTCGTAGAGCCTGTTCTGCGGATCGGCTTCTGCCAGCGCGAGCGATTCCGGCGCGGTGATACGCACATCCGTCAGGCCGAGATCGGCCACAAGCGCATCGCGATAGTCCAGCGTTTCGTCGAAATGCTGTCCGGTATCCAGAAACAGGATCGGCAGGTGGCGGTCCACCTCGGAGATCATGTGAAGCAGGACGGCGGAGTCGGCTCCGAAGGACGACACGGCCGCGATGTCACCGGAAAACAGATCGCAGATCGCGGCGCGGATGATCGCTCCCGGCGCAGCGTGACCGAAGCGCGCCTGGAGGCTTGCCGTCTCGCCGAGCGCTTCGGAGCGTTCCTCAGGCAGCCCTGGCTTCGCTTCCATAGAGCGCCTCCTTGAAGGGGGCGGCGCCCACACGCCGGTAGAAGTCCAGAAAGCGCTCCGCCGGGTCCGAGCGCTGCGCAAGATAGGTGTTCACCACGGTTTCGATCGCATCGGTGAGTTCCTCCGGGGCGAAGCCGCGGCCGACGATCTCGCCGATCGCCGTATGCTCGTCGCCCGAACCGCCCAGGGTGATCTGGTAGAGCTCGGCGCCTTTCTTTTCAACGCCCAGAATCCCGATATGGCCGACATGGTGATGGCCGCAGGCATTGATGCAGCCCGAGATCTTCAGCTTGAGCTCGCCGATCTCGCGCTGGCGCTCGAAGCTTGCGAAGCGGCGCGCGATATCCTGCGCAACCGAGATCGAGCGGGCATTGGCAAGCGCGCAGTAGTCGAGGCCGGGACAGGCGATGATGTCGGTAATCAGGCCGGCATTGGGCGTATGCAGCCTGGCTTCCACCAGCCCGTCATAGACCGCCTTCAGGTCGGCGCGCGCGACATGGGGCAGGATCAGGTTCTGCTCGTGGCTGACGCGGATCTCGTCGAAGGCATAGGCTTCGGCCACGTCGGCCACGATCTCCATCTGCGTGTCGGTGGCGTCGCCCGGCGCTTCGCCGATGCCCTTGAGCGAGATTGTCACGGAGGCATAATCGGGGTGGCGGTGGGTCGAAACGTTCTGGTCGAGCCATTCGCTGAAGCCCCGGCTGTCGAGCCGGGCCAGCTTGACCGCCTCGTCGCCTTCCGGGCGGGCACGGAGGTCGGGCAGCCGGAAGTAGCGCTCGATGGCCTGGATGTCGGCTTCGGGCAGCCGGAGATCGCCGTTCTTGATCTCCTCCCACTCAGCCTCCACCTGGCGCGCGAGTTCGGCGGCGCCGGTCTCGTGCACGAGAATCTTGATGCGCGCCTTGTATTTGTTGTCCCGTCGGCCGTGCAGGTTGTACACGCGCATGATGGCGGTGCAGTAGGACAGCAGGTGTTCCTCGGGCAGGAAGTCCCTGATCTTCTTGGCGATCATGGGCGTGCGGCCCTGCCCGCCGCCGACATAAACGGCGAAGCCGAGCCGGCCTTCCCCATCCTTCTTCAAATGCAGGCCGATATCATGGACCTGGATCGCCGCCCGGTCGCGCGTCGAGCCCGTCACGGCGATCTTGAACTTGCGCGGCAGATAGGAGAACTCGGGATGAACGGAGGACCACTGCCGGAGGATCTCGGCATAAGGCCGGGGGTCGGCCACTTCGTCGGCAGCAGCGCCCGCAAAATGGTCGGCCGTTACGTTGCGGATGCAGTTTCCGCTTGTCTGGATGGCGTGCATCTCGACGGAAGCCAGATCGCGCAGGATCGCAGGCATGTCCGACAAAGCCGGCCAGTTGAACTGGATGTTCTGCCGCGTGGTGAAATGGCCGTATCCCTTGTCATAGGTGCGCGCAATATGCGCCTGCATCCGGAGTTGCTTTGACGACAGCGTGCCATAGGGGATGGCGATGCGAAGCATATAGGCGTGGAGCTGAAGATAGACGCCATTCATCAGGCGCAAGGGCTTGAACTGGTCTTCCGTCAGTTCGCCCGACATGCGGCGCGCGACCTGATCGGAGAACTCGGCCACGCGGGCATCCACGAAAGCCTGGTCGAACTCATCATAACGATACATCGGATGCTTCCCGAAAAACTGGTCAGGCGGCGGATGAAGCCGGCGCCTCGCCCGAGGCCTGCTTGCCGAGATCGAGGCGGTTGGTGGGCCCTGCCGCGCGGATGCGCTCACGCAGGCGGACGGGACGGATCGCACCGTGCGCCAGTTCCACGTCGATGAGGTTCACGTCAACCACGAGATTATCGTGGATGCCGGCTGCGCCTGCTGCTTCGAGGCGCGCCTCATCTTCCTTCGACCCAGCAATCGCCGAGCCTGCCAGCGTCTCGATCCACTGTTCGTTCTCGCCCCACCAGACGGCTTCGCCATCGCTCAGGCGGTTTGCGGTCAGAACCTTCATGCCGATGCGCTTTCGGGAAGAAGCCGCGTGGCGCGCGCCGCGGCCAATGGCTCGGAACGGCTGAGGTCAGCGCCCGCCACCGCGTCACCGATCACGGTCATCACCGGGCCGGTGAGATCGGCACGCGCCGAAAGCTCGGGCAGGTCGGACAGCGTGCCGTGGAACATGCGGCGATCCGCGCGGCTGGCATTCTCGGACACGGCCACGCTCGTATCGGGCGAAAGGCCCGCCGCGATCAGGCGCGCGGCGACATCCGCCGCATTGGTCCGGCCCATATAAACGGCAAGCGTCGCGCCGCCGAGCGCCAGCCCCGCCCAGTCCGGCAGCGTGTTCCCATGAAGATCATGGCCGGTGGTGAGCACGAGCGAGGACGACACGCCGCGCAGGGTCACGGGAAGAGCGAAATCGGCGGCGGCGGCGAGCGCGGCCGTCACGCCCGGCACGACCTCATGGGAGATGCCTGCTTCGCGAAGTGCTGCCATTTCTTCGCCTGCGCGGCCGAACACCAGCGGATCGCCGGATTTCAGCCGCACCACACGCTTCGACTGCCGCCCGAGCGAAACCAGAAGCGCGTTGATCTCCTCCTGGCTTTTGGAGTGGCAGTTCTTGCGCTTGCCCACCGGGATGCGCTCGGCATCGCGCCGCCCCATGGCGACGAGCGCCTCGGGCACCAACGCATCATAAACGATGGCATCCGCTTCCATGAGCAGGCGCTGCGCGCGAAGCGTGAGCAGGTCTTCCGCGCCAGGCCCCGCGCCGACCAGCGCGACATGCCCCTCGCGGCGTGAACGGCGGGCCAGCAGTTCCTCGGCAGCCTCTTGCGCTTCGGCGAAATGGCCGATCTCCATGGCACGGGCCGGCTTGCCGGAAAAGAAATCACTCCAGAAGCGGCGCCGTGCATTGCCGCGCGGTACCAGATCCTCGACTCGCGCACGAAGATCGGCGGCAAGGCTCGCCAACCGCCCGAGCGAGGGCGAGAGCATGCGGTCGATGCGCGCGCGGATCATCTGCGCCAGCACCGGCCCCGCCCCTTCCGTGCCGATCGCCACCGCCACCGGCGCGCGATTGACGAGGGCAGGCGTGAAGAAGTCGCACAGATCGGGGCGATCGACGCAGTTGACGGCGATCTTCCGTTCCCGCGCGTCCTGCGCGATGCGGCGGTCGGATTCTTCCTCGCCCGTAGCCGCGAAAACAAGCGCGGCGCCGTCGAGATGCTCGGGCAGGCAGGAGGCGCGCAACAGCTCCGCGCCGTTCTCAAGCGCCCATGCGCCGAGTTCGGGATGGGGATCGGCGGCGACGATGCGCAGCGTGGCGCTCGACTGGCCAAGAAGCCGTGACTTAGCCAGCGCTTCCTCACCCTCGCCCACAATCACGACCAGCCGTCCCTCGACCTTCACGAAGAACGGAAAAGCATTCAGCTTGGGCGGCGACGAGAAATTGGGGAACACGGGCGCGATTCTCTCGGAACGCAGTAATTTAGGGCAGCAGCGTCTCGAACCCAAGAAACCCGCTCGCGCGCAGTCCTCGGTGAGGCGAGGGCTTTTTTGCCCAACCCCCTCCTTCTGGAATTTTATTTCCGAGAAGCTTTATCGCCCGAAGAGCGCTTCCATCAGCGAGCCTTGGCGCCGCTTATTGTCGCCTACGCTCGCAGGGGGGACGGGATGCTTGATGGAAGAGGTCGGAAGATCGGAAGGATCGAGCTCCGGCGTTGACTGGGCAGGCTTGCGCGGTTTCTGCTCCGTCACCGGCAGCATCGGCACGGGCTTCTGTTCCGCGCCGTTTTGCGACCCGTGCCATCCGCCGGGGAGTGCGGCCACCGGCACGCCCTGGTGGGCGGCTGCCATGAACTCGTGCCAGGCGAGGGTCGGCAGCGAACCGCCGGTGACGTCCTTCATCGGGCGGCCGTCATCATTGCCAAACCAGACGCCCGCCGTCAGGTTCGCCGTATAGCCCACGAACCAGGCGTCACGCGCATTCTGGCTGGTGCCCGTCTTGCCAGCGGCTGGCCAGCCGAATCCGGCCTTGCGCGCCGTGCCGATCGCGATCGTGTCGCTCATCATCGCATTCATCATGCCGACCGCCTCGCGCGACACCACACGCGGCATGGATGCGCTTTCACGCTGGTAGAGCAGCTTGCCGCCGGCCGTCCGAATGCTGCTGATCAGGTGCACCTCCGGTTTCAGGCCGCCATTGGCGAAGGGCACATAGGCGGCCGTCAGTTCGAGCGGCGTGACTTCCGAGGTGCCGAGCGAGATGGTGACGTTGGGCTGAAGGGCGGAGCCGATGCCGAGACGCTGCGCCACCTCCACCACCGTCTTCGGCCCCACTTCCATGGCGAGCTGCGCGGCGACCGAATTGAGCGAGCGGGCCAGCGCCTCGCGTAAGCTGACGGGGCCGAAATACTTGTTCTTGTAGTTCTCGGGCGACCATTTGCCGATGCGGATCGGCGCATCGTCGCGCACGCTGTCGGGCGTGCGGCCGGCTTCGAGGGCGGCGAGGTACACGAAGGGCTTGAAGGCCGAGCCCGGCTGGCGCCGCGCTTCCGTCGCACGGTCGAATTGGCTCGTGGAGTAATCGGCCCCGCCGACAAGCGCGCGCACCGCGCCCGTATTGTCGATCGCGACCAACGCGCCCTGGCTCACGGAAAGCTTCTTGCCGTTTTCCTTGATCAGGCGGCGGATCGAGTTCTCGCCGAGCTTCTGGAGCGTGAGGTCGATCGTGGTTTCCACCACCCAATCCTCACGCGGCTCGCCTGCCACATCCGGCAATTCCTCCATGATGCGGTCGGCGACATATTGCTCCGAGCCCGTCCAGAAGGACGCGGCCGCAACTGCCGGGCCGCTCATGGCCCCGGCAAGCTGCGTGTCGCCGATCAGGTCCTGATCGCGCATCGCGGCAAGCACCACCTGCGCACGTGCTTCCGCGGCCTGCGGATCACGCGCGGGAGAGAGCCGCGACGGCGCCTTGAGGAGGCCGGCGAGCATTGCCGCCTGTCCGAGCGTCACCTCGCGCGCGGATCTGTTGAAATAGCGGCGTGACGCGGCCTCGACGCCATAAGCGCCGGAGCCGAAATAAACGCGGTTGAGATACATCTCCAGGATCTCGTCCTTGGAGTGCTCTCCTTCCAGCCAGAGCGCCAGCATCGCTTCCTGGACCTTGCGCCCCAGCGTGCGGTCGGGCGTGAGGAACAGGTTCTTGGCGAGCTGCTGGGTGATGGTGGAGCCGCCCTGCGCCACCCGTCCGCGCACCAGGTTCTCCACCACCGCGCGGCCGAGCCCCAGCGGATCGACCCCCCAATGGGAGCGGAAGCGCCGGTCCTCGATCGCGATCACCGCGAGCGGGATGAAGGGCGACATCTCGCGCAGCGTGATCGATTCGCCGCCCATCACGCCGCGATTGGCGACAAGCTGCTCGTCGGCCGAGATGATCTTGATGTTGGGCGGGCGGCCCGGCACCGCCCAGTCAGTCGCGCTCGGAAGCTGCGCGCCGTAGAAGGCAACCGCGCCGCCAAGCGCGATCAGCGCCCAGAGCCCGAGCACCGCGCTCCAGTAAACGAGCCGGCTGAGCCGGCGCAGGAAGCCGCGCTTCGGGCTTCTCCTGGCTTGAGCGGCGCCCCTGGTGTTGCGCGCGCGGGATTTGCGGGCGGATGGCACGATCCGGTCTTCCTCGCTGAGGGATAAAGACGAAGCGGCGGCGCGCTGCGGGTTCTCCCAGCGGGGCTCGACGCGCTCGCTTCCCTTCCGCTTCGCCATGCGCCCCGCGCGCCCTCACCCAGTCCCCTCGCCCGGTCAGTGGTTCGGGGCGGTTCGCGCGGAAACTTACGTCGAGGGGGTTTAAGGCGATGTTACTTCGCCCGAGGGCTGCTCGCCGCGTCCGATGATCGTCAGCGCCTCATCCGGCAAAGGGCGCTGGAGCGCGAGGGCTTCGCTCACAGGTGCGGACAGCCAGATCGCGGCCTCCTTCCGACTGGTCAGGATCACCGGCATAGCCTTGGGGTGGATCGGCTTCACCACCGCATTCGCATCCGTGGTGAGGAACGCGAAGAGCTCGTGATCCATAACCCCTTCCGCCTTTTTGCGGATGCCGCGCCAGGGCGTCCAGATGCCGGCGAAGAAGAACAACGGCTCGTCCTCGCCCAGCGCGAACCAGACCTTGGTCTTTTTCGGGACCGTCGCCTCCCACTCGCAAAATCGATTGGCAGGCACCAGGCAGCGATAGGCCGGCGCCAGCCAGCGCCGCCAGTGGGGCGATTGCACGTTGCGGATATTGGTGACGCCGTAATCCACCTCTCCCTTCAACGCGAAGAAGGGCGAGGGCATGCCCCAGCGCGGGCGCACCAGCTCCAGCCCGCCGCTTTCGCTCCGCCGCACGACAGGCGACGGCGCATCGGGGTAGAAGTCGCTGGGCTGCATATTGCCGGCGCGGTTCTCCACCGGCTCCTCGAACCAGGAGCGGATCGCCTCAGGCGGCTTGGTCAGCGTGTAGAGATTGCACATCGCCCGGTCATGCCCGATCCGGCACGCCCATGCCAGCCGGGCGAACCGGGGTACACAGGTTGGAAACCGCCTCGTGCTAGTCCTTCCCCCAACTCTTCGAGCCGGGGGATGCCGCGATGCTGCTCGAACCACAGGGGGCAGTCGTGGAAACCCATTCATCATCGGACGAGAACGAGGCGAGCCCGGCGACCACTTTCGCCGGCGCCAGCGACATCGGCGCGATGCGTAGCATGCGATCCGCCCTGCTCTCGATCGTGGTGCCCGTCCACAACGAGGAAGGCTCGATACGTTCTTTTCTCGATAGTGTGCGGCCGGTGCTCGACGGGCTCGACCTACGGTGGAACATCCTCTTCGTCGATGACGGCAGCCGCGATGCCACGGCCGCGCGCATCGCGGCGGAGCGCTTGAGCGATCCGCGCATCCACCTTCTCAGTTTGTCGCGCAATTTCGGCAAGGAAGCAGCGCTGACCGCCGGCATCGATCATGCGGCGGGCGATGCAGTGATCGTGATGGATGTGGACCTGCAAGACCCGCCGGACCTCATTCCGCTCATGGTGTCGCGCTGGCGCGAAGGCTTCGAGGTGGTCTGCGCGGTGCGCCGCGCACGAGGGTCCGACACCGCCCTCAAGCGCGCCACGGCGGGGCAGTTCTACGCGCTCTATAACCGCATCAGCGCAGTCAAGATCCCGCATAATGCGGGCGACTTCCGCCTGCTCGACCGCCGCGCGGTGGAAGCGCTGAAAGCGATCCCCGAGCGCGTGCGCTTCATGAAAGGGCTGTTCGCCTGGGTCGGCTTCAAGACGGCCTATGTTGAATATGACCGCCCCTGCCGGCAGGCGGGGGAAACCAAGTTCAGCTATTGGCGCCTATGGAACTTCGCCATCGACGGCATTACCTCGTTCTCCACTGTGCCGCTACGCATCTGGACCTATTTCGGTCTGACGATCGCGCTTCTGTCCTTTCTTTACGGCTGCTTCCTCGTCGCGCGCACGCTTCTCCACGGCACGGACGTGCCCGGCTATGCCTCGCTGATCGTGGCCGTTCTGTTTCTGGGCGGCATCCAGTTGATCGGGCTCGGCATCATCGGCGAATATCTCGGCCGCGTCTTCACCGAGGTGAAGCGGCGGCCGGTTTATCTGATCGCCGATCGCGACAGCCAGAGAGGCGCCGGGCCGGGAGACTGAGGAGAACGTTCTCAGCTATGGGCGAAGATGTCGTCCTCGGGCCAGCCCATCAGGTCGAGTTTCGCGCGCACGGGAAGAAAGCGGAAGCAGGCCTCGGCTTCTTCGGTCCGGTTCTCGCGCGCGAGACGCGTGTTCAGCACCTCGCGCAGCCGGTGGAGGTAAAGCACATCCGAGGCCGCATACTCGACCTGCTCGGGCGAAAGCGTTTCCGCTCCCCAGTCGGATGACTGCTGCGCCTTGGAGATGCCGACGCCTAGAAGCTCGTTGCAAAGCTCCTTCAGCCCGTGCCGGTCGGTATAGGTGCGCGTGAGCTTGGAGGCGATCTTGGAGCAGAAGACGGGCTCCGCCCACGCGCCGAAGGCGTGTGCCAGCACCGCGATGTCGAAGCGGCCGAAGTGAAACAGCTTGGTAATCGCGCGGTCGGCCAAGAGGCTCTCGATGTTGGGCGCGCTTTTCTGGCCGGGCGCGATCTGCACCACGTCCGCGGTGCCGTCGCCGGGCGAAAGCTGCACCACGCACAAACGGTCGCGATGGGGATTGAGCCCCAGCGTTTCCGTGTCGATCGCCACCGCGTCGACCTGGTAATGCGCGAGGTCGGGCAGGTCGCCGCGATGAACGCGGATCTCGGGCCGGCTCAACGTGCCGCTCCCGACGCCGACGATCCTTGCGATACCGCATCGAGGATGCGCGCCCAGGAACGCTGTCCCTTGTGGAAGCTTTGCAGGTCGTATTTTTCGTTGGGCGAGTGGATGCGATCGTCGGACAGCGCGAAGCCGACCAAGAGCGACTCCATGCCGAGATATTTCTGGAAGTCGCCGACGATCGGGATCGAGCCGCCCGAGGCGATGGTGACGGCCGGCTTCGGCCATTCATCCGACAGCGCCGCCTGTGCCTGGAGCAGGAACGGCGAGTCGTAGGAAAGCTGGATGGCCGGCGAGCCGCCATGGGGATCGAAGCTCACGGAGCAGTCGGCTGGAATGCGCTCCTGCACGAAAGCGCGGAAGGCTTTCCTGATCTTATCCGGGTCCTGCTTGTGGACGAGGCGGAAGGAGACCTTCGCGTGCGCTTCGCCCGCGATCACGGTCTTGAAGCCCGCGCCCGTATAGCCGCCCGAGATGCCGTTCACCTCCGCCGTGGGCCGCGCCCAGGTGAGCTCCAGCACGGAACGCCCCTTCTCGCCCGAAGGGATCGAAAGGCCGATCGGCCCCAGGAACTCTTCCGGCGTTTCCCCGAGCGATTCCCAGGATTGCAGCACCTGCGTGGGCGTTTCCTCCACGCCTTCGTAGAAGCCGGGAAGTGTCACGCGGCCGGTCTCGTCATGCAGGCCGGCCAGCACCTTCGCCAGGATGTGGATCGGGTTGGCGGCCGCGCCGCCGAACTCGCCCGAATGAAGATCGCGATTGGCCGCGCGCACCGTGATCTCCTCGCCGACGAGGCCGCGCAAGGCCACGCAGATCGCCGGCGTCTGCCGGTCCCACATGCCGCTGTCGCAGACCATGGCGAAATCCGCCCGCAGTTCGGCCGCATTGGCTTCGAGGAAAGGCTTGAGCGAGGGGGAGCCGGACTCCTCCTCGCCCTCGAACAGCAGCGTGATGCGGGCGGGCAGGCTTCGGTGCACCGTTTTCCAGGCGCGGCAGGCTTCCACGAAGAGCATCAGCTGGCCCTTGTCGTCGGAAGAGCCGCGCCCGGTAATCACCTTGTGCCCGCCTTCGATCTCCTTGACCGCCGGCGCGAACGGATCGTCGTTCCACAGCGACAGCGGATCGACCGGCTGCACGTCGTAATGGCCATAGAAGAGCAGATGCGGACCGTTCGCGGGGCCGTCGTGATGGGCCACGACCATCGGATGACCGGTCGTGTCACGCACGCTCGCCTCGAAGCCGATGCTGGTCAAATCCTTCACCAGCCATTCCGCCGCGCGCCGACAATCAGACTTGAATTGCGGATCGGTGGAGATCGAGCGGATGCGCAGAAGCGAGAACAGGCGGTCGAGGCTTTCGGGGAGATCGGCGTCGATGCGGTCGAGAACAGGCGCGATGCGGGACATGAAAGGCTTTCGGCGGCGGGTTCGAAAGGGCGCAGCCTAAAGGGGTCAGCGTCAAACGGAAAGGGAGAGGCGACGCGAAAGAGGCCCCAAAAGAATGCCGCCGTGGTGGAGGGGGAACCACGGCGGCGTTTCTTCTGAAAAGCGGCAGCCCGGAGAGGGGGGATGAGGCTGCCGCCTTGAACCCGGTCGAGGCGGGGGACTAGCCTCATGCGACCGGATATCGACGAAAACCGCCGACCAACCTTATCTGTGAAAGGAGATGCCGCCTTTCAAGGGAGCATTGCGAACGGCTTTTGTAACGAAGGCGTGATCGCTTCTCCCGCCTTTTTTCGCCTCCCTGTTGCACGGCGTGGACACTCTCCGCCGCCCGCGCTAGGGCTCGTCTTCGCATGAAAAAGGACGGCCATGAAGAAGGGCGACCACCTCTTTCTCGTTGACGGCTCGGGCTACATCTTCCGCGCCTATCACGGGCTGCCGCCGCTCGCGCGCAAGTCGGACGGGCTGCCGGTGGGCGCGGTGGCGGGCTTCTGCAACATGCTGTGGAAGCTGGTCTGCTCGGCGCGCGACACGGAAGTGGGCGTCACGCCTTCCCATTTCGCGGTGATCTTCGACTACTCGTCCAAGACCTTCCGCAACACGCTTTACCCCGAATACAAGGCCAACCGCTCGGCCCCGCCGGAAGACCTCGTGCCGCAGTTCGGGCTGATCCGCGAGGCGACGCGCGCCTTCGACCTGCCCTGCATCGAGATCGAGGGTTTTGAGGCCGACGACCTGATCGCCACCTATTGCCGGCTCGCCTGCGAGGCGGGCGGCGACGCCACCATCATCTCGTCCGACAAGGACCTGATGCAGCTCGTCGGCCCCACCGTCAGCATGTACGACCCGATGAAGGACCGCGAAATCCGCGAGCCGGAGGTGATCGAGAAGTGGGGCGTGCCGCCTGAAAAGATGGTCGACCTCCAGGCGCTGACCGGGGACTCTATCGACAATGTGCCGGGCGTGCCCGGCATCGGGCCGAAGACCGCCGCACAGCTTCTGGCCGAGTTCGGCGATCTCGACACGCTGCTCGCGCGCGCCGGCGAGATCAAGCAGCAGAAGCGCCGCGAGGTCCTGATCGCGCACGCCGACAAGGCGCGCATCTCGCGCGAGCTGGTCCGTTTGCGCCATGACGTGCCCGTCGCCGACAGCCTCGAGAGCCTCGTGCTCCAGCCGCCCAACGGACCGAAGCTGATCGCCTTCCTCAAGGCCATGGAGTTCCACGGACTGACCCGCCGCGTGGCCGACGCCACGAAGACGGATGCAAACGACGTGAACAAGGCGGCCGTGCCGGTCGAGCAGGGCGCCGCCGCGCATGGGCCGGATCTCGATCCCGGCGACGCCGCTTCGCGGGAGAACGGCACGAGAGCGGGGGACGCGTCCGATGCTTCTCCACATGCGGCGAAACGCGATGGCAGGACACCCGGCGACCTCGTCGAGAAACGGCTCGCCGAAGCCGCCGCCCAAAAGTTCGACACCGCCGCTTACATCACCATTCGCGATGCAGAGACGCTGCGGACCTGGATCGCCGAAGCGCGCGAGGCCGGCCTCGTCGCCTTCGACACGGGAACCACCGGCATCGACCCGATGCAGGCCGAGCTGTGCGGCTTCTCGCTGTGCGCCCGTCCCGGGCGCGCGGCCTATGTGCCGCTCATCCACAAGTCGGGCAAAGACGACCTGCTTGGGAGCGGGCTCGCCGAGGGCCAGATGGACACCCGCGAGGCGCTCTCGCTCTTGAAGCCGCTGCTCGAGGACCCGGCGGTGCTCAAGATCGCGCACGACCTGAAATACGACCTCGTGGTGATGAACCGCTACGGCATCGACGTGCGGTCTTTCGACGACACGATGCTGATTTCCTATGTGCTCGATGCCGGCAAGGGAAGCCACGGCATGGATACGCTGGCCGAGCGCTGGCTCAACCATCGCGCCACCCAGTTCAAGGATGTGGTCGGCACGGGCAAGGCGAGCGTTTCCTTCGACCATGTGGCGGTCGACCGGGCCACCGCCTATGCGGCGGAAGGCGCCGACGTGACGCTGCGCCTGTGGCGGGCGCTGAAGCCCCGCCTGGTCGCGGACGGGCTCGTGCACGTGTATGAGAGGCTGGAACGGCCGTTAGTGCCGGTACTGGCCCAGATGGAGCAGCGCGGCATTTCGGTGGACCGGCAAACGCTGTCGCGTCTTTCGGGCGAGCTGGCGCAGGGCGCGGCGCGGCTGGAGGACGAGGTCTACCGGCTGGCAGGCGAGCGCTTCAACATCGGCAGCCCCAAGCAGATGGGCGACATCCTGTTCGGCCGCCTGGGCCTGCCCGGCGGCACAAAGACGCGCACCGGCCAGTGGTCCACCTCCGTTTTCGTGCTGGAGGAACTGGCTGCGGAAGGCCACGAGCTGCCGCGCAAGATCGTGGACTGGCGCCAGCTTACCAAGCTGAAATCCACCTATACCGACGCGCTGCCCGCCTATATCCATCCCGAAACGGCCCGCGTCCACACCTCTTTCGCGCTCGCCGCGACCACGACCGGGCGGCTGTCCTCGTTTGAGCCCAACCTCCAGAACATCCCGATCCGTACGACGGAAGGCCGGCGCATCCGCACCGCCTTCGTGGCGGACAAGGGAAACAAGCTGGTCTCGGCCGATTACAGCCAGATCGAGCTGCGGCTTCTCGCCCACATCGCCGACATCCCCGAGCTGAAGCATGCCTTCGCCAACGATCTCGACGTCCATGCCGCGACGGCGGCCGAGATGTTCGGCATGGATGTGGACAAGGTGTCGCCCGACATGCGCCGTCAGGCCAAGACCATCAATTTCGGCATCATCTACGGCATCTCGGCCTTCGGGCTCTCGACCCGGCTCGCCATCAGCCGAGAGGAAGCCGGCAACTACATCAAGCGTTATTTCGAGCGCTTTCCCGGCATCCGCGACTACATCGAAGGCACCAAGAAAGCCGCGCGGGAGAAGCTCTTCGTCGAAACCATCTTCGGCCGCCGCGTCCATTATCCCGAGATGAAAGCCTCGAACCCGCAAACGCGCGCCTTCAACGAGCGCGCCGCCATCAACGCGCCGATCCAGGGCTCCGCCGCCGACATTATCCGCCGCGCCATGATCCGCATGGACGAGGCGCTGGCGAGTGAGGGTCTTTCCGCGCGCATGCTGCTGCAAGTGCATGACGAGTTGATCTTCGAGGCGCCGGAAGCCGAGGTGGATGAGACGATCCACGTGGTGCGCGCGGTGATGGAGAACGCAGCGACGCCCGCCGTCGCCCTGTCTGTGCCGCTCCGTGTCGATGCCCGCGCTGCCGACAACTGGGACGAGGCGCATTAGCGGGTGGGCGGAGCGTAGAGCATGTCGGCTGATGGTGGAAAGCTGGCGGTCTGCTTACGGAAGGATGGCGCAAATAGCCGACATTCATTGTAGTCAGCTCGCGACGGCGACGACATGCCGAGCAAAGTTGTCGAGAACCCTCTGCCAATCGTCTTGCTGCTCGTTTACGGACAGTCCGGGATCGGCATCGAACGTCTGACACACCAAGACTCCGTTATCCGTCGCGCTGAAATCAACGCGCACGTAGCGATCGTCGTTGTTATTGCGCCATTCGATCAGCGTCATGGGCTCGATCCGTGTGTAGGTGACGGCGTAGTCAAAGCTCTCCCTATCGCCGCAAGGCTCGATGCGCAGTTGAAGTGAGCCGCCAACTCTCAGGTCGTTCGACGCCTTAATTGTACGCCACTCTGGAGAGGCATCCCACTTGAGAATCTCGTCCGGGTCGTTGAACACCCGCCAGATGGTTTCGATTGGCGCGAGGATATGCGCTTGCGTCCTGATTTGCACGGCGAGAAGCTCCATTTTGAGTTACAAAAGCGGCTAAAGCGGTCGTAAAAGGCGCATGTTGGTCAACGGCATGCGGCATAACTCCGTTTCCGAGTAGCAAATGACTATGCCAATCGCCCGCCTCGATGACTTGCCGTTCCTGTTGGGGGAGTTGTGCGGCGGCGCAGACATAATAGGAAACGACTTCGATCCGTTCACGGCCTTATACAATCTTTCCGCTCACGATCTCCGCGAAGCGATCATAAGGGAATGCGTCATACCCCAGATGACCGGGTCAAGTGACGAGGAGCGGAACAACCTCAAGACGACGTTGACTTATCTCATACAAAATCCCGTCGCTGACGAGATGATCGACAGCACCTTTGCGAGCTGCCTGCTTCCTGTGGAAGTCCCACCGCTTTACTACGTCTTTTTGCTGGCGGTCTTCGAAGCTGTATTTCCCGGCCAAGACCCATTTAAGCTTCCATGTGCCACGACTTTTTTAGCTTGAGACCCTTGGATGCCTGCCCGCTGTGAAAGATACGCGCACTTGGTCGAGTATAGTGAGGCGGTTCCTTGATGATGAACGGCTTGACGTGGTGGAAAAGAGACGGTCTGCTTTCAGTCAACTGCCCTCTAGAAGCCGGCATCCATCCAGATATCCAAGCCTGGGTTATTAAACGTGCCTTGGCGTCAGGCATGTGGATCTGTTCGGAAGCGTTGAGATCTGCGATCTGCTTACCGTAAGCCGATTGGCGCGATGCCTTCTTCCATAAGCTTCTTCAGGCATCCACGAATGACCTTGGTCATTTCCGCGACCGTTGTCGCCGTAACGCCGATAGGCAGAATATTCGGGCTCCTATCTTCCGGCCAATCGATCTGTGTGCAAGCCAAAAAATTATGCCGAAAGCGGTTGCTGCATCCTCGATCCGCCAACGCTCGCAGGGGAAGCGGGTCCATGTCGTTCATGATGCTTTCTACAGATGAAGACGCATTGGACTCGGGCGGCCGGTCGCGACGCTTCCACTCATTGATGCGGTAGTCCAGATGGCCGTTTACGCATTCCTGCGCCAAGGTCGCTGGCGGACGAGCATAAAGATCATTGAACGCCATGACAGGGCTGGCTACAGCCACGGCCGCAGTCATCAAGAGTGGAAGGATGATCCGTCTTTTCATCATACGAAAGAAGCTGCCGTACCAAGTCTTGTTAACTTGCCCTTATCAGCGTCCGCTTTCAGGAGTATCCCGACGCGTCTTCGACGACCGGAATGGGGTCGAAAGCAGACACCCCTCTAGAAAATGCCCGATACGCAAGCACGGAGCCGCCGTGCATCGAAACATTCCCCTTCGTAAACCCATCCAAAAACCGCCCCAATTGCCGATGATCCAAGCAGCGGGGAACGGGCTTTTGGTCGGGGGAACAGCGATGATCATGCGTCGGGTGGGGCGAGCCGTGCTGTTCGGGGCGGCCGTGCTTCTTGTTGGTGCGGCGACGGCCGAGGCGCGCACCAACCGGGCGCTGCTGGTGGCCGTCACCGCCTATCCCAGCCTGCCGCCCAAGACGGCGCTGATCGGGCCCAATCATGACGCGGCGCTGGTGCGCGACTATCTCACCACGGCGGCACCCGTGAAGTTCGAGCCGAACGATGTCACGCTTCTCGCCGATGGTCTCGACGGTGCGTCCGCTTCGCCGACCCATGCGCATATCATCGATGCGCTCACGGGCCTCGCGAACAAGGCTGAGCAGGGCGACTTCGTTTACATCCACCTGTCGGGCCACGGCGCACAGCAGCCGGCGCTGAAGGCGGGCGACGAGACGGATGGGCTGGACGAGATCTTCCTGCCATCCGATACGGCCACGTGGGAGAACCGCGAGCAAGGCGTGCCCAATGCGCTGATGGACAATGAGATCGGCACGGCGCTCGACGCCATCCGCAGCAAGGGCGCCTTTGTGTGGGTGGTGTTCGACGCCTGCCATTCGGGCACCGCCACGCGCGAGATCGTAAGCGCGGACGAGATGGTGGAGCGCAAGATCGAGTGGGACACGCTCGGCATTCCGCAGGCGGAGATGGCCGCCGCCGAAGGCGCGGGCAGCGCGCGCGGGATGGATGGCGAGGCGGAGCGGCAGGCGCCGTTCAAGGTCGCCGAGAAACTGGAATCGGAACCATCGCCCAAGGCCCAGCCGACCAGCGCCAAGAGCATTCCCAAGGGCGGCATGGTCGCCTTTTTCGCGGCGCAGACGGTGGAAACCACGCCCGAGATGCCGCTGCCCAAGGGCCAGGCCGATGCCACGCGCTACGGGCTCTTCACCTATACGATCTTCTCGCGCATGGCCGAGAACCCAACAATGACCTATCGCCAGCTCGGCGCGGCCGTGCTGCAGCAATATGCGGCAAGCGGCATGACCAAGCCCACGCCCCTGTTCGAAGGTGTGCTTGACGCGCGGGTCTTCGGCACGGAGCCGCAGCCCGCCCTCCTGCAGTGGCCGATCGAGGTCAAGGACAATGCGGCGAGTATCCGCGCGGGCCTGCTCCAGCGCCTGAATCCCGGCACAAGGCTCGCGATCCTGCCCTCGCCCGCCTCCCCGATCGAGGACGCGCTCGGCTATCTGGAAGTCAAGTCGGCCAAGAACCTTTCCGCCCGGCTTGCGCCCGTCGCCTATGACAACAAGCCAGTGGTGAAGCTGGCCGACCTGCCGCCCAATCCTTATGCCCGGGTGGCCGAGCTTGCGGTGGACTTCAAGTTAGCCGTCGCGAAGCCTGCCATACGCCCCGGCCTCGAAGCGGCCGCAGCGGAGGCCGGAAAGGCGATCGATACGGCGCTCGCCGACACGAACCGCCGCTTCAACATCGCGCTGGTGGAGCCCGGCGCTCCGGCCGACCTCCGGCTTGCGGTGCTGCCGGAGAGCGAGGTCGCGCCCGGTGCATCCGATGCACCTGCGCTCTTCTTCCTGCCGCCGAGCGGCGCGATCGAACAGGGAACGGCCAACCGCCCGCCGATGGTCGCGATCAAGGCGGATGATCCGGACAAGCTCGTGAAGGGCGTGGCCGACAATCTGACCACGATCTTCCGCGCCACCAGCCTGTCGCGGCTGGCAGCCGCCAGCGATTATCGCGTCGACGAGGTTTCGGTCGCCTTCCAGCTCAAGGGAAGCGGCAGCGAGTCGCTGACGGCGCTCGACGCCTCCACGGTGCCGGTGGCGCATCCGGAGGACCAGATCTGGATCGACGCCGGCAACGACTCCACCAAGCCGGTCGATCTCAACGTGCTTTACGTGGGCAGCGATTATTCGATCACCCATATCGTGGCCGAGCGGCTTCAGCCCGGCGCCAGGCTCCAGCAGGGACTGCTCCAGTTCACCGACAGCTCGTTCGGCGCCGAGCGCATGATCGCGGTGCTGACGGAAGCCACGCCGCAGAGCGAGCTGATGGATTTGAGCTTCCTCGCCCAGGGCGGGGTGCCGCGCGTGACACGCGGGGTCGGCGAGGCGGCGGGCGGGTTCGCCGATATCCTCAACGATATCGGGCTCGCGCCCGCTACCCGCTCGGCCATGAAGCTTTCAAACAAGAGCGGCCCCAAGGGTGCAGTGATGGTGTATTCGCTCGAAACCCGTCCGGGCGGCTGAAGGCGGGGGAAAAAAGTCGCATCGCGTCTTCTTTCAACGGCGCGCTTGTGCAGTGATGACACCGCCGGATGCTTGCGGATCGCAGCGGCCTTCGGCACCCGAGATCGGTGAAAGCGACAGGAACAGCAATGCTCTTTTCGAGAAGCGCGCGGACTCTCGCCCTTTTGTGGCTCACCCTCCCGTCCGCGATTGTTCCGAGCCTGGCCGTGGCGCAGGAGGCTTGCGGCCTTTGCGCCAAGGCGATCGTCACCAATTCGAGCCTGGCTGACTGCTTTCTCCAGCAGTTCGGCGCGTTGAGCAGGCAGTCGAACGGCGCCATCGCGGTGGACCTTTCGGCCTGCCCGGAAGAGCGCGGCGTTGTGGAGGCGCTGCCCACGCCCAATTCCGCGCCGCTGGAAGATCCGGACATCCAGTTCATGCTGTCGCGGCCGCAGCTCGACTGCCTGAAAGGCAAGCTCGAAGAGCCCGGCCTCGTGCTCGACCCGCAGGCGCGCATCGCGCTGGACAGCTGCGGATGAGCGACCCCGCAGTTTCCGCCGCCGCTCCAGAGGCGCCGCCTTCTCCGCCTCGCCCGAAGGCGCCGGCGCTTTCCGATCCCTTGCCCGTCGGCGAGGATCTCAAGGAGGAAACCAACCCCTTCACCGATCGCGATCCCAGGATGCGGATCTATTCCTGGTCGGGCCTCGCGCTGCGCATCCTGCTGATCCTCGGCACGATCTTTTCCGTGGTGCAATATCTCGATGCACGGGAGGAAAAGCGCGTCGAGCGCGCGCTGGAACTCGTGGAGCTGTGGGAGCGCCCGGAATATCAGGAGGCGCAGAAGGCGGTGAAGGAGCGCCTGGCCGGGCTCAACACCCGCTTCGCCTCGCTGCTCGGCCCGTCACCCTCCGCCACGGAGCTCGCGATCTATTTCAAGCGCGTCGGCCAGGAAGCGATGACGGACGGCGGCGGAACGCTTCCGCTGCCCGAATTCCAGGCGCAGTTCGACCGGCTTCTTTACTTCCTCAACCGGCTGTCTTTCTGCGTGGAGGAAGGGCTGTGCTCGCGCGATGTATCGGACGCCTATTTCCGCGACTATGCGGTGTCCTTCTGGAGCTACTTCTCGGGCTATGCGGAGCGCGAGCGAAAACGCGGGTCACCCAACTTCGCGAAGCCCGTGGAAGCCTATGTGAAGAGCGGCGCACCGGCGCCCGAGACGGCACCTGCCGTCGCGCCGGTCGCTGCCCGACCGTCCTCGGGCAGCTAGGATCGGCTTTGATGGCGTGCCGCCTGCTCCTTCTGCTGCTGGTTGCGCTCGCCTGCGGGCCGAGCCTTGCCGCCGAGCCTGCGACCCCGCCCTTCCTGCTCGACATTGACGCGAAGGGCCATCGTGCCATCGTGCGCGACCTCGCCCTTTCGCCGGACGGTCAGACACTGGTTTCGGCTTCCGACGACAAGACGATCCGCGTCTGGGACTGGCAGGCAGGGGTGAGCCTGCGCACGCTGCGCGGCACGATCGGGCTGGGTGCCGAGGGCAAGGTCTATGCGGTCGCGATCTCGCCGGACGAAACGACGGTCGCGGCCGGCGGCTATTTCGGGCCGGGCCTCGGCGCGACCCCGCCTTATGGCGACATCCGCCTGTTTGATCTGCGAACGGGCAAGATGAAGGCCGTGCTGCGGGGTGCGGAGCATGAGATCAACGACCTCGCCTTCTCGCCCGACGGCCAGCGTCTCGCCGCCGGGGGCAATGACGGCTTCGTCTTCCTGTGGCGGCGTGACGACGGCGTTTCAGAAGGCTGGGCGCCCGATACCCGCCTCGATGCGGATTCCTGGTCCGTGTCGCGCGTGGCCTTCCTTTCCGGCGGAACGCGCCTGCTCGCCGCGACAGCCGACAACGGCATCCGCCTTTGGGACGTGGGCGACGCTTCCGAGATTTCGCCCGAGGATGCGGAGAACTGGCGCGACATCCCTGTTTCCGCGACAGCCGTTTCCGCCGATGGCGCGCTTTTCGCGCTGGGCGGCAAGGACGGCACGGTGGAAATCCGCCGGAGCGATGATGGCGCGCTCGTGGTGGCATTGCCTCCGCAAGGCTTCCAGGTCGGCGCGCTGGCGCTGACGGGCGATGCGTCCCGACTGATCGTGGCCTGCGGCTATCGCTGCGCGGACAAGAACCGCACGACCGTCTGGGATGCCAAGACAGGCGCGAAGCTCATGGACGAGCGCGGCCATGACGGAACGGTGACGGCCGGGCTGGGCTTCGGCGCTGGCACTGGCACTGGCACGATGGTGGCCACTGCCGGCGGGTTGAACCATGCGATCCGCATCTGGGACGCGGCGACGGGAAAGGAAGCTGCCCGGCTCGAAGGGGTGGGCGCGCCCGTGATGAGCGTCGGCCTCGACCCGAAAGCCGAAGCGCTCGCCTGGGGAACCGCCAATCCCTGCCCCGCAAGCGTCGCCTGCCCCGAGCAGGAGGGCTCCATCACCGAGAAGCTGCTGCTTCCCAATGCCGAGCGCTTCTTCGACAAGCCGCTGCTCGTCATGGAGGGCGAAACATTCGCGCGCGCCCAGCATCAGGCGGGAGGATGGTCGATCCATGCCGAAGCCGGAATGGCAGAGGAAGGCGATGGGGAGCCTCCGCCGCACGGTGTCCTTGCCGTCAGCCATGACGAAGCAGAAGCGGGAAAGCTCGCCAAGGATGCCACGAACGGGCAGGTGCATTCGGCCTTCACCCTGGTGGACAAAGGCGCGCGGCTGATCACCGGAGGTGCCGGCGGGATGCTGCTCGACTACCGCACCGAGGATCTGAAATATCTCGGCGACTTCGTCGGCCATGACGGCGAAATCCACGCGCTCGCCGCGTCGCCCCGGCTCAACCTCCTGGTTTCGGGAAGTGCGGACCAGACGATGCGGCTGTGGAACCTGACGACCCGCGAGCTGATCGCCTCCATGTTCTTTGCCGGCTCCGAATGGATCGTCTGGATGCCGCAGGGCTACTATTACTCCTCCGACGAGGGCGACAAGCTGATCGGCTGGCATGTCAACCAGGGCCAGAACAAGGAAGGCCGGTTCATCCGCGCGGGCCAGCTCAAGCGCTATCTGTGGAGCCCCGAAATGGTGCGCCGGGCCATCATCCTTCGCAGCGCCGCACAGGCGGTGAAGGAGATGCGGCCGGGCGTCGACCACGAACTCGAGAAGCTGCTCGGCCGCGCCGCGCCCGATTTCGAGCTTCGCCTGGCGCCCGACCAGTCGAAAGCGCGCGAGGGCTATGTCGCGCTTGAGGTAGTGGGGGACGCCGGCGGCTTCGACGAGGCGGAGCTTTCCGTTCTTTCCAACAGCCGGAACGTCAGCGGAGCAGCAACCCGCGCGGTGGGCGCACCGGGCGGGCCGACCGTGATCGAGGTGCCGGTGGAGGCGGGCCAGAACAACATCTCGGTGACCGCGACGGACAGTTTCGGCTACCTGACCGAGCGTTCCGTGGTGGCGCTCGGCAGCACGCGCAAGGACGAGCCTTTGAAGAAAAAGGGCAAGCTTTTCGTGGTGGCGATCGGCGTCGAGCGCTACCCGTTCCTGCCTGACGCGTGCAATGGCCGTTCCTGCGACCTGCGCTATCCTGTAGCCGACGCGGCGGAGTTCGTGCGGGTGATGGCCGAGCGGTCGGCGCCGCTTTATTCTGGCATGGAGAGCCTCGTTCTGGTGAACGGCGAAACGCTGGACGCCAAGCGGACGGCAGCGCTGGAGAAAGCCGTGAAGCGCGCCGACGTGCGGGAGCCGGAGGCGGATGCCATCGCCGACGAGGTGGCGGACTTCCTCGACAAGCCCGGCCCGGACGACACGACCTTCGTGTTTGTCGCCGGCCACGGCATCAATGTGGACGAGGATTACTACTTTATTCCGACGGATGGGCGGATGGCCGACGGCGGCGAGCGCTGGAAGCGCTCGTCGCTGGTGGATTGGGCCGATATCCAGAAGGCCGTGGAGCGGGCGGAAGGAACACGCGTGATGCTGCTCGACACCTGCCACGCGGCGAACGCCTTTAATCCGCGCCTCGAGAAAGACGCAGCGGATGCGCGCGTGGTGGTGTTCTCGGCTACCGCCGCCAACAACACGGCGGCCGAACTGCCCGAACTCGGCCACGGGGTGTTCACCTATTCGCTGCTGGAAGGCCTGGGGGGCAAGGCGAACAGTTCCGGCGACGGCGTACGACTCCTGGGTCTTGCCGATTACCTGTATCGCGAGGTGGTGCGGCTGACGGCGGAGAAGCAGAAGCCGTTCTATTACATCTCCAACATGGAAAATATCCTGCTTGCCGCGCCCTGACAGTTGGCCGTTGCTTCTTGTCCGGCACGGAGCGCTGCTGATTGCACTTCTTCTGGCAGGCATGGCGGCGGCGCGCGCGGAAGCCGTCTGTCCCGAGGGCGACGCCGACTTTCCCTCCTTCTATTCCGAGACAGCGCTGTTCACCGATGCGCTTGCGCGAGTGGAGGATTATCCGCCTTCGCCATCCCGGGTGACGGGCATCGCCGTTCCCCACCACCTGCTTGTCGGCCATCTCACTGCACTGGGCTTCAAGGCAGCATCGGGCTTCCGGCCGAAGCGCATCGTGGTCCTTTCGCCCGATCATTTCCGCCGCACCGCGAAGCCGTTTGCCGTGACGATGCGCGGGTTCGACACCGTGCTCGGACCGGTGCCGGGCGATCCCGTTGCCGCGCGCGCGCTGGAAAAGGCTTCGGCGCTGGTGGAAGAAAGCTGCCTGTTTTCCGCCGAGCACGGCGTGCAGGCGATGCTTCCCTTTATCCGACATTACTTTGCCGGCGTTCCAGTGCTCGCCGTCGCCGTGTCTGTGCGCTCCACCCGGTCTGACTGGGAGGAGATGGCGCAGGATTTGGGGGCCTTCGTGGACAGCGAAACGCTTGTGGTACAGTCCACCGATTTCTCCCACTTCCTGCCGCAGGCGGAAGCGCGGCGCGTCGACCAGCAGGTGCTGAACGTGCTCGCGGCAGGCGACCTTGATGCGATCGCCGCCCTGCATCAGCCGGATCATGTCGATTCGCTTGGTGCGTTCTTCATCCAGGCGGCCTTGCAGCGGAAGCTGGCTGCGCAGGCCACGGTCATTGCCAACGAGAATTCGCAGAAATACTCCGAAAGCATCGTGGGTCGCACGACGAGCTATCTGGTGGCGCTATGGGGTCCGCGGCCCGGCGCGCCCGCGCCCGGACCAGATGCGACGCGCATCTTTCTTGCCGGCGACACCAATTTCGGCCGCGCCATGAAGACGGCGCTGAACGAGGACGGCGCCGCCGACCGGATCGAGCAGGCGGTGCTGTCCGTCACACACGGCGCGCCGCTCGTGGTCAATCTCGAAGGGGTGATCCTGCCCAATGTGCCTGCGGCAATCGACGACATGACGCTCGCCATGCCGGGCGAGCTTGCCATCCCCTGGCTGAAGCGGCTCAATGTGCAAGCGGTGAGCCTTGCCAACAACCATGCGCTCGACCTCAACGCGTCAGGGTTGGCCGAAACGCGCGCGGCGCTCGATCAGGCCGGCATCGCTTCCGCCTCTCAAGGCGAGGTGTTGCGCTTTCCCGGCCTCGACATCGTGTGCCTGAGCGATCTCGACACCAACGCCTCCGCGCAGATCGATCTCCTGACCCCTGCGCTCCTCGACAGGCTGGGGCGCGAGGGACCGGACCGCGCCGTGGCAGCCTTCGTGCATTGGGGGCGCGAGTGGATCACGCGGCCTTCCGCACGCGAGGAGTTTCTTCTTTCCGAGATGGAGAGGCGGGCGGTGCCTCTGGTGGCCGGCGCGCACCCTCACCGTGCGAGCGACGGCCTCGATCTCCGCGCGGGGGGAGACATGGCGGTAGCCTACTCGCTCGGCAATTTCCTGTTCGACCAGACGGATGCGCGCGGCGCATCGGGCGCCCTGCTGGAACTCACCGTGTTCAGCCAGGGCACGATCTTCGCGCGTGTCGTGCCGATTCCCAACCTGTTCGAGCTTGCCGGAGGTTGAGCGGCTTCAGCAGCCGTCATTGGCCGCCGACAGGTAGCAGGTGGCAGGCTTGGCCTGCGACTTGAAATCCGAAGGCTTGGGGCGGAAGTAGAACAGCCTTACCGGATTGCTTTGCCGCACCGAGCCGTCCGCGAAGCGCGCCGCCACGCGGAACTCGTGATAGGACGACATCTCCGCCGACATCTTCAACCGAGCCTCGTAATGGCTGATGTTGCGGTTGCCGCGAACCGGCATGGGGATCGTATAGTCCTTCTTGTTGATCGGCAGCTTCACGTCCTGAAAGCGCATCGCTTCTGGTGCGCCGCCAAAGCCGTCACCGCACTCGGCCAGTTCCTGCGGCACCTCGATCGTGGCCAGCGCAATGGCCGCACGAAACGGCTCGCTGCTCCGGTGGCTTTCACCCGCATCGTCCTGCCAGGTGTAATCCATGACGCCCACGATGGTCGTGGACAGCTTTTGGTCCCCATACACGAAATCCGCGATCTCGCCGAAGCCGACATCATTGAAGACCTTTGAGCGGCACACATTGATGCCGTCCATCGAAGCGCAGGAGAAGCGCTTGTCGCGCAGCTTGTTCGTGTCCACTCCCGCATCGCGAAGCACACCGTCGATCGCGACATCCAGTCCATTGCCGAAATCGGCGACAGGCAGCGAGAAGTCGCGGCTCTTCTTTACTGTCTGCTCTGCGCCTTGCTCCGCCTCCCGAGAAGACGCGACATCCGTCTCCTCGCCACTGCTTTCCTCGGCAAGTGTCTCGTCGCCCGTACCTTCGCCGTCAGCGTTCTCGTCGAAGCTTCCGGATTCGTCGGTCACCTGCGCCTCGCCCTCGAAATGAAAGGTCAGCTTGATGTCCCTGGGGTCGCCCCAGCCATTGTTGAGCAACGTGAAAGTGGGACGGAAGCCCACGCAACCGATATGCTCCTCGATCGACAGCATGGGCTTGCGGTAGGCCTCGCTGGTTTCCACCTCGAGTTCAAGCGTATCCAGCTTGACGCGCTTCTTGTCGGTTGTGTCGAGATCCACCTCGACGAATGCCGGCGCGCTTTCCCAGTCGATGCTGCCGAAGCCGCCGTTGAAACCGATCTCGCCTTGCCCGTTCCAGGCATCGTTCATGCTCTGGTCCTCGGGATAGATCGCGGTGGCGCCGTCCGCCACAAGATGCGTGTAGCGCATGTCCGACTGCTGCGTCATGCGCGGCTCGACGATGACGCCGATCTCCACCCGGCCGGCGTCCCCGCCATTCTTGCTCTGGGCGCGGACGAGGCCTCCGGTCAGCGCATCCGCCGCGCCGTCAGGGCGAGCGCCGGGCTGCTCGACGCCCGCATTCCAGGCTGAACGGTAGGTCGATCCGCCAGCGAGCCGCGTTTCGCCGATCCCGTGCCGCAGACCCGCATGGAACGAGCCCGAATAGATCTCGCCCGTGGCGAACGCCAGGCGCCCCTCGCCTTCGGGAAGGCCGTAGCGAAACGCCCCCGTATAGGTGTCTCCGTTTGCGAAGCGGTGGAGCCCCTGTCCGTCAAGCCGGCCCTGGCGCCATTCCCCCTCGAGGATTTCGCCCGAGCGGATTTCCAGCCGGCCCTTCCCATGGAAGCGGCCATTCTGGATCTGACCTCGATAGGAGCTGAACACCGTCTTGGGATCATAGCTCGCCGAACCGCGCACCCGCCACACCAGGCGGCCTTCGCCATTCACCGTGCCGTCGGCCGCGATCCGCCCCTTGCTGCCGGATGCCGGCTCCCAAACGAAATCGAGGTTCTTTTCCGGCGCGGCATCCCAGACCCGCAACTGGCGGCGCTCGACCGATCGCGTTTCGGCGTCATAGATCACCTGCACCCGCGAGGACCATGCGCCGGGCTGCTCTGCCGCCGCTGCGCCGGAAGGACCGAGCCCTGCACATCCCAGTGCCAGCATAGCTGTCATCAAGCCGCTGCGAAATCCCACCTTCATCGCCCATTCCCCCTCAGCCGAACGGCGGAAGCCCCCGCTCACGCGCCGTCGGCCGTCAATAAAGCAGGCCGGCGGGCATGACGCAACGGAGGGTAGCCCGATCAGGCCGGTGATGAACAAGCCGGCGGCGGGATGATCTCCGCCACCCGCCCGGGCGCTATTGCGCCTTGTGGCGCGTACGACGCCCTTACTTCCGGATGCCGTCTACCCATTCGACGAAGCCGGAATTGAGCCGCAGCGCGACATTGGCCATGTCGGTCATCTCGGCGATGTTGACGCCGAGGATCCAGCGCTGGCGCGAGCTGGGATCATAGGCATAAACCGACGAACCGCTCGACCCGTTGGCGGTGTCGCAGTCATAGGCGAAGTTGCTTTCGGCGATCATCTCGCTGCGCACATTGCAGGTCGAGCGCCACATGGTGGCCGACGGCTTGTCGCCGGGATAGCCGACGATGTTGGCTTCGAAATCGCCCAGATCGTCCACATTGGCATAGTTCAGCCATCCGACGCTGTCACCGACGGGCTCGGCCAGCGTGACGACGCCGAGATCCCACGGAATGACCGAATCATAGGTGCCGTTGTAGTTGTCGAGATAGCCCTGCGCGACATAGGCGGTCTCATAGGCAAAGCCGCCATAGGGCGCGTCGTTCTCGCCGTTCATGGCCGGCACGAAGGTGACGTCTTCAAGCCACGACTGGCTGTCATGGTCGTAGAGGCAATGCGCCGCAGTGAGCACGGTGGAGGGACCGATCAGCGTCGCCGAGCAGGTGCCGTAGCCGTCCTTCACCTTGCCGAACAGGAAGCCGACCGTCCGGAACGGATAGGTCTTGGTGTTCTTGATCTGCACGCGGTCGTCGTCACCGAAGACCTGGCGCTGCTCGCCCTCGGCCTCGATCACCGGATCGGCGTTCTTGCCAAATTTCGGCGCGCCTGCATCCGCCGCAGGCGCCTTGCCAGTGCCTGCACCCAGTTCGCTCTTCACGGCATCCTTGACGGCCTCGCCTGCCGGGATGCGCTTTTCTTCCCCGTCCTTGGAGCGGCCGACCGCCGTGAAGGCACGGACAGCCGCCGCTTCATCCAGCATGGGTGCCGCGCGGGACGCCATGTCGCCGCTTGCCTTGGGCGGCGCGATCGGCTTCGCGGCAAGCATCGCCTCGGTCAGCGCCGCGCCGCCGCGCGGCGCCTCGCCCGAACCCTCGCTGGCGTCCGCCGCCAGCGCTCCCGTCGCGAGAACGGATGTGGAAAGAAGGACGCCCAGTGCGGCGCCTGCAAGAAATTTCGTCATGCTGCTTCAGGCCCCCAAGCCCAATAAAAAGCGGTTGAACACCGGCATCACAGCGCGACAATCATGTCGAGATCGTGATCGGACGTGATCGAGCTGGTGTTCGGTGCCGGGTGTTTGAAAGGCGCATATTCCGTTGAGGCAGGAATGCTTGCGCGCTGCCGCAATTCGTTCAAGATTGATCCCGACAAGACGCTTGTCCATGTCCCATTGGGGGGCACATGGCTTTGGGGGCTGGGGAGCCGCGAAGGGTAGAGGGCCGCGCGAGGTTCATGCGTGGCAGCGATCCGTTCGACTGTGCGCCTCATGGAGGCAGGAATGACGTCACACAGGTTCAGGATATTCGCCGCGACACTCGGCTTGGGCGCGGCAGTGCTTTCCACATGGGCGAATGCGCAGGAAAGCGACAAGGCGGAAACGTCGCCGATGAGCGCGGTGATCGCGGCACGTGCCGAGGCCGACAAGGAAAACTCCGGCGGCGGCGACCGCGTGTTCGGCGGCACCGAAGCCAAGGACGGGCAGTGGCCCTTCCAGGTGGCGCTCCTTTCCAACCAGGTGCTCGACAACAATCCCGGCAGCCAGCCGGGCGCGCAATTCTGCGGCGGCAGCCTGATCGCGCCGCAATGGGTGCTTACCGCCGCGCACTGCCTGTCGGAAGACGGCGCGGCCGCCGATCCCACCATGCTGACAGTGCTGGTCGGGGCCACCGAACTCGACCAAGGTCAGCGCCTGGCGGTTGCCGAAGTCATCGTGCATGAAGGTTACGACGAGAAGGCCATCAACAACGATGTCGGCCTCCTGAAGCTGGCGGAGCCGGTCAAGAATGCTGCAACCATCGCGCTTGCCTCGGGCGCCGCGCCTGAAAAGGGCAAGGCCACCGTTACCGGCTGGGGGCGCATGGAGAACGGCACCTTCCCGCTGCGCCTGATGGGCGCCGACATCGAGCTGCAAAGCAACAATGCCTGCAATGCCGGCATGAAGCAGCTTTTCGCCCGCGACTTGAGCCTGATCCTGCAGGAATGGTCGCCTCGCCTGCGCTATTCCACCAAGGGCATCGACGAGGGCACCAAGGTCATCGCAGCCGACATGGCCGATCCGCTGACCGAGAACATGATCTGCGCGGGCACGGCGAGCGGCGCGCGCTCCGCCTGTCACGGCGACAGCGGCGGACCGCTCTTCACGACCGGCAAGAACGGAAAGCCCGCGCAGCTCGGCATTGTTTCATGGGGCATGGGGCCGCTCGACCAGGACGAGGACTGCGGCCACAAGGACGTCTATGCCGTTTATACAAGGATCGACAAATATCGGAGCTGGATCAAGAGCAAGTCGGGGATCTGAGATCGCCGACGCGGGAGGTCGGATCGATCTCCCGCAATCTTGGCTCATGGTGGAAGCCTCATGCTTCCCCTTCGCAGCACTATTAGGATTTTAAGCGCCAGGCGCTTAACCCTTTAAGACAGTACTTCATCGGACAGCGCGACATCCGGCAGCATTCCACAGAACAGGGACGCTTACTTTCCAGATTCCCACTGCACGCTTCGACAATTGTCCAGAGATCAGCCCGTATGGGCAACCTCCTTGCCGACAGCGCGTCCATCAAGCTTCCGTTGATCCTCGACATCGATCAATGCCATGCCGATCAGGTAGGACAGCATACGCATGTCGTTGCTCTGCTTGGCGATCTGAAACGCTTCAGACAGCAAGCGCTCTATCTCGTGAAGCTGCTGTCCCCTTTTTGCTTCCCCATTGGTCATACCATCCTCCAAAAACCTCGATTCACGGTAGAGGCCGAATTGGATGCGTCAACGTGAATCCGTACGGTTAGTCGCTATAAAACTAAGAAAATGAAATATTCCGGAATCTGATACGGGGACTCCTTCCCGTCGGTTTCATACTTGTTTGTCGCGTACCCTTTCTTCCAGTCGCCTACGCCGCGCCACGGCGCTGATCACAACGCGTGAAAAAGCCGAGAGCTCGTGCCGTTCGGCAACGCGCTCGGCCATCGGCAAGGCATCCTCTCCGTAAAGCTCGAGCAACAGATCGGTGATCCGACGCACATCGCTCCTCAATTGCAAGGGGTTGGATGGATCGCGCGTTGCTACCGCCTCCTCGATGGCGCTGGTGATGATCTGGAGCAGCCTGCCATCGGGCGCACCTTGATCGATCAGCATCGCCAAAGCAGCTGAGATGCTCTTTGCCGGAAGCATGGATTGATGCAGCCTTTTCAACAAATAAGGCGCGATCCACGGGCACCTCGTTCGAAACAGTTAAAGGGGAATGCGACGGGGAGCAATGGCGGGTAAGCCGGCGTCGCATCAATGGCTTCACCCTAGTCCGGCGCATGTTCAGCACATCGAGCGGTGCTCTTGCGCTTTCATCCGATGCGGCGGCGGTCTTCCGGATGCCCGCCGGCGTTTTCTCCGATGTGCTCACCGTCGTTTCTGTGCTCGTACCTCAGCGATCCTGCTGGTGACCCTGATGGGTGGTGTTCACCGTCGCACTGCCCTGCTGGCCCTGCTTTTCAGTATCGTTGGCGATATGGCGATTGTGTTCGGATTGATCCGCCTGCGGCTCCCTCGCGTCACCGGTGCCCTTTTGGCTCTGACTGGCCGAAGGAACGGGGGGCATCTTGCTGCTCATGGTCGCCTCTCGGTTAGGTTGCGGGAGGCCAAACCCACGAGCATCGACGGAGGTTCCCGCTCCCGTGCACGCTCCGTCTCGATCACTTCTTCGAGGAAGCATGCTCTTGGTTGGTGCGCGCGGCGGGTTTTCGCGCCACACAACGCCATTCGAAAACGAGAAGGGCCACGCATGCTACGGGTGGGACGAACATATGGGCGGGGGGCGCTCCTGCTTCTCGCGCTGCTCCTTGCAGGCTGCGGCGCGCTCGGCACCTTCGACGCGCTCGTTCCCAAGGACGGCGGCACGAGCCTCGCCGCCCGGGATACGGCCTATGGACCCGACAAGCGCCAGAAGCTCGACGTCTACCTGCCGGACGATGTGAAGACGAACCGCAAGCTGGTCGTGTTCGTTTATGGCGGCTCGTGGAACAGCGGCTCGAAGAACGATTACTCCTTTGTCGGGCGGGCGCTTGCCGCACGCGGCTTCGTGGCCGTCCTGTTCGACTACCGCCTCGTGCCGGAGATACGCTATCCCGTCTTCGTGCAAGATACTGCAAAGGCGGTTGCGTGGGCCCATGCCCATGCGCGCGATTATGGCGCTGACCCGTCCCGGCTCTACCTCATGGGACATTCGGCGGGCGCCTATAATGCGGTGATGACCGCGCTTGCGCCCGAGTTCCTGCGGGCCGAGGGCCTGTCGCCCGGCGCAATCCGCGCCGTGGCAGCGCTGTCGGGACCTTATGACTTCCTGCCGCTCGACGGGCCGGAAACGCGGGAGGCCTTCAAGGGCGTGCGCGATCTGCCTGCGACCCAGCCGATCAACCGCGCCAGGACCTCCACAACTACGCCGCCGATGCTTCTTCTGCATGGGCTGGACGACGACTTCGTTTATCCACGCAACTCGAAGAAGCTGGCGGCCGCCCTGCGCGCCAGCGGGCATGCCGTCGAGGAAAAATACTATCCCGGCATCGACCACACCGGAACGCTGCTCGCGATTGCCCGGCCGCTGCGCAACAATGCGCCGGTTCTGGACGATGTTTCCACATTCTTCGAGCGCTACTGACGTTCGGCAATTTCCGGTTCATGAAAGGCGCCAAAAACAACCTCAGGCTGAAAATAGCGCTTTACAACCTACCGGCTCGTTTATTACCTCAGGTTGCATATTCACAACCTTGAGTCGTCTTGTCCCGTCGCTCCGCTGCCAGACCAGAGTTGACGTGGACTGGCAAGGAGCACCGGCCGGCGCCAGCATGCTGGTCCCTGGTCGAGGATGCGGCGTTGGGCACGGAAGCTGGCGAAGGCTGGAGCAACCGTCTCGTGGAGGGCGACAACCTCCCCGTACTTCAGGCGCTGGACGCCGAGTTCCGCGGGCAGGCGCAATGCTGCTTCATCGATCCACCCTATAATAGCGGCAGCACATTCACGCATTTCCTCGACGAGCAGGATCACGCGCTCTGGCTGAGCTTCATGCGTGACCGTCTGGAATGGATCCGCTCCCTGCTCGCGCGGACAGGATCGCTGTGGATCGCGATCGACAGCCGGGAAAGCCATTATCTCAAGGTTCTTTGCGACGAGCTCTTCGGGCGCGAGAACTTCGTTGCCAATGTGGTCTGGCAGAAGCGCACCTCGCCCGATGCGCGAGTGGCGCTCGGTACCGCGCATGACGATCTTCTGGTCTATGCCCGCGACGCAAGCCGCCTTTCGCTCAACCCGCTGCCGCTTTCGCTCGCTCAGGCACGAGCCTACCGCAACTGGGACAATGATCCGCGCGGGCCGTGGATGCCGGCGGACTTCACCGCGCAAGGCTGGCGCGCCAATCAGATGTATCCGATCACGATGCCCGATGGCACAGTTCAGGAGCCACCGCCGGGGCGGTGCTGGGGCGGCACACAGGCGAGCTTCGAGCGGCTTCTTGCCGACAACCGCATCTGGTTCGGCGCCAAGCGCCATGGTCGTCCGCGCGTGAAGAGCTTCCTTGCCGAGCGCGAAGGCATCGCCGCATGGACCTGGTGGGACAAGGGTGACGTCGGACACAACCAGCAGGCAAAGCGGGAAAGCAATGCCTTGTTCGGACATGCCCAAGCCTTCGACACGCCGAAGCCCGAGCGGCTCCTCAAGCGGGTGCTCGACATCGCCACGCGTCCGGGCGACCTCGTGCTGGACTGCTTCGCCGGGTCGGGCACCACGGGTGCCGTGGCGCAGAAGACCGATCGCCGCTGGATCATGGTGGAATCGGGCGCGCAGTGCCGCACCCATATCGTTCCGCGCCTGTGCAAGGTGATCGCGGGAACCGACCCCGGCGGCGTTTCGGAGGAGGCTGCGTGGAATGGCGGCGGCGCGGGATTCCGGTTCTATACGATCGAGCCTGAGGAAACTTCGCCGCTCCGCCAATAGTGCAGCAGGATGCCGCCTCCGGCTGAGGCGCGACTTCAGTCAGGCTGGGGCGAGTTTCGGCTCTGACCGGACGGGAACGGCCCAGGCGGCGACAAAGGCGAGCACAGCCAGAGCGAAAATGCCCCAGAAGGAAAGGTGCAAGGAAGCGTCGAGCACGCGTTCCAGCAGCGGATCACCGGCCGCCCGAGCGAGCCCATCCGGCGTTTCGAGCGCCGACCATATCCGCGGCGCTTCGCTCGCACCGTAACGGGCGATCCCAAGATTGAGCAGCGCGCCCAGCACGCTTGCTCCCAGCGTGTTGCCGAGCGAGCGGGCAAAGACGTTCGAGGCGGTTGCCGCGCCGCGCATGTTCCAGTCCACGCTATCCTGGATCAGGATGATGGAGGTGATGCTGAGCAGCCCCATGCCAAATCCCATCACGAAGGAGCCTGCTCCTGCCATCGCTGGATGACTGTTGGCGGACAGAAACAGGAGCACGGATGCGCCGACCGGCAGGATCACGCCGCCGAGCCGCAGCGTGTTGCGCAAGCCGATGCGTTGGAAGAACCGCGTCGACAGGGTTGCGGAAAGCGGCCAGCCGACCGCCAGCGCCGTCAGCGTAAATCCCGCGACCAGAGGAGAGCGGCCGAGCACCCCCTGGACATAAAGCGGCAGGATGGTGGTGAGGCCGATCAGCCCCATGCTGGCCAGAAGGGTGGCGGTGTTGGCACTCGCGACCAGCGGTCTCGTCCAGAGGCCGAAAGACACCATCGGCTCCGGCGCGCGGCGCTCCTGCCGGATGAAGAGCAAGAAGAAAACGAGCGCCAAGACGGCCGCGATCGCAGCGATGCGGGGCGCGGCGCTGATCTCGGTCAGGGCCACGATCAGCGCCACCATGGCGAACGAGAAGAGAATGGCGCCGGCATAGTCGATCGCGTGGCTTCGGCGCTCCACATTCTCGCGCAGGAACAAGGTGAAGCCCGCGACCGTGAGCAGGCCGATCGGGATGTTGATCCAGAATATCCAGGCCCAGGACAGGCTATCCACGATGAGACCGCCAGCGAGCGGGCCGATCACGGCGGAAAAGGCCCACACGCTGGCAATCAATCCCTGAACCTTGCCGCGTTCTTCCATGGGATAAAGATCGCCCACGATCGTCATGGCGACGGGCTGGATCGCCCCTGCCCCCAGCCCCTGAAGCAGGCGGAAGCCGATCAACGCCGTCATGGAGGTCGCCAGCCCGCACAGAACCGAGCCGACGAGGAAGATACCGATACCGGCCACGATCACGGGCCGGCGGCCGAACAGGTCGGCGAGCTTGCCATAGATCACCGTGGTGGTGGTCTGGGCGAGAAGAAAGGCGGCAAAGACCCAGGTGTAGCGCTCGAAGCCGCCGAGCTCGCCGACGATCTTGGGCAGCGCCGTCGCGACGATGGTCGCCTCGATCGCCACCATGAAGATGGCGAGCATGATGGCGGCGACCACGAGCGGACGCCGGGAACGGGATGCGTGAGGCATGGGCGATCTTCAGGCAGGGAGAAAGAGATGACAGGGCCGCGCAAGAAAACGCTCGGTTTCAACCCGAAATGGCCTTGACGGGGCAAAGGACAACCCCTCAGGGCGCAGTGGGTGCCTTGCCTACATCCGCAAGGGTGTGGCGTAGCCGGTCAGTTCAAGATAGCCGCGGCCGCCTTCCGTCTTGACCGCGCCTTCCCAATAGACCGGCAGCCCGCTCGCGCGGCCGTCGAGCTCCTGATCGGGAAACAGCGGAGACAGGCGAAAGCTGCGAGGGCCTTCGGGGAGGCGGACGGTCAGTTTCTGCTCAACTGGATACACCGCCTTCGTCCGCGGCGAGCGCCATTCGGTGATCGTTTCAAATTGCACATCGGCTGGCGCGAAGCGCGTGATCCCGCCGTCCCGCCGACGCAGCGACCCACCTGCCCAAACGGTGCCGCCGTTTCGGCCGCGAATGCGGAACGCCATCAAGGCCGAGCCGTCATCGAGATTGAGGCCGGTCCAGTCCCAGCCGGCCGCGTCGGGCGCGAGATAGGACGACGACCATTCCCGATCGAGCCATGCCTCGCCCGTGACGGGGGTCTCCGCCCCGTTTCGCGTCACAGCGCCGCTCACGCGCAGATGCGGCAGCGAATAGTAGTTGCTCGCCTCCTCCGGCTTCGGGCCCTTGCGGCTGTAGCCGCCCTCCCCGTGCAGGAACTCGCCCTGGGTCGGCGTGAAAGCAAGCGCAAGGCCGAATTCCGACGCTTCCACGCGTGTGGTGAAACGGCTGTCGGGCTCCCGCTTGAAGGTCCAGCCGCCCAGCCGCACATCGGCATCACCTGTCGCTGCTTCGGCGATGCCGAAGCCTGCGCGACCGGCCCGCTCGCCATGCAGCAGGCGGCCTGTTTCCGGATCGGATAAAGCGGCATGGGCGAACAGGATCTGGCCCGGCGTGAACCGGCTCGGGTTGGAAGCATCGACCGGCGGGCGGGTGCGGAAGAAGGTGACCTGGAAGCCCAGCTCCTTGCCTTCATCCGTCTTGAGCCAGCCCGTCACATACCACCATTCGGTGCGGTAGTCGGGATGCGCGCCATGGTCGCGCGGAAAGCTGAACGGCGTGTTCGGCCGGGCGGCGGGATAAAGAACATCCGCCGGCACGGCGGCCGTGCTCGCCAGAACAAAGAAAAGGAAACCTGCGAGGCGCCGCATCACCAGTCCTCCCGCACGGCAAGCACGGCCTGGGGCGCGGTGGCACGCCGGCCGGCCAGCATGGCGGTGACAGTTGCCGCCAGCACGAGCGCTGCGATCACGCCGCCGACCGTGCCCCAGGGAACGCGCGTGGTCATCGTCCAGTTAAAGGATTGCGGGTTGATCACATGGATCAGCACCTGACTCAGCACGGCGCCGAGCGCCACACCCGCGACCCCGCCGATCGCGCCCAGCAGTGCCCCTTCGGCGCCGAGCATCCGCACGATTTGACCCTTGCTCAGGCCGAGATGCCGCAACATGCCGAACTCGCGCACCCGCGCAATCACCTGCGCCGATACGGTCGCTGCCACGCCGGCCAGTCCCACCAGAATCGCCACGGCTTCCAGCAGGTAGGTGACGGCAAAGGAACGGTCGAACAGGTCGAGCGCGAAGCGGCGCAGGCTGGAAGGCTGGGCGACCGACACGCCGGCGCGGATCTCCGGCGGCAGCTTCCCGAGCAGCGCCGTGCTTGCCGCATCGAAGCTCGTGTCGGGCGCCAGCATCACCAGTGCTTCGTCGCGCATGGCGTCGCCTGTCAGCCTCGAGTAATCCTCGTTTCCGATCACCACCGCGCCGGCTTGCCGCGCATAATCGCGCCAGATGCCGGCGACCCCGAAACGCGCGCCCTGGCCGAGCGGCAGGCTGATCGTGTCGCCTGTTTTCCAGTTGTAAAGCCGGGAGGCGGGCTCGGACACCCAGACCGGGATCGTTCCGGAAGGCAGAGCCGCCGCTTTGTCGATCAGCACCAGAAGTCCGTCGGGATGCGCCGGGTCGAGCGGACGGGCAATCAGCGTCACGGGCGGCCGGTCCGGCTCGATCGTCAAAGGCAGTTGCCGGCTGAAAGCGATGCGCGAGAGGCCGGGCGTGTTCGCCAGCCGGGCCTGAATGGCGGGGTCGAAGGGCGGTGCGCCCTCGGTGCGGAGGTAAAGATCAGCGGAAAGCACCTGAGCCAGCCATTCGTCCACGGCGGTGCGGAAGCTCGTCACCATGACCGCCATGGCGATCATCAGCGCGGTGCTCGCCACGATGCCGCATAGGGCGGTCGCTGCCTCGCCCGGCGCCCCATGGATGTGCCGCACTGCGAGCAGGCCGGGTACACCGCGCGATTGTCGTCGGGAGAGCGGCCGCAGAAGCTGACGCGCGAGCCAGGGCACGCCCGCCACGCCGCCGGCGAGGAGCAGCGCCATGCCGACAAAGCCCAGCACCGGCAAACCGTTCAGAGGCGGCGCGAGCGATGCAAGGCCGCCCAGACCCATCAAAGCGAGCGCGGGCAGCCACGGCACCGGCGCGCGTGGGTCGAGCATGTCGCCGCTGTTCTTGAGGGCGGCGGCGGGGGCCGCGCGCGAAGCGGCGCGTGCAGGAAGCACGCTTCCGGCCAGTGCCGCGACGAGCCCGAGCGCGAAGAACATGGCCGCCGCGAGCGGCTGGAACACCACCCGTGCGCCGGCAGCACTGAAGTAGCCTGCACCGAGATCGCCGCCGAACCAGCGCAGCGCGACTGCCGCCAGCGCATAACCGGCGAGGAGGCCGAGCGTCGCGCCGATCAGGCCGATCAGGAGGCCCTCCACCGCCACGGCTGCGACGATGCCGCTGCGGGGCAGACCCAGCGTGCGCAGGAGCGCAAAGGCGCGCAGGCGGCGTGCGACTGAGAGGGACTGCGCGGAGAAGACGAGGAAGCCGCCGGTCAGAAGCGCCACCAGTGCCAGCATGTCGAGATTGACGCGATAGGCGCGCGACAAAGCCGAACCCTGCGCGGCTTCCGTTTCCGCGCTGCCGAGCGTCGCATCCTCCGGCAGGAGCGAACGAAGCGTGCCTTCGGCGGCGGGGCGGTCAAACAGCTTGACGTCGATGCGGTCGAGCCGGCCAAGCCTGTCGAAGCGCCATTGGGCGGAGGCGATGTCGATCACCCCGAGCGCTTCCGTGTCGCCCGCACCTAGCAGCGCGCCACCCAGACGATAGGGGAAGCTGCGGCTGTTGGCCGAAACGATCAGCGTGTCGCCGATTCCCGCGCCGGTGGCGGCAAGGGCGGCGCGCGACAGGAACAGGGTGTCGGCGAAGACATCGTCATTGCTGGTGTCCGGGCCGTTTGGTCGCAGGCCGACCAAGCTGGGCGTGACGGCCGCCGCGCGGATCACATCGAGCCCGAGCAGGGTCACGCGTGCGCCGCCGATCTCGGCCTCCAGGCTGACAACGGGGCTCGCATCAGTCACGCCCGCGGCCGTGGCGACACGCGGATAGAGATTCTCGTCGAAGCCGAGCGGGCTCGCCGCGCGAACGGCAAGATCGGCTGCGCCGTTGACGCCGCGTACCGCGCCTTCAAAGGAGGCCAGCGCCGAGCCGTTCACCAGATGCACTGCGAAGCCCAGCGCGACCCCCACCGTGATCGCGATCGCGGTGGCGAGGAAGCGGCCAGGATGCGCGCGCCACTCACCGCCGATCAGCCAGCCGAGCGCAAGCCTTGCAGAAAGAAGCCCCGGCTCCGATGCGGCTGTCATCAACTGCCGCCTTGAGCAACGGCGCGCGGAGTAAAAGTGCTGTCGAGCCCCTGATGGGTGAGGGTCAGCACCCGATCGGCGATCTCCGCCGTCGCGCGCGAATGGGTGACGATCACCGCCGCCGAACGGCCGCGACGCACGGCATCGGCGAACAGCGCGAGCACGCGCGCGGCCGTATCCGGATCGAGATTGCCGGTGGGCTCGTCGGCGAGGATCAGCGCCGGCTCGTGCACGAGGGCACGCGCGATCGCGACGCGCTGAAGCTCGCCGCCGGAAAGGTCGCGGGCATAGCCGCTGCCGCGGTTCCCCAGGCCCACGGCGGACAGCATGGCGTCGGCGCGCGCGTCGATCACGCGTCGATCCGCCGACACCAGCGCGAGCGGCAGCGCCACGTTCTGGCGTAGCGTGAGATAGGGCAGGATGTGGAAGGCCTGGAACACGAAGCCGATGCGCGTGCGGCGTAGCTCCGTCCGCGCCGCCTCGTCCAGCTCGCTGAGAAGCACACCTCCAATCCGCACCTCGCCGTGATCAACATCGTCCAGCCCGGCCAGGATGTTGAGCAGGGTGGACTTGCCCACGCCCGACTCGCCCACGATCGCCACCAGCTCGCCTGGTCTCACATCGAGATCGAGCCCGGAAAAGAGCTGCCGCCCGCCCGGCACCGATTTGGCGAGACCGCGCACGACCAACGTTTCCGGCGTTGCGTCATCCATCACGCGCTCCTGTGCGCAAAGCTCTTCCTCGCCCTGTTTTTCCACCCGCTTCACCTGTTCAAACATGGCCGGCCATATGGTGCGCGCGGTGCCCTTCGACAGGCGCTGCGACGATCGATGCCGGGCTGTCGTTTCCAGCGATTTGCCTCAACTTCCGGTGAACGCGGTTGCGTGAAAGATGCGCGCTCCCCACGCTCCGGATGCAGTCGGGACATCCAAAGGTCCTGCGCTGCTCCTTTTCGAGCAAAACCGGAGCCAGCCATGCCTCGTCTTCTTCCCACCGCGATCCTGGCCTGCCTTGCCACGACCTCTGCCTTCGCGCAGTCCGGCAACGAAGCGAAAACGCGCGAGCCGGCCGAGCAGGCCGCGCCCAACGCCCGCAACCAGACACCGGCTTTCGCCAACCAGACGCGCGCGCCCCGGCCGACGGAAGCGGTGAAGACCGCAGTGGAAACAGTTGCTCAAGGGCTGCCCCAGCTCTGGGCCATGGAGTTCCTTCCCGACGGCCGGATGCTTGTCACGACAAAGAAGGGCGCCATGCATATCGTGATGCCGGACAAGGGTGCCGGCGCAGCGATCGCCAACGTGCCGGAGGTTGATGCGCGCGGCCAGGGCGGTCTGCTCGACGTGGCGGTCGCGCCCGACTTCGCGCAAAGCGGGCTGATCTATTTCTCGTTTTCCGAGCCGCGCGAGAACGGCAACGGCACGAGCGTCGCGCGGGCGAAGCTGGTTCCCGACGGGAACGGGTCGGGCGCGCTGGAGGACGTGACCGTGATCTTCCGCCAGACGCCGACCTATGACGGCAACAAGCATTTCGGCTCGCGCCTGGCCTTCGCGCCGGACGGCGCCCTGTTCGTGACCGTGGGCGAGCGCTCCGACACACCGATCCGCGATCAGGCGCAGGACGTGACATCCGGATTGGGCAAGGTGTTCCGCATCAATGGAGACGGCTCGGTGCCGGCGGATAATCCGTTCGTCGGCCGTTCGGATGCGAAAGGCGAGATCTGGTCCTACGGCCATCGCAACCTGCAATCAGCCGCGATCGACGCGAGCGGCAGGCTCTGGACCGTGGAGCATGGGCCGAAGGGAGGCGACGAGCTGAACCGGCCAGAAGCCGGCAAGAATTATGGCTGGCCGGTGATCACCTACGGCATCGATTATAGCGGCAAGCCCATTGGCAAGGGAATCACGGCGCGGGACGGCATGGAGCAGCCGGTCTATTTCTGGGATCCCGTGATCGGCCCGTCCGGCATGGCCTTCTATGAAGCCGACGCGATCCCCGAATGGAAGGGCGCTATCCTGGTCGGCGGGCTCGTGTCGCAGGGCCTTGTGGTGCTTCGCATTGACGGCGACACGGTTGCTGCCGAGGAGCGCGTTCCCCTCGATGCCCGTATCCGCGACGTGAAGGCTGGTCCGGACGGCGCGGTTTACGCGGTGACTGAATCGCGCGGCGGCGAGAGCACGATCCTGCGCATCACCAAGGATGGCGGTGCATGAGGCGGAAACCTCACGGCAGCGGGCTCAATCGCGACAGACCAGGCGCATGATCGTTTGAAGATTGAAGCTGATGCGCTCTTCCAGCGCGTCAGCCGCCATCAGGTCGCGCTCGAAGACGATCGAGCCGGTATACCGGTTGGTCAGGTAGTAATAATTCACAGCGGCGATGGTGATGTTGAGCTGGACGGGATCGATCCCGTCGCGGAACACGCCCTCGCGGGCGCCTCTTTCCAGAAGCTCCGACACCATGTCGATGAAGCGCTTGCTGAGGATGTGGATTTTCGTCGACTTCTTCAGGTGCCGGGCGCGGTGCAGGTTCTCGCTGTTCACCAGCGTGATGAATTCCGGATTCCTGAGATAATACTGCCAGGTGAAACGCACGAGGGTCTCGAGCGCCTCGCGCGGCGGCAATTCGTCGAGCCGGAGCTTCTGTTCGGCGCTGCGGATGTCCTCATAGGCGTCTTCCAGCACGCGCTGGAACAGCTCTTCCTTGCTGTTGAAGTAGTGGTAGATCATGCGCTTGTTGGCTTTGGCGCGTTCGGCGATGATGTCCACACGCGCGCCGGCAAGCCCGCTTCGGGCGAACTCCTTCTTGGCCGCTTCCAGGATCCTGGCCTGCGTCGCCTCCGCGTCGCGCGGCCTGGCTTTCGACTTTTCCGGCTTTTCCATCGAGGCTCCGCCCGGTTGCGCTCATGTTTCCCCGGCAGTGCGGAAGTACCGCGTTCCGCGTCAAAGCGCGAGCCCGGCTTCCAGTTGCCAATCCGGTGCGCGCACAACCGTCCGTGACCATGATTTGGATCGTGCGGCTTCCGGCTGCCCTTCCGAACGGCTCCTTATAGAGGGTTCAGAACCGTCTTGAAACAAATAACTAGTTAGTGCATAAAGAGCGCGGCGCGATGCTGTCGGGAGGCTTGAAGACGGCGTTTGACGAGCATCGGTGGATCATCATCGCTGCGCCCCTGCACGAGTTTGGACCCAAAGGGAGGAAGCCATGTCCTTTATCAAGGATTTCATTGAAACCGAGAAACTGCGCCGCCGTGACTTCCTGATCGGAAGCGCCTTGGGCCTGGGCGGCCTTGTCGCCGGCACGGCGCTGCGTCCCACGGGTGCGCTGGCCGCCAACGACCCGGCCCTGGCCTGGAGCTATCGCGACCGCACCAACCCCTACTGGAACTCGATCGTCTCAGGCGGCGAGTCGTTCGTGGAAAGCATCGGCAAGAGCAAGAGCAACTTGATCAACCTGATCCATGACGGCTCCAACGAGAAATGCGTGGCCGACATCAAGGCCCTGCTCGGCAAGGTCAACGGCAACGCGGCGATCGCCTGCGACCCGAACGACTCGCCCAACTGCCGTCCGACCGTCGAGGCGGTGAAGGCGGCCAACGGCTACGTCTTCACCATCTGGAACAAGACTGACGACCTCCACCCCTGGGACTTCGGCGACAACTGGGTCGGCCATATGAGCTGGTCAGACATGGAGCCGGCCGAGCAGACCGCGACGATCCTGTTCGAGGCGATGGGCGGCGAAGGCGGCGTGGTCGGCCTTGGCGGCATCGCGGCCAACATCCCGGCGGTGGAACGCCGCGCCGGCATGGAAAAGGCGGTGGCCAAGTTCCCCAACATCAAGCTGCTCGATTATCAGGCGGCCGACTGGGATACGACCAAGGCCAACGAGATCATGGCCGCCTATCTCACCACCCATGGCGACAACATCAAGGGCGTGTTCTGCGCCAACGACACCATGGCCTATGGCGCGATCGAGGCGCTGCGCGCGGAAGGCCTCGCCGGGCAGATCCCCGTTGTCGCCTATGACGGCGGCGAGCAGGCGGTGGACTACATCCTCAAGGACGAGCTTCTGGCGACCGTCTATACCGATCCCTACTGGGGCGGCGGCGTCGCGCTCTCGCTCGCCTATCATGCCGCCACCGGCGCCTTCAAGCCGAGCGCGGAGCCGCAGGAGCATCGCGAGTTCTACGGGCCGACGATCCTGGTGACCAAGAAGGACGCCGAAGCCTTCCTCGCCAAGCACCACAAGTCGCATCCCGCCTATGACTGGACCGACTATTTCGGCCCGAGCAACGGCCAGATCAAGTACAACCGCACCTGATCGGCGGCGAACCGCACGGCCGCGGCGTGAGGATCCTCGCTGCGGCCGCCTTCACTTGTTCATGGCGGACTCATGCGCTTGCGCGGCATCAACCCGACGACCATCCGGACCTGGGCGCCTGTTCTGGTGCTCGTGGCGGTCTGCCTGGCTTTCACGATCGTCAACCCGAACTTCCTTTCGATCCGGAATTTCGGCCGCATCGGCGTTCTGGCCGCGCCCTCCCTCATGGTCGCGATCGGCGTCACATTCATCATCGTGATGGGGTCGATCGACCTGTCGATGGAAGGCGTCGTGACCTTCTGCGCGGTTGTCTTCGCTACGCTCTTCGCAAGTCTCGGCGGCTCGATCGCAACGGGCTGGGCTGCCTTTCCCGTCGCGATCGGCGTCGGGCTCCTCGCGGGGCTCCTCACCGGGGTCGCTCATGTGAAGCTGCGGATCCCGTCCTTCATGGCCAGCCTTGCCATGGGCTTTGTCGGCGCCGGCGCGACCGTGATCCTTTCGGGCGGCTACCGCATCCGGGTCGAGGACCCGACCTTCCGGGCGCTTCTCACGACGCGCGTTCTGGAAATGCCGCTGATGGTCTATGTCGCGCTGATCTTCGTCGCGCTGGCCTGGTTCATCGAGCGCCATACCGTGATCGGCCGCAACATCTATGCCGTGGGCGGCGGCGAGGAACTGGCCCGCTCCTCAGGCCTCAACGTCGAGCGCGTCCGCATCATCGCCTTCTGCATCGCCGGCATGTTCTATGCGCTGGGCGCGCTTCTGGCCGTGGCCCGCGTGGGCATCGCCGATGGCCAGTCCGGCTCGAACATGATGTTTTCCTCCATCACGGCCGTGGTCGTGGGCGGAACATCGCTGATCGGGGGCTCGGGCGGCGTGCTCAACACGCTGGTGGGCGTGCTGATCGTTGCCGCCATCTCCAACGGCATGGTGGTCGTCGGACTGCCGAGCTTTCTCCAAAGCGGGATGCTCGGGCTGATGGTGATCTGCGCGGTCGCGCTGTCGATCAACCGCAAATCCATCCTCATGGTGAAGTGAGGCGGAGATGTTCAAGCTGGAGAAGATCGAGAAGCGCTTTCCGGGCGTCCATGCGCTGAAGAGCGTCGATTTCGAGATCAGGCGCGGCGAGATCGTCGGCCTCGTCGGCGAGAACGGCGCCGGCAAATCGACGCTGATGAAGGTGATCTACGGCGCCTATGCGCATGACGCGGGCACGATCTCCAAGGACGGCGGAACCATCCGCTTCGCCAATCCGCGCGCCGCACAGGACGCGGGCGTCGGCATGGTGTTCCAGGAACAGTCGCTGATCCCCAATCTCAGCGTGATGGAGAACATCTTCCTGGGCTTCGAGAAGCCCTTTCGCCGCTTCGGCACGATCGACTGGAAGCGGATGGCGCAGGCCGCGCGGCAGCAGCTCGCCAAGGTCAAGCTGACGATCGACCCGGCAATGATCACCTCCGATCTTTCCTTCGCGCAACGCCAGCTGGTCGAGCTCGCGAAGGTGCTGTCGCTCGAGGAGCGCGTGAAGGGCGATCTCGTGATCCTCCTCGATGAGCCGACCTCGGTTCTGTCGCGCGAAGAAGTGGAGCTTCTGTTCTCGCTGGTGCGCGAGTTGCGCAGCCGCGCCTCCTTCATCTTCGTTTCGCACCGCCTCGACGAGGTGATCGAGCTGTCCGACCGCATCTATGTCATGAAGGACGGCGCGGTTGTCGACGTCGTGAACGCTTCCGATGCCGTGGTGGAGAACATCCAGCACAAGATGGTCGGCCGCCATGTCGATGCGGCCTATTACCAGGAAACGCGCCAGGTGCCCTATGACGCATCCCGGCCGCTGGTTGAGGTGCAAGGCATCTCGCGCGCCGGCCACTACCGCGACATCTCGTTTTCGCTTCGCGCCGGCGAGGTTCTGGCGCTGGTCGGCACCGAAAGCTCGGGCCGCGAGGATATTCTCCACGCGATCTACGGCATGGAGCGTCCCCATCTCGGCCGTATCCGCGTGAAGGGCAGCGCCGGTCCGGCCTCCGCCGCCGAGGCCGTGACGATGGGGCTCGCCTATGTGCCGCGCGAGCGCAAGATCGAGGGCATCGCGGCGGGCATGAGCGTCTCCGAGAACATGACGCTGTCGCAGCTTGGGCGCTACAGCCGGTTCGGCATGCTCGCGACCGGCGCCGAGCGCAGCCTAGCCAAGGAGTGGATCGGGAAGCTTTCCATCAAGGCCTACTCCGAGAAGGCCGATTGCGGGAGGCTTTCCGGCGGCAATCAGCAGAAGGTCGTGCTCGCCAAATGGCGCAGCACGGGCTCCGACATCGTGATCCTCGACCACCCGACGCGCGGCCTCGACATCGGCGCGAAGGAAGACGTCTACGAGATGGTGCGGGATATGTCAGCCGATGGCTGCGGGATCATCCTGGTCGCCGACACCCTGGAAGAGGCGATCGGGCTTTCCCACACGATCCTCGTTCTCAAGGACGGCGAGATCACGCAGCGTTTCGATGCGGCCGCAGGCGCCAAGCCGACGCTGTTCGACCTGATCCATCACATGGTCTGAGGATCCGAAGCGATGAGCGACACGTCTACACCCTCTTTGCCGCAAGGATCGATCAAGCTGGCCGCAGCACCCCCCGTGCGCGACTGGAAGGCTTTCCTGCCGGTGCTGACGCTCGTGCTCCTGGTGGCGGCCGTCGGCGCGCTGGATTCTACCTTCCTGCGGCCGGCCAACCTCTTGAACACCGGCGCCGATGTCGCGGCGCTTTTCATCATGGCGCTGGGTCTGACACTCGTCATCTATATCGGCAGCATCGACCTTTCCTCGCAGTCCGTCGCGAGCATGACCACGGTTCTGGTCACGATCTGGCTCAGCACCTATGGCATCGGCGCAGCCCTCCTGGCACTCGCCGTCGGCACGCTTTTCGGCGCGGCTTCCGGCCTTGTTGCCGTCAAGACCAGGATCCCGACCTTCATCACGACGCTCGCCATGGGCGGCATCGCTTTTTCGATCGCCCGCTTCGCCTCGAACGAGAAGGGCGTGTCGATGATCGAAGCCGAGCGCAGCGCGATCCTGGGCTGGCTGTTCGGCTATTGGGGCTGGCTTCCCAAGGAAATCGTCGTGGCGCTCGTTCTGCTGCTGCTGTTGTTGTTCATCGAACGCCGCACTGTGTTCGGACGCGTGCTGAAGGCCATCGGTGCGGCGGAGCAGGCCGCTGTGTCATCGGGGATCCGCGTGGCGCGCTACAAGATCGCGGCCTTTGCTTTGAGCGGCTTCCTCGCCGCCTTTGCCGGCCTCATGCTTTCGGCGCGGCTGTCGGGCGGCTCGTCGCTTGCGGCCAACCAGTTCCTGCTGCCGGCGATCGTCGCCGTGCTCGTCGGCGGAACGCCGCTGACGGGCGGCGTCGGGGGCGTGCTCAACACGCTGGTCGGGGCGCTGATCGTGGCCGTGATCCGCTCCAGCATGGTTTACCTGGAGATCCCCGCCGAGGGGCAGCAGATCTTCTTCGGCCTCGTCTTAATCGCGGCGATCGCGCTCACGCTCGACCGCTCCAAGGTCGCCACGGTCAAATAGGAACAGCCAAGCCGATGGACCAAGCGGAGAAGGCATCGACGCAAACCATGCGTGCCGCAGTGCTCGTGGAACCGGGGCGCTTCGAGGTTCGGGATGTGCCCTTGCCGGCAATTGGGCCGAGCGACGTGCTGATCCGCGTCGACCGTTGCGGCATCTGCGGCACGGACATCCACATGTTCAACGGCCATTACGCAGCCGACCAGCTTCCAATCATTCCCGGCCATGAGTTTACCGGCACGATCGCGGAACGCGGCGCCGATGTGAGAGGGCTGGAGGTCGGGCAGCGCGTCGTGGCCGACATCAATATCGGTTGCGGCCACTGCTTCTTCTGCCGGCGCAACGAGGTGCTGAACTGCGCGGAGGTGCGCCAAGTCGGCATCTCGCGCGATGGCGCCTTCGCGGAATATGTCGCCCTTCCCGCGCGTCTGGCGATCGCGGCGCCAGCCGACGCGCCATCCGAAAAGCTGGCTCTGGTCGAGCCGGTCGCCTGCGTGGTCCGCGCGGCGCGCAAGGCCGAGGCGCGCTTCGCGCAGTCGGTGGTCATCCTGGGTGCCGGTCCGGTGGGCAACCTGCATGTGCAGATGATGCGGCTCGTCGGTGCCGCGCCGATCATCGTCGTGGAGCCTTCCGAAGCACGCGGACGCATGGCGCTCGATTCCGGCGCCGACGTGCTGGTCGCCGATCCGTCCGAGGCCAAGCGCATCGTCCTCGATCATACCGGCGGGCGCGGCGCCGATCTCGTGATCGAAAGCGTCGGCCTGTCCAAGCTCTACGCGCAGGCGCTCGAACTCGTGCGACCCGGCGGGCATATCGCGGCCTTCGGCATCACGGGTCCGGAGGATCGCTTGCCCCTCCCCCTCCTGCAGACCGTGCTGCGCGAATATGGGATCAAGGGGTCCGTCGCTGGCATGGGCGAGGACATGCATGACGCGCTGGTGCTCGTGGCCCATGGGCGCTTCGATCTTTCCGCCTTCACCGGCGCCAGCTACCCGCTTCAAGACATCCAGCAGGCCTTCGACACCCTTTCCCATCGGCCGGGCGATCTGAAGACGCAGATCAGGCTCTAGCCCCCGCCCCCACGCAGGAACCTGCTCCCGAACTCAATCGACGCAAGCTCTCCTCTGAGCAACACCGGATTGGCTCGCTCGCTCATCGAAGGAACAACAACCATGGACAAGCAATCCCCGACACTTTCCCTTCCCGCGGAGCCGCGCGTCTTCGGCTTTTTCGTCGATGGCGAATGGGTCGAGGCGGGGAACCGCGACACCTTCGAGCGCAAGAGCCCGGCGCATGACGTTGCCGTGACGCGCACCGTGCGCTGCACGACCGACGATCTCGACCGTGCCGTCAAGGCGGCGAGAACGGCGTTCGAGGACCGCCGCTGGTCAGGGCTCAACGGGGCGGATCGCGCGGCAGTGCTCCTGCGTGCGGCCGAAGGCATCGCGAAGCGTCGCGACGAACTCGCTTATTGGGAAACGCTGGAAAACGGCAAGCCGATCGCGCAGGCACGGGGCGAGGTGGATGGCTGCGTCTCGATCTTCGAATACGCAGCGGGCGCTGCCCGCGCGCTGCACGGCGACAGTTTCAACAATCTGGGCGACCGGCTGTTCGGCATCGTCACACGCGAGCCGATCGGCGTCGTCGGCCTCGTCACGCCTTGGAACTTCCCCTTCCTGATCCTGTGCGAGCGCGTGCCTTTCATTCTCGCATCAGGCTGCACGATCGTTGCGAAGCCGTCCGAGGTCACCTCGGCTACCACACTGATCCTCGCCGAGATCCTGCAGGAGGCCGGCCTGCCGGACGGCTGCTTCAACGTGGTCACCGGCTCCGGGAGCACGATCGGCCAGGCGCTCACCGAGCACATGGATGTCGACATGCTTTCCTTCACCGGCTCGACAGCGGTGGGGCGTTCCTGCGTGAAGGCCGCCGCCGGCAATTTCAAGAAGCTCGGACTGGAACTCGGCGGCAAGAACCCGCAGATCGTGTTTGCCGATGCCGATCTGGAGGACGCTGCGGACGGGGTCGCCTTCGGGATCGCGTTCAACACGGGCCAATGCTGCGTCAGCGGCAGCCGGCTGATCGTCGAGCGCTCCGTCGCACGCGAGTTCGAGGCGCTGGTTGCCGCGAAATTCGCAAAAATGCGCGTCGGCGATCCGCTGGATGTTCAAACCCAGATCGGTGCGATCACCACCCCGGCCCAGAACAAGACGATCCTCGACTATATCGAAAAGGGCCGGGCGGAAGGCGCGCGCCTCGTTCATGGCGGCGAGGCGGTCGAGCGCGGCGCCGGTCAATTCATCGCGCCGACCCTGTTTGGCGATGTGACGCGCGAGATGGCGATCGCAACCGACGAGATCTTCGGTCCCGTGCTGGCGGTAATGCCGTTCGACACGCTGGAAGAGGCAATCACGATCGCCAACGACACCGTCTATGGCCTTGCGGCAAGCGTGTGGACCAAGAATATCGACAAGGCCCTGACGGTGACCCGGCGTGTCCGAGCGGGCCGCTTCTGGGTCAACACGACGCTCGCCGGCGGGCCGGAACTGCCGCTCGGCGGCTTCAAGCAGTCGGGCTGGGGTCGTGAGGCCGGCATCTACGGTGTCGAGGAATATACGCAGATCAAATCGGTCCATATCGAGATCGGCAAGCGGGATCACTGGGTCGCGTAAAGCACGTCGGGGAAGGACGTCAGGATGACGGACAAGGCTTATGACTATGTCATCGTGGGCGGCGGCTCGGCCGGCTGTGTGCTCGCCGCGCGCCTGACGGAGAACCCGGCGGTCCGCGTGCTGCTGATGGAGGCCGGCGGGCGCGACCGTCATCCCTATATCCACATGCCGGTGGGCTTCGCGAAGATGACCACCGGTCCCTTCACCTGGGGATTGACGACGGCACCCCAGAAGCACTGCGAGAACCGCGAGATCCCCTACGCACAGGCACGCGTGATCGGCGGCGGCAGTTCCATCAACGCGGAAATCTACACGCGCGGCCATCCTTCAGACTTCGACCGCTGGGCAACGGAGGAAGGTGCGGAAGGCTGGTCCGCCAAGGAGGCGCTTCCCTATTTCCTGCGCTCGGAAGGCAACACGATCCTGGCCGGGCCGCTGCACGGCACGGACGGGCCGCTCGGCGTGTCCAACATCCCCGCGCCCCAGCAGACAACCCAGGCCTTTGTGCAATCGGCCCAGGAATACGGCATCCCCTATAATCCAGATTTCAACGGGGCGGTGCAGGAAGGCGCGGGCGTTTACCAGACCACCACGAAGAACGGGCGGCGTTGTTCGGCCGCTGTGGGCTACCTCAAGCCCGCGAGGAAGCGGCCCAACCTGACGGTGGAAACCGGCTGCCATGTCCACCGCATCCTGTTCTCCGGCAGCCGCGCGACCGGGGTAGAGTATCGCCGGGACGGCACGCTCCAAACCGCGCGCGCCGAAAGCGAGATCCTGGTGACGGCCGGGGCGATCGGCACGCCCAAGATCATGATGCTTTCGGGCGTCGGGCCAGCCGACCATCTCAGGTCGCTGGGCGTTCCGGTGGTGCACGACCTTCCCGGCGTCGGCGAGAACCTGACGGACCATTTCGGCGTGGACATCGTCGCCGAGTTGAAAGGCTGGACGAGCCTCGACCGCTACAACAAGCGCCACTGGATGGTGTGGGCCGGGTTGCAATATGCGCTCTTCAACTCCGGTCCCGTAACATCCAATGTGGTCGAGGGCGGCGCCTTCTGGCGCGCCGATCCACAAGCGCCCTTTCCCGACCTCCAATTCCATTTCCTGGCAGGCGCGGGCGCGGAAGCAGGGGTGCCGTCGGTCCCGTCCGGCTCGGGTGTGACGCTCAATTCCTATACGCTGCGGCCCAAAAGCCGCGGCACGGTGCGCCTGCGATCCGCGAATCCCGACGACAAGGCCGTGGTTGATCCGAATTTCATGGCTGAGGAGTATGACCGCCGCACCACGGCTGAAGGCGTGCGCATCTCCTGCGAGATCTTCGCCCAGCACTCATTGCAGAAGCTGATCAAGAACCGCCACGTGCCGGACCAAAGCGTCCGGAGCCTGGCCGACTTCGAGACGTATGCCAGGCGGAACGGACGCACTTCCTACCACCCCGTCTCGACCTGCCGGATGGGCACGGACGAGCTGGCGGTCGTCGACCCCACCCTGCGCATTCGAGGGCTGGAAGGCATCCGCATCTGCGATTCTTCCGTCATGCCGAGCCTGATCGGCTCCAACACCAATGCGGCAACGATCATGATCGGCGAAAAGGCCAGCGACATGATACGGGGCAATCGCTAGCGCTGCCTCCTCGCCTGAAACACCGGCACTCGGCCGGCCCTCTCAGGCGGAAGTCCGAGCGAAGAGGCTCAGTCCCATTCCGGCGCGTCGGGAACCAGCGCCGAGGTGACGATACGCTCGTTCACATGGGTCTTCTCGTCGATGCGGGCCATGTCGATGCTCGACAGCGTGAAGTCCATCACGTCGAAATTGGCGCGGATGTTTTCGGGCCTTGTCGACATCGTGTTGACCGCGACACCCTTCTGCAGGATCCAGCGCAGCACGACCTGCCCGGCCGTTTTTCCGTAGCCCTGCCCGATCTCGGCGAAAAGCGGCTCCTTGAACACCGCGCCCCGCGCCACGGTGGAATAGGCCGAAAGCGGAATGCCGGTCTCGGCCGCCGCCCTGAGCAGGACATCCTGGTTCAGGAGCGGGTGGAATTCGACCTGATTGGCGACGAGCGGAGACGACACCAGCGACTTCGCCTCGCGCATCATGGCGGCCGTGTAATTGGAAATGCCGATATGCCGGCAGAGTCCGCGCTCCTTGGCCTCCTCCAGCAGGCGCAGCGCCGGCGCGTTGCCTTCCTTCACCGGCCAGTGGAGGAGAAGAACATCCGCCCTGTCCAGTTGCAGGTCCTCGAGGCTCTTCTCCACCGAAGGGATAAAGCGCTCCGAACTGAAATTACTGGTATCGACCTTGGTGGTGATGCAAAGCTCGTCGCGTGGGACGCCGCCCGCGGCCAGCGCCCGCCCGACATCCTTTTCATTGCCGTACATCTGCGCCGTGTCGAAGGCGCGATAGCCTGCTGCGAGCGCCGCTTCGATCGCGCCCGCCAGTTCCGACCCTTTCAGGGGATATGTCCCGAATGCCCGCTGATAGGATTTCTGAAAAAGGATGTTCACTTATGCCCTCCTCGCGGAGAACACGCTCCGCCTTATATAACTATCTGGTTACTTGTAGAAGTTGATCCCTGACTTGGCAAGTGGAGTATGTTGCGGCGCCGCCTGAGCAGTGCGGCGCCGCGCTTGACCGCGACGCACGAAGATGACATCGGTTATAACTAACCAGTTACTTTTTTGGAGACACGATGTCGAAGGTCCTGAACGTCCGGGAGGCGGTTGAGGCCGTAAAGGACGGGGCGATCGTCGCCGTCAACTCGTCGAGCGGCCTGTGCTGCCCCGACGCGGTGCTCGAAGCGCTCGGACAGCGCTTCGGGGAAACCGGCCATCCCCGCGCGCTGACCACCATCCATCCCATCGCAGCCGGCGACATGTTCGGCACCAGGGGCGTCGATCACCTCGCACAGGACGGCATGATCGAGACGATCATCGGCGGCTCGTATCCGTCCGGTCCCTCCTCGGCCGAACCACCGCTCATCTGGCAGATGCTCGGCGAGAACCGCATCGCGGCCTACAACATCCCGAGCGGCATCATCTTCGACATCCTGCGCGAGGCGGCGGCCATGCGGCCGGGCGTGCTCACCAAGGTAGGCCTGGAAACCTTTGTCGATCCGGACCTCGAAGGCTGCGCCATGAATGAACGCGCGCGGGAAAAACCGGTCGTGCGCAAGGTGGATTTCGCGGGCGAGGAATGGCTCTTCTTTCCCGCGATCAAGCCCGACGTCGCAATCATCCGTGCTTCCACGGCCGATGAGCGCGGCAACCTGACCTTCGAGCATGAAGGCGCTTATCTCGGCGCCATGGAGCTGGCGCTTGCGGCCCATGCCGGCGGCGGCACGGTGATCGCCCAGGTCAAGCGCGTCGCCCAGTCGGGGTCGCTCCGGCCGCATGACGTGCGCGTGCCGGGCAACCTCGTCGACATCGTCGTGGAAGCGCCCGAGCAGTTCCAGACCACAGCCACCCCTTACGACCCGGCGATCTCCGGCGAGCTGTTCCGGCCTCTGTCGAGCTTCACGATCCCCGAACTCGACGCGGCGAAGGTGATGGCGCGGCGCGTGGCGCTGGAACTGCAACCCGGATGGGCGGTCAATCTGGGCTTCGGTATCTCGGCAGCCGTGCCGCGCATCTTCCTGGAGGAGAAGCGTCATGGCGACGTGACCTGGGTGATCGAGCAGGGTGCTGTGGGCGGGGTGCCGCTGCTCGACTTCAAGTTCGGCTGCTCGTCCAACGCGGAGGCTTTTGTTTCCTCGCCGCATCAGTTCACCTATTTCCAGTCCGCCGGTTTCGATGCCACGCTGCTGTCGTTCCTGCAGATCGACAGAAACGGCTCGGTGAATGTTTCGAAGCTCCCGTTCCGGCCGCATGTCACCGCCGGCGCGGGCGGCTTCGTCGACATCACCTCGCGGGCGAAGAAGATCGTGTTCTCCGGCTATTTCAATGCCGGCGCGAAGCTGGCCATATCCGGCAAAAAGCTCACAATCCTCAGCGAAGGCAAGGTGGAGAAGCTTGTCGATCAGGTGGATCAGGTCAGCTTTTCCGGCGTACGCGCGCTTCGCCAAGGCCAGGACGTCACCTATGTCACCGAGCGCTGTGTGATGCGGCTCATGGAGCAAGGCATGACGGTGACGGAAGTCGCGGCGGGCATCGATCTGGAGCGCGACATCCTTTCGCGCGCCGGCTTCCCACTGAAAGTCGCCGATAACCTCACCGAAATGCCGGCCTTCCTTTTTGCGCCTGAGCCGATGGGTGAGCATTTCAGCCGGAAGGCCGCATGAACGAGGCTTCGCGCCTGGAACTGCGCGTCGACAACACAGTCGCGGTTGTCACGATCCGGCGCGAGGAGAAGCTGAACGCCTTTGACGCCGAAATGGTGGCCGAGCTGCATGGCCTGTGCCGCCGGATCGACAGCGCACCGGAGATCCGCGCCGTGATCCTCACCGGCGCGGGCGCAAAGGCGTTCTGCGCCGGCGGCGACATCGCAGCATGGAGCGGCTACAACGCCGTCGAGTTCGGGCGTTTCTGGATCCGCCATGGCCATGAGGCGTTCGATGCCCTCGCCCGGCTGCGGCAACCGGTGATCGCGGTTCTCAACGGCGATACGCTGGGCGGCGGGCTGGAGCTCGCCGCATGTGCCGACCTCCGGATCGCCGAAGCGCATGTGCGGATCGGACAGCCGGAGGCGGGCCTCGGGATCATTCCCGGCTGGTCGGGTACCCAGCGCCTGTCACGCCGCTTCGGCGCCCAACTCGTGCGCCGGATGGCGCTGTTCGGAGAGGTCTTCAACGCCGATGAGGCACTGTCGCTCGGCCTTGTTGATCATGTCACGGGTAGCGGCGGGGGGATGGCGAAAGCCCGCGAGATCGCCGACCGTCTTCTTCGGCGGGCGCCGCTCGCAACCGAGCTGACCAAGATGCTCGCGAACGCTGCCGAAGGGGAAGAGCGCGAGCGCACACTTGAGGCCATGGCCGGGATGGCGGCGGCAGGCTCGCCGGAACTCGCCGAAGGCGTGTCGGCCTTTCGCGAAAAGAGACTGCCGCGCTTTGGCGACGACGAAATCGGGCGCTAGAAGCGGCAGGCTCTGCGTCTGCCGGGTTGCGGCAAAAGCAGGCACGCTTCATTCAAGAACACTTCAAGAGAGGAGAACGCGACGATGATCCGGCATTTCGTGCTTGTGAAGTTTCGAAAGGATGCGGCCGCTGACACGGTGGCCACCCTTTTTGCGGAGCTCGCCAACCTGCAGCGCAGCCTCGATGGGGTTCTGGACTTTCATGCCGGCAAGAACATCAGCGTGGAAACAGACCTGATCCGCGGCAACCACCATGCCTTCTGGTTTGACTTCGCCGATGTTGCCGCGCGAGATGCCTATCTGATCGATCCGCGCCATGTCGCGGCCGGCCAGCGTCTCGTCGCGCATACAGTTGGCGGGGTCGAGGGCGTCACGGTGGTCGACCTGGAGTTCTGAACGATGCTCGACCCGCGCGCCTTTCTTGCCGGCCTGTTCGATGCGGCCGTGGCGGCGGCTGATCCGGTTTCGGCTGTGCGCGCGCATCTGCCTGCACGGCCCATGGGACGCACAATCGTGATCGGCGCTGGTAAGGGCGCGGCACAACTCGCGCGCGCTTTCGAGCAAGCCTGGGACGCGCCTTTGTCGGGCACGGTGGTGACGCGCTACGGGTTCGGCGTTCCCTGCGAACGCATCAGGGTCATGGAGGCGAGCCATCCGGTGCCGGACGAAGCCGGGCTCGCGGGTTCCGAAGCGCTGCTCGACGCCGTGTCCGATCTTGGAGCGGACGACCTGGTGGTGGCCCTGATTTGCGGCGGCGGCTCCGCGCTTCTTCCGGCTCCGCCTCCCGGCCTTTCCCTCGCCGACGAGATCGCCCTCAATGAGGCGCTGCTCGCCTCGGGTGCCCCGATCAGCGCGATGAATGCGGTGCGCAAGCATTGCTCGCGCATCAAGGGCGGCCGGCTTGCGGCGGCAGCTTGGCCGGCCCGCGTAGTGAGCCTCGTTGTTTCCGATATTCCGGGCGACGACCCCGCGCAGGTGGCGTCCGGGCCGACCGTTCCCGACAAAGCCGGTCGAGACGAGGCCCTTGCGGTGGTCGAGCGGTTCCGGCTGCCGCTGTCTCCCGCCCTTCTCGCCCATCTCTGCTCGGAAGAGGCGCTTTGTCCGCAACCGGATGACCCGCGTTTCGCCCGCAACGAGGTGCATGTGATCGCTTCCGCGCGGCTGTCCCTTGAGGCTGCGGCGCGCGCCGCGCAGGCGGAAGGGATTGGGGCTGCGATCCTGTCGGATGCCATCGAGGGCGAGGCGCGCGAAGTCGGCAAGGTGCATGCGGCGATCGCGCGCGAGGTTGCCCGCAACGACCGGCCCTTCTCTCGGCCGGTGGTGATCCTGTCGGGCGGCGAAACCACCGTGACGCTGCATGGCAGGGGCAAAGGCGGGCGAAACACGGAGTTTCTGCTGTCTCTCGCCTGCGGGATCGACGGCGCGGAGAACATCCAGGCGCTTGCCGCCGACACAGACGGCATCGACGGCTCCGAAGACAATGCGGGCGCCTTTGCCGATGGGACGACGATCACGCGGCTGCGCGCGCTTGGTCACGACCCGCACCGGCTGCTCGCCGGCAACGATGCGTGGACCGCCTTCCACGCGGTGGACAGCCTGTTCGTGCCGGGTCCAACCGGCACCAACGTCAACGATCTTCGGGCGATCCTGATCCGCTGAACGTTGCGGCCTGCCGCTCAGCCGGCGGGCGTGGGAGCATCCTCGCGCAAAAGCTTCCTTTCCTTGAGGTCCGCCCAGAATGCCGAGGGGATCGGCGTGGAGAACCAGTCCAGATTCTGCTTGAGCTGCTCGACCGTGCGCGTTCCGGCACAAAAGGCGGGGATGGCGGGATGCGCCACGACGAACTGGAGTGCGGCGGCCGGCAAGGGCACGCCGTGGTCGCGGCATACGGCCTCGATGCCCCGCACCTTTTCCATGATATGCGCGGGTGCGGGCGCATAGTTGTATTTGGCGCCCTCAACCGCGCCGGTCGCCAGGATACCCGAATTGAAGCCGCCGCCCACGACAACCGCCGCACCCCGCGCCTCGCAGAGCGGCAGGAAGCTGTCGAGGGCATCCTGTTCCAGGAGCGTGTAGCGGCCGGCAAGCAGGAAGCAGTCGAAGTCGCGCTCGCGCAGGGCCGCCTCACAGACCTCCCACTCGTTCACGCCAACCCCGATCGCTTTGACGACGCCCTGATCGCGCAGGCTCGACAATGCCTTCCACGACCCGTCCATCGCCTGCCTGAACGCTTCCGGCTGGTCCGCCCCGCGGGTGAAAACGTCGATGTCATGGATGAAGCACATCTCCATCCGTTCGAGCCCGAGGCGCTGGAGCGAATCCTCGAAGGCGCGCATGGTGCCGTCATAGGAGTAGTCGAATTCCATCTCGAAGGGCGCCGCGTTCACCCAAGGCGCGAAGTCGATCTGGGCGCGGGGCTTGGGCTTGAGCACGCGGCCAACCTTGGAGGCGAGCACATAGTCGTCGCGGTTCTTCCAGCGCAACGCATGGCCGGTGCGCAGCTCGGCGAGGCCATGGCCATACATCGGCGCCGTATCGAAGAAGCGGATGCCGGCATCCCAGGCATGGTTCACCATCTCCTCGGCGGTTGTCTCATCGATCTCGCGGAAGATATTGCCGATCGGCGCTGTTCCGAATGCGAAACTGGAAACCTCCAGATCGACCCGGCCGAACTTGCGCTTGTCGCTAGGCTTCATCTTACCCCTCCCTCAAGTAACCATCTAGTTATCATCTTCGTAGCGCGCGGTCAGCCGGCGCGCAAGGGCCGCAGCGCTCTTGACCAGTTCCGACGCAGGATGTTATGCAGTAACCAGTTGGTTACAAATAGAGGCCGGCGTGATCTTTTCGGAAATACATCTTCAGGTTCGCGACATGGCGCGGCAATTCGCCGACGAGGTCGTGCGGCCGCAGGCCGAAGCGCTTGATCGCGACGAGAGCTTCCCCGCCGACATCTACCGACAGATGGGCGAGCTCGGCCTGTTCGGCATCGGCGTTCCCGAGGAGATGGGCGGCCCGGGGTTCGACACGTTGACCTATGCCCTTGTCATGGAGGAGCTCGGGCGGGGCTATGCCTCGGTCGCCGACCAATGCGGGCTGGTTGAGCTGATCTCGACGCTTCTCGTGCGGCACGGAACGGCGGAGCAGCGGGAGACGTGGCTCGGCCCCGTGATGCGCGCCGAGAAACGCGCGGCCTATTGCATCACGGAGCCGGAAGCCGGCACGGACGTTTCCGGCATCCGCACGGCGGCGACCCGCGACGGCACAGGCTGGAAGCTCAATGGCGGCAAGATCTGGATCCACAACGCGCCGGTGGCGGATGTCGGATTCGTGCTCGCCCGCACCGACAAGGAAGCCGGTCATCGCGGCATGAGCATCTTCATCGTCGACCTCAATGTTCCCGGCGTCGAGCGAGGCCCCAAGGAACACAAGATGGGCCAGCGGGCCAGCCAGGTCGGCGCGCTCGATTTCGCGGACGTGACCCTGCCGCCCGAGAGCCTGCTGGGACAGGAGGGCCGCGGCTTCCACATGATGATGAGCGTGCTCGACAAGGGGCGCGTGGGCATCGGATCGCTTGCGGTGGGCATCGGCCAGGCCGGACTCGAGGCCGCGGTGGACTATTCCAGGCAGCGCCGCCAGTTCGACCGGGCGATCTCCGAGTTTCAGGGCGTCCAGTGGCTGCTTGCCGACATGGCCAAGGATATCGAGGCCGCGCGCCTTTTGGTGCAGAGCGCGGCCGCCAAGATCGACCGTGGCGAGGACGCGACCAAGGCCTGCTCCATGGCCAAATGCTTTGCGGGCGACATGGCTGTCGCGCGAACGGCGGACGCGGTCCAGGTGTTCGGCGGGTCGGGCTATATTCGCGGCTTCGAGGTGGAGCGGCTTTATCGCGATGCCAAGATCACGCAGATCTACGAGGGCACGAACCAGATCCAGCGCATGATCATCGCGCGCGAGCTGCTCAAGAACGGAGCCCGCGACTGATGAGCGGGGTGCGGCCGGCGGCCTTTGTTTCGGGATCGAGCCGCGGCATCGGGCTGGCCACCGCGATCGAGCTCGCGAAAGCCGGCTTCGCCGTTGCGTTGAATGGCCCCGTCATGGATTCCGAACTGTCTGAGGCAGGCGCGGCCGTGGCAGCCCTCGGTGTCCCGACAGCAGTGATCGCGGGCGATGTGAGTGAGCTTTCTCGCCACGCCGCCATGCTCGACGAGGCGGAAGAAGCGATCGGTCCGCTTTCGACGCTCGTCAACAATGCCGGCGTGGGCGTCCTGTCGCGGGGCGATCTTCTCGATGTGAGCGAGGAAAGCTTCGACCGCTGCATGGCGGTCAATGCCAAGGCGCAGTTCTTTCTCAGCCAGTGCTGGGCCAGGCGGCTGCTCACTCGCGAGCGCGACGACGGCCGGTTCTACAGCCTGATCAATGTGACCTCATCCAACGCGATCGCCGCAGCCGAGCAGCGTGGCGAATATTGCGCTTCGAAGGCAGCGGCTTCCATGGGCAGCAAGGTCTTCGCCGTACGCCTCGGACGCGAGAACATCGCCGTTTACGACATCCAGCCGGGGCTCATCGAAACCGCCATGACGCAAAGCGTTTCCGGCACCTATCAGCGGCGCGTCACCGAAGAAGGCTTGACCCTTCTGCCGCGTCTCGGCCAGCCCGAAGAAGTCGGTCGCGTGATCGCAACGCTCGCCACAGGTGCGCTTCCCTATACCACGGGCCAGGCGATCTCGGTGGATGCCGGCATGCTTCTTTCTCGCTTCTGACTGATCGAGGCCCGTTCATGGAAATCAATCTCCCCGACAGCTCAGGCGGCGCCGTTCCCTACCGATTGAGCGGCCGCACCGTGCCTGAGGCGTTTCTCGGCTCCAACCCCGCGCGAACCGTGTTTTCGGCCGCCCATGTGGTTGCCGATCCTTTTGCAGACAGCGACCCATCAGGCACTCCCAGCATCGACTGGAAGGCGACCATGCACTTCCGGCATCACCTGGACAGCCTCGGCCTCGGCATCGCCGAGGCGATGGACACGGCCCAGCGCGGCATGGGCCTCGACTGGCCGAACGCGCTCGAACTGATCCGCCGGACCAAAAGCGAGCTTCCGAATGCGCTCGTCTTCAACGGCGCCGGCACCGATCATCTCGCAGCGGGCGAGGCGCGCTCGCTGGACGATGTGCGCCGCGCCTATGATCTCCAGACAGCCGCCATCCAGAAGATCGGCGGCCGCCTCATCATGATGGCGAGCCGCGCGCTCGCGCGCGTGGCGCAAAGCCCCGGCGACTACATCGAAGTGTATCGCGACGCGCTCAACGCGGCGGACCAGCCCGTCATCCTGCACTGGCTGGGCGACATGTTCGACCCGGCTCTCCAGAACTACTGGGGCTCGCCCGACTTCGAGGCGGCGATGGAGACCTGCCTGACGGTGATCGAGGAGAACCGCGCCAGGATCGACGGCATCAAGATATCGCTGCTGGACAAGGACAAGGAAATCCAGATGCGGCGCAGGCTGCCGGCTGGCGTGAAGATGTATACCGGCGACGACTTCAACTATCCCGAGCTGATCGAGGGCGACGAGCACGGTTTCTCGCATGCCCTGCTCGGCATATTCGATCCCCTTGCCCCCGCCGCAGCCTATGCCGTGTCGCAACTCGGCCAGGGCGACACGACGGGGTTCCGCGCCGCGCTCGATCCGACAGTGCCGCTCGCGCGCCTGATCTTCCGCGCGCCCACCCGGTTCTACAAGACCGGCGTGGTGTTTCTCGCATGGCTCAACGGGTTCCAGGACCATTTCGTGATGCTGGGCGGCGCGCAGGCCATGCGTCCGCTCCCGCACTTCGTCGAAATCTTCCGTCAGGCCGATGCCTGCGGGCTGCTACGCGATCCCGAACTGGCGGTGGCGCGGATGAAGAAGCTGCTCACCATCTACGGCGCCTGAGCCGCTCATGCGCCGCTCCACTCTCCAGCCGAGGCAACTCGCGCTCAACACCGCAACGCTCAGCCACAATGTCGAAGGGCATGGCGCCGGCTGGTCGCCCGAGCAGGTGATCGACGCCTGCGCCGCGCGTGGCCTGGGCGGCATCGTCTTCTGGCGGCGTGAGATCGGCAGCCGCGCGGCCGAGATCGGGCGCCGGGTGCGCGAAGCGGGCATGGAGGTCGCGGGACTTTGCCGCGCGCCCTTTCTCACCGGACTGCTGGCGCTTCCGACGCGGCAGGCGATCATGGATGATCTTTTCGCGGCGATCGACATGGCTGCCGAACTGGGAGCGCCCGTGCTGACGATCGTGGCAGGGGGCGTGGAACCCGGCACACGCGGCCTAGAGGAAAGCCTGCGCCTCGTGGCAGACCGTGTCGCGGGTGCGGCACCCTATGCCGCCGAGCGCAACGTCAAGCTGGCGCTTGAGCCGCTTCATCCGGTTTATGGCGGCAACCGCTCCTGCCTCGTTTCCGTGAGGGACGCGGTCGACCTGTGCGAGAAGATCGGCCATCCCGCGGTCGGAGTCGCCGTGGACGTCTATCATGTCTGGTGGGACACGACGCTCGGAGCCGAGCTGCAGCGAGCAGGGCCGCAGCGGATCATTGGCTTCCATCTGTGCGACTGGCTTGCAGACACACGCGACGTTCTTCTCGACCGTGGCATGATGGGGGATGGCGTCGCCGACATCGCAGCCTTGAGGCAGGCCGTGGAGGGAGCCGGTTACAAAGGGCTCAGCGAGGTCGAGATTTTTTCCGCCGACAACTGGTGGAAGCGTAACCCGAACGAGGTGCTCGACATCTGCGTTGAGCGGTTCTTAACCGCCTGCTGAGCGGCAAACGCCGGAATGAGGCCGGCTTGATCTTGCGGCTTGACGCGCCCAAGCGACCGGCGTTCAAACCGGACGCAATACGTTTAGAAAGCGCCGAATGTGCCCGGGTCAAGCGGCGTGCACCGCACCGTCGCCAACTCCTTACTGCTCAGCGAGCAGCATCTTCACATGGCCGAGATGCGTCTCGAGGCTCGGCAAGGTTTCCTTTGCGAAGCCGACAAGAGCCTGGTCCTCGCCGGAGCCGGCATAGGTGCGGAACAGACCGACGGCTTCCATATGAGCCTGCGCCTGCATGTCGAGATAAAGCGCGTCGAAGTCCTTGCCCTTGGCGGCCTGAAGCTGCTCGATCATCTTCTGCTGCTTCGGCGCAAGCACGGCCGGAGCGGGAGCCACGCCCTTTGAATCGAGGGTTGCCTTGAGCTTCTCGCCGGCCTTCCTGTGGTCGGCGATGATCATCTCGGCCGCTTTCTTGATCCCAGCCTCCGCCGCATTCTGCTTCGCAAGCTCGCTCGACTGGATTTCAAACTCGTTGGAGCTTGTTGCCGTTTTGACGAACATGTCCCGATCGATCGACATCATCGGGGCTGCGTCGCCCGCCGGTTTCGCCTTCAGCTCCTGAGCGAGGACAGGCTGTGCAGCAAGCAGAATCGACAATGTCGCGACCTGCAGGAAAAGATGTTTCATGATTTAACTCCCTGGCTGGCTTGTCGAGTGACAACAAACCCGGCCATTATCGATCTAGAGGATTGGACCCGGACGGAATGATCAGACCGCAGAAGCGCGCCTACTGCTTGGGCGGATCGATCTTCTGCGCATAAAGGCCGACCAGGTCTCCCTTGGCGATGACGTGGCCGGATGCGGCAGCCAGCACGGCATCGCGGTCGGCGGTCGGCGGGAGGTCGAGCATCGAGTCGAGCGCGAGGATCTGGAAGTGGTAGTGATGAGCCGGGTCGCCCACAGGAGGCTTCGGACCGAAATAGCCATGCGTGCCGGAGCTGTTGCGGCCCTGCAGAACACCTTCCGGCTCGACAAGACGCAATTGTTCCTGAAGGCCTTCCGGCAGGCTGGTCACGGCAGCGGGGATGTTCCACGCGATCCAGTGAACAAAGGGCTTGATCGGCTTGGAGTCGGGATCTTCCATCACGATCGCGTAGGACACCGCACCGGAAACCGCGTCCCAGCGAAGCGCGGGCGAAACGCCATCGGCGTACTCGCTGTGCTTCTGCGGAATAGCCGCGTTTGACCCGAACGCGGTTGACGACACCGTCAGCGAGGCCTTTGCTTCGGTTTCGGGCCTCTCCTTGGCGAGCGGCACGCCGACGCCTTGCGCGGCTTGCGCCTCCATCGGGCCCGCGGGAGCCGTCTTCCCTTCGGCGGCCTTCTTCGCGTCGCCGGAATAGCTGATCCGGTAGATCATGCCATTGGCGTCATCGGCCATCAACAGCGAGCCGTCCTTGGCGACGGCCAGACCGACAGGCCGCGCGAAATGCGTCTTGCCACCATCGCTCAGGAAACCAGACAAGAAGGGCTCGATCGCCTTGGGCTGTCCGTTCTCGAAGTGGATGCGGACGATCTCGTAGCCGGATGCCGGGTTGCGGTTCCACGAGCCGCGCATCGTCGCGAAGGCGTCGCCGGCATAGTCCGCCGGAAAAGCGGAACCGTTGTAGAACTTCATCTGCATCGGCGCCGCATGCGCCGTGTAGCCTATCACCATGGGCTGGCTTTGGTCACGCCACTGCTGCTTGGTGACGCCGCCCGGTGGGGTGGACTGCGGATAGATGTCGCCCGCGCCATAGACATGCGGCCAGCCATATTGCTTGCCCTGTTCCAGCTTGTTGAGCTCTTCGGGCTGCACCTCGTCGCCGAGGAGGTCGATGCCGTGATCGAGGCCCCACAGCTCCCCGGTTTCGGGGTTCCAGTCATAGCCGATCGTGTTGCGCAGGCCCGACGCGAAGATCGTGCGGCTCTTGCCGTCCGGCGTCGCGCGAAGAACGGTGGCGTTCTCCGCATTGCTCTCGTTGCAGGCATTACAGGTCGAGCCGACGCTGATATAGAGCATACCGTCCGGGCCAAATGCCATGACACGGTTCGGATGCTGGCCGGCGTCCGGCAGATCGCCGATGATCATCTTCAGCGGCCCGAGCGTGCCGTCTTCCTTGATGTCGGCGACGAACACCTCCTTCACCGTGACGAGGTAAAGCTTGTCGTCCTTGATCGCGAGGCCGTGGGCCTGCGCCCGCGCGGCAACCTGCACCGGCGCCTTGTCGGCCTTGCCGTTTCCGTCCTCATCCTTGAGCAGCAGCACATCGCCTTCCTCGCGGCGGCTCACATAGATGAAGCCCTTGTCGGACACTGCGATGATACGTGCATTGCCGAGCCCTTGGGCGAAAGGCTGAACCGCAAAACCCTCGGGCAGCTTCAGCTGGCCGATCCGGTCGCTCGTCGGCTGCACTTTGTTCGGCTTGAAAACATTGGTCGTGATCTGAACCTCTGTTCCATCGCCCTGCTGCGCGGATGCGAAACCAACAAACGACAGTCCCGCCGCGAGCGATGCAGCGCCAAGCAATCCGGTTTTCATGCAGGTTGGTCTCCAGGGATAATGGCGCAAACCCCCGCGCATGCTCCTTGTTCCGCAGTTCGGATAAAACGAGCGTGATCATCGCTGCGTTCTGCTGCTGATGAAGCGCAACGACGCGGAGGCCGTCCGGCTTCGCACTCGCAATGCGGCAAGCTGATCGTTTGGCGACGCTGATCCTACCTAGTCGCGGCTGGTTCAGGAGGCACCCATCGCAAGCGCCATGTGTAGCACCGGTATGTAGCACTCGGGCTACCTAAGCACATGATTCGCTGAAACTTATTCGCGGTCAAGCACTTGAAGGGTGCTTGGTGCCCAGAAGAGGACTCGAACCTCCACTCCTTGCGGAACACGGACCTGAACCGTGCGCGTCTACCAATTCCGCCATCTGGGCAGGCGGAAGGGGTTTAGGCGGCGGTCGGGGCGCTGTCAACGCGCATTTTGGCGGGGCGCGTCGCCGTCTGCGTATCTGCGGCAGGCTCGGTGCGCCGTCGCTGAAGCGCCCAGGTTCAGCCGGCCAGGACGGCCTTTGAGGCGACGGTGGAATCGGTGTTGAGGTGGTAGACGATCGGGACACCGGTGGCGAGTTCGAGCTTGACGATCTCGGGGCCCGAAATGCCTTCGAGCGCCATGATCAGCGCGCGGAGCGAGTTGCCGTGGGCAGCGACCAGAACCGTTTCCCCGCGCAGCACATGCGGCTGCATCCTGTGCATGTAATAGGGCCAGACGCGCGCGCCCGTGTCCTTCAGGCTTTCGCCGCCGGGCGGCGGCACGTCATAGGAGCGGCGCCAGACATGGACCTGCTCCTCGCCCCATTTGGCGCGCGCGTCATCCTTGTTGAGGCCCGACAGATCGCCGTAGTCGCGCTCGTTCAGCGCCTGGTCGCGCACGGTGGGGAGATCACTCTGGCCGATCTCGTCCAGGATGATGGAACAGGTGTTCTGCGCCCGCTTGAGCGCGGAAGTGAAGGCGATGTCGAAGCGGAGCCCGCGCTCCTTGAGCCGCTTGGCACCCGCCAGTGCCTCTCCGCGCCCGGTCTCGGTCAGCTCGACGTCGCGCCAGCCGGTGAACAGGTTCTTCAGGTTCCAGTCGCTTTGGCCATGACGGACCAGCACCAGTGTTCCGGACATCGGTTTTCCTTGTCAAACAGCTGCAAAGGCGCAGCGCATCATCAGAGCCCGAGCACGTCGAGCATGGAATACAGGCCGGGCTTGCGGCTGCGCGCCCAAAGGGCCGCGCGCACCGCGCCGCGTGCGAAGATGGTGCGGTCTTCGGCGTGGTGGGAGAGCGTGATCCGCTCGCCCGTGCCCGCTAGGATCACCGAATGGTCGCCGACCACCGAGCCGCCGCGAAGCGTCGCAAAGCCGATGTCGCCCGACGCCCTCGCGCCGGTATGGCCGTCGCGCGCCCGCACGCTGCGCTCGGCGAGGGCGATCTCGCGCCCGCCCGCCGCCGCCTCACCCAGCAGCAAGGCGGTGCCCGAGGGCGCGTCCACCTTGTGGCGATGGTGCATCTCCAGCACCTCGATGTCGAAGTCTTCCGCCGGCAAGGCGCGGGCCGCCTGCTTCACGAGGCCAGCCAGCAGGTTCACGCCCAGGCTCATATTGCCGGACTTGACGATCGGCGCGTGGCGCGCTGCGGCCTTGATCCTTTCCTCGTCGGCTTCCGTGCAGCCCGTGGTGCCGATCACATGAACGATGCCGGCCTGCGCGGCATAGCCCGCGAACTCCACCGTGGCGGCAGGCCGGGTGAAGTCGAGCACGCCTTCGGCACGGGCGAAGACGGGGAGCGGATCATCCTCGATCGCGATGCCCAGGGGGCCGACGCCGGCAAGCTCGCCCGCGTCGCGACCCACCAGGTCCGAACCCCGGCGTTCCAGCGCACCGCAGAGCCGCACGCCCGGCGAAGCCGCGATGACGCGCACCAGCGCCTGGCCCATGCGGCCGCCGGCGCCCACCACCACGAGGCCCATCGCCGGAAGCGTCGCGCCTGAATCTCCTGAGCTTTCAGCCAATGCGCTTACGCCTTTCTTCCTCGCTCCACGCTGCCGCTTCCGGAGGAGGAACCTTGGGCTTCAGGTCGTCCACCAGTTCCAGGCCGCGATTGGTCTGGAGGCGGTGGAAGCGCGCGTAGAGCCCCTGCGGGTCCGCGATCAGCTCGGCGTGGGTGCCTTGCTCGGCCACGCGGCCTTCTTCCATCACCACGATGTGGTCGGCATTGACCACCGTGGACAGGCGATGGGCGATCACGATGGTGGTGCGGCCGATCATCGCCTGATCGAGGGCTGCCTGAACACGCGCTTCCGATTCGTTGTCGAGCGCGGAGGTCGCCTCGTCGAGAAGCAGGATCGGCGCGTTGCGCACAAGCGCGCGCGCGATCGACAGGCGCTGGCGCTGGCCGCCCGAAAGCGTCGCGCCGTTCTCGCCCACCAGCGTGTCGTAACCATTGAGCTGGCGCAGGCTGAACTCGTGCGCCTGGGCGAGCATCGCAGCCTGCTCGGTCTCGGCATTCGTGGCGCTTTCCCGGCCATAGCGGATGTTGTCGCGCAAGCTGCCTTCAAACAGATAAGGCTGCTGGGACACATAGGCGATCTGGTTGCGCAGGGAACGCTTGGTGATGGAGGCGATGTCCTGCCCATCGATCAGGATGCGCCCGCCGTCGAGGTCGTAGAAGCGCTCCAGAAGGGCCACCAGCGTGGACTTTCCCGCGCCCGACGCGCCGACGATCGCCGTGGTTCTGCCTGCGCGCGCCACAAAGGACACGTTGTAAAGCACCGGCAGGTCGGGCGCATAGCCGAAGGACACGTTTTCGAAGCGCACCTCGCCCTGTTCGACGCGCAGTTCAGGCGCGCCCGGTGCGTCTTCCTGGCGCGGCGGTGTGTCGAGGATCTCATAGATCATGCGCGCGTTGACGAGGCTCTTCTCCAGGCTCACCTGCACCCGCGCGAGACGACGCGCCGGATCATAGGCGAGCAGGAGCGCCGTGATAAAGGCGAAGACCGAGCCAGGCGGCACCCCGCCGCTCGACGTGCGTAAGCCGGCATAGGCGATCACGCCGGCCACCGCGAAGCCGGCCAGAAGCTCGGAGACCGGCGTCAGCCGCTCGGAAACACTGGCGATCTTGTTGGAGCGCTTCTCGACCGTGGTGATCATCGCGCCGAGCTTGCGGGCGAGTTGCTCCTCCATGGTGAAGGCCTTCACCACGGCCACCCCCTGCGTGGCTTCCTGCATGGCGCCGATCAGGCGCGAGGTCATCTCGACCTGCTCGCGCGTCATGCGGCGCAACCGCTTCACCAGTGCGTTGACCGTATAAATCAGCGGCGGACCGATCACGAGCGCCGAGAGGGACAGAACCGGATCCTGCAACACCATGACGACCACCAGCGCCACCAGTGAGACCACGTCGCGCGCGACAGCCGTGAGCGTGGTGGAAAGCAGGTCGCGCACGCCGTTGACGTTCTGGTTGATGCGGGCAGCGAGACGGCCCGAACGGGTTTCGGCATAAAAGCCCATGCCGAGCCGCATCAGGTGATCGAAGACGCGGCGCTGGTAGCGGGCGACCAGATTATTACCGATCCGCGCCAGGATCACTGCCTGTCCATAGGAGGCAACGCCGCGGATCACAAAGGCGGCGAACACCGTCAGCGAGATCAGGATGACGAGGTCGCTGCGGCCCTTGTAGAAGATCTGGTCCACCACATCACGCATGATCCAGGCGGTGAAGGCGGTGGTCGCAGCGATCATCAGCAGGCAAAGACCGGCCAGCGCATATTGCCAGACATAGTCGCGGCCGTTCTCGGCCGCGATACGGCGGATCACCGAGATGATCTCGGAAGGTTCGACGCGTTTTTGCGAGCGGCTCTTGGTCAATGAGATTGCCGGGTAAAGCGGGACGGCATGTGTCCGGGGCGCTCCTATAAACCCATCTGCCCCGCTTGCCTATCGTCCGACGGTGCTTCCGGCGTTCAACGCGTCCAGCGCCGACCTTCCGTTTCGATGCCGAATTGTTCCGGCGTGCGCGCATAGGCGGCGAGCCCCAGCAGGGCGGCGAGCGGATGGGTGATCACGAAGACCGGCATCTCGCGCATCAGGGCGCCGTGCGGTGCCTTGTCTTCGAAGGCCTCTCGGAAGGCGGGGCGTTTCAGCGCAGGCACGATCTTCTGGGCGATGCCGCCCGACAGGTAAACGCCGCCCCGGCTCATGAAGACGAGCGCGAGATCGCCGGCCGTGCGGCCGAGATAGGTGACAAACAGCTCGAGCGTTTCAACGGCGACGGGGTCCGATCCGTTCAACGCGGCGGTCGTGATCTCGGCCGGGTCGTCCAGCACGGCGAGCTTCTGATCCGCGCGCGCCACGGCGCGATAAAGGTTGACGAGCCCCCGGCCGCACAGGATCTGCTCGCCCGAGATGCGTCCTTCGATCGTTTCCAGATGGGGGAAGATTTCGCGGTCGCGCGCCGTGCGCGGCCCGAGATCCATGTGCCCGCCCTCCCCGCGCACGGGAATCCACCGCCTGCCCGAACACACCAGCCCCGCGACGCCCAGCCCTGTGCCGGGACCGAGCACGACGCGTCCGCAATGAGGCACGGAAGCTCTTCCGCTGATCGGCTCGAGATCGTCATCGCCGATCACGACCGCGGCCAGCGCCTGCGCCTCGAAATCGTTCAGCATCACGATGTCGGAAAGGCCCAGCCTGTCCCACATGGCGCGCGGCTGGACCACCCACGAACAATTGGTGAGCGCGATAGCATCGCCGGTCACAGGGCCGGCGACCGCGAGCACGGCGGAGCGCGGCGGCTCGCCCCCCCGCTCCTTCAGGACGGACTCGATCGCGTCATCGATGGTGGAGAAGTCGGCGACCTTGACGATCCGCACCTCGTCCGGCGGACCGCTTGCGTCTTCCACCACCTGGAAGCGCGCATTGGTGCCACCGACATCGCCGATCAGCACCGGATAGCGGAAGCCGCCTTCGTCCGGTTCCCCGCGCTCGCTTTCGTTCACCATCGCCCCAGCCCTTCCCACTTTGAAGGACTGGTAGCGGGACGATCACAAAAAAACAAACCGCGTCTCGCGGTAAACGTGTTTATTTCCGGGTGCTTAGTTGCCCTGATCAGTTTCGGGGACGTGGAAAGGGCGTGGGCGCGCCGGCGTCCGGCGTTGGCGCAAAGGCGGAGACCGCCGGTGCGGGCTCGTCCACCGGCGCGGTTGCGACACGAACGGCAGCGGGCTTGGCGCCCGGTCCGCCAAGCGTGACAACCGCCTCGGATGTGGGCGATGGAGCCTGGAGCACCGCGTGGCAGGCCTTGGGCAGGTTCGCCATGGTCATCACATCGCGCGCCTTGGGCGCATCCGGGTTCTGGTTGGGCCGCCACGGCTCTTCGGTGAACCACCAGGCGAGGGGCTTGCCGCAGCCGTCGCCAGGCGGCACGGCCGCCTGCACCTTGCAGCCGATCGAGCCGGGCTGGCAGCCGATGCGGACGTGGAAGTGATAGTCATGGCCCCAGAAGGGACGCACCTTCGCCAGCCAGGAGCGGTCGCCCGTCACCGTGTCGCACAGCTTCTTCTTGATGCCGGGATTGACCAGGATGCGCTCGACTTCCGGGTAGGACGCGGCGCGCTTCAGGAGCTTCTCATGCGCGGGCGTCCAGAGCTTGTCGATGACGCGGTGGGTCTTCTCGTTGACCAGCGAGGTCGGCTCCATCTTTTCGCGCTCGGCGGCCGACAGGCGGCGGTCGGGCATGGGCGTGAACCAGATATCAGCGTCGAGCCCGATCTGGTGGGAGGCGTGACCGGACAGCATCGGCCCGCCGCGCGGCTGGGAGATGTCGCCCAGGAGCAGGCCCGGCCAGCCATCCTTCACCGCATCGCCCGAAAGCTTCTCGATCAGCCGGATCATGGTGGGATGACCCCAGCGGCGATTGCGCGACAGCCGCATGGCCTGCCAGGTCGGCCCATCCGTGGCGATGGCCATTCCGCCGGCGAAGCAGCCCTTGGAGTAGAATCCGTAGGAACGCGCCTCGCCCGCCGCCGGCAGCTTCTCCGCGCCAAACAGGTCCTTGGCTTTGGTGTCCGCCGACGCGCTCAGGGCGGACAATCCCAGCGCGGCGGCAAGAGCGGGCAGAAGCAGGAAGCGGGACAGGCGTGACGGCATGCGGAAGGAACCTCGGAACGTCGGCGAAGCCTCCACCGTCAGGGTTGGCAAATCCTTAAACGGCCGGCTCGATCGGGCGAAGAGTGCCGCTGCTCCGTGCCGAGAAGATGGCGGCGCTGCTCAATTTTCGGCGATGGGACTGCGGCGATCGGTGTCGCCCATGCCCCGCCAGCTTCTGTCGTCCCACATCGCCCGCAGGGCCGCGCGGTAGTAGGGAAAGCGGAAGCGATAGCCGAGCGACTTGAGCCGCGCATTCGATACCCGCTTGTTCTCGCCATAAAAGGAGCGCTGCATGGGAGACAATTCGGACGTTTCGAATGGAATGGCGGGCGGCGGCTCGATCCCCATCAGGCGCGCCGCATGTTCCACGACATCCTGCGGCGGCGCAGGCTCGTCGTCGGTCACGTTGAACGGGCCGTCGGCCCCCTGTTGCAGCAGGTGCCAGAGCGCGCCGGCGATGTCCGCCACATGGATGCGGTTGAAGACCTGGCCGGGCTTCACCAGACGCCTGGCCGTTCCGTGCTCCAGGTTGAGAAAGGCATTGCGGCCGGGACCATAGATGCCGGACAGGCGCAGCAATGCCACGGGAAGCGCCGCCTCGCGTCCGAGCGCCCGCCATTCCTCCTCCGCATGCACGCGCTCCACCGAGCGCCTCGATCGCGGCGCGCATGGCGTTTCCTCATCGATCCACGCGCCGCCGTGATCGCCATAAACGCCGACCGTCGACAGGTAGCCGATCCAGCGCAGATTGTTTCGGGCGGCCGAAAGGATGTCAGAGCGAAGAGCGGCAAGGACCGGATCGCCTGTCTCGCCAGGCGCCACCGAGATCACGAGATGCGTGGCATCCCCCAACGCATCGAGCAGGGCGGGCGGGCGGTCGCCCGTCCAGAGCAGCGGGCGGATGCCTGCTTCTTCCAGACGCTCGAACTTTTCCGGGCTGCGCGTGGTACCGCTGATCTGTGCGGCGGCCGGTTTGTCCCGCGCGAAAGCTTGCACCGAATAGCCGGCCCCGAAGGCCAGGATGCGCGGCCCCATCATGCCGCGATGCCGTCCGCTGCGGTGTGAACGGATTCGAGCGCCTTCTGCCATTCGGAGAGCGCATCGGGATCGGCTTCCGAAGCGGCACGATTGGTTGCAAGCCGCGTGAACTCGCCTGGCGCGGCAAGCCGGGAAACTGCCCAGACGGCAGCACCGCGAACGAGCGGGGAAGGATCGTCCAGCAAGGCGATGCAGGGGCCGAGCAGCGCGGGCGTCTTGGAGTTTCCGGCGGCCACCAGAACGTTGCGCAGGAAGCGGTCGCGCCCGATGCGCTTGATCGGCGAGCCCGAGAATCGGGCGCGAAATGCAGGGTCGTCGAGCAGGAGGAACTCGGCCAAAGGCGGCGCGATCAGGTCAGCGCGCGCCTGAAGCTTGGCCTCGGAAGCGGTTCGCGCGAACTTGTTCCACGGGCATGCGGCAAGGCAGTCGTCGCAGCCATAAATCCGGTTGCCCATGGCCGCACGGAAAGCGTGCGGAATCGGGCCCTTGTTCTCGATGGAGAGGTAGGACAGGCAGCGCCGCGCATCAATCTGATAGGGCGCGGGAAAGGCGGCTGTCGGGCAGGCGTCAAGGCAGGCGCGGCAGGAGCCGCAGTGATCGCGTTCCGCGCGATCGAAAGGAAGCAGGGCATCGGTGAAGATCGTGCCCAGGAACAGCCAGGAGCCGAACTCGCGACTGACGAGGTTCGTGTGCTTGCCCTGCCAGCCCATGCCCGCACTTTGCGCCAGCGGCTTTTCCATCACGGGAGCGGTGTCCACGAAAACCTTCACTTCCGCGCCCGAACGCGCGGCGAGCTTGCCGGCGATCCCCTTCAGCCGCCCCTTGACCACCTCGTGATAGTCGCGGTTGCGCGCGTAAACGGAGATCAGTGCGCGGTCCTTGCGGGCCAGCGTCTCGCGCGGATCGGCCTCCGGACCATAGTTCAGGCCGAGCACGATCACCGAGCGCACATCCGCCCAAAGCGCACGGGGATGGCCCCGCCGCTCGAGCGTTTCCCCGATCCATTCCATCGAGCCATGCCGACCGGCCGCGACAAAGGCGCTCAGCCGCTCGGCCGCAAGCGGCATTCCGTCCGGATCGGCGATCGCCACGGCATCGAAGCCGGCCGCCCGCGCCTCGCGCTCGATCAGCGCGCGCAGGGCTGCGCCTGCGGGCGCATCAGAAATCGAGGTCCGCATAATGGGAAGGGGGTGCGAGGCCCCGCACGCGGTCGGCCAGGATCGGCCGGAAGGAGGGGCGCGACTTCACCCGCGCATACCAGTCGCGCGCGGTCGCGAAATCGCGCCAAGGCACCTCGCCCAGATAGTCGAGCACGGAAATTACCGCGGCAGCGGCCAGATCCGCATAAGTGAAGCGGTCGCCGGCGAGCCAGTTCCGCGTGCCGGCAAGCCAGTTAACATATTTGAGGTGCTGGCGGATGTTGGCGCGCGCGGCGCGGATCGCGGCCGCGTTGGGCGAGCCGTCGCCATCGGGCATCAGGCTTTTCAGCACACGCTCGCGCACGAGATGGCGCGTCACCTCGTCCTCGGTCTTTTCGAGGAACCAGTCCGCCAGTCGCCGGATCTCGGCGCGGTCGATCGGGTCTTCCGCGAGCAGGCGGCGGTCGCGCTTGAGCACGCCACGCGTTTCATCGATGTATTCGGCGATCGGGCCCGCGCCCACCACCGGCGCGTCGCCGTCGGCCAGAAGCACGGGCAGCGAGCCCGCCGCATTGAGCGCCAGAAACTCCTTGCGCCGCGACCACGGGCTTTCCTCGATCAAGGCAAGCTCCTCGCCATATTCGCCGAAGCACAGGCGGACATAGCGGCAGGAGGCGAGCATGGGATGATGGAAAAGGGTCAGCATGGTCCCGTAAGGATCGGCAGAGATCGTTCTCGGACGCCGGAACGAGCGCTGGAGGTTCGAGCCATCGAAAGCCCGGAGCAAGGCCCGTCTGGCAAAGCCCCTCAGGGCGCGCTCGTCCTATAGGTGCGAAGGGCCGCCCTGACAAGCAATGGCGGTCGGCGGGCAATGGCGCTGTCGGCGCAAGGCACTGCGGTGGGCGGGATCATCATGGACCAGACATTCGTTGAAGCCCTGCTGCTCGGCCTGCTCGAAGGGCTGACCGAGTTCCTTCCCGTTTCCTCTACCGGGCACATCCTGCTGGCCGGGCATTTCATGGGCTTCGAATCGACCGGCAAGGCCTTCGAGGTGCTGATCCAGCTCGGCGCGATCCTGGCCATCCTTTCCGTTTATGCCGGCCGCCTCTGGCACATGTTGACCGACCTGCCGCGCGACCGCGCGACGCAGCGCTTCGCGCTTGGCATCGTGATCGCCTTTCTTCCGGCCGCGGTGATGGGCGTCATCCTGCACGACTTCATCAAGACGGTGCTGTTCGAAACGCCGGTGCTAATCTGCATCACGCTGATCCTCGGCGGGGTCGTGCTCTTCTTCGTGGACCGGCTGGCGGTCAACCCGCGCTACACGAATATCGGCCAGTTCCCGCTGTCCATGGCGCTCGGCATCGGGCTCTTCCAGTGCTTGGCGCTCGTTCCCGGCACGTCGCGGTCGGGCGCCACGATCGTCGGCGCGCTCTTGATGGGCGCCGACAAGCGCTCGGCGGCCGAGTTCTCGTTCTTTCTCGCCATGCCGACCATGGCGGGCGCCTTCACCTATGATCTCATCAAGAACCGCGACATCCTCCAGGCATCCGATTTCGCGATCATTGGGGTCGGCTTCGCCGCGGCCTTCATCATGGCGGTGATCGTCGTGCGCTCGCTGCTCGGCTTCGTGTCCAAGCGCGGCTACGGCATCTTTGCCTGGTGGCGCATCATCGTTGGTGTGACCGGGCTGGTTCTGCTCGCCACGCTCGGTTGAGCGGCCTTCCTGCTAACTGAAAATTGCTCAGATACGCGCGGCCTGATCCTTGCGCGCGAACTGGCCCGCCACGCGATAGCGCCAGAGATAGGTCGGCAGCACGGCTTCGAGCGAGCTTGCCTCAATGCCCAGGCCTTCCAGCGTCCGCCCCTCGCCCTTGGCGGCGTCGGACACCACGTTGTCCACCTTGAGCAGCTTCACCTGATCTGCCGTCAGCAGCGGGTTGGGCAGCATCCCCAGCACCGTGCCTTGCAACTGCGCGAGCCCCCATGGGATCGAAACGAGGGTGCGGCTACGATCGATGGCCGACAGCATGCGCTCCATGCACTGGCGGAAGGACAGTACCTCCGGTCCGCCGAGCTCATAGGTGGCGCCGCTCGAGACCCTGCCCTCGGCAGCCCGCGCGACCGCCTCGGCCACGTCACCGACATAAACGGGCTGGAGCAGGGTCGTGCCGCCGCCGATCAGCGGCAGCACGGGCGAAAATCGCGCCATGTTGGCAAAGCGGTTGAAGAAGCCATCCTCGGGACCGAACATGATCGAGGGGCGGAGAACGACGCTGTCTCCCGCCGTTCCCAGCACCGCGCGCTCGCCTTCCGCCTTGGTGCGGGCATAGTCGGATTGGCTCGCGGCGTCGGCGCCGATTGCCGAGACATGGGCGAGGCCCACGCCATTCCGGGCCGCTGCTTCCGCCACCGCGCGCGCGCCTTCCGCCTGCACCTCGCCGAAGCGCTGACGCCCCTCGAACAGGATGCCGACGAGGTTCACCACATAGTCGGAGCCTTCCACCGCGCGCTCCACCGAAGCGGGAACGCGCAGATTGGCCTGAACGGGCACCACCTGGCCCACATTGCCGATCGGCTGGAGGTAATTGGGCAGGCTTGAGTTGCGGCTCGCCGCGCGGACATACCAGCCGCGCTTGACCAGGGCGCGCACGACATGGCGGCCGAGAAAGCCGGACGCGCCGAACACGGTGGCGCATTTCGGGGCTTCGGCGATCGTGGTCATGGCGAACTCCGCATCTGCTTCTTCCGCGTTCTAGCGCAAGACGGTTCGGAGTCGATACGGCTTCGTGTCGCGTGGGCGCGAGGGAGCACAAGCGTTGCGGACCACCGGCACGTAATGCCGGAAAGCTGCCGAAAGGCGGCGCGGCAGCTTCTTCAAGCGCCAGCGCCGCCCTACCGGCTGCGGGGACTGATCCGATTCCCCGCAGCCAATGGGCAGAAGGTGAGAAGAGCCGGATCGTCAGGGTGCCTGTCCCGCGCTCTCAACGCGGTTCGGCGGAAATCGTTCACGCCTTTGGAGCCGCCGCCGCGATGCCGCGCGCGAACAGGGCTTGAAGATCGTCGAACGGCATCCCGTCCCGCGCGAAGGTAAAGCGGCCCTCATCCAGCATCTCGCGTGCCGCGCGCCGCACCGTGCCGAATGCGGCAGACGAAAGCTTGGAGCCGACCGAGATGCGTCGCACACCGATCTCGCCGAGCTCCGCCACCTCCATGCCCGGAACCGCCAGCACGCTGACCGGCTTTGTGAGCGCGGAACACACCGTGCGCACGCCTTCCATGTCGAGGCCCGGCGCGAAGAGCACGTCCGCGCCGGCCCGTTCGAAGGCCTGAAGCCGCTTGATCGTGTCGTCCAGCGCGCCTCCCCAGAGCATGTTCTCGGCGCGCGCTGTCAGCACGAAGTCGTGAGAAAAAGCGCGCGCGGCTTCGGCGGCTGCCGCCACGCGCTCGACCGTGTGGTCGAAGCCATAGATCGGCGCGGCCGTGTTGCCCGTGTGATCCTCGATCGAGCAGCCGCAAAGCCCGGCGGCTTCGGCCGCGAACACGGTTTCGGCGGCACTTTCCGGGCTGTCGCCCTTGCCCTTTTCCAAGTCGCCCGAAAAGGGAAGACTGCTTGCCTCCGCCATTTCCTTGCAATGATGGATCATGGTCTCGAACGGCACGCCCCCATCTGGCAGGCCGTGCGCGAAGGCGAAGCCCGCGCTTGTGGTGGCCAGCGCCTCGAAGCCCATCGCTTCCAGAAGCGCTGCGGTGCCGATGTCGAAGGGGTTCGGCATCAGGAAAGGCGGCTGGCCGCGCGTTCCTTCATGCAGCGCACGGAAGCGCGCGGCCTTTTCCGCCGGTGTCTTGCTCATGTTCCCCTCCTAATCCGTTCCCGTCGAGCCGAAGCCGCCTGTTCCACGCCCCGTGTCCGTCGCATGGATGCGCTCCTCAAGCGACACGCGGACAAGCGGCGCGACCACCATCTGCGCGATCCGCAGCCCGCGCGTGACGGTGAAATCCTCCTCGCCCAGATTGATCAGGAGCACCATGAGCTCCCCGCGATAATCATGGTCGATCGTGCCGGGCGTATTGAGACAGGTGACGCCGTGCCGGTGCGCCAGACCCGAGCGCGGCCTGATCTGCCCCTCATAGCCGGGCGGCAATTCCACCACGAGACCGGTCGGCACCAGCGCGCGTCGTCCGGGCGGAATGACCAGCGGCTGGTTCTCGGGAACGGCGGCACGCAGGTCCATGCCGGCCGCGCCCTCCGTTTCGTAGGCAGGCAGCGGCAGTTCGCCGCCATGGGTCAGCCGCACGATGCCCACGGAAGGCGATGGCGCGGGGGTCAAGGAACGATTTGAGATGTCGGATAATGGCATAGGCGGGAAGCTAATCCAACCGGCTCAACGGTCAATGCGCTTCCGTGTGGCCGACGCTTCGGGAGGCTACCCCTCGCATCAGGGCCGCGCCGATTTACGGACTGTTAACCATGCCGGCTCACCATCCGCGCCTGTTCACCCTGAAGAGGAAGAAGCGCGATGTGCCGGTGGGCCGCCTATCTCGGGCCGGAGCTTTTCCTGGAAGAGATCGTGTCCTCGCCCTGCCACAGCCTGGTGGTGCAGAGCCATGGTGCGCGGGAAGCTAAATCGCCCACCAATGGCGACGGATCCGGCGTCGCCTGGTATGACGCGCGGCCGGAGCCCGGCCTTTACCGCGACACCCTGCCGGCCTGGTCGGACCCGAACCTGAGAAGCCTTTGCCGACAGATTCGATCGAAGCTCTTTCTTGCCCATGTGCGGGCGGCAACCGCTGGCGCCACCAGCCGCGCCAATTGCCACCCTTTCTCGTGGAAGCGTTGGAGCTTCATGCATAATGGTCAGATCGGCGCGTGGGAGCGCCTGCGCCGCCCGCTCGAAGCGCTGCTGCCCGATGCGCTCTTCGACGAGCGTCAGGGCAGCACAGATTCGGAGCTGCTGTTTCTCCTGATGCTCGCAGAAGGACTGGAACACGATCCGGCCGGCGCAGCATCGCGAACCGCGGCCCGCGTGATGGCCGCGGCGGAACGCGCGGGGCTCGCCGCCGACCTCAAGCTGACTGCAGCCTTTTCCGATGGCGCGGCACTCCATGCCGTGCGCTTCGCCAGCGATGGCGATGCACCCACGCTCTATGCCGCCGAAGTAAGCAATGGCGGCCGCTGCCTCGTATCCGAGCCGTTCGACGGAAACAGCGCCTGCTTCCAGGCCATTCCGCCGAACAGCTTCGTGTCGGTCACGCCGACGAGCCTGACCGTGCGCCCCTTCGCGCCGGCTTCCCCGCCAAGGCTCGCGCTCGCGAGCTGAGTCCAGCCGGTTTGCGCGACAGCAAACGCGCCCCATATTGGCGGTTTCCGTTCGACAGGAAAATGTCCGGCTGATAAAGCCCGGCCGCCTTCCGATCCTGTTTTCCAAGGTTTCCAATGCCCGACGCCATCGCAGAGGCGGTCCAGCGCCGCCGCACCTTCGCGATCATCGCCCACCCGGACGCGGGCAAGACCACGCTGACCGAAAAACTTCTCCTGTTCGGCGGCGCGATCCAGCTCGCCGGCGAGGTGAAGGCCAAGAAGGACCGCATGAACACGCGGTCCGACTGGATGAAGATCGAGCGCGAGCGCGGCATCTCGGTCGTTACCTCCGTGATGACCTTCGAATATGGCGACCACGTCTTCAACCTGCTCGACACGCCCGGCCACGAGGATTTTGCCGACGACACCTACCGGACGCTGTCGGCAGTGGATTCTGCCGTCATGGTGATCGACGGCGCCAAAGGCATCGAGCCGCGCACCCTGAAGCTGTTCGAGGTCTGCCGCCTGCGCGACATCCCGATCGTCACCTTCGTCAACAAGATGGACCGCGAGTCGCGCGACCCGTTCGAGACGCTGGACGAGATCGAGCAGAAGCTCGCGCTCGACACGGCACCCCTCACCTGGCCGATCGGCCGGGGCCGGAATTTCGCCGGCACGTTTCATCTTGCCGAAAGCGCCGTGCGGGGCTCGGACGCAGAGGTCGAGCGCACCAAGGTTAACGGTGCGCGCTCCGAGCTGGTCGCAGGCCGCCTGCCCGCAAACGAGCGCGACGAGTTCGTCGAAGGCCTCGAACTGGCCCAGGAAGCCTGCCGTCCCTTCGACGCCCAGGCCTTTCTCGAGGGCCATCTGACGCCCGTCTTCTGGGGCTCGGCGCTGCGCAATTTCGGCGTGCGCGACCTGATCGAGGCGCTGGGTGCGTTCGGCCCCTCCCCCCGCGCGCAGGACGCCGACACGCGGCTCGTCGAGGCGACCGAGCCGAAGATGACGTCCTTCGTCTTCAAGATCCAGGCGAACATGGACCCCAACCACCGCGACCGCATCGCCTTTGTGCGGGTGTGCTCAGGGACCCTGGAGCGCGGCATGAAGGCCAAGCTCGTGCGTACGGGCAAGCCCATGTCGCTGTCCGCGCCGCAATTCTTCTTCGCCCGCTCGCGCATCACCGCCGACGAGGCCTATGCTGGCGACGTGGTGGGCATTCCCAACCACGGAACCCTGCGCATCGGCGACACGCTCACGGAAGGCGAGGAGCTTCTGTTTCGCGGCGTGCCGAATTTCGCGCCCGAGATCCTGCGCCGCGTGCGCCTTGGCGACGCTATGAAGGCCAAGAAGCTCAAGGAAGCGCTTCAGCAGATGGCCGAGGAAGGCGTGGTGCAGCTCTTTTCGCCGGAGGATGGATCGCCCGCGATCGTGGGCGTCGTCGGCGCGCTCCAGCTCGACGTGCTCAAGGAACGGCTGTCGGCCGAATACCAGCTGCCGGTCGATTTCGAGATGTCGCGCTTTTCCGTCTGCCGCTGGATCGCGGCGGATGCCCGCGCCGAACTTTCCCGCTTCATCGAGGCCCATCGCGGCGACATCGCCCGCGACCTCGACGGCGACCCGGTCTTCCTCGCGCAACACGCCTTTTCGCTGAACTACGAAGCCGAACGCTGGAAAGACATCCGCTTCACCAGCGTCAAAGACTACCAGGTGCGCGAAGCGCCCTGAGGCTTTGATCGACTGGCGTATCGTTCAACGGCGAGACGGTTTGAATCGACGTCAGTGGAATGGCGCACCCGACAGGATTCGAACCTGTGACCTCTGCCTTCGGAGGGATGTAGTCAGCGACATGGGTTAGCGCGGTCGCGCCGCCCCGTTTAAAATGCTGACACTAAACACGAATCTCGCCAGCGATTCAGACTTGGGAGCGACTCTTCGTTGCTCCTCGTTCCAGCTGCTTCCTTGGCGCGTTCGCCAAGGGAAAGCCGCTCACGCCACATGCCAAAACTTACCAAACGTACCGCAGATTCAGCCAAGGCGCGGGAGAAAGATTACTTCATTTGGGACAATGAGTTGCCTGGGCTTGGTCTTCGGGTATACCCCTCTGGCAAGCGCAGCTATGTCATTCACTATCGGTTCGCCGGGCGCTCTCGCCGGTTCACCATCGGAATACACGGATTTTGGACGCCCGAGCTTGCGCGACAGGAGGCAAAGGTCCTCTTCGGCAAGATTGCGCGTGGCGAAGATCCATCGGAACAGCGGCAACTCAATCATAAGGCCATAACGGTCAAAGAGCTGTGCGGGCTCTATCTCGAGGACCTGAACGCCGGCCTGATCATGGGCAAAGGTGGACGACCGAAGAAACCGACAACCATCGGCAGCGACGTCGGTCGAATCCGCCGTCACATAATTCCGCTGGTCGGGACGCGGCGGGTGAAGGACCTCACCAAGGCGGATATCAATAAGGTCTTGAAGGATGTCATAGCCGGCAAAACCAATGGCAGTTTCAAGACAGGAAAATTACGGGGCAAATCCATCGTGCGAGGTGGTGCGGGAGCAGCCTCACGTACTGTCGGACTTCTCAGCGGCATACTGACTTACGCCGTCGAGGCGGGAATTATAGAAGCCAATCCCGCGCACGGGGTTCGACGGCCAAAGGATAACATTCGTAGCCGTCGCCTTGACGATGCCGAGTATCGAACGCTCGGCTCCATCCTTCGTGCGGCGAACAAGAACGACAGGTACAGGATGACGGTGGAGATCATCCGACAACTCGCGCTGACCGGATGCCGTCGGTCGGAGATGCTGGCGCTCCGCTGGGAAGAAGTCGACATTGAAGCAAGCTGTTTGCGACTAGCCGACAGCAAGGAAGGAGCGTCTGTCCGACCGATTGGTCTGCCTGTCGTGGAGTACCTTGAGGAGCGCGGCGCGAAAATTTCAAAGACCTTCGTCTTCCCAGGGGGAGAGAAGGACAACTCGTTCGGCAGCTTTCCCAATCACTGGGAGAAGATTGTCCGGAACACGGCCTTGGCGGGTGTCACGCCGCATGTCCTTCGGCATAGCTTTGCGAGTGTAGCCAATGACCTGGGATTTACGGAGTCCACTATCGCAGCATTGATCGGCCACTCGCGAGGCTCCGTCACCGGCAAATATATCCATATGCTGGACGCGGCGTTGATCATGGCGGCCGATACGATCTCTGGCTATATCGAAGGCCTCCTTGACGGCGTGGAGTTCAAACAAGCGTCCTATGCGCTCGACCGTGGCGCCAGGAAGGCTACTTTGGCTCGTTTCCTAAAGAAGATGAGCAGCACACCAGACGATAGCCTGATTCCCGAGGAGCATTTGGCTGCATGATTCGGAACCGACAGCGCGCGGAATCTCGGAGGGAGAGCGTGGGCGCGGAAGTCATCCAACTCGTCGAACTTGCTGAACAGGATCGGCAGTTGGTCGCGTCATTGCCGTGCTCGATGAGCGTGGCGAGATCGAGTTACGCGTGATTAGGAGCAACGGTGAAGTTCAGATTGTGCGTTTGCCGCCAAGGGCAGCGGGGATGATCAGGGCGTTGCTGGATGGCTTAGGCGGCGAAGAACGAGTCGTTATGATATCGAAATGTCCAAAACTTACGCGGCGATCTGACCTTACGTAAGGGTTGACACAACTCGTTTCAGTTCGGGATCGGATCGGTGCCGCGATCAAGCAGGGCCAAATATTCCGAGTAGGCGTAGATCCGGCCGCGCCGCCGCCCGGTCGTCTCGCGGATGATGTCGATCCCGGCCAGGTTTTCAAGCGCCGCCCCGGCGGTCGGGAAGGAGATGCCGAGCTTCTCCGAGACCGTCTGGATGGTGACGATCGGGCTGGCCTGCATCAGCTCGTGCACTCTGAGCGCGGATGGCGCCGCACGGCCGATGCCAGCGATCTTCTGCCGATGCGCGTCGAACATGGCGATCAGGTCGCGTGCTGTCGCGGCCGCCTGCTCGGCGGTCTCCGCGACGCCCGTCAGGAAGAACTCCATCCAGGTCTCCCACGTCCCGGCCTGCCGGACCTCCTGCAGGAGCCGGTAATAGTCGTCGCGCCGCGATTTCAGGAACAGGCTGAGATAGAGGATCGGCTCACGCAGGATGCCGGCCTCACACAGAATCAGCGTGACCAGCAGCCGGCCCAGGCGCCCGTTGCCGTCGAGAAAGGGATGGATCGTCTCGAACTGGACATGCGCCAAGCCTGCGCGAATGAGTGGGGGGAGCGCCGCATCCTCGCTGTGGAGAAAACGCTCCAGCGCGCCGAGGCATTCGTCCAACAGGTTCGGCGGCGGGGGCACGAACAGGGCGTTGGCCGGCCGCGTTCCGCCTATCCAGTTCTGCGAGCGGCGGAACTCGCCCGGCTGCTTGGCAGCGCCTCGCCCCGACTTGAGCAGGATGGCGTGCATCTCACGGATCAGCCGAAGCGACAGGGGGAATCCGCCACGGATTCTAGAGACACCATGTTCGATCGCCGCGACGTAGTTGGAGACCTCGGTCACGTCGTCGAGTTCGACAGTCGGCGCCTCGTGATTCTCGAACAGAAGCAGGTCCGAAAGCGAGGATTGCGTACCCTCGATTTGCGAGGACAGCAGGGCTTCCTTGCGGACGTACATATAAAGGAACACGGGAGTCGACGGCAGGATTGTCGTTACACCGTCCAGGCGACCGACGGCGGCTAGGGCGCGTTCATAGACGTGCATGAACCGTCCCAGCTCAAGCGGCGGATTCGGGGGCAGCGGAGTGGGCACATAGGCGCGCACACGCTCGCCTCCCGTACTCGTCTCGACGTAGCTGCCGAGTCTGTGGTTCTCCCCGCCCGTCATGCGCGATCCTTTAATTAAGCTGCCCGCTATTAAACCATAACGGCGTATATTTTAATAGGGAGCCGAGCCAGTTCAAGGCTGCCAGCATGGCGCATCTATCGAGAATGCCTCGGGTCGTCCCGTTGATCGGTCTGGTAGGGGTCTGAATCTGGTCGCTCGCTGCCTAGGAGGCGGCGTTGGCACCGCTGTTCCCAACAAGCGTCAGTCAGCCACTGCCGGTAATGTCAGGTATCTTATAGAAATATGTTGACAATGTCAGATCAAATGACCCATTCATGATCGTAGGAGGACACGTCATGAGCGACGGCCCTTATCGATCCTTGCCGATGTCATCACGATGGAAGCAGGCGGCGAAGTGCGCCTACCTACCGTCGTTCTCGACCCGTGAGATTGCCGAGGCGCTGGAACATGCTGCCGAACGCGACTGCTGTGCGGAATTGTCAGCACCCTTTGTCGGCCGCATCAGCGCGCTGATCATCGGGTCGGTCGAGCCGAGCTTGTTTGGTGATGCCCCCGAAGCTGAACTCAACACGATGCACCGGGAGAGCGCTTCACCAATGGAGGCAGGTTTTATCCGTAACGCGATTGATGCCCTTCAGGACGGCTATCGCGGTGCCGAAGCGTTGCAGCGGGCCGCCGAGAGCATGGTGTCGGATCGGCTTCTTGCCGGTTTCCGTCAAGTGGAGGAGCACATACAACGCGAGGCGTCTGACGGCAGGGCGCGAATGGTCCGCTCCCGGCTCGAGGGCGCGCATAGCCAAGTCGATCTTGGCGGTATCGCGCAACGGGTGTTGAGGATGCCGGACGCGCCTAGCCGCGCACCTGCTGCCGCCCATACCGGTCTGGATGACGGGGTGCCGCTGTGAGCTTCAAGAACTATCATGTGGCGGATGCGGCTTCCCATTGCGTCGATGCGATCGAGTCCGGCCAAGCCGTTCGTGCGGGCGCACGCGGTGCTTTCTTGGGTGAGGCGATCAGCCTTTCCATTGAGGGCCTGAAGGACTTTTTCTTCGCGGACTGGCGCCCGGATCTGATTGATCTGCTCGTGGTCGCGGCAGCCGTCGAATATTGTGATCTGAGCGTCAAGCGACCGGCGCTTGGATGGGCCCGTTCCTTTGACCTTCTCGTGGCGGTACATGACGTGTCGGCCTGGGACGCGCCGCCTGTTCGGTCCGCGCTCGAAGAGGCGCTTGGATTCCTGACAGGTGACCGCTGGCGCTTGAACTTCACAGTCCGACACGATCCGGTCGTGCGGGTGAAGGCACGCAAGCTCGATCTCGACACACCCGATCGGGTGATCATGCCCTATAGTGACGGCCTTGATTCAAGAGCCGTCGCGGCCCTCGTCGAGGCTGAAGAGAAAGGCGGACTCGTACGCGTCCGCCTGGGCACAAAAGGAGCGGATACTACCGGAAAGCCACGCAAGAATCGGCGGTTTATGGCCGTGCCGTACGAAGTCAGGTTGGGCAAGCGGGCGCGTGTTGAATCATCGGCGCGCTCACGCGGTTTTAAGTTCGCCGTGATCACCGGCATCGCGGCGCAGCTAGCGCGCATTAGCCGTATCGTGGTGACCGAAAGCGGCCAAGGCGCTCTTGGACCGATTCTCGCGTCAACCGGTCAGAGCTACCCCGACTATCGCGTGCATCCCGCTTTCACCCGCCGCATCGAGAAGGTGTTCGAGCTACTGACCGGAAGCGCACCTAGGTTCGAGTATCCGCGTATTTGGCATACCAAAGGAGAAACATTGGCGGAGGCAAACGCCCTATCGACACCGCCCTCATGGCAGGATGCGCGATCCTGCTGGCAGGATTCTCGTCGCGTAAGCTTCGATGGGCATCGGCGCCAGTGCGGTATCTGCGCGGCCTGCATGCTCCGGCGGATGAGTCTCCACAGAGCGCGGATCGAAGAGGCTTCGTCCGCCTACATCTGGGAGGATCTCGCGGCGCCGGAGATTCGCGATGGCGCGGTCGCCGGCTTCGCACACATGAGCCGCGCCTTCGAGGAATATGCACTCGCCGGCATCCTGCACCTCGACCATCTCGCCGGACTTGCCGGCTCGGACCTTCATCGCCGTGTGGTACGTCGGGTCGCACGCGAAACTGCCATCGCCCTGGGCGTCGATATAGTGACTAGTGAGCGCCATCTCGGTGAGCTTCTTGCCCGACATCGCGCAGAATGGCTCGACTTCCAGTTAAATCTCGGCAGCCGCTCCTTTGTCAGCCGCGTTGCGATGGTGTCGCCATGGCAATGACTACAGGCTCTCTTTCCGCTGGTGCAGTTGGCGATCTGCTTCGCGAAGCGCGCGAGAACGCGAAGATCACTCAGGCCGCCGCGGCGCTCGCACTCAACGTTGCTCGCACAACTTTGGTGGCAATAGAGCAGGGCCAGCGGCGTGTGCGCGTAGATGAGCTTCAGAAGCTGGCCGCGCTATATGGGACTTCTCTTAACGAGCTCCTTCGACAGGACGCTGCGAAGGTCGACCTGCGTCCTCGCTTCCGGAAGATCGGAGATCAGGGAGAGCAGGTCGAAGCAGCAATCGTGCTGCTCAATCATCTCGTACAAGCGGAGGTGGAACTCGAAAATCTCCTCGGTATAACCCGCGTCAGGCTTGACCCTCCCGAACGCCCTCTCTTACCGGGCAATGTCGCGCTTCAGGCGGAGCAGGATGCGTGGGAGCTTCGGCAATGGCTAGGGTTGGGTTTGGCACCGATCCGGGACATCGTCAGTCTTCTTGAACTTCAGCTTGGCGCGCGAGTGTATGTTCGCCGTCTCGATCCCAAGATTTCCGGTCTCTACGCGTTCGATGACGTCGCCGGGGCTTGTATATTGCTGAACGCTGCGCATCCGCGAGATCGGCGTTCGCAGACCGGCGGACATGAGCTCGGGCACTTCATTTCCACCCGAAGGGCACCCGATGCGCTCCATGCCGGCACGCCGGAGGCGAGCCGGGAGGAGCGCTACGCCACCGTTTTCGGGCGTTGCTTCCTGACCCCCGCTCGCGCTGTGATGGCGAAGTTTCAGGAGGTCACCGCCGGTGCGTCGAAGCTAACCCGACGACATATCATTCTGCTCGCGCACTTTTTTGGAGTCTCGCGCGAAGCAATGGTCCGCCGACTGGAAGAACTGGGGCTAACCAAGGCGGGAACCTGGGAGTGGTTCGACCACCAAGGCGGTATCTCGGACGCCCAAGCGCGCGAGGTCCTTGGTGATTTGGTTCCGCAAGACGATGCCAAGGCCGATGCGCGACGTCAGATCTCAATGCGCATGAGCCTGATGGCAAGCGAGGCATGGCGGCAGTCCCTGCTCAGCGAGGGACAGCTTGCGCGCCTCCTTCAGATTGATCGTGTTGAGGCACGCGTGCTCATCGACGAGTTCGAGGCCGAAGGAGCTGAGACGGATGGATCCCGTTCGCTCCTGGCCTAGCGGCCTTCTCGTTGCTGACGCCAGCGTTTGGATTAATCTCATAGCTGGCGCGCGGGCAGGCGACGTGATCCGCATCCTCGCGATGCGCCCCCAAATCCCGCGTATCGCCCTGGATGAGCTCGAACGAGGTCGGGACAAGGGGCGACGGACAGCCGCCGCGCTTGCAGACCTCATCAACGACGGTCTGGTCGAAGTCGCTGAGCTGCCCTCGGAGGCGGAAGAGACCTATCTGAACCTCGTTGCAGGTCCTGTAAGTCAGACCCTCGACGACGGCGAGGCTGCAACGTTAGCGCTCGCCCTTCACGTTGGAGCTGCCGCGATCATCGACGAGCGCAAGGCCATAAATCTCGGGCGAGATCGATTTCCTGCCCTGCAGATCATCAGTACGACGGAACTGCTATTGAGCGATGCGGTCCGGTCGGTCTTTTCGAACGAGGAACTAGGAAACGTTCTCTACGGAGCACTTCGAGAAGCCCGCATGCGCGTGCCCGAACATCTACTCGATGCGGTGTGCGCCTGCCTCGGTCCAGAACGCGCGGCGGGCTGTGTGAGCCTCCCCGCCCGCGTGCGTCAATCGATCGGAAAGACACTCGCATGAGCGACCAAGACTTGCTGGAAGCAGTCGGAGCGGTATGGCGCATCGATCTCACCGGCAACAGCGTGCATCACCCCACCTCCTTCAACCCGATTACTCACATGCTAGCTTTCGCCGCGTCCCACCTGCCGGGCTGGTCGATGCAGCTTGGCCAAACGGAATGGCAACTTCAGAAGATCCTGGTTGTCACTGATCCATCCCATTTGCTCGGCACTAAGCTTGTCGGACGAGGATTTGACCTCGACCAGCATGAACGCTTCGTCGCGATGGAGGATTAGATCCGGCCAGCCAATATAATGACCCCAATAGTCGTCGACGAGGTAGCGCAAGATCAGCAGGATCGTGTCCGGCGGCAGGATCTCGATGGGCCGCCGGGCCCGGCTCACGTCGGCCTCGCGATGCGCCCAGAGATATTGGCGCAGACCGTCGCTGGGTCGCAGCCAATATGCGAACAGCTCAAGCAAGGCACCGCGATCCGCCTCGCCATCGGGCTTGAAGAAAAACGCAAAATGCTCGTCGATCGCCGCCTTTCGCCGCCGGCCATATGGCCGGCATCGCGAATTCGAAATGAAGGCTGGCGGACGCCATGGAAGAAAAAACGAGAGCCCAAGGACCTCTCAAGATGAATCCTGCGGCATTTGCTGACTTCCACGCCCGGTGTTCGGAGCCGGCGCGACCGGTCCCGCAGCTCGTCGAGCTGATCGCCCGCCCGGCGCCTTGGGAGTCAGGTTATGTTGCTCGGCCTGACGTGACCCGCCCTCTCATCTAGCCAGTCCACTCATCTATCCCTCGGCGACGACCCTAGGTCCCGCCACGATTGCCCGAATGCTTCGGAAGGGATGCGCATCTGGGCGAGTTAAGTCGCCTAATCGATTCACCACGCCCAGGACGCCGACGGTGCCGACACTCCCATTCCAGTACTTCTCCAGCCATTCGGCCTTTTCTCTGACTGTACCTTCGTGGCTGGCGAGACGTTGGGCGATGAAATGGCGTATCAAGCGCGCCGGCCCGTCCAGAATCATCAAGCCAGGCTGTGGCGTGGGATCATAATTGGCGAAAGCCATGAGGTAGTGGACATAAGCCCTCTCAGGCTCTTCATCATCAAAAATAAGAAACGGCCTAAGACCAGCCTGTAAGGTATCTGACCGGACTATCTCACTGACTAATACAGTCGGATGTTTGGCTTCGTGACGTTCCATATCATAGGCGTCGAGCATGCCTGGACCAAACATGAACTGGCCGTTATGATGTACTTCTCCGACCGTAAGGCCGCCCCGGATCAAGACATCAACAACCAGCAGATTTTCGGCAATGGTCCGTATGCTCTGGAGCATTTCGTAAAGCCCTAGAGGGGATCGGGCACTCGAAATCACCAAACAGTCGCTAAAATAAGTAATAATCAGATCAATATTCGAATTGGTGCAGGCGGTATCCTTGAGGCGTTCTATGGCTGCAAGGATAGTCGCTTGTTTGTCTGCGTTCCCCGACGCCGCTCGGACCAAATGAGAGAAGCCCAGCATGTCGATGAATGCGACGTACTTTTCTTGATAGAGGGGCTCACTCATCGCGATTTCCGGCATTCAGTTAATGATGAAAGAGGGCTGGTAGGTCTTGTTTCCTCGTCGATCAAAGTCGAATTCATAAACGATGCATGGTGCCACTGCCCTGTGTTGCTGACCGAGGAAGAACAACAGCGCGTTCGGACAGGCCGCGAAGATGTGGACCATCGCGTCAGGATCTTCCACCTTCAACACCCTGACGGCATTCGATATCTGTTCAGCAAGGGCGGCAGCGTGGCCGCCGCCAGTAACTGTCTGTCCTCCGGGACCACCAGGAAGATCAAACTGCACCACCTTGCCGACCGCAGGCAGACGCGCCGCGACATAGGCAAGCGTCTGGGCTTCGGTGGACTGCGACACGCTGATTGCCAAGGCGATTTCCTGACCCGGCCCAAGATGACGCTCGGTTACGGTGAATGCAGCCCCTAATGCCTGAGCATCGTCGTCGGCGCGCCAGGTGCGGCTTCCGACGCGCCCCTTCTGCACCAGCTCGACCTCGACTCCGCTCTTTAGATCTAAAACCGAGCCCGCGACGAAAGCGATCGAGGCATGAGCATCGAGCACTAGGCGCAACTGGGCGGAGCGCTTGACCGCCGCCAAGAGAAAGGCTTCGACCCGCGGTCGGATATCGGTCTGCCAGTCCCGATCGTTGCGGAGGTAGCGCTCGCGGAACTGGTCGACCAGCAGCAGCGTATCGTCGGGCGAGGCGCCGATTATGTCCGCTGCAGGTCCCAGGAAGCTGCGGATGGCAATCGGTAAAAACGGATCGACCGGCACCACGACCGGGGCCATCAGACCCTCCTCTTCGCAAAGTTTGAGGAAGGTCTCCCGAGTTAGGCCGTTCAACTGGCGAACCTTCAGTGCGCGGGCGAGTTCGTCATATCGAAACTCCGACGCGGTTTCGCAGGCCAGTAGGCCGACCACCCGGGCCTTGACGTTGATCTCCGATCTCAGATCTTCGAGCGTGCGATGGCCGTCCAGGATCCGCAGGCCCGTCACGACACGCTTCAACTCCTCGTCGTCGGCCAGCTTGAGGTGCTCTCGCCAAAGCTTGCGTACCTTGCCCATCCGGCTCAAATCCGTCGTGCCGTCAAACAGTCGCTCAACCAACAACGACCTGTCCGTCCCCGAGATCAATGTCCCGAGGGGATCACCGTCTTTCACCCGATAGGTCGTCATGAAAGCGAACCGGGCCGAGGTAGGCGCCGTCTCTCGGGCCTGCTTCAGCCGCTCAAGCAGCGAGACGCTTTTGGCCCCGATGAATTCTGGATCGATCAGATCAGCGTAGCCGAAGCGGCCATCAAGGGCGACATGCCATTTAACCTGATGGTACTCCGCTGAAACCCGCTCGGGACCACCGCGTGGGACCGCCGGATCATATTTCACCACCACGTCATCAAAGGCTTTGGGGCCGTTGGCCTCGAACGTCACTTCCACGACGCAGGAGTTGGGCAACAGAAGATTAAAGGCGTTCTCCCAGAACACCCGCGCCTGATAGTTGTCTCCGTGCCAGCGGGCCATGACCGCGTCAGCCATGATACTGGTCCTGACCGGTCCGGTGGGAATTGATTGCGGTCACGACCGGGGGAACTTCGGGCCGAACAAATTCTGCCATGCCTTGAGCGCTTCGCCGTTGCGACCCTGACGAACGTTGTCGATCGCGACGCTGGCCTCGCGGCTGGCCGCTCGCAACAGCGTCTGGGCGCGCTGCTTGCGCGCAGCGTCCATGCCGTCGCTGATCGGCGGACCGAGACCGGCGGGGTCCGGCCACTCATCGAAGATCCGGTCAGCTAGGGTCGAGAGGAAGCCCTGGATCTCGTAGTCGAAACGGCCTTGCCAGCCGCCGTACAGGCACTGCAGTGCCATGACCTCGATCAAGAACGACGGCTTGACCGGCTTTTCGCCGTGGCGCGGGTTGTTGTTCCAATACTTGACCATTCGAACCAGCCCCTTCCATTCGCTGGAAAATGCCTGGTGGGCTTCGGTGGCCTTGCGCGCATGAATCTCGGGGTTGGTCTTGATCCATTTTCCGGTGTCGGTGTCCGGAATCTCGTAGTCGTCGCCGAGCGGGAAGGTGGGCACAACATCGACGCTGACGACGCGATAGTCGGTGTTGTCCTCGGCATCGATCACCACACCGAAATCTACGTTCACCGACCGGCCCTGCTTGCGGACGGCCTTGGCGCCGTACTTCTCCACCAAGGCATCGTAGAACGCGCCGATGACCACCGAAGGCGCCTTGGAGCGATAGTCCCGCTCCGACTCGGCCAACACGAAGAAGATGTCGATGTCCCGCAGGGGCTTGGTCTTCGTGTGGCGTTTGTAGGACCCGGTCAAGAAGCTGCGGGCAATGGCGAACTTCGTCACCAAGTAGTCCCGCACCTCGTTCTGGCGGTCAGACGCGTTCTTTTGTTCCCGGTCGTTGAGCTCCAAGCGGCTCTTGAACTTGCGGAAGGCTTCTTCGACGGTCAGCACTAGGTTCGCCTCCAGTAGGCCGTATCGGCGCCCAGACCGCTGTGTTCGATTGTCGAGCCGAGGCTCTGGCGGGCCATGCCCGCGGTGGAACGATAGGGGGAGGTGCTCCATCCAGAGACGTCCGGCGCGCCTGGCTTGTGCTTGAGCAGCAGGCGATAGTCGGCCGCGCTGGGCGCGAGCCCTGCCTTGCGGATGTGATACCGGAGCTGATCGGTATCGGTCCAGAAGCCGCCGTCGCCAGAGCTCCAGTTGTAGACGATGTCCATGTCCCAGCGCAGGACCAGTGCATCGGTCTGGGGATTGAAGATCTCCAGCACCGCGCGCTCCAGATATTGGCCGTCGAGCCACACCTTCAGCGCTCGCATGTAGTCGTCCCAGCCTTCAACGAGCTTGGACGGGTCAAGACCGCTCAAGCGGATGATGTCCTTGATGCTCTTGAGGATGTTGTCGGCGACGTAGGTGACCGAGTGGGTGTAGGTGTTGACGGCGACAGTGGTCATTGGCCCAGGAACTCTTTGAGGTCGAGGGCCAGCCCCGACGAGGCTACCGCTGATTTCGTCGACTCGGCCGATGCGGCTGCGGCCTTATCTCGCGCGGTGATCCGGCTGCTGTGTTTCTTCAAGGCGCCCTGAACCCAGGTCAGGTCCTCGGCCTCGCAGGGCAACGAGATCTGCCACTCGCCCTTCAGCGGATCGAAGCCGAGCGCACCTTCGTTGGCGTCGGACCCATCGACGGCGTCTTCATCGTAGACGCAATAAATTCGGGTCCGCGGACCATCGCAGGTCACGACGATCGCCGCGCCCTCGGGCGCCTTGTCGGCGATGATACTCGCCGCCACACCGGCGACGGCCAACAGTTCGTCACGCACCGCCCCTGTCCGGCCCTGGAGCAACAGATCGACGATGGCGCGCCAAGTTGCGGCGGCGTCACGCTCAGGCGTGCTCTTGAACGTGCGGCTAGCGACGGTGCTCACTTTGAACGCGCCTCCGGCGACCGGTTGGTCTTGGCGGCTCTGGCCGCAGCGAAGATGTTCTCGAGCGTGACCTGATCTGGATTGACGGCGGTCTGCGGGCTGCTGGCCAAGGCGTTGGCGACCATCTTGCGGATGGCTCGGCCGTCCAGCCCGACACATTCGGCCGCGCAGCGATCGAAGCCTTGCGCCGATGCGAGCCGACCGATGCTCGGAAATGTCTGACCGAGCCCGGCCAAACAGTCCTTGAGAATGCGCCCGCAAGCCTCCCGGTCCGGAAGTGGGATGCGCAGCACCAAATCGCAGCGCGACGTGAAGGCGCTGTCGACAGCATCGGGAAAGTTGCTCGTGGCGACGAATAGCAGCTCCGGGAAGCGTTCCGCCAACGCGTCCAACTGAACGAGCACGGCATCGGTCGCCCGGTGGATGTCGATGGGGTTGGCCTCCAAGCTCATCTTCGAGCGGTCGGCAGCCAGGGTCTCGACCTCATCCAGCAGGACGATGGTTGGCCCCTGGCTGGCGGCCTCCGCGATGGCCTGGGAGAAGAGGTCCGATACCGCCCGCTGGGTCTTACCCATGGCCGAGCTGGTCAGGGTGTGCGGTTCCACCTCCAGCAGACGGAAGCGGCCGCCCTGGAAGGCGAGCGCCGTCCGATGGGCCAGGCCGCGTGCGAGCGAGGTCTTGCCGGTCCCGGGTTCGCCCACCAGCAGGATGACGCCGTGGAGCGGCAGGACGGTGCGGCTGACCTTGCCGCGAATGGTGAAGTTGAGGACCGCCTGCGACAGCACCTGCGTCTTCAGGCTATCGGCGAGGATGATGGAGTCCCACAGGGCTCCCAGGCCTGGGTCCGGCAACGGACGGCTCCGCTGGATGCCCTTGGGCAATTCTATCCCGTCGCCCTGTAGGGCCGCCAAGTTCCGCATGGGGTCCGCCTTTATATACGGGCCTTGCCCGCTACGTTTGATCAGTTTGCTGCTGGAAGCACCGAAACGGCTGCCCTTCAGTCCTTGTCCTTCGGGGGGTTCGGATCGTGGCCGTGGCTGTCGCTCTGGGCGATCCGGCCGTTGAGATTGTGGATTCGGAACTCTGTGCCTTGGTTCCGGCTGATCGCGCGACCTTGGTCGATCGCCTCGCGCTTGGTGTCGAAATGACCGCTGGCGCGCTCGCCGCCGCCCCGCTTCACATCCCATCCTCCGTTTGGGTTCGGCACTACATGATGTGTGTCCGGTCCTTTGCGTTCCGCCATATCTATGATCCCTTCCGCTTTCGAAAAATAAAAAGTGCGCCTACTCCGAACTTACAGCTAGAAGGTCTTATGCGCGTTGTCAAGGTCGCCGTGTGCGCCTACTCTGAACTTTGATGATTCAGTAGGAGGAGCGTTTAGTGTCCACCCCTCTAGGCGAGAAAATCCGCACCTTGCGAAAAGCCAAAGGCTACACCCTTGAGAAGCTCGCGGAACTTTCCGAGTCTAGCAAGAGCTACATTTGGGAACTGGAGAACAAGAACCCGCCAAGACCGTCAGGTGAGAAGATAGCCAAGATCGCTGCCGTCTTAGGCGTGACAGCCGACTACCTAATCGACCAAACGGAGACTCTAAAAGTAGAAGACGCCGCCGACACGGCATTCTATCGAAAGTACCGAAAAATGCCCGGCGACACGAAGGAGAAGATCCGTCGGATGGTTGATCTGTGGGGCGATGACGAGTGAACGGAGCATTTTCTCCTGAGCGCTGGGCCTTTGAGATCACTCACGTGCTCAACACCGTGTTCGGAAGCGATCGGTTTCCGGTCGACGTTCCAGCGGTGGCGCAGGAATATACGCACCAGAAGTATCCCGGCGACGCCATTACCCGCGTCGTCGGCGCTGATTTGCCGGGATTCGACGGGGCCTTGTTCCGGGCCCCGCAAGGCAAGCCTGGCTGGGGAATTTTTTATAACAGCCGCATCAGTTCGCAGGGTCGCATAAACTTCACTCTCGCCCACGAGCTTGGCCATTTCCTGCTTCACCGCCTCGCCCACCCTGATGGGATCAAGTGCGGCGAGCAGGACATGGTGCGCTGGGATTCCGACTACGCGCAGCTCGAACAGCAAGCGAACACGTTTGCCGCGAACCTGCTCATGCCGTTGGATGACTTTCGGCGCCGGATCGCGGCCAACGCCAAGGTCGATCTCGACCAGATCTCCGACAGCGCGGACCGATATAAGGTGTCCTTGATTGCCGCGACGCTGCGATGGCTCAGCTACACGGAACGCCGCGCAGTGCTGGTAGTATCCCGCGAGGGGTATATTCTGTGGTCGCGAGCAAGTCCTTCGGCTTTGAAGACCGGCGCCTTCTTTCGCACCTCCGGGTCGCCCATCGAAGTGCCGCCGACCTCCATCGTCGGTCGTCAGGACCTCCTCGTCGATGGCAAAGTAGGGGTCGATCACGACGCCGGTGTCTGGTTCCGCGAACCCACGCGCGAGATGACGATCTTTGCTGAGCAATATGACTTTGCAGTCTCCCTGCTCCTGCTAGGAGATCAGACCCACTATTATCATCTCGATGCTGAGCCGGAGTCTGACACCTTCGACCATATGTCGCCATCGCCGGGTCGCCGCGAGTGGTAGGGGTCAAGCATGCATTCATGGCCGTGGCCATCCGATTGCGTCAGCATGTGCAAACTCCGGACTGGCAAACATGAGCCTTCGCTTTTCCGAGGCTGGGCCGGAATTTCCCGAGCAACTGGTCGACGCTCTCCTTACCGGCGATGTCGTCTTCTTGTGTGGTGCGGGGGTGAGCGCACCGCAGTTGCCTGGTTTCGGTGCGCTCGTGACGCGCTGCTTCGCCGGTCTCAACGTCGATATGAGCGCGTCGGAACAATTGTCGTTCAAAGAGAACCGGTTCGAGGAAGCGCTTGGGTCGCTCAGCCGCCGCATCGTCAATCCAGCCGACATGACCCGCTCGGTCGTGGCGGAGTTGCAGCCGCCCGTCGATGCGGATCTCTCGCATCATCGCACCATCCTGCGCCTGTCGCGCGATCTCGAAAACCGTCCCGCAATCGTGACCACCAACTTCGACACGCTGATCGAGCGCGCGCTGATCGAGACCGAGGATGCCGATCAGGTCCGTGCCTTCAGCTTCGCCGGGCAGGATCTGCCGCCGCCAGGCAGCGCTGGTTTCGGCGGGATCATTCATATCCATGGTCGGATCGCCGACGCAGATCTCGGGTTAGATGAAACACCGCTGATCGTGACGAGCGCCGATTATGGCGATGCCTATATGCGATCGGGCTGGGCGTCGCGGTTCCTGTTCGATCTCTGCCGCACCAAGACCATCGTGCTGGTCGGCTACAGTGCCGGCGACGCGCCGGTACGATATTTCCTCAATGTGCTCGAAGCGGATCGGCAGCGCTTTCCCGATCTGCGCCCAGTCTATGCGATCGACGCGGTTGTGACGCGCGACCTAGCGGATGTCCGCTGGGCGGCGCTTGCGGTCGAGCCGATCTCTTATGAGTACCAGCTCGATGCGGCGGGCAATCCGACCAGCCATGCCGCCCTGTGGCCGGACTTGGAGAGACTGGCGGACCTCGTCGAGCGACCGCGGGCGACGCGGCGCGACTGGGCGCAGGCGATTCTCGCCAAGCCGTTCGCCGACGCCAATGCCGCAGAACTCGATCACGCCGCATGGCTGTTCAGCGGTCGTCGAGACCTGTGGTCGCTCGCGATCCCGGCCATCATCGACGGAGACTGGTTCAACTTCTTCGCCGACCGAAAATTATGGACCGAGCGCGACGCGTCCTGGATCCTCGCCGCTTGGTTGGTCAGGGACCTTGCGTCACCTGACCGATTCCGGCGGGCGGTCGACTGGCTTGAGAAACTTGGCAAGCCGTTCGCCGACGAACTGGCGCGACGGATCCAGCAAGTGAAGGATGCGCCGCTCCTGTGGCTAAAGCTCTGGCGCCTTCTCACGATCAGCCGGCCCAATCGCGGTGACCAGTGGGAAGACCGTGCCTACACGCTGATGGAGATGCTCAAAGGCCCTGTCGTGCTGCACGTCGACCTCGAACGAGCAGTGGGCTTGCTGACCCCGGCGCTTGAACTCCGGTCCGGCAGATCTTTCTTCGATAATGAACCAGCCGTCGATCCGCCGCGGCGTCTCTCCGACCTCGCCTGGCCGCGACTGACGCTTTCGGACCGCGGCGGCGCTTCGGACCTCGTTGCCGCATTGACGGCGGTGCCGCAGGCGCTTGTCCTGCTCGAGATCGCCAGCGCGAGGTTGCGGGCGACGGTCGGGCTTTCGCTCGATATCGGCATGATCGAGGGGGATTATGACGGCAATGACGGCGCGGTGCCGTCGGTCGAGCCGCATGGGCAGAACGAGCATCATGACGGACCGATTTTCTTGGTCGAGCTCCTCGCCCGGATACTCCCGGCGGCAGCCGCTGAAGATCGCGATGCGGTGCGCGCGCAAGCCTTAGCCTGGAAGGCTATGCCTGGCATATTGGGGACGCGGCTCTGGCTGCATGGCTTGCGTCAAAACGAACTGTTCGATGCCGACGAAGCGTGCGCCGGACTGGCGGGCCTTTCGCGCGACATCTTCTGGACGGTGCGCCGCGAGCTCGCGCTCGTGCTGCGCGACCGCGCTGGCGACGCGAATGCCGACCTGGTTGCTGCCGTCGAACAGCGCATCCTGACCGAGGGACCGGCCTATTACGACCGCTATCCCATCGAGGACGGTCAGGCGGACTGGAGGAGCCATGCCCTCGACGCGGAGGTCTGGCTGCGGCTCAACATGCTCGAGCAGGCCGGAAGACTGTCGGCCGAGGGTGCGGCGGAGCTTGCGGCCATCAAAGCGCGGCACGCGTATCTGACGCGCGGCGTCGAGGATCAGGACTTTTTCGGATCCTATTCGACCGGCGTCCATATGGTGGTCGGCGATGCACAGCCGATCATCGATGCGGCCGAGGGCGAGCGATTGCAGGTCGCGCGCGAGGTGCTCGCCAGCCATGATATCGAAAAACGGCAAGGGTGGAGCGCGTTTTGCCGCACCAACCCGAGGGGCGCCTTCGATACGCTCAGGGCCGCGCCGCTCGACGACGCCAACGCGCCGCTCTGGCGGGACCTGATCGGCGCGTTGTCCTTTCCCGAAGGCGAGAAGGATCCGGACCGTCGGCCGCTCGTCGTCGCGCTCTTTGCCACGCTCGAGCCGGCCGAAGCGCCATTTCTCGCGCTGGTCGTCGATCGCCTTGCCGATCTCTACTGGTCCTCACCGCGCCAGGCCGAACCCGCGATCGCCACCTGGTGGCAAAGGCTGTTCGCGGCAGCCGTGGGGCGTGACACCGAGCCGCTCGATCCCACGCGCGATCTTTATGCCGACCTGATCAACACCGCAGGTGGGCGCCTGACCCAAGCCGCACTCATCGATATCGAGGCCCGGCGCAAAGCGGGTGAGCCGATCGATCCGGAGCTGCTGGCAGCGCTGGACGCGGCTGTGGTGGCACCGGGCCGTCAGGGCGCCATGGCGCGTGGCGCGCTCGTGTTCGCGGCTGGATTTGTGCTGACGATCGAGGGGCAGACGGTCACGCCGTTGCTCGAAGCCGCGCTGGCGGGAGACGGTGACGAGGCCATCGCGCTGCGCCGGGTCCTCGTCACCGATTCACGCCTGTCATCGGTCGCCTCCCGGACCTTCAGCGCGGCTGTCCTGCGCGGTGTGGGCGAGCTAACTGGGCGGGGCCATGACCTCACCAACGCCGCCGCCAAGATCGTCGCGCCGGCGCTGTCGATCCTTCGCGGAGAGCAGACAGAGGCGGACTGGGGCATGGGCGTCGCCGACGCCGCCAGGGCGCTCCGCAACGGGCCATTGTCATTGCGTAGCGGTGCGGCCGAACTGGTGAAGCAATGGATCCATCAGATCGGCCCCGATCGTGCGGTCGCCTGGCGCACGGGCATCGGGCCGTTGCTGCTCGCGGTCTGGCCGCGAGAGCGGACTTTCCGTGAGCGAGAGTTCAGCCGGCATTTTGCCGATCTGGCCGTGGAAAGCGGCGACGCCTTTCCCGAGGCGCTCGAGCAGTTGTTGCCGCATATGTCGCTGCTCGAAGGCCATGGCGGCACCTATGCGATCGAGCGGTCCGAAGCGCCCGAGAAATTTGCCCGAGAGACGCTCATCCTGCTGTGGAAGCTGTTCGGTCCTGGCACGACCAGCGACCTGTATGGCGTGCCAAAGATCCTCGATCGGCTGATTGCAGCGCTCCCAGCGATCGAACTGGATCGCCGTCTGCAATGGCTCGACCAGAAAGCCACGCGCTATGAGTGACCCGGAAGCAAACCGGATCACGGTCGTCCGGGCTAATACACCGGAGTAGCCGGGGCGGCGCTAGGCGACGAGCGGCAGCTCACGAGGTATTTGGCGCACCCGACAGGATTCGAACCTGTGACCTACGGCTTCGGAGGCCGTCACTCTATCCAGCTGAGCTACGGGTGCAGCTCTATGTTCGCCTAGCCCGACCGACCTCTGAAGGTCAACGGATTCGGCCGTTTTCAATCTAACCTCACCATCGAATCGAACTGCGCCGCTTACGGGCGCCGTTCCTATCCATTTCCCGCCGTTCTCCAGAGACAAGCTGCTTACGCGGTGCTTACGTGGAGAATTCCGACCTCCCGGACGAGAATAGTAAGGCTTCTAACGTCCTGTCTTTTATCACTCTTTCTAACACACGTCCGATCCGTCCCCCCTTGACGCCAGCCTTCGGAGGGCAGCGCTCTATCCAGCTGAGCTACGGGTGCGCAGGATGCGCGGGAGGGATTAAACGTCCAATCGCCATATGGCCGACGCGTCGCTGCTTCTTAAACGATGCGTCTCCTCTCGGCAACGGCGGAATGACAGTGAGCGGTAAAGAGGAGTGGTGATGATGGATGTCGCGGAGCTTGCGAGCACCATTCTGGAAGCGTCAGAGCCCGCGCGTGACAAGGCGAGTGGACGTTTCCTGATCGGAATCGCCGGGCCGCCGGCTTCGGGCAAGTCGACGCTCGCCGAGGGGCTTTGCGCACTTATCGGTCCGGACGTTTCGAGCGTGGTACCGATGGACGGGTTTCACTTCGATGATCGGGTGCTTGCGGAGAGGGGGCTGTCCCACCGCAAGGGCGCGCCCGAAACTTTTGACTTTCGCGGCTTCGAAGTGCTTCTCCGGCGCATCCGTTCGGAAGAGAACGAGATCGCCTTTCCCGTCTTCGACCGTTCAATGGAGCTTTCGCGTGCCGGCGCAGGGCTGATCCCGCTCAGCGCACGCATCGTGTTCGTCGAGGGGAATTATCTGCTGCTCGATGAGGCGCCCTGGCTTCAGCTCGCAAGCCTGTTCGATCTGACGATCTTCCTCGACGCGCCGCGCGATGAACTCGACAGGCGACTGGTGGAGCGCTGGCGGATGCATGGCCGCGACCCTCAGGCCGCGCGCCACTGGATCGACAGCACCGACAGGCCCAATATCGAGCGGGTCTTGGATCGACGCCGCGAGGCCGATCTCGTCATTCAAGATGTTTCAGGACTCTGAACTTCGTCTCGAAACGAATGACGCGGCCAAGCTAAAGATTCCAGCCACTCGCCCTCGGTTGCTCGGTGCAAGTGGTTGACCAATCTCCAGTGCAAGCCGGGCATGGCTGAGGGCCAGAGCGGAGCATTCCCGGTGCAGATCGCTTACCGGGAACGCTCCATCCCATCGGTTTTCGCCGCCCTTCTGACTGGGAAGCAAATACGCTTTGTTGGAACCGCCAGCCCCGTCGCAACACTTCGATGAAGAGGAGTTCAACAAGCAACCGCTCATCTGTGCCTGGACGGTGCCAGGTTTTACTCGCCGTCGCCGAAGCGGCCGCGTTCCGGGCTGTCCAGAAGGTCCTGGCGCAGCGCGGCTTCTTCGCCGTCATCGGGAAGGGCGTCGTCGCTGTCATTGAAGGGGTTGTCGTCGTCATCTTCCCAGTTGTCGTTGGCTGCACCCTCGCCGTCGCGAAGCGCATCCAGCGACACGGTTTCCCCTAGGCTCGTGTCGATGCCGTCCCAATCGTCGGGGCCGAGATCATCGCTTTCGAGCGGCGTGCCGGGCTTCTCACGGTCGAACTCCGCGCGATCCTCATTGGCAAGATCTTCCGCGGGAAGTCGGTTGCCGTCGACAGGGGGGCTCTGGTCGCTCATGACGCGCATCTCCTTGGTCGTATGTCGAGGGGTTGGATGTCGGGTTGATTGGTCGTCGGGGCGACAACGGGAAGATGCGCGCCCGGTTGCAGGGTCATCGCGCTATTGCGCTCAGGCCGGAACCTTCAGCCCCTTCTCCGAAGCGGGCCGGGTGATTGCGCGATCGAGCCAGGAGGACAGGTTCGGCATGGTGTCGAGTTCCAGCATTTCGCCCGCTCTGTAGAAGACCTTGAGCGCGCGCACCCAGGGGAAGATCGCGATGTCGGCGATCGAATAATCGTTCCCCATGATCCACTCCCGCCCGTTCAAGCGGCCTTCCAGCACGCCGAGCAGGCGCCTGGTTTCATCGCGGTAGCGCTCGAAGGGCCGCTTGTCCTCGATCTCCTTGCCCGCGAATTTATGAAAATATCCGAACTGGCCGAACATCGGCCCCACCCCACCCACCTGGAAGAACACCCACTGCAGGCAGTGAAGGCGCTCGGCAGGATCCTTCGGCATCAGCCGGCCGGTCTTTTCTGCAAGATAAACGAGGATCGCGCCCGACTCCCACAGAGCGAGCGGCTGCCCGTCCGGACAGTCCGGATCGATGATGGCGGGAATCTTGTGGTTGGGGTTGAGCGACAGGAATTCCGGGCTTTTCTGATCATCCTTCGTGATGTTGACGAGATGCGCCTCGTATGGCAGCCCAAGCTCTTCCAGGGCGATCGAGGCCTTCACGCCGTTGGGCGTGGCAAAGGAATAAAGCTGGATGCGCTCGGGATGCTGCGCGGGCCAGCGCTTGGCGATGGGAAACTGAGAAAGGTCGGCCATAAGGTCCTCCTGGCGGGATCAATGCGGAAACACTGCGGTTCCTTTTGAAGTAGGAGGCGGGTCGCCTGCCATCAACGCTTCTGAGTGTCGTTCCGACCTTTATGGGAAGGACGCGATCATCGCTCGCGCGATTTCACACCTCGCTCACGGAACATTGTTCACAGTGCGATGTTCTTCTCGGCAATCGCATCCAAGGAGTTCTCGCCATGAACGGCATCATCTACCTCGTGGGCCTCGTCGTCATCGTTCTCGCCGTCCTGTCGCTGCTCGGCCTGCGCTGAGAGGCGCGTACGGCCAAGTCGCTCGACTGTTTCCAACGTCTTCTTGCAAGGAAAACACCCCATGGCTCTTTCCCCCACTCCAGGGGTGATCGTCGGCGGCGCCGGTTCGGTTGCGCATGACGAGACCTCCTATGTCGACTGGCCGGCAATCTTCGCCGGCGTCGTTCTTTCGCTCGCGATCTCCTTTGTGCTCCTCACCTTCGGATCCGCACTCGGCCTTTCTCTCGCTTCGCCCTATGAAGGCGAAGGCATCGGCGCGCTGGGCTTCGGGATCGCCGTCGCCCTTTGGCTCCTTTGGGTGCAGATCTCTGCCTGCATGGCGGGTGGCTACCTGACGGGGCGCCTGCGCCGCCGCAAGCATGACGCCACCGAGGACGAATCCGACATCCGCGACGGCTCGCATGGCGTGGTGGTCTGGGCTCTCGGCGTTCTGGTGGGTGCGACGCTGCTCGTCTCGGGCGTGTCGGGCGCCGTTTCCACGGCAACCTCAGCGGTCGGGTCGGCGGCAGGCACTGCCGTGACAGGCGCAGCCACGGGTGCCGCAGCGCTCGCCGGCAACGCGGAAGGCGGCAACTTCGATCTTCTGATCGACCGCTATCTGCGTGGCAATGGCTCATCCGAAAGCCTGGCTCCGGCCGGCGCAAGGGAAGAAGTCGGCCGCATTCTCGGCACGCTGTCGGACGGCGAAGTGTCTGCCGATGACCGGACCTATCTTGCGCAGCAGCTTGCCGCCCGCACCGGGATCGACCAGCCGACTGCCGAGGCGCGCGTCAACGACCTGATCACCTCGGCCCAGCAGGCTGAGCAGGCTGCCCGCGACGCGGCTGAAACGGCTCGCAAGACCACGCTCATCGCGGCCTTCGTGACCGCCGCCTCGCTGCTGATCAGCGCCGTTGGTGCTTATTTCGGCGCGACGCTGGGTGGACGCCATCGCGACGAAGGCACGCTGCTCGAGGGCTGGACGCGGCGCCGAGTGTAACCTCTGCGTCAAGTTCCGTCTTTAAATCAAGGGCCCTCGTCATAGCGCGGGGGCCCTTTTTGTTTCCGCTTTTCAGCGGCGTGGAAACGGCTTGCTGAGAAACGGCGAGCCGGCAATGCCGAAGCGCCATGGCCAGTCCGCCGCCTTGGTAATACCAATCCGCGGCCCGGCAATGATCTCCGGCTCGCTTTGGCGGGAAAGAAGCCGGAACGGCGCTTGGTCGAGCGGCGCGGCGTCGAGTTCACCGCTGACCGCAAGCGCCTGACACAAACGGCCCGGGCCGGCGCAAAGCAGGCGCGGCTGGTCCGTTCCTCGCCGCTCCACCATCCTGTCCAGCCCTGCTTCCGGCGAAACTGCGCGGATCAGGACCGCGGAGCCTGGCAGGCAAACGAAGTTCAGGCACCAGTGCAGCCCGTAGGAGCGATACACATAGGCGTGGGCGGGCGGGCCGAACATCGCCCGGTTGCGCGGGCGCTGCCCCGTGAAGCTGTGCGCGGCGGGATCGTCATTGCGGTAGGCCTCCGTTTCGACGATCGTGCCGCCGGCGCCATCGACGTAAAGCGCGGTGCCGATGAGATCGCGCGCCACGTCCACGGGATCGCGCGAAAAGAAGCCAGGCGGCAGCGCATCGGAGTTCCCCGCAGACAAGGCGGTCAATCCGCCGGGCGAATGCTGTCTTCGTCAGCCAGTCGAAAGCTGCCTTCGGCCAAGGGCACAAGGATACGGCAGGTGAAGCCTTCGGGCTTTACCTCAAGGCTTGTCTGGGCATGCATATCGGCAAGCGTTTTCTCCAGAAGCGTGAAGCTCGCGCGCTCGCGCCCATCCGACGCGCCCGGAAAGCCGCGCTTTTCGTCCCAGGAGAAGGCAAGCTCTGGCCCCCGCGCGGTGTTTTCCACCTGCCACCGGATGCGGATCTTGCCGTCCTTGTCCAAGGTCAGGGCGCCTTGCGTGACGGCCGCGACCACCAGTTCATGCACTGCAAGCGCGATCGCCTGCGCGGCGGAAAGCTTGAGCCGGATGTCGGGACCATTGAGCTTGATGATGCCATCCTCATGCGCGCCGTGCGCGCCGAGCTCTTCCGCGACAACGAAATCGAGCCCAACCTCGCCCCCGGGCGCCCGCGTCAGGATCGCCTGAACGCGGGCAAGCGCCTCGATGCGGCCATCGAGATCCATGGCCAGTTCATCGGCCGTCTGGCTGACTTCCGCGCTGCGTCGCGCAACCGAGCGGAGAAGCGCGAATGTGGCGCGCTCGCGTCGCTGAAGCTCGGCCAGCGCCTGGCCTCTTCGGGCATCCTCCTGAAACAAGGGGTCGATATCCGTACAGGCACCGAACCATTGCGGGTCGCCCTGCGCCATGTCGGCTCGTGCCGGCGCGGCATCGATCTGAAACCAGCGGAAATCGCCATCTTCTGAATTGCGAAGGCGCGCCCGCGCGTGAAGCGGCTCGCCGGGCGCGGTCTGGTCCCAAACCGCGCGCATCCGCTCGCTGTCGTCGGGATGAACGGCATCGAGCCAGCCCTGCCCGAGGCTATCCCCTGGCGAAAGGCCGGTGAACTCTGTCCAGCACGGCGCGGACCAAACCCATTCTCCATGCGGCCTGGAACTCCACAGGAGCGCTGGAGCAATGCTCAGTGCAGCCCGCATGCGCTGTGCCTCGTCGCGTTCCGCCGCGCGCATCCGAACCGGTTCGAGTTCCGCGTAGAAATGCTCCAGGACGGCTTGCAGCATCCTGATGCCTGCACGATCCCAATCACGCACAGACGCCTGCTCGGCCAGGAGGAAGCCCAGCAGACGCCCGTTCTTTCGGAGCGGAACAGCCAGAGGATCGCGGGCTCGCCCCTTCCACGGCAGGGAGCACGGCTCTCCCCGCTGGAGAAGCGCGGCGCTGCCGTTCAGGTCCTGCCATTGAAACTGGGGACGACCCTCGGGCCATGCGTCAGCAGGCCATCCCGGCCAAGCCGTGCCGCCGCTGTCGCCGGTTTCGATGATACAGAGTGCAGACAGGTTGAGACGGAGGCCTGCCATTTCGCAGGCCGCAGCAGCCAGTTTCTCTGGATCCTCCATCCCACGCGTTGCACTGCTTAAGGCAATTTGGAAAGCCTGCTCCTCCTGCACCGTGGCCCCGGGAATCGCTTCAGCGAAGGCAGCCAGCACGCCGGCTACTTTTCCATCGTCATTCTTCACCGGGCTGAGACTCATCTCAAAGAAGGCAGGCATGCCCTGCTGACGATCGGGATCGAGCAGGAAATGCGGGTCGAGACGCAGGCCTGTCTCCCCGGTCAGAATGCGCGTGACGGCAGGCTCGAACAGCGTCAGGCAGTCCTGCCAGCCTCGCGCCAGCGATGCGGCAAAGCTCGATCGATGCCGCTCCAAGCCGATCGCCGCGCGAAATGCGTCATTGTGAAGCTGGACGAGTTCCGGGCCCCACCAAAGTGCCACCGGAAACGGCGCATCCAGGCAAAATTCCGCGCTATGCCTTAAGCAGTCGGGCCATTCTTCACGAGACCCCAGCGCTGTCACGGACCAGTCATGGTCCTCGACAAGATTGCTCATTCCCTGCCACGGCCGGCTCCAAGGCGCGGCTCCGGCTCCAAGCTCGTTCATCTCGTTGAACCGGCGGACCCTTGTTTCAGACACATCGCTGTTCAGCGACTGGCGAAACTATGTTCCTGCCCTCCGGTTCCCTTTATTCGCGTCAAGAAAAGCGGGGGGGCTGCGGTTTGGCATATCCTATGATATTTCACATCTCGACTCTTGCGGTTAGGCCTTGCCGCGACAGGCAGCGCGGTGGGGAAGCGCTTCCTGACCATCAAGGCATCGGGTTCAAGGCAGTGCGGTGGATGCTCGCGATTTTTGTGTCCCTGGAGATTTCATCGTGACGGGCGAAAAGCCAGTCGCGGAACTTTCCGCCTGTTTCAGCACCGCCGACGGCTTTGACATCATCGAAGGTTCAGGCCGGCCCTCTGGGTTCTGCCTTCGCCTACGGCAGGTGGCGGTTGAAGGATCGGCTCCCCCCGCGCTTTCGACCGTTCCTGCCCAAAGCACCTCCGCGCGCATGCGCGGGGGTGCAGCCTGGCGTGCAAACGGAACCTGCGCATGAAGCCGCCGCGCAACCCTTGGGCGGCAAAGCTCCGGCAATTCACCGAACTTCCCGACAGCGACATCGAAATCCTCGACAGGCTGATCGCAGAGACCGAGGTCTTCCAGGCGGACACCGACATCGTTTCCGAAGGTCAGCGCGTCGACTGGGTGAATGTCGTTCTCGAGGGCATGCTGTGCCGCTATTCCGTATTGGAAAACGGCCGTCGCCAGATCACCGCCTTCCTCGTGCCGGGCGACATGTGCGACCTGCACGGCTTCCTTTTGAAGGAAATGGATCATTCGATCGGCGCTTTGACGACCAGCCGCGTCGCCCGGATCCCTCGCCAGGTGATCCTGGAGATCACCGATCGGCACTCCCTGCTCGCGCGCGCTCTCTGGTGGTCGACGCTGGTGGACGAGGCGGTTCTCCGGCAGTGGATCGTCAATGTCGGACGGCGCACGGCCTATGAGCGTTCCGCCCATCTGGTGTGGGAGTTGTACCTGCGCATGACGGTGGTCGGGCACACCTCCGCCATGAGCTTTCGCCTGCCGCTCACCCAGCAGGAACTGGCCGACACGCTCGGCATGAGCATCGTGCACACCAACCGCACGCTCCAGCGCCTGCGCAACGAAGGCGTCTTCACCTTGTCGAATGGCCGGATGACCATCCACGACTCGGATCGCCTGCAGGGCATCGCCGGTTTCAACCCGAACTACCTGCACTTCTACGAGCATCTGGGCATACGCGGCTACTGAGCGCCCGCGCGGCGCAATCTCTCGTGCTTGGGCTGGCCGCTTCATGTTGGCCTGCGCGCCGAACTCCGCCACGTTGGCGGCTTCCCTGTCGGACGGGTTGAGCGGGGTCCGGACAGGCTCCGGCGCCGCTCAGTTCACCCGAATGCCGCGAGATCACACGACCCCGGTGGTTTATGCTGTCGGAGCGAGCAACGCCTGTTCACGCCAAGGATTGACCGCCCGCAGAAGGGATATCAGGGCGGAACCGGTCAGTCGGGCGGCAGGTTGCGGTCCTTCGGGTCGTAAAGTGCTGCCGTAGCGCGCTCAGTGGCCGCTTTTTCGGCTGGAGAGCGCTTGGTCCGGCGCATCAGCGCAATCGCGATCAGCACGGCGAGCAGGATGGGCCCGCCGGCAACGACGATGAGCCAAAGATTTTCGGTGATGGCGGAAGTGTTCACGATGATCTCTCCTCGCCCCGATCGATGTTCTGCTCAGTCTGGCAGGAGGCGGGCGCGCACCTCTGCGGCCGTTTCGAGATAGAGCGCTCCCACTGGCGGTTCCAGGGCGATCTGCGGCCAGAAGATCGTTGTCATCCCGGCGGCCACGCCGGCGGACGCGCCCGTGCGCGAATCCTCCACCACCGCGCAAAGGCCCGGCTCCACGCCGCACAGCCAGGCGGCGCGCAGAAACGGCTCGGGATCCGGCTTGCCCAGCCGGACGTCGTTGCGGCTGATCGAGCGGAAGGCGGGCTGGGCGAGACCGGTGGCGCGCAAATTGGCATCCACCACCAGCCGGTCGGAGTTGGACACGATGGCTTGCGGCACGCCCGCCGCCTGAAGGTCTCGGAAGATTTCAAGCGCGCCTGCGCGCGGTTTGAGGCCGGGAGCGTGTTCAAGATAGAAGGTGTATTTCCGCAGGATCCAGTCGTCGAACGGCAGCGTGATGCCGAACTCGTCGCGCATCATGCAGTAGACCGGCCAGGCGGCGAGACCCAGGATGCGCTCATGCAGGTTGGCTGGAGCCTCGATCCCGAGGCTGGAAAGCACATGGGTCAAGGCGGCGTCGTGAAGCGGCTCGCTGTCGATCAGCGTGCCGTCCATGTCCCAGAACACGGCTTGAGGGGTCATCGGCTCAGCGTCTCCGTCGCGGGCGTTCTGTCCGCCGGAAGATCCGTGCGGCGGCGAAAAGAGGAAAGGCCGCAATACCGTCTTTCGATCTGCGAGGCCAGCGCAACATTGTCGGGCATCTGCCCATGGTATCGGCAATTGCGCAAGGCGTTGAACTTTGCGAAGCTTGCGAATTCGGGAGCGCGGCTGCCCCGCGCTTGGCGGTCGGGCAGCCGCGCCGCGAAGGGCACCGATGCACGGCGCCGCCGCGCCGAGGGCAGACCGTCGGGCAG
>CAUQXI010000009.1:0-116517 GCA_963522145.1 uncultured Mesorhizobium sp. | reverse complement strand
AACCATCAGCCCGACCGCCGCCGAGAAGGCCGGCCCCTTGGCCGCCTCGGGCAATCCCGCCACGCCGAGCGGGCGCCCGATGCGGGCGTTGCGCCCCAGGATGCGCCGCGCCGCTTCCGGCAGGCCCGCAAGCTGGCTCGCGCCGCCCGTCAGCACGACGCGCTTGCCGATCGCGGAAGAAAAGCCCGACTTGTTGAGGCGATCGCGCAGGAGCTCCAGCGTTTCCTCGACGCGTGCGCGGATGATCCTCGACATGACCGAGCGCGGAATCTGCGAAGGCGGCTCGCTCTCGTCCATGCCGATCGGGCGGAAGGAAATGATGTCGCGCTCGTCCGCCAGGCCGGGCAGGATGGAGCCGTGCATCACCTTGAGCCGCTCGGCATCCTCCAGCCGTGTGGAAAGCCCGCGCGCGAGATCCATGGTGACGTGGTTGCCGCCGATCGGCAGCGCATCGGCGTAAACGAACTTGCCATCGGCGAAGATCGAGATCGAGGTCGTGCCGCCGCCCATGTCGATGCAGGCCGCGCCCATTTCGAGCTCATCGTCCACCAGCGCGGCAAGGCCGCTCGCATAGGGCGTCGCCACCATGCGCTCGACCGAAAGATGCGCGCGGTTGATCGAGAGTTCGAGATTGCGCAGGGGTGCCGCATCGCCGGTCAGCACATGCATGTTCACGCCGAGCGTTTCGCCCACCATGCCGGACGGGTCGCGCACGCCGCGCTCGGCATCCAGGCTGAAGCCCACGGGAAGGGAATGCACCACCTGACGCTCGGCGCGACGCGACTGCTTCGTGCCAGCTTCCAGAACACGCTCGATATCGGAAGCGTCCGCCTCGAGCCCGCCGAGCCGCACCGTGGCCGACACGGTTTCGCTGCGGAGGCGGCCGGCCGTGACATTGGCGAACAGCGAATCGACGGTCACGCCCGCGATGCGCTCCGCGGCGTCTACCGCAAGGCGGATCGCGGCTTCCGCGCGATCGAGATCGACCACGACGCCGGACTTGACGCCCTGACTCTTCTGGTGGCCGATGCCGATCACCTGGACGTTATGGGTGCGGCCGCGCAGGATCTGCTTGTCCACGCACGGCTTGAGCCTGGCCACGATGCAGCAAACCTTGCTCGAACCGACATCGAGCACGGTGATAATGCCGCTGCGCCGGCTGGGCGTTTCCTTGCAGCTGCCGAGCCAGCTCATATGTGCGCCCCCTGCTTGCGCTTGCGCGCGGCCTTGGCGTCCTTTTCCAGCATGTCCTTGCGTGCTTCCATGGCGTTTGCGGTCAGTTGCATCACGAGCCGGTCGGGGAACCGGAGATCGACCGTGGTGATGTCACGGGAAAGGATGTTGTTCTCGGCATCGAGGCGGGCGATCTCGGACAGGGCCGCGTCCTCGTCGCGCTCGGGCAGCTTCACGGTCACGCCATTGTCGAGACGCAGGTCCCAGCGGCGGTCGCCGATACGGACATAGCCTTTCACCCGCGCGGCAAGCTCGCTGTAGGCAGCCACCTTGGCCACCACGTCGGCCGCGCGCTCGGAAGCGCCGACACCCACCACCAATGGCAGCTTCTCACGCCCCCGCCCGTTGAATTCCGTGATCAGCTCGCCGCTTTTCTTCACGATGGTCAGCGCGCCGTCATGCTGCCAGATGGCAAAGGCCTCGCGCTCGACGACCTTCACTTCCAGCGTGCGGGGATAGATCTTGCGGACGGCGGCTGATTCGACCCATGGCAGGCTCGCGATCCGGTCGCGCGCATCCGCCACGTCAAAGCCGACGAGCGATGTCCAGCCGTCGAGCTCCAGCCGGTCGAGAATGTCGATCTCGGAGGTTTCGCGGTTTCCCGTCACGCGCACCTGATCGACCGCGAACCCGGTGCGCGAGGTGATCGCCTTGAGCACGACGGGCATGTGGCCGCCTTCCACCGTGCCATAGGCAAGGCTGGACGAAAGCAGCAGCGCGGTGACGACGGCGTTGGCAAAGCGCGGCGGGGTCCACTCGCCCTTGGCCAGGCGCTCGACGAGCCGCGCCGGACGGCGCAGCAGCTTGGGCAGCACGAAACCGGACACGGCGGGGCTCATGCCCTGCCGGCCTGCTTGTCCACCCATTCGAGCCGCCGACCTCATCGCAGGCAAGAAGCGTCCTCCACCATCCAACTCAGCAGCTCGGCGAAGGAATGCCCGGCATGGGCGGCGATTTCCGGCACGAGCGATGTCGGCGTCATGCCAGGCTGGGTGTTGACTTCGAGCCAGACGACTTCGCCATTTTCGCTATGGCGGTCGTCGAAGCGGAAGTCGGAGCGGGACACGCCCCTGCACCCGATTGCTTGGTGAGCCTTGAGTGCGATTGTTTGGATTTTTTGGTAAATATTCGATGAAAGTTTTGCCGGGCATTCGTGTTTCGAGCCGCCGGCGACGTATTTCGCGTCATAATCGTAGAAGCCGTGACCTTCGGGTATGATCTCGGTCACGCCGAGCGCGACATCGCCCATCACGGCGCAGGTCAGCTCTCGTCCGTGGACGTAGCGCTCCACCATAACCGTGTCGCCGTAGCGCCACTCACTTGAGCCGATGACCTGCGGCGGATGGCTCTGCCCCTCGCCCACGATCACCACGCCGAAGCTCGAGCCTTCGCTGACAGGCTTCACCACATAAGGAACAGCCATGGGATGCCTAGAGCCGATCGCCAGCCGGCTCATCACCTTGGACTCGGCCACCGGAATGCCTGCTGCCTTCGCGATCTTCTTGGCCTGCTCCTTGTTCATGGCCAGCGCGGAGGCGAGCACGCCCGAATGGGTGTAGGGGATCTGGAGATATTCCAAGATGCCCTGGATCGTGCCGTCTTCGCCGAACGGTCCATGCAGCGCGTTGAAGGCGACATCAGGCTTGAGTTCGGCCAGCACTGAGCCGATGTCGCGCCCGACATCGACGCGGCTGACCCGGTACCCGGCACTTTCAAGCGTGTCGGCACAGGGTTTTCCGGAAGCCAGCGAAACCGGCCGTTCGGAAGAGAACCCGCCCATCAGAACGGCAACATGCTTCGTCATGCCAAGAACCTTTTCGATGAAAGAGCGAGGCTTAGGTCTTGAAGCTTGCCGGAAAGTGGCAGGAAGGGAGCGTCGGCCACCCCGCGCCGGAAGGTCGGGCGCAAAGCCCGCCTCAACTTACAAGGCAGACACAAACGCAGGATCGAGCGCTCCGAAAAAGCACTGTCCTGAGCGGTGGCGATGCAGCGCTTGACCCTCCATCGGGTGCAGAGACTACAGACCGCCCATGGCTGATCGCGCTTACACCATCGGACGGGCTTCCCGGCTGACCGGCATCCCGGTCCGGCGGATCAGGTTCTATGCGGACCAGGGTCTCCTGCCGAGGCTAGATCGAACAGAGGGCGGCTACCGGCTTTTCGACGAAGCCGACCTTGTTCGGTTGGGACTGATCAAGGCCCTCCGCGATGCAGGTCTCGGCATCGACTCCATCCGGGATGGTGCTTTCCAGGAAGCGCTCCATCAACGGAGTGCTGGCGCTCCGGCTGGCGGAGATCGAGGGGCAGATCGCCTCGCAGAAGCGCCTCGCGGCAGCCATTCGGGTGGCTTTGCGGTCGCCTGAGCCAACCCCCGAAGACCTCAGGAGAATCTGGATGATCATAACTGCTTCAAAGGCCGAACACACCGCGACGATCGAGCGGTTCCTGGGCCAGGTCGTGGCCGGCGCGGAAGTGGATCCACGCTGGAAGGACTGGATGCTGCGGATGAGCACCCCCGACCTTCCCGACGAGCCGACCGCCGATCAGCTGGACGCCTGGATCGAGCTGTCGGCGCTGCTTGCCGACCCGGCCTTCGTCGAGCAGATGCGCCGCAACGCCGAGGACACCGTGCTCGGTCTTGATACGAATTCATTCCAGGAGGTGCAGAAATCCATTCTGCTCAAGGCCAAGGCCGCGATCAGCAAGGGGCTGGAGCCTAGCTCACCCGAAGGGCAGGCGATTGCAGACGAGTACATCTCCGGATGGGCGCGCGCGATCGGCGCCAACACCGAGGAGGCGTTCGACCGGCTCCGCCGCAAGCAGCTGGAGCACCGTCCGAACATGAAGCGCTACTGGGCGCTCGTCTCGATACTCAAGGGTCTCCCAGGACAGTCCGATCCAACCGCTGAATGGCTCTGGATCGGCCGCGCCGCATCCAGCCGCTTCGCAAACGCCTGAGCAGATTAAAAGCGCGGCGGAGGGCGACACGCTCTCCACCCCGTGATCCCTATAGGCCGCCGGATAACGAGAAAAAGTCGCGAAGAACCGCCTCGCGTGCCGCCGGCCCGGGAGGAGCCGGCGGGCGCTCGGTGTCTTTCGTCAGCCGGGCGAACACGACCGTTCTGTCGCCCTTTTCCGCCCACCCCACAAACCAGCCCCACGGTTTTCCCGCCGCCTTCGTCCCGTCACGGTTCTTCGCTGGCCCGGCGCCGGTCTTGCCATAGACGTGCCAGCCGCTCGGCTGAATGCCGACATCCACGAGCGTGCGCGTCAATTCATAGGCGCGGGGACTGACCGGCAGATCGCCGCCTACAACTTTCCGCAGGAAGGCCAGCTGTTCCAGCGGGGAGATTTCAAGCGAAGAGGTCAACCAAGCTCGTGTAAGACCATTATGCTTGTCGGGATCACCTGCCACATCCTCGTTGCCGTAATCGAACTCATCCACGTAGCGGGCGAACCGCTCATCTCCGATCGCGGTCGTGATCTGCTGCGAGTACCAGACGACGGAGTCCTTCATCCACTTGGCCGGATCGGTCGTGCTGCGCCATGAGGGGTTCCAGTCGGGATAGCCTTCCTTGAACGGCAATGCCGGCTGATGGGCATCCTTGAGGAAGCCGGCGTCGTATCCCATCAGGCTGATGGCGATCTTGAAGGTGGATGCCGGCGTGGCGCGTGTCTCGCAGTCGCCTTCCTGCTTCAGCACCGCACCGGTGCGCGCATCGGCCACGACGGTGCAGACGTTCACCGTTTCGGCCTGTGCGGGTGAAAAGGAAAGCAATGCCCAAAGCGGAACAGGAAGAGCGGTCCAGCGAAAGCTCATCTCTTTTCAACTCCTTACTTTCAGGCACCAGCCGGCGTCGCTGAAGGTCGCGCGTCTAAAAAGAACCGTAGTGCTTTGATGATGTACGGAAAAACGGCACCTAGAGAAGCTGTCCCAGGAATTCCTGCACCTGGCTGCCGGGCCGGAATTCACCAAGCCGCTTGATCTCCCATTCCAGGCGGATGCCCGAATGTTCGAGCACCCGTTCACGGACGGTCTCGCCCAGCAGTTCCAGATCATGGGCGTTGGCGGAGCCGGTATTGATCATGAAGTTGCAGTGCATGGGCGACATCTGGGCGCCGCCGATCATCAGGCCGCGGCAGCCGGCGGCATCGATCTCCTTCCAGGCCGAAGTGCCGGGCGGATTCTTGAAGGTGGAACCGCCGGTTTTCTCGCGGATCGGCTGTACGGTTTCGCGGTGATCGCGCACGGCATCCATCGCGGCGCGGATCGCGGAAGGTTCCTCGCGGAAACCTTCCATCAGAGCCGATACGAAAATCAGGTCGGCGGCCGCGGAGGAGTGGCGGTAGGTGTATCCCATCTCGGCATTGGAAAGGACGTGCGGCTCGCCGTTCCGGTCGAGAGCACGCACCTCCACCACGCGGTCGCGCGTCTCGTGTCCGTTTGCGCCCGCATTCATCCGCAGCGCACCGCCGATGCCGCCGGGAATGCCGTGGTAGAAGTGAAAGCCACCGATCCCGGCATCAAGGGCTACGCCCGAGAGATGCTTGTCGGGCGTGGCCGCTCCCGCCTCGATCTGCGTGTCGGAAACCGCCTGCGCGCGTCCGAAGCCCTTGGCGGAAAGCCGCACCACGAAGCCGCGGATCCCGCCATCGCGCACAAGAAGGTTGGAGCCGATACCGACAACGGTGATCGGCACGCTTCGCGGCAGCGCCTTGAGAAATGCTGCAAGATCCTCCTCGTCGGCCGGCTGGAACAGCGCATCCGCACGACCCCCGGCGCGGAACCAGGTGACCTTGTCCATCTCGGCGTCGGGCGTGACGCGCCCGCGAAGGGACGACAAGCGATCGCCGAGGCTTTCGAGCAGTTCCCGTCCCCGGCTCATGGAAGGCCGGGCTCCACGCCCCCTGAAAGCTCCTTCGGCAGCGCATAGGCCCATTGGGTGATGTTGCCGGCGCCGAGGAAGATCACGAAATCGCCGTCATGCGCGGCATCGCGGATCAGCGGCGCGATCATGTCCGCCCGCTCCACGAAGCGGGCATCGCGATGCCCGCCGGCGCGGATGCGATGCGTCAGTTCCTCGCCAGACACGCCGTCGATCGGTTCCTCGCCGGCCGGATAAACGGGCGCAATCAGCACGGTGTCGGCATCGTTGAAGCAGGCGGAGAAATCGTCGAACAGGTCGCGCAGGCGAGTGTATCGGTGCGGCTGGGCGATTGCGATCACGCGGCCGGCCGTGGCGTCGCGCGCTGCGCGCAGCACAGCCTTGATCTCCACGGGATGGTGTCCGTAATCGTCAAACACTTGCACGCCGTTCCACGAGCCGGTCGGCGTGAAGCGGCGCTTGACGCCGCCGAAGCTGGCCAGGCCCTTGCGGATCGCATCCGCGCCGAGCCCGAGCTCATGCGCCACGGCAATCGCGGCGGTCGCGTTGGAAACGTTGTGTCGGCCCGGCATGGGCAGGCGCAACTCGTCGATGAGAGTTTCGCCGCCCGTCTTGCGGTCGCGGATCACCACGTCGAAGAGGGACGCCGCACCTTCCATGCGATGGCGCGTGAAGCGCACGTCCGCCTGGGCGTTCTCGCCATAGGTGATGACGCGCCGATCCTCGATGCGGGCGACCAGCGCCTGCACTTCCGGATGGTCGGTGCACATCACGCCGAAGCCGTAGAACGGCACATTCTCCACGAACTGGCGGAAGGCCTCGCGCACGCGATCGAACGAGCCGTAATGGTCGAGATGCTCGGGGTCGATATTGGTCACCACCGCGATCTCGGCCGGCAGCTTGAGGAAGGTGCCGTCCGACTCGTCGGCCTCCACCACCATCCACTCGCCCGCGCCCATGCGCGCATTGGTGCCATAGGCGTTGATGATGCCGCCATTGACCACGGTCGGGTCAAGACCTCCGGCCTCGAGCAGCGTAGCGATCATGGAGGTCGTGGTAGTCTTGCCATGCGTGCCGCCGATGGCGACTGCTTGGCGGAAGCGCATCAGCTCGGCCAGCATCTCGGCACGCCGGACGATCGGCAGCAGGTTTTCACGCGCGGCGCGCAGTTCCGGATTGCTCTTCTTGATCGCGGTCGAGACCACCACCACCTCGGCCGCGCCCAGGTTCTCGGCCTTGTGGCCGACGAAGCATTCGATGCCCTTGTCGCGCAAGCGCTGGATGTTCGCGCCATCCGACTGGTCGGAGCCCTGCACGCGATAGCCCAGATTGTGCAGCACCTCGGCGATGCCGCTCATGCCGATGCCGCCGATCCCGATGAAATGAACGAGGCCGATGGTTTCGGGCATTTTCATGCGAGCCGGCTTTCCTTGAATTCCGCGATGCTGCGACCCGCCGCAATAGACTCGGCAAGATCGGCAAGCAACCGCGCCGCGTCGGGCCGACCGACGGAACGCGCACCCTTGGCCATCTCGGCCAACGCCTGAGGCTCGCGGAGAAATTGTTCGAGCTTGGTGGCGATCGTCTCCGGTGACAGCATGCTCTGCGGGTAAACATCCGCGCCGCCGGCCGCTGCGAGTGCCGCGGCGTTCGCGGCCTGATCATGATCGAGCGCATGCGGATAAGGCACGAGCATCGCCGGACGGCCGATCACGGCGATCTCCGACACGGTGGACGCGCCGGAGCGCGAGACGACGAGATGCGCGTCAGCGATGCGCGCGCCCATGTCGCTGAAGAAGGGCAAGACCTCCGCCGGAACGTTCATCGCCTGGTAGGCGGCGCGCACCCCCGCTTCATCCTCGCGCCGCGCTTGCTGCACGACCCGCAACCGCTTTCGGGCAGGCTCCGGCAACAGGGCGACGGCGGCCGGGATCGCGTCGGAAAAAAACTGCGCGCCCTGGCTGCCGCCGAACACCAGCAGGTTGAAGGGCTCGCCTTCGCCGGATTGCTCATAGTCCTGTCCGGCCGCCTCGATCACTGCCGGCCGCACCGGATTACCGGTCACCACCGTCTTGGCGCTCCAGCGGCCTTCGCTCGGCAGAAAGCCGCCGGCGATCGCTTTCACACGCGAGGCGAGCGCACGGTTCGCGCGTCCCATCACGGCATTCTGCTCATGGATCAGCGTCGGCAGCCCGGCGCGCGTCGCGGCCCAGAGCGGCGGCAAAGTGGGATAGCCGCCGAAGCCGATCACCGCAGCGGGACGGATCTTCGCGAATAGTCGCGAGGCTGCGCGCGTGCCGTGCCAGATGCGCAGCAGGCTCCTGCCCAGCGCAACGGGGTTGCGCCCGCCGATTGTCGCGGAAGGCAGCGCATGAACAGCCTCGGCCGGGAAACCGGCGACATAGCGCTGCGCCCGGTCGTCGGTGGCGAGGTGGATTGTCCAGCCGCGTCCGATCAGTTCATGGGCAAGCGCTTCGGCGGGGAACAGGTGTCCGCCCGTTCCGCCCGCGGCCAGCAGGATCGTTCCGTTCCCCATTTCAGCTCGCGGGAACGGCGTTCGCCGGGAACGCCCCGAAGCCAGGATTGCGCAGGCGCTCGGGCCGCTTCCGCGTCAGCGCCAGCACCATGCCCGTCGAGATCGCCACCGCCACCAGCGAGGAACCGCCATAGGAGATGAACGGCAATGTCATGCCCTTGGCGGGCATGAGCTGGAGGTTGACGCACATATTGATGAGCGACTGAAGGCCGAGTTGGATCACCAGCCCGCCCACCGCGAAGCGCGAGAAATCGTCATGCTCCTTAAAGGCGATGGACAGTCCGCGCATGACGATGAACGCGAAGATCAGCATCAGCCCCAGGCAGAGGATGATGCCGAACTCCTCGCCTGCCACCGCGAAGACAAAGTCGGTGTGGCTGTCGGGAAGGATGCGCTTGACTGTGCCCTCGCCCGGCCCCTGGCCGAGCCAGCCGCCGCGCACAATCGCATCATGCGCGACATCCACCTGGAACGTGTCGCCCTCCCCCGTGAGAAAGCGGTCGATGCGGCCGGCGACATGCGGGAAGATCGTATAGGCCGCGATCCCGCCGACCACGCCTAGCGCGCCCAGCGCGATGATCCAGATCCAGGCCATGCCGGCCATGAAGAACATCGCGCCCCATGTGGCGGAAACGAGGATGGTCTGGCCGAGATCGGGCTGCGCGATCAGAAGCGACACCACCAGTCCGACAAGGATCATGGCGAACAGGTTGCCGGGGATCTCGGGCTGCCGCTTGTGCTCCGCGAAAAGCCAGGCGCAGATCACCACGAAAGCGGGCTTCAGGAACTCGGAGGGCTGGATCGACACGCCGGCAAGCGAGAGCCAGCGGCGCGATCCCTTGATCTCCACGCCGATGTAGAGTGCGGCGATCATCATCAGGATCGCCATCCCAAGCATCACGATCGCCAGCCGCCGCACGCCGCGCGCATCAAGAAAGGACACGCCGATCATGGCGGCAAGCGCGGGCAGCATGAAGAAGATCTGCCGCGAAACGAAATGGTACGGCTCGAGCCCGATGCGCTCCGCCACGGCCGGGCTCGCGGCAAAGGACAGGATGATGCCGAGACCCATGAGGCTCAGGAACGCCGCGAGGAACCAGCGGTCGACGGTCCACCACCATGTCGCGGCGGGGCTGCGGTCAAGACGGCTCAGCATGGGGCGCCTCCGGCGGGAGCTAGGTCCCGCACCTGGATGATGGTGCGAACGGCATCGCGGAATGCATCGCCGCGCACCTCGAAATTCTTGAACTGGTCGAAGCTCGCGCAGGCGGGCGACAGCAGCACCACCGCTTCAGCACTCGCGTCCGCCTCCGCATCGCGCGCCGCGCGTTCGACGGCGGCGCCAAGCGTTCCGGCGATCTCGTATGGCACCGCCTCGCCGAGCGTCGCTGCGAAGGCGGGAGCCGCCTCGCCGATCAGGTACGCCTTGGCGACGTGAGGGAAGAGCCCGCGCAGGGGCTCGATCCCGCCCTCTTTGGGTAGGCCGCCCGCGATCCAGAAGATGCGCTCGAAACTCGACAAAGCGGGCGCCGCGGCATCCGCGTTTGTCGCCTTGGAATCGTTGACGAAAAGCACACGGTTCTGCCGGCCGACCTGCTCCATCCGATGGGCGAGACCCGGAAAGCTTTCGAGACCAGACTGGATCTCGCCTAGCGTCAAACCGACCTTGAGGCAGGCCGCGACTGCCGCCAGGGCATTCTGCGCGTTGTGCGCGCCGCGCAGTGAGCCGATGCCTTCCAGGACGCCGATCCGCTCGTAAGCGCCGTGCGCTGCTTCCATGAGATCAGTGCCCTGCGCGAAGTACCCGTCCGTCACTGGAACGCGCTTGGAGATGCGAATGACCGGGCGGCCCGCGCGCTCGAGCCGATCGGCGATGGCCGCGCAGAAGCTGTCGTCCACCCCGATGATGGCCGCATCGCTGCCCGCCACCAGCCTCTCCTTGATGGCTGCGTAATGCTGCATGGTTCCGTGGCGGTCGAGATGGTCGGGCGTGAGGTTGAGAAGCACGCCGGCGGTCGGATTGATCGAGGGCGCGAGATCGATCTGGTAGGACGAGCATTCCACCACATAGAACCGGCTAGGCCTTAGCGGATCGAGCGTCATCACGGCGCGGCCGATATTGCCGCCCATCTGCACGTCGCGTCCGGCATGCCGGAGGATATGCGCCGTCAGTGCCGTCGTGGTGGACTTCCCGTTGGTGCCTGTTATGGCGACGAAGGGCGCGTCCGGCACCTGCGCCGCGCGCTCGCGCACGAAAAGCTCGATATCGCCGATGACCTCCACGCCTGCGCCGCGCGCGAACTCCACCGTCCAGTGTGGCTTGGGATGGGTCAGCGGCACGCCGGGCGAAAGCACAAAGGAGCTGAAGCCCGCCCAATCCGCGCCGCGCAGGTCGCCCGTCGAAATGCCCGCCGCTTCCGCGCGCGACACGCTTTCGGGATTGTCGTCCCAGGCGAGCACCTCCGCCCCGCCTTCCAGAAGCGATTGAGCGGTAGCGAGCCCTGAACCGCCCAGGCCGAACAGAGCGACCTTCTTGCCGGAGAAGCTGCGGGCGGGGATCATCGTTTCAGCGCAGCTTGAGGGTGGACAATCCCACCAGCGCGAGGATCACGGCCACGATCCAAAAGCGGATCACGACCTGGCTTTCGGTCCAGCCGAGCTTCTCGAAATGGTGGTGGATCGGCGCCATCAGGAAGACGCGCCGGCCGGTGGCCTTGAAGAAGCCGACCTGAATGATGACGGACAGCGCCTCGACCACGAACAGCCCGCCGATGATGGCGAGCACGATCTCGTGCTTGGTGGCGACCGCGATCGTGCCGATCAGGCCGCCGAGAGCAAGCGAGCCCGTGTCGCCCATGAAGATCGCGGCAGGCGGCGCATTGAACCAGAGGAAGCCCAGTCCCGCCCCGACCACCGCACCCAGCACGACGGCGAGTTCGCCCGTGCCCGGCACGAAATGGATCTGGAGATAATCGGCGAAGACCGCGTTTCCGGACAGGTAGGCGATCACGCCGAAGGACGCCGCGGCGATCATGATCGGCACGATGGCGAGCCCGTCGAGCCCGTCCGTCAGGTTCACCGCATTGCCCGCGCCCACCACTACGACGCAGGCGAATGGGATGAAGAACCAGCCCAGATTGACCAGGAAGCCCTTGGCGAAGGGAAAGGTCAGCGAGGACGAGAACGGCGCCTGCCCCGCGCGCATGATGAAATAGGCGGCCGTGCCGGCGATCGCGAATTCGATGGCGAGCCGCGCCTTGCCGGAAAGACCGAGATGGCTCTGCTTGGTGACCTTCAGATAGTCGTCATAGAAGCCGATCGCGCCGAAGCCCAGCGTTACCAAGAGCACGACCCAGACATAGACGCTGAGGATGTTGGCCCAAAGCAGCGACGAGCCGACGATGCCGGTCATGATCATCAGCCCGCCCATCGTCGGCGTGCCGGCCTTCTTGAAGTGTGTCTGCGGACCGTCAGCCCGGATCGGCTGGCCCTTGCCTTGGCGAAGGCGCAGGGAATTGATGATGGCCGGCCCGAAGATGAAGACGATCAGCGCGGACGTGATCAGCGCGCCGCCGGTGCGGAAGGTGATGTAGCGGAAGACGTTGAAGAGCGAGACATCTTCGGCGAAGGCGGCGAGCAGGGTGAACATTCTTGTCTCTTACGCGCGCCGCGCTTCCGGCGCGAGCCCGCCGAAACGCTCGATCAATGCGTCCACCAGCCGCGACGATCCGACACCGTTCGACGACTTCACCATCACCACATCGCCGGACCGGACGGTGTCGAGAAGGACCGGCTGAAGCTGCGCCACCTCGTTGCGGTGCTCGACCACGATGTCTTGCCCTGCCAGCGCATCCTTCAAGGCGTGCATTTCCGGCCCTGCGAGCAGCACCGCTCCGGGCTGAGTCGCGGCTACGACCTCGGCAAGTTCGGCATGAAGCCGCTCCGAATGGGCTCCGAGTTCACGCATGTCGCCCAGCACCGCAATCCGCCGCCCGCCGGGACCGACCGGCGTGTTCGCGAGCAGCGCAAGGGCCGCGCGCATGGAAGTGGGGTTGGCGTTGTAGCTTTCGTCGATCAGCGTGACGGCCCCTTCGGGGTGCGGCAGCACGTGGCGCTGGCCGCGTCCGCGCTCCGCCGTCAAGTCAGCCAGCCCTTCGGCCGCGCGAAGCACATCCGCGCCGGCGAGATGCACAGCACCCAGTACGGCGAGCGCGTTCTGCAGGATGTGACGGCCCGGGGCCCCGATGCGCAGGCCGATCTCCTCGCCCGCCACGCGGACGCTCGCCGTGGAATGATCCGCTTCCAGCGTGAAGCCCAGAAGCCGATAGTCCGCACCTTCATGCTCGCCGAAGCTTGCGATGTGGCCGACCCGTGCCGCCGCAGCGGCCTCGTGGAGACGGCTCCAATGGGCATCGTCGCGGTTGATAAGGGCCGCGCCGCCTGTTTCCACACCCTCGAAGATCTCGCCCTTGGCCGCCGCGATCTCCTCGAGGCCGTTGAAGTGGCCGAGGTGGGCCGGCGCGATCAGGGTCACGATGGCGATGTGCGGCCGAACGAGCCTGGTCAGCGGCCGGATTTCGCCGGCGTGGCTCATGCCGATCTCGAACACGGCATAGTCGGCGTCAGGCGGAAGCCGGGCGAGCGTCAGCGGCACGCCCCAATGATTGTTGAATGACTTGTCCGACGCGTGCACCGTGCCGACCGTTCCAAGCGCGCGCCGAAGCGCCTCCTTGGTGGTGGTCTTGCCGGCAGAGCCGGTCACCGCGATCACCTTGGCCTTCGAGCGGGCGCGCGCTGCGGCTCCCACGTTCTCCAGCGCGTGCAGCACATCCGGCACCACGATCATCGGCGCGGAAAGCCGACCCATCGCAGCCAGCCGCCCCTCGCCCACCACCAGCACGGAAGCACCGGCGGCGACGGCAGCGGTCAGGAAATTGTGCCCATCCGTCCGGTCGCCGGTGATTGCGAAAAACGCATCTCCGGGTTGGAGCGACCGAGTGTCGATCGAGATGCCGCCGACAGCATCGGGCAGCGTGGTGACCGCGCGGCCGCCGGTTGCCTGCGCGAAGTCGGAACCATTCCATAGGGGCGTCATGCGGCGTCTCCCTGCCTCGCATCCGCGGCCGAGGCGAGATCTGCCAGCGCGGTCCGCACCTCCGCATGATCGGAGAAGGGAAGCGTTTTGCTTCCAACCGTCTGCCCTTCCTCATGGCCCTTGCCGGCCACGACAAGCGTATCCCCGGCTTTGAGCATGCCGATCGCCCTGCGGATCGCCTCGCGGCGATCGCCGATCTCGGTTGCGCCAGGCGCTGCGTCGAGGATGGCGCGGCGGATGGCAGCCGGCTCTTCCGAGCGTGGATTGTCGTCGGTGACGATCACCACATCGGCGAGGCGGGTGGCGATCTCGCCCATGATGGGGCGCTTTCCCCGGTCACGGTCGCCGCCGCAGCCGAAGGCCACGACAACCCGCCCGGTGGTGAACGGTCGCACCGCGAGCAGCACATTCTCCAGTGCTTCCGGCTTGTGTGCGTAATCGACATAGACCGGCGCCCCGGTTGACGTGGTGCTGACATGTTCAAGCCGCCCCGGCGCGCCTTTCAGCGCCTCGAGCCCGGCGAACACCTTTGAGGCCGGAGTCCCGGTTGCGATCGCCAGCCCCGCCGCCACGAGCGCGTTGCTGATCTGGAAGTCGCCTGCGAGCGGCAGGTCGATCTCGTGGAGGGCACCATCGAGTTCCACCTCCGCGCGCTGGCGGGAGCGCTCGTGCTCCACCCGCTTGAGACGCAGAAAGTCGCCCTTTCGGCCGACAGTGAGAACCTTCAATCCCGCTTGCGACGCCGCCTCCGAGGTCCCCTGCGACCACGGATCGTCGGCGAAGATCACCGCGGGAGCGCCCTTCGGCAGCAGCTCTTCGAACAGGCGGAGCTTGGCCCGGTGATAATCGGCGATCGTGGGATGATAATCCATGTGGTCCCGGCCAAGATTGGTGAAGGCGCCGGCGGAGAGTTGCACGCCATCGAGCCGATGCTGGTCGAGCCCGTGGCTCGATGCTTCCATGGCCGCATGGGTCACTCCGGCTTCGGCGAGTTCTGCAAGCAGCCGGTGCAGCGCGACGGGATCGGGCGTCGTCAGCGAGCCGTAATCGTTCCGGCCCGGCGCGGCCACGCCTGTGGTGCCGATGCTGGCGGAGGCAAAGCCCGCGCTTTCCCATATCTGCCGGGTGAATGCCGCAACAGAGGTCTTGCCGCTGGTGCCCGTTACGGCAACGGTGGTGCCGGGCTGTCCCGGGTAAAGCCGTGCCGCAAGCCGGGACAAGATCGCGCGGGGCTCGGAAACACGAGCCACCGCCACATCCAGCGCGGAAACATCCGCGTTCTCGCCGACGACGATCAGCGCTGCCCCCTTCGCGGCCGCGTCCGCCGCAAAGGCCGCGCCATCGGCCTTGGTGCCCGGCACGCCGACGAACACGGTTCCCGGCCGGATGCTGCGCGAATCGGCCGAAACCGCATCGACAACGGCATCCCCCGCCGCCTCGGCGGGGATGGGCAAAAGGTCGGCAAGTTCGCTGAGCTTCATCCGGGTCACATCAACAGCGTATGGTTAACGCCGCCTTAACGCATGCGCTCAGGGAAGGGAAACCAGCGTCGCCGCGGACGGCTCGTCGAAGCGCGGCTCGATGCCAAGGAACGAAGCGGATCGGCGGATGATGTTCGCCGCGATCGGCGCCGCGTTCGATCCGGCCGTCGCTCCGGCGCCGGGCTTCTCCGGCCTCGGCTCATCGATCACCGACAGCACGATATATTGCGGATCCTCCATCGGGAACGCGGCGAGGAAGGCGTTGAACTTCTTGTCGCTGGAGTAGCGGCCGTTGACCACCTTTTCCGCGGTGCCGGTCTTTCCGCCCACGCGGTAACCCGCCACCTCGGCCCGCTTGCCCGAACCGATCTCGGCATTAAGCCGGTAGAGGTAGCGCATGTCCTCGACGGTCTTCTCGCTGACCACCTGCGTCGCCAACGCGTCGGCCTCCGCGACAGTACGCGGCAGGAAGGTGGGAGGCAGGAGCTTGCCGCCGTTCATCAGCGCGGCCGCGCCGACCGCCGTCTGCAACGGCGTGGTCGACATGCCGTGGCCGAAGGAGATCGTGATCGAATGCACCTTCTTCCACGTCTTCGGTTCGGTCGGCGTGGCGACCTCCGGCAATTCCGTCTTCATGCGCGACAGGAGGCCCAGGCGGTGCAGGAACTCGCGGTGCCCTTCGATGCCCACCACATCCGCCTCGCGCGCTGAGCCGATATTGGAGGAATAGATGAACACCTCCGGCACCGAAAGCACGCGATGCTTGCCGTGGAAGTCGCGGATGGTCTGGCGACCGATGGTGATGGGTCGCGATGCGTCGAACCGGCTGGCGAGCGTGACCTTGCCCGAATCCAGCGCCATCGCGGTCGTGAAGCTCTTGATGGTCGAGCCCATTTCGTAGACGCCGGCCGACATGCGGTTCAGGCGGTCCTTGTCCTGGGCGTTGAACGGGTTGTTGGGATCGAAGTCGGGCACGGACGCCATGGCGACGACCTCACCCGTCTTGGCGTTGAGCACCACGGCACCCGCAGCGATCGCGTGGTAGCGGTCCACCGCCTGCACGAGCTCGTCGCGCACCACATGCTGGACGCGGATGTCGACCGAAAGCTTGACCGGGTTGAGATCCTTGGGATCGGCGAGGCCGGAGGCCTGGAGATCGGCCAGGCCCTGCGCGTCGATATACTTCTCGATCCCCGCAATGCCCTGATTGTCCACATTGGTCAGGCCGATGATGTGGGAGGCCGTTTCGCCGCCGGGATAGAAGCGGCGCTTTTCCGTGCGGAAGCCGACGCCCGGGATGCCAAGCGCCAGAATATCGGCCTGCTGCCGGGGCGTCAGCTGGCGCTTGAGCCAGACGAAGCGGGCGCGGCTCTTCAGCTTGTTGTAGGTCTGCTCATGATGAAGCTCCGGCAGCACGCTCGCGAGCTTCTCCACTGCCTCGTCGACGTCCACGATGCGGTTGGGCTCGGCGAACAGCGACGCGGTCTTGATGTCCGTGGCGAGCACCTCGCCGTTGCGGTCGACGATGTCGGGCCGCGAGGCGGTGATGCGCGCAGTCGGGCCGGACGACTCGTCGGGATTCTGGAAGCCGTAATAGACCAAGCGCCCGGCAATCACGGCGTAAACCCCGAAAAAGGCCACGGCGACCATCGTCACGCGGTTGCGCGTCCGCCCGCCCGACGCGCGGCGGCCCCCCTCAAGCACGATCGCGCCGCGCCGCAGCGGCACGCTCATGAGCTTTTTGCGCCAGCTCGGCATCATTGGGCGACCTCGCCGGTGGTGATCGGATCGACAGCGGGAGCCTTTGCAGGCCGGGGCGCTCCATCGAGAGCGATCGCGGCGCCCTCGGGCGGCGGCTCGACAGGCTTTGCCGGAATGGCGTCGAGACCGACGATCTGGGTTGGCAGAACCGGCGAAAGGGCCAGTTCCGCAGCATAGGCCTCGGTCAGCTTCTGCAGGCGCGACGGCTGCGTGAGCAGGCTCCAGTCCGCCTTGAGGAGGTCGATCGAATCTTCCTCGAAGCGGATCTGGGCTTCGAGCTTGCGGATGTGGTTCAGCCGCTGCTCCGCATCGTGCTTGGTCTTGTAGGTAAAGCCTGCGGCGCCCACCATCAGCGCGATCAGGACCATGTCGCTGGTGCGGAACATTCGGGTCATTCGTCACCCCCGCGCGGCAGAGCCGGCAGCTTGGGAAGGTTGAAGCTTTGGAGATCGGGGCGGCGCGGCAGCGCATCCGTGCGGACCGCAACACGCAGGCGGGCAGAACGCGCGCGCGGGTTGGACGCGATTTCTTCGTCCGAGGGTGACACCGCCGCTCCCGCCTTGGCAAAGGTCGGCGCAAGCGCCGCGAGCTCCGGCATGTGACGCGAGCCGCTCGGCGCCGCAGAACGTTCCGCGATGAACCGCTTGACGATGCGGTCTTCGAGCGAGTGGAACGACACCACCGCAAGCCGGCCGCCGGGCTTTAAGGCGCGCTCTGCCGCTTCCAGCGCACCCGCCAGCTCGCCCAGCTCGTCATTGACGAAGATGCGCAGCGCCTGGAACACGCGCGTGGCCGGATGAATCTTGTCTTTGGGGTTGCGGCCGACCAGCGCCTCGATCGCGCCTGCCAGATCGAGCGTACGCTCGAACGGCTTCTCGTCACGCCGCGCCACGATCATTCGGGCGATGCGCCCTGCGTGACGCTCCTCGCCGAGAAAGTTGAAGATGCGCGCGAGATCGCCCGCCTTGAAGCGGTTCACGACATCCGCTGCCGTCGCGCCATCCTGCGCCATGCGCATGTCGAGCGGACCATCGCCGCGAAACGAGAAGCCGCGATCCGCCTCGTCGATCTGCATGGAGGAAACGCCGACATCGAGCGTCACGCCATCGACGTTCTCGGCGTGAGCATCGAGGTTGGAGAAGCGGTCGTGGATCAGGGTCAGCGCGCCGTGCGAGGCGGAGGCCAGCGCCTGCCCGCCTCGGATGGCGGCGGGATCGCGATCGAAGGCGACCACGCTGGCGCCCGCATCCAGCAGCGCTCGCGAATAACCGCCCGCTCCGAACGTGCCGTCGACGATCGTGTCGCCCGGCCGAGGCGCAACCGCGCTCATCACGTCCGCAAGCAGAACCGGAACATGGTGCTGGCGCGCCGTATCGCTGGAGGCGGCTAACATTCGCGATCGGCCCATACTGCGCGCGAAGAGCCGCCTGTCGCGTCGTCGGCAGGCCTGATCTTGCGCAAAACAGGCCTCCTTCAATCTGGCCGCAATGGTGCCAGAGCTGCCGCCAAACGAGCTGCACAACCCTGCAACGTTCATCCGCCAGCCCTCAAAGCTTCGCCGTGCCCGCGCCGTGGATGCGGCCGGGTTGAAAGACGCCTTTGCCCGAACTGGAACGCTGTCGTGAATGTACGAAAGGGTTAACATGGCCCTCCGGCGAGCGTCAACGAGGACGGCCTCCGCCAAAGGTCCCGCTCGACCTTCGGGGAGCGATCGCCACGATCCCTCTGAAATCCTTTATGAGGGCTTAAGCCTAACGAAGAGTTAATTTTAACCCATTGAAATTGTTGAGGCCCCGGGACATCTGGTTAGAACGGGCAACCGGCCCGCAACTCGTAAACCGATGTCCGGCGTTCATCTCCACTGTCCAGTCGAGACTGGGCTACGAGCCTCCGAGGCACTGCGATAAAGATCAGGATCGACGCCCGCTCAAGCCTCGGATTTCACCCGCGGTTCACCTTTCGTTTTGACGCCAGATCGGCCGGTGAATTTGGCTGCCCTCAGGCAGGGCGAAAGGAAATCTGTAGCGTCCCTGCAACATCGTCGGAATGGATGCGAACAATCTATGATCGGCAGCTAGAGCGGCATGCCGGGAAGTTCGATCCCGATCGGCACCGCCGGGCCGCACTGCGATGCTTGCGCGTCGATCAAGGATGCTGAAACGAAGTGCCAGCCGGCCTATAAGCCGGGTTCTGTATGGCCTCCGCGTGCAGGCACGCGAAAACGTGGCGGCCATTCCTCTTGAACGCATGTCGCCTTGCGTCTCACGCGACCTACCCGGGCGACAGGCTGGAAAATGCCTCCGAAGGATTGCTCCCTCGCGCCGCCCCTATTCGGTCTTGCTCCCGGTGGGGTTTGCCCTGCCGCCCCTGTTGCCAGGCGCGCGGTGGGCTCTTACCCCACCCTTTCACCCTTGCCCGGCACAAAAACCGGGCGGTTTGCTTTCTGTGGCACTTTCCCTGGGGTTGCCCCCGCCGGGCGTTACCCGGCACCGTATTTCCATGGAGCCCGGACTTTCCTCACCCGCTGCCTTTCAGCATTCGCGGGTGCGGCCGCCCGGCCGGCTGGCAGGGCGCTTAGAAAGCGTCGGGCGCGCGATTGCAACCCAAATCCGACTTCACGGCAGGGCGGCAAGCACGCGCTGGATCGTCAGCAGCGTTCCCCGGTCGGCTTCCCCGCTCACGAGCGCCTGCCGGAAGCGGCGCTGAAAGGCCGCCACCACGGCGACGGTGCGGTCATCGAATACGCCGTTGGCCTCGATGCCGTAGCCGATGCGCGCCAGATCCTCCTGAAGCGCCACCACGGCGCGGCCCTGATCGCCCGCCTGAAGCTCCGGCTCCTCGCCGTCAACGGCCGGCACATGGAAGGCCGCGCCTGCCTCGGCCAGCCGCGCCCATGGGAATTTCTCCCCCGGATCGAGCTTGCGACCCGGCGCGACATCCGAATGAGCCAGCACGCGATGCGCGGGGATCGCATGCCGCGCCATGATGGAGCGGCAGAGCGCGATCACCGCCTCGATCTGCCTGGGGGGAAAATCAGGATAGCCGAGCCCGTGGCCGCGATTGACGATCTCGATTCCGATCGAGCGTGAGTTGAGGTCGCCGCTCCCAGTCCAGGAACTTGCGCCGGCGTGCCATGCGCGGTTTGCCTCGGCCACCATCTGCGCGACCGCCCCGTCCTCATGGACAAGGTAGTGGCAGGACACTTCGCTCCCCGCGTCGCAAAGCCGATCCTCGGCATGCGCGCCCGACTCCATCCCGGTATAATGCAGAAGGATGATGTCCGGGGATGCCGTGCCGCGCCGCTCTCCCCAATTGGGCGAGAACCGAAGCCGCGCGCCGGGGTAATCCGCCGCGAAGCCTTCGCTCATGCGGGAAGAGCGCCCCGCTCGATGGTCTCGAAGGCGGTGTTGATCGCTGCCACGCGACGGGTCGCGATGGCGATGAACTCCTCGGGCAACCCCCGGGCAATCAGCCGATCGGGATGGTTCGCGGCAACCAGCTTGCGATAATGGCGCCGAATTTCGGGGAATGGCAGCGTCCGCTCGACGCCCAGCACCCGCCACGGATCACCTGCGCCGGCATCCACATGCCGAGCCAGCAGAGCTTCGTAGCGCGCCTCGCTGACCTCGAAGATTTCCGCCACACGACGAAGGAAGCGGTTCTCGCGTTCGTGGAACAGCCCGTCCGATTTCGCGATGTGGAACAGCCCGTCCAGCACGTCCTCGAGCAACGCGCCATCGCCTTCTTCCCCGTTGCGGCAGAGCCGCGCCATGCGCTCCGCATAGGCTTCAAATCCGGCCACGTCGCCCTGGGCAAGATCGTAGAGCCGCGCCACGTTGCGGGTTTCGGCAGCCGGAACGGCAAAGATCTGGTTGAAGGCTTGAACCTCATCCTGCGTCACCACGCCGTCCGCCCTGGCCATCTTGGCCGAAAGCGCGATCATGGCGACAGAAAACGCAACCTTGCGCCGCAGGGCGGGATCACCTGCATAAACTGACCGGACCGCCTCCACGAGCCCGTTGAGCCGCGACGCCCTGGAGGCACGGACAACGATCTCGCCCAGTCGGTTCCAGATCGACATCATCGATGAGGTTATCAGCTCAACGGCCCGGCGCCGCGGAAAAGCGACGTCACGACTGTCTTCCGACCGGCGGCAGAGTTCTCGACAAGCGGACACACGTAATTCCTTGGCAGCTCAGGGCTTCCTCGACGGAGAAGATTTTTGCGGCGAGACAGCCGAGAGTCTTCGATGCGGCATGAATCCGCAAGCAGAAAAGGCCGGATCAAATCCGGCCTTTTTGAGGAGGCGGGGCAAACTCCGAAAGGAGCTGCCTGATTATGGTTTACTGACCCGATGTGGCGGGCACGCCATCAGCCGGGCGTGTTGCAGGCTGCGTGCCACTTGAATCCGACGGCGTGGTGGATTCCACGGGACCGCCCGTGCCGCTGGACGGCTTGTTCGGCTGCATGTCAATCGTCTGCGATGAGGTGTTGTCAGTGGTCGGCGCAACGGTAGCGCCAGAGGAGCCCGTGGCTGCTGGCGATGTCGCACTGGTGCCTGACGAGGCCGGCGCCGTGCCGCTGGAAGTGCCTGTGTTTCCGCTGGTGGTGCTGCCTGAGGGAGCCGGAGGTGTTCTCGCCGGATCGCTGGTCGTCGGCGCGACCGTGCTGCTCCTGTCGGATGCGGCGCCCTGCTTGTTATTGTCACTGTCGCTGCAAGCCGCGACCGTCAGCAGTGCGGCAGCCGCGATCGATCCCAGAACGAACTTCTTCATGACATATCTCCATTGCCGAACAACATCCGACCGCGAGGGTCTTGGCAGGTTAAATGGTCGGACAGGAGGGAGGTTGCCTTTGCACGGTGACAATCCGCCTTCTGCAACTGCCTGGCGACGGCAAAGGCACATATGAGGCGCCTGTTGGATGAACCGAAAATAAACCATGATCCCTCATGAAGGAGCAGGCTCGGTCCGCGAGTTGAAGGCCGGCCGGTTGAGGATGACGATGCGACGCTTGCTGATCGGGCTGGCTCTGACGGCTCTTGCCGGCTGCTCCACGGTGGACGATCTGTCGCCGTCGGGCGCCCAGCCGCTTGGCGGAACGATCGTGACCAGCCCGCGCTTCGGCGACAACGATCCCCACGAATGGGGCATGACAAGCTCGCCGCTGCGCTATGCGGTGCATGGAACGGACGTTTCAAAATACCAGCGCGACGTCGATTGGCCCAGGGCGCACGCGGCCGGCATCTCCTTCGCCTTCATCAAGGCGACGGAAGGCGGCGACAGGGTGGACAGCCAGTTCGCGGACCACTGGCGCTCCGCGAGGGGAGCGGGCGTGCCGCGCGCGGCGTACCACTTCTATTATTTCTGCCGCACGGCCGCCGAGCAGGCGCGCTGGTTCATCGAGAACGTGCCGAAGGAGCGCGGGGCGCTGCCGCCCGTGCTCGACATGGAGTGGAACCCGGACTCGCCCACCTGCAAGAAGCGGCCGCCTGCCGAGACCGTGCGCAGCGAGATGAAGACCTTTCTCCAGATCGTGGAAAGGCATTACGGCAAGAAGCCCATCATCTACACTTCGATCGACTTCTTCGAGGACAACGGCCTGTCGGGCTTCCGCGGCTATCCCTACTGGCTGCGTTCCGTCGCCGGCCATCCAAACTCGCGCTACGGCGACCACCCGTGGACGTTCTGGCAATATACCGGGACGGGCGTCGTGCCGGGGATCAACGGCAATGCCGACATCAACGTCTTCAACGGCAATGTCGGCGCTTGGAACAAATGGTTGCGGGCGAACAGCCACTGAGCGCCCGCGGTCACCTGTGGATCGGGCCTTCCTGAACCGCGCTGCCCGTTGATTATTCCATGCTTCCGCCCAGATGCTCGCGTGAATGAGATGCGCGGCAAGCGGAAGGGTGCTCGGATGAAGGCAGCGGCGATAATGTTGGCGGCGGCGTCCGCTTTGGGCGCGGCCTCGCCTGCCCTGGCGCAATCCTGCGGCGGAGACTTCACCGCCTGGCGCGACGGCATCCGCGCGGAAGCAGTCGCCGCCGGCGTCGGGGAGCGCGGGCTCGCGGCGCTGGCCGACGGGCGCATCGACGACAAGGTTCTCGCGCGCGACCGCTCGCAGGCAGTCTTCTCCCAGACCTTCACCGAGTTCTCCGGCCGGATGATCTCGGCCTATCGGCTCAAGCAGGGCGCGCAGAACCTCAAGAAATATGCCGATGTGTTTGCGCGCGCCGAAGAGCAGTTCGGCGTGCCCGGCCCGGTGATCGCCGCCTTCTGGGCGCTTGAAACCGACTTCGGCGCCGTACAGGGCGATTTCGGCTCGCTCAACGCTCTCCTGACCCTGTCGCATGACTGCCGCCGGCCCGAACTGTTCCGGCCGCAGGTGGTGCCGCTGCTTACTCTGATCGATCGCGGCGAGTTGCCGGCGGATGTGAAAGGAGCCTGGGCGGGCGAGGTCGGCCAGACGCAGATGCTGCCCTCCGACATCCTCAAGCTCGGCCAAGACGGTGACGGTGACGGCCAGATCGACGTGCGCAACGATGCGCCGGACGTGATCATGACGACCGCCGCGAAAATCCAGTCGCGCGGCTGGCGCCGCGGCGAGCCCTGGATCGAGGAGGTGCGCGTTCCCGACGCCCTGCCCTGGGACCAGACCGGCCGCACCAACAAGCTGCCGCTTGCCAAGTGGGCAGAGTGGGGCGTCACCTATCGCGACGGCTCCCCGCTTCCCGGCAACGACCTGGCCGCAGGCCTCGTCCTTCCCCAGGGCCATCGCGGCCCGGCCTTCCTGGCTTACGCGAATTACGACGTTTATCTCGAATGGAACCAGTCGGCGGTTTACACGCTCACCGCCGCAAACCTCGCCGCGCGCCTCGCCGGCGCTCCGGCCTTCGACCCCCGCGATCCCCAGCCCGGCCTCGACCTCGCCGCGATGAAGGAGCTTCAGACCAAGCTCGAAGCACGCGGCTACCATGTCGGCGGCGTGGACGGCATCCTCGGCACCGCCACCCGCGAAGCCGTACGACAGGAGCAGATCAGGCTCGGCATGGTGGTGGACGGGTGGCCGACGCAGGAGCTGCTCGCGCAGCTCTAGCGATGTCTCGTTTGCCCGTCCTGCGGTCGTACCAAGCACCCTCTCCGCTATCCCTCAGGCCGCGCCGATCGATTGAGCAAGCTCGATCAATGCGCCACGACCTGATTGGGCAGTAATCTATCATTCGACAGAGTGTTGCTTCTTTGCACTACCGCAGCGTCATGACCAAAGGTAACTCTGCTTCATCAACTCGATGAGAGCCGCCATGAAGCTTGCACTCGCCACCGCCGCCTCCCTTCTCGCCCTGACCATCGCGTCACATGCTGCCGATGCCGTGGTGGAGGAGCCTGTGCCTATGCCGGTCGAGGTCTTCACTTGGACCGGTGCCTATATCGGTGCGGTCGGTGGTTATGCCGGCGGTGATCGCGAATACACGCTGGATGCCAACACGCTGACCACGTTCAGGCAGCCCCCTGTTAGCTCCTTCTTCGATCTCTTTGACGGCGACGACGAGGCTGACCTTTCCTCCGACGGAGGGTTCATCGGTGCCCAGGTTGGCTATGACTATCAGTCCGGAAACTGGGTGTTCGGCGCAGTGGCCGACATCGCCTACACGAGCAACGAAGCCGAATACAGCTACGACGTCGGCGGCCGAGAAGTGATTGGCGACGGGGACGATTTTGACATACTCGCTGTGGGCGAAGGCGACTTCTCATCCCGCCTCAACTATCTCGGCACCGTACGCGGTCGCGTCGGCTACGCCATGGACCGCGCGCTCATCTACGCTCATGGCGGCTTTGCCTATGGTGAGATGGAATACGAGTTCGATGATGGCCTCGAGTCCGGTGAGGACCACGACAACAAGACGGGTTACACCGTTGGCGCCGGCGTCGAATATGCCTTCACGGACCATCTGTCAGGCCAGCTCGAATATTCCTTCGTGGACCTGGGCGAAGATGAGATCGCCAACGATTTCAGGGGAAGCGTGGACGAGGATGTTAAGCTTCACCTCGTGAAGTTCGGCCTCAACTTCCGCTTCTAATTCTTTAGTCGGACTCTACAATCACTCGCGCCGGCTTGGTGCCGCGCGGGTGATTTCGCGATCTGGCGAGGTTCCGCCTCACTCCTCCCCACCGCATTCCCACTCAGCCGCCGGCACGAACACGCCTTGCGTTGCGACCTCGCCGCGCGGGTTGATCAGGTCGCCGAAGAGATACAAGTCGCCGTCCTCGCCCTCCTCTTCGCGGACCGAGTCGAGCGACCAGGCCATGCCGACCGCGCTGCCGTCGTTCCAGTCCGGATGGATGTCGTCTGCCGCGGGCGAGGCCAAGATACGCGCATCGGTGCTGACAGGAGCACAGCTTTCCGCGGCACTGGCGGAAACAGGGATGATGGCGAGAAAAAGAAGAAGCACCGTGCGCATGCGTTGACCTCCGAACGTGGTTCAAATGAACGTTTCACGCGCTGGAGATGTCGTTCAAGCGCGGAGCGTGTGACTTAAAGCGCGAAGATGGCCGAACTTGCGCCGGCGCGGGACAACTTCTCGGCTCAGTCCGCCATGGTTTCCAAGCTCGCGAACCCTTCAGGCGCCGCGCCCTCTTCGAAGGGCGTCGTGACTTCCACGAAAGTGTCTGGATAGAACCCGTTGAAACGCGTCCGCAGCGACAGCGAATAGGCGCCGATATGTCCGATCTCGACCCAATCGCCGGTGTCGAGCGTTTCAGGCAGCCAGAATGGGCGGGACAGGATGTCGACGGAATCGCAGGTCGCGCCGCAGACCTTGAAGGGCACGATGGCTTTTTGGTCGCCGTTGCGCGTGCGGATGGCGGGATCGGGAATGAAGCGCGCCGGCAGCGTGATCTTGCCCGTCCATGAATCGGACAAAGACGCCCAGATGCCGTCATTGATGTAAAGTCGGCGCCCCTTGCGGAGCAGAACGCGCACGATCAGCGAGAAGGCGCGGGCGACGATCACGCGGCCCGGCTCGGCGACCAGCGGCATCGTGTCGAAGCCGTAATCCACGATGTCGCCCCGCAGCCGCGACATGATCTCGCCGATCGAGGGCATGGCAGGCTTGCGGGATTGCGGATCGCGTCCATAATCCGCCGGAAAGCCGCCGCCGAGATCGAGACCGGCTAGCGGAAAACCGACGCGGTTGCGCACCCAGTCGGCGGAGGCGAGCGCGCGCTCATAGGTGTCGGGATCCTCGATCTGGCTTCCGACGTGGAAGCACAGCCCCACCTTGAAGCCGGCGCGATGTAGGCGCTGGCAGAGCTCTACCGCATAGGCCGGGCCTGCGCCGAACTTCTTGGACAATTCATACGCCGCCTGGCCCTTGGTCTGGATCCGCACGAAGACCGATAGTGCGCCGGGGTCGATGTCGAGCGCGCGTGTGACCCGCAGCAGCTTGTTGAGTTCGTCCTCGTGGTCGAGCGCGATGACGCGGATGCCGTATTTCTCCAGCGCCAGACGAATGTCGGACTGCGCCTTGACCGGGTGCATGTAAAGCATCTCGGCATCGGCGGAGACGGCGCGGACCGCGGCGAACTCGCCGGGAGATGCCACGTCGAAGGCACTCACGCCTGCCTCGACAAGGGTCTTCAGCACGAGCGGCTCGCCGTTTGTCTTCACCGCATAAGCTGTCCTGCCGGGAAACATCGCCATGAAGCCCCGCGCGTCGGCCTTCAGCACCTCGGGCCGGAAGCAGTAGACGGGATCGTCAGGACGAAGCGCGAGCGCCGCATCACGCGCATTGGCGAATTGCTGCATGTCGATGATCTCAGGCGAGGACGAACAAAGGGTGCGGCGGGGCGGAAACTAGCAGTTGAGGCAAGCCTATCCAGAAGAAAGTGCAGAACGGATTTTTCACAGGCCTTGATGGAGGCAACATGTTTTGCGCTTGTCGCAGCCGCTTTTCGGCCTAATCTCAGCCATCAGTCTTAACAGGGAAACGCAGGCCATGGGACTGGCACGACCGTTGAACGTGTTGATGCTCGGTGCCTCGCTCGCCTTCGTCGGCGCGCTGATCATCGGTGTCCTGCCCTGAGCAACAACCCTTAGGTCAGATCGGAAAAGCAACGAAAACCGCGCCTCTACGGCGCGGTTTTTTCATGGTCCTCAGGCGGCAACCGTCTGCCGTTCCTCTGGCTCAGCCTGGGCGCGAATGCCGATCATGTGGCAGATCGCGAAAACGAGGTCGGCACGGTTCATCGTGTAGAAGTGGAAATCGCCTACCCCGCGCTCCACGAGGTCGAGCACCTGCTCGGCTGCCACCGCGGCCGCCACAAGCATGTGGGTCTGGGGATCCTTCTCCAATCCTTCGAAGCGCTCCGCGAGCCAGGCCGGCACATGGGCGCCGGCGCGGGCGGAGAAGTTCGCCACCTGAGCAAAGTTGTGGACGGGAAGGATGCCCGGCACGATCGGGATCAGGATACCCGCGCGCCGAACGCGCTCGACATAGCGCTCGAACAGGTCGTTGTCGAAGAAGAACTGGGTCACGGCGCGCGTGGCCCCGCTGTCCACCTTGCGCTTCAGCATCTCGATGTCGGTCGCGTAGTCGGGGCTCTCGGGATGCTTCTCCGGGTAAGCCGACACGGACACGTCGAAGTCGCCCTGACGCTTCAACGCGGCTGTCAACTCCGCGCCGTTCGCGTAGCCCCCTTGATGCGGATGGTATTGGGCGCCCACGCCTTCACTCGGATCACCGCGCAACGCCACAAAGCGGCGCACGCCCATCGCCGCAAAATCGGCGATCACGGCATCCACCTCTGCGCGGGTGGCGTCCACGCAAGTGAGATGCGCCGCGGGCTTGAGGCTCGTTTCAGCAATCATGCGGCGGATCGTGCGGGCCGTGCGCTCGCGCGTGGAGCCCCCTGCCCCATAGGTCACGGATACAAAGGACGGCGCCAGCGGCTCAAGCCGCCGCACGGTCTGCCACAACCGGGCTTCCATCTCGTCCGTCTTGGGCGGAAAGAACTCGAACGACACACGGATCTTGTCGCCGATATCGGGCCGGCGCGAGAGACGGAAATTGCTGGTCATGCGAGTTCCCTTTGCCCGGCGGTCTCCTGCGGGGCAGCCATCAACAATCGCGGATCCCGTGCGATCCAAATCTTCACCGCGAGCTTGGCACTTCCTTCCGCTTCCACGGTGCGCACGTCGCAGTCCGTGAGCTCTGCCTCAGCGCACCAGTCCGCGATCTGCTTATCGCTGAAGCCCAGCCGCACATGCGCGTGCTCCTCACGCAGAAACTCGAAGGCGTGCGAGGCGAAATCAACGATCACCAGCCGCCCGGAAGGGCGAAGGAACTTCGCCGCTTCGCGGATCGCAGCGGCCGGATCGTCCAGGAAGTGGAGCACCTGATGCATGGCCACGAGGTCGAAGCCGTTGCGTTCGACAGGTGCCGCAAACAGATCGCCCTGCCGCACCTGAGCGTGGGACAACCCGGCGCGTTCCAAATTGGCACGCGCAACCGCCAACATCTCGCGCGACATGTCGAGCCCGACCCCGCGCCGATAGAGCGGCGCGAAAATCTCCAGCATCCTTCCGGTGCCGGTGCCGAGATCGAGCATGGACTGGAACGTCTTTCCGCCGACCGCATCCAACAGCGCGCTTTCCACGGCCGTGTCCGGCGCGTGGAGCGAACGGATCGCATCCCAGCTTTCGGCATTGCGGCTGAAATAGTCGGCGGCGCGCGCCTGCCTGCGGCTCTTCACAGTATTGAACCGCTCTCGGTCACGCGTGAGTTGTGGGTCGTCCGCATCGACACACTTCAGGAGGTCGAGTACGAAATCGCGCCCGCCTTCCCGGTCCGCCAGTCGGAAAAAGGCCCATGACCCTTCCTGCCAGCGCGCGATCAGTTCGGCCTCCAGCAGCAGCTTAAGGTGGCGCGACACGCGCGGCTGAGATTGCCCGAGGATCTCCGTAAGGTCCGAAACGGTGAGATCGCCCTGCGCCAGCAGCGCCAGAATGCGGAGACGGCTGGATTCCGCCGCCGCTTTCAGCATATCCACGAACATGTTCAAGCTCGCCGCCACGGCGCCACCTCGCCAAACATATAAAGACATGCTTATATTTTTCTCCATGAGTGGGCAAGCGGGTATATGGCGGTGAGACTGGTTGTTTTCACCAGGCAGCTTCAATCAGCACAGCGCTTGACCGGGACGTGACACCGCGCGCCACCGGCCGCCAGCGCGGCATCGCCAAGATGCTGACGGCCCTTCTGCCGATGGCGCCCTATTCCGACATCGAGCAGATTCGCAGTGACGCGAGCGCCCCGCACCTCCGCGCCCTTCCGCCCGGCATTGCCGTGTGGCTCGCCACGGTGGCCCACATCCGGCATCAGCACACGGACTATGACCGGCTGCTTGCGGAAGACTATGACCGGGATGCTGCGCGCTTCTTCGTGGTAGACGAGATCAACCGGGTGCTGACGAGCTGGCGCGCGACCCGCCTGCTCGACCCGGACGGCGAGGAATCGGACTAGCACTTGCGCCGCATCTTGAATTCGCCGCAAGCATCCGGATTATAGGTACTTTCCGGCGCAGGGCGGCGCTGGCGCAGCGGAGCTCGGCGGGCATGGCGCGGGGGCGTCGGATCACGGGAGAGACGGAAGCGAGAGACGCCTGGTGGCGCGTCCTGCGCGAGAAGCTGTCTCTGCCAGGCGTGGAGGCATGGTCGAACTCCACCCGTACGATCTTCCTGAACGCGCTTTTCCTTCTTGCTTTCATTGTGGTGCTGCCTGTGCTCGTGGGCCAGTTCAGGCGAAACGAGGTGGTGATCGAGGCGATCGCCGTGCCTGAAGCGCTGGTGGCGCAGGGGCTGACACCCGACGTCGCCGCAAGCCGCATCTGGGATGGATTGCAAGACGTGACGCTTCGTGCCCGCACGGCGAAGGAAACCATTGCAGCGATCCCCAATGCTCGTCGCGTCGAGTTCTCCTTTCCGGACTCCGGCTTCTCCATCGAGTCGCTGGTGTTCCATGTGCGCAAGCTGTTCAACGCCTATGAAACGCGCATCGCGGGTGAGATTACCTGCGCGGAAGCCAGTTGTGAGCGCTCGGGGATGCAGCTCCGCCTTCGCGTCGTGCGCGACAATGTCGAGGTGATCGAAATGCCGCCGCTCGGGGCCGAGCCGGAGCGGGAATATTTCGCGAGTGCCGCCGCGCGGGTGCTGGGTCAGCTCGATCCCTTCGTCGCGATCGCGGCATCGGCGGAGAGCGAGCCGGTGGTCGCCACCACGCTCGCGCGGCGTCTGATCCGCGCTCACCACAAGGACGCCAAATGGGCGCATAACCTGGTCGGCATCATCCGCATGAATGGCGGCGACCTTGTTTCGGCGCAGGCGGAGTTCACCGCGGCGCTCGACATCGATCGCTGGTTCCTGCCTGCCCGCGTCAATCTCGGTCAGGCGCTGCTCCGTGCCGGCGATCGTGACGGTGCCGCGCGCGAGGTCAGCACGGCGCTCTCGATCGACAAGCGTTATGTTCCGGCGATCGACGGTCAGGCGGACATCGCTCTGGCGAGCGGCAAGCCCGACGAGGCAGTTGCGCGTCTGAACGAGGCGGCGGCGTTCGAGCCGAACAACCCGCTGTTCTTTGCCAAGGCCGGAAAGATCGAGCTCGATCGGGGACGCAAGGCGGAGGGCGTGGCACTGATGCGGCGCTCGCTCGAGATCGATCCGGGATACGCGCTGGCGCTCGCGAGCCTTGCTTTGCTGCACTACAACGAGGGCGACATCGCTGCGGCCGAGAAGCTTTATCGCGATGCCGCCGATTACGCGCCGAAGGACGCCGAGGCGCAGGCCGATGACGGGCGTTTGCTTGCCATGCTCAAGGATTGGGAGGGCGCGCTCAAGCGCTACAGCACGGCAGCCGCATTGGAGCCCAGGCAGGTAGGCTACCGCACGGAACAGGCCAAGTGCCTCCAGGCGCTCAACCGCCATGACGAGGCGCTGGTCGTGCTGGCGGAAGCGAAAGGCTTCGCGCCCGCCGACGCGGAGCTCGCCTTGGCCGAAGCCAACAGCCTGCGCGACACGAACCGCAATGCGGAGGCCATCGCCGCCTACAAGCGCTTCCTTGAACTCGACCGAACAGATTCGGTGATGCGCCCGGTCGCCGAAAGGTTCATCGCGCTTCTGTCGAGTTGAACCGCCATAGCCGCCCGTCCGACGTCACAGACATCTCAGTTCCGGCGCAAAAGCACACTGCCGATTGAGTAGCCGGCACCGAAGGCGCACAGCAATCCCAGATCGCCTGGCTCGAGGTCGGCGCGGTTCGTCGCGAGCGCCAACACCGCGCCGGCGGCCGCCGTGTTTCCCAGATCCTGCAAGACGAGCGGCGCCCGGTCGTGGTCCACTTCCTCGCCCAAGGCGAGCTTCAGGATCATCGCGTTCATGCGGGCATTCGCCTGGTGCAGCCAGAAGCGGCGAACCCCGTCCACGGTCAAGGCATTGCGGTCGAGGAACTCGTTGATCACGCGGTGGACGCCGTGGGAAACCTCCTTGAACACCCGGTTGCCCTGCTGCTTGATCAGCATCCCTTCGGTGCGGACGATGGACGTGTCTTCCTCGCTGGTGCGCTGGAGATAACCAAAATTCGTGCGGATATTGTTGGAGAATTGCGTCCAGCACGCGGTGTCGAGCACCTCGAACGTGCCCGGCCTCGGCGCGTCATCCTCCAGTGCCTCCACCACGAGCGCGACGGCCGCATCGCCGAAAATGAAATGCGTCTGCCGATCGCGGAAGTCGAGATGGCCGGTGATGATCTCGGGCGTCACCACCAGCACGCGCTTGTGCGCGCCCGCGCGCACGAGATTGAAGGCGAGATGCAGGCCGGCGGCGGCGGAGGCGCAGCCCAGATTCATGTCGAAGGCGCCGCCGTTTGCGCCAAGCTCCTTCTGCATCTCGATCGCCACCGCCGGGTAAAGCCGCTGCGGGTGGGATGTCGCGCAGATCAGCAGGTCCACGTCTTGGCCGCCCACGCTCGCCTCCGCGAGCGCCGCGCGCGCAGCCTTCACCCCGAACTCGGCCTGCACCGAAAGCTCGGTGTCGGCCCGTGCAGGAATGCGTGGCGCCATGCGGCCGGGATCGAGGATGCCATCCGGAAACAGCACGCGGCGCTTCTCGACGCCCGACGCGTGACGGATGAAGGCAGCGTCGGATGGCGAGAGCATCTCCCGCTCCGTGCCATGTCGGCGCTCGTTTTCGGAGGCCACCCAGGCGTTGAAGCTGTCCACAAGCTCTTCGTTGCTGATGGACGCGTTCGGGATCTCCGTTCCTATGCCGGAGATGACGACGCGCGTAAGTCCGTGAAGCAATTCACACCATCCGAGTGCGCATGATTCTCGCAACAACGAGCGCGCTGAAGGATGATCGCGCCGGATGCGGCTCCGTTCCGATTACGCCCGGACGCGCTTCGGGGCAAGCCGAGGGCCAATCGCGGCTCGCACGCCTACCAGGCGCAGATCTTCGTGCCCGTTTCAGGATTTTACCAGCAGGCCGGATCGTCGTTCTGGCGCAAGAACTGGCCGGGAAGCGAGACGTTGCGGTTTCCAAGATCGAGAAAACCGTAGGCAAAGCCGGGTTGATCCACCGAGATGGTGTAAGTCGGATAGCCTTTCGCGGAAATCTCGAAGCTGCCGTCTCCATCGGTGGCGACAAAGGAGCAAGGAAAGTAGCCGTCATCCGTGGTGAAGCAGCGCGCCGGTTTGGACCAGGCGGGAGATGCCGCGCAACATGCAACAATCGACAACATCACTGTGAGGCGCGAAGCGGAGGTCGTCATCGTAGTGTCCTCTTTACCCGCTCTTGGCCGCTACCGCCGCCCGCAATCCCGTTGCCACATCGTCCAGCGTGTAGGGCTTCTGCAGGATCGGCATATGATGGAAGTCGTCCGGCAGGCCGGCGCGGCCATAGCCGGTCGCGAACACGATGGGCATCCCGTGCTCGGCCAGCCGGCGTGCAAAGGGAAACACCATCTGCCCGGCCACATTGACGTCGAGGATCGCGACGTCTGCCGCGATGCCGTCCGCCAGCATCTTTTCGGCGCGGTCGATCCGCATGGCGGGGCCGATGATGGTGCAGCCGAGTTCGAACAGCATGTCTTCGAGGTTCAGCGCTACCAGAGCCTCATCCTCGACCACGAAGACGCAAAGCCCCTTGGTGTCGCCGTCAGTGGACTGCGGGTGCATCTTCCATCCTCGCATAGCTGCTGGCCGGAATCCCGATCTGGCAGAAAAAACCTTCCGGAGCGTAATCGACCGTCAGCCTGCCGCCGAGTTCACCCAGTGCAACGCGCTCCAGCATGCGCGCACCGAACCCCTTCCGCGAGGGTGTTGCGACGAGGGGGCCCCCGCTTTCGTTCCACTCGATCGTGAGACGCTCGCCCTCGCCATCCTGTTCCAGACGCCAGCCGACCGACACGCCGCCCTCGGGGGTGGAGAGCGCACCATGCTTGATCGCATTGTCGGCAAGCTCGTGGAACAGCATGGCGACCGCAATGGTAGCCTTTGAGTTCAGCACCACTTTTGGTCCCTCAACGCTGATACGCCCCGCTTCGTAAGCGGCGAATTGCTGTTCCGCAACCGCGCTCAGGTCGATGCTCACCCAGGCCCGCGCGCTCAGCAGGTTGTGCGCCCGTGACAGGGCGATGATCCGATTCTCGAAATCGCGCCGGGCGGAATGAAGGTCAGGCGCCGAGCGAAGCGTCTGCGCGGCGATCGACTGCACGGTGGCGAGCGTGTTCTTGACGCGGTGGTTCAGTTCATCGAGCAGCAGGCGCTGCCGCTTGGCGGCGCGCACGCTGCTCGTGCGATCCACGCCCTGAACGAACACGCCGGAGATCGCACCCTCCGCGTCGCGGATCGGACGATAGGTGAAGTCCATGAAGGCCTCGCGCGGCGGCCCGCTGCCATCCTGCAGCAACATCACGCGCACGCCTTCACCGCCATGCTCGCGGCCATGGCCATAAACCTCGTCGAGCAATTCGAAGAAGCCCTGGCCGTCGAGTTCCGGCACTGCCGAACGCACCGACTTGCCGATAAGATCGCGATTGCCGGTGAAGCGGCGGAACGCATCATTGGCAAAGGTGAAGGCATGCTCCGCCCCCGATAAGACGGCCATCATCTGGGGCGCCTGCTGAAAAAGCTGGCGGAACTCATTGCTTTCGGCCACCGCATTTCGCTGCGCCGACTCCGCTTCGCGGGCACGCTCGATCAGCTGGAGCCCGGTTTCCATGTCGATCGGCGGCTGGGCCCAGGCAGAGCGCAGGGGCAGCGACCGCGCTTCCCGCATCTGAACGAATTCGGTCACATCCACCGTGTTCTGGACCACGAACAGCGTTTCGCCGTCATTCGCGGTCAGGGGCGTGTGGACTGCTGTCCAGAAGCGCTCCTCCATGCCCCCGCCCGCTTCGGCGGAACGCGGTATGGAGTAAGGCAGGTAAGCCAGCGTGTCACTTTCTCCGGTGGTGAAAGCGTGTTCGATCGAGGCGCGCAGACGCTGGCCGCTTTCACCAGGATTGGGAAACATCTCGAAAAGCGGGCGGCCGAGGAGTTCGCCACGCGAGCGCATCGTCGCCTGCTCATAGGCAGGATTGACCGCGACGAACACCATATCGCGGTCGATCACCATATGGGGGCTCGGCAGCCGGTCGAACAGGCTTTCGAAGTCGATCCGATGCATCTTTCCCCGTCAGCTCGCGCGCAGGCTGACACACCCGCCTCACTGCTGAGGCTCGAAATGCTTTCTCTCGCCGATGGTTCCGCCACTGCCTGAGGAAAGTTGATCCGAGATAAAACAGGGGCGGAACCGGCTGCGTCTAGCGCGTCAGCCGCTTGTAGGTGACGCGCCTCGGATTGATGCTTTCAGCGCCGAGACGCCGGACCTTGTCCTTCTCGTAATCCTCGAAATTGCCCTCAAACCATTCCACATGGCTGTCCCCTTCGAAAGCCAGCATGTGGGTCGCCATGCGGTCGAGGAACATGCGGTCGTGGCTGATGATCACCGCGCAGCCCGCATAAGCTTCCAGCGCATCCTCGAGCGCCGACAGCGTTTCCGTGTCGAGATCGTTGGTCGGCTCGTCGAGCAGCAGCACGTTGCCGCCATTCTTCAGCATCTTGGCCAGATGCACGCGATTGCGCTGGCCACCGGACAGGTTGCCGACCTTCTGCTGCTGGTCTCCGCCGCGGAAGTTGAACGACGAGCAGTAAGCGCGGCTGTTCACCTCGTGCTTGCCGAGCTTGATCACCTCGGCGCCGCCCGAGATCTCCTCCCAGACGGTCTTGCCGGGGTCGAGCGCATCGCGGCTCTGATCGACATAGCCGAGCTTCACCGTGTCGCCGACGCGGATTTCACCGTCGTCCGGCTGGTCCTGCCCGGTGATCATGCGGAACAGCGTGGTTTTGCCCGCGCCGTTCGGCCCGATCACGCCAACGATGCCGCCCGGAGGCAGACGGAAGGTCAGGTCCTCGATCAGGAGCCGATCGCCATAGCCCTTGTCCACGTCCTGCAGGTCGATCACCACATTGCCGAGGCGCTCGCCTGGCGGGATGACGATCTGCGTATCGGTCGGCTTCCGGCTGTCCGCCTTTTCCAGCAGCTCCTCATAGGCCTTGACGCGCGCCTTGCTCTTCGACTGGCGCGCCTTGGGGCTCGACCCGATCCATTCGCGCTCGCGCCAGATCGCCTTCTGGCGCGCATCGTCCTCGCGGCCCTCCTGGATCAAGCGCTTGGCCTTGGCGTCGAGATATTTCGTGTAGTTGCCTTCGTAAGGGATGCCCCGGCCGCGATCGAGTTCGAGGATCCAGCCGGTCACATTGTCGAGGAAGTAGCGGTCGTGGGTGATGATCATCACCGCGCCTGGGTAGGCGCGCAGGTGCTTTTCCAGCCATGCCGTGGTTTCGGCATCGAGATGGTTGGTGGGCTCATCGAGCAGCAGAAGGTCCGACTGCTGGAGAAGGAGGCGGCACAGTGCCACGCGGCGCCGCTCGCCACCCGAAAGGCTGGAAACGTCTGCATCCGCCGGCGGGCAACGCAACGCTTCCATGGCCATCTCCACCTGGGATTCAAGGTCCCACAGGTTCTGGCTGTCGATCAGGTCCTGAAGCTTCGCCGCCTCGTCCGCCGTCTCGTCGGAATAGTTCATCATGAGCTCGTTGTAGCGCTCGAGCACCGCCGTCTTCTTGGCCACGCCCTCCATGACGTTGCCCTTCACGTTGAGCGCGGGATCGAGCTCCGGCTCCTGGGCGAGATAGCCGACGGTCGCACCCTCCGCGAGCCAGGCTTCGCCGCTGAACTCCTTGTCCATCCCCGCCATGATCTTGAGGATGGTGGACTTGCCCGAGCCGTTCGGTCCCAGGATGCCGATCTTGGCGTCGGGATAGAAGGAGAGGTGAACGTTCTCGAGCACCTTCTTGGTGCCATAGGCCTTGTTGAGGCCCGACATATGATAGATGAACTGGCGTGCCACGCGCGCTGATCCTGCCTGCAAGGTTCCGGGATTTGTGCGGCTCATGTAAGCGAAAGGCGCCGAGGGAGCAATGCGCCCTCATTCAAGGCCTGCGGACGACCGAGAAAAATGCCGTTCGACCGGCCTGTCTCGCTTCCCTCCCCGACCGGGGCCACGATCTGGCTATACCGGCAGGCGCCGAGTGGAGCGCCTAAGGCGGTCATCCAGGTCAATCATGGGCTCGCCGAACACGCGGCCCGCTACGAGCGCTTCGCCGACTTCCTGGCCGAGCACGGCTTTGCGACCTACGCGCACGATCATCGCGGCCATGGGATCACACGCGCGCCGGACGCGCCGCTCGGCCAGTTTGCGCGAGACGGCGGAACGGAAAAGGTGCTGGGCGACGTTCTGGCTGTTCATGACCAGATTGCGCGAAACCATCCCGGCCTGCCGGTGATCCTCTTCGGTCATTCCATGGGCGGGCTGATCGCGCTGAACTTCCTTCAGCGTCATCCTGATCGGTTGGCCGGAGCAGCAATCTGGAACGCCAATTTCACGGCAGGTGCCGGCGCTCTCGCAGCGCGGGCGATCCTTGCCTGGGAGCGCTTCCGCCTCGGCTCGGATGTTCCCTCCCGCCTGCTGCCCCGCCTCACCTTCGGGGCATGGGGCGCGAGCATTCCCCAAGCGCGGACACCGTTCGACTGGCTGTCACGCGATAAAGGCGAGGTCGACAAGTACATTGCCGATCCGCTCTGCGGCTGGAGCCCGTCCGTTTCCATGTGGCAGGATGTATTCCGCTTCATCTCCGCCGGAGCGGATGACCGAAACCTGCGGCGCGTCCCGCGTGACCTTCCCCTCCTGCTCGTCGGCGGTGGCAGTGATCTGGCGACGGGCAATGGCGCGGCGGTGAAGAACCTCGCGAAGCGCTTGTCGGAAAAAGGCTTTTCGAATCTCGAAACAAGGATTTACGCGGAAACGCGCCACGAATCCCTGAACGAGTTGAATCGAAACATGATCATGGCCGACTTCGTGGACTGGGCCGAGCGCGCGATCGCCGGCCCTTCTACCATCGCGGGAAGCAATGCGCGGCGCTGACCGCTTATCCCACCATTGCAGACGACGCGACCTTGGCTGCGCGATGGCGGCGCGCTACGAACGCGACCATGGATGAAACACGCTGCTCGCTGCGACGAGTGGTTCTGCCATGATCGACCCCGAACCGGAGACCAGACAATGAGCAAGACCGGCGGGCAGTTGATCGTCGAGTGCCTGGAAGCCAACGGCGTCGAGCGCGTGTTCTGCGTGCCCGGCGAATCCTATCTCGCCGTGCTCGACGCTCTGCACGACTCCACGATCCGCACCGTGGTGTGCCGACAGGAAGGCGGCGCAGCGATGATGGCTGACTGCGAAGGCAGGCTTTCGGGCAAGCCGGGCATCTGCTTCGTCACGCGCGGGCCCGGCGCCACCAACGCCTCGGCGGGCATCCATATTGCGCAGCAGGACTCCACGCCGATGATCCTCTTCATCGGTCAGATCGCCCGCGGCATCCGCGACCGGGAAGCCTTTCAGGAGGTCGATTTCCGCGCCTTCTTCAGCCCGATCGCCAAATGGGCGACGGAGATCGACGACGCCCGCCGCATCCCCGAGATCGTCACGCGCGCCTTCGCGGTCGCGACCTCTGGCCGCCCCGGACCCGTCGTCATCTCCCTGCCGGAAGACATGCTGACCGACCTGGTGGACGCGCCCGCGCCGATGCCCTTCGTGCCGGTGGAAACCCGGCCCGGCAAGCATGAGATGGACGAGTTCTACCGTCTGCTGAACGCCGCCCAACGCCCATTCATGATCCTGGGCGGCTCGCGCTGGAGCGCCAAAGCGGTCAACGACATGGCCAAGGCGGCCGAAGCCTGGGGGCTGCCGGTGGGCTGCTCCTTCCGCCGGCAGTCGCTCTTCGACAGCCTGCATCCCTGCTATGCGGGCGATGTCGGCATCGGCATCAATCCGAGTCTCGGCAGCTATATCAGGAACGCCGACCTCCTGATCCTTGTCGGCGCACGCATGGGCGAGATGCCCTCCTCCGACTACACGCTCCTGAAAAGCCCCTACCCCGACCAGACGCTCGTGCATGTTCACGCGGATGCGGGTGAACTCGGCCGAGTGTACCGTCCGACGCTGCCCATCCACGCCACGCCCGGCGCTTTCGCTGAAGCATTCGCGGCGAACCTGCCCGACACCCCGCCACCATTCGCCGACACCACGATCACGCTTCACGGCGAATACCGCAAATGGTCCACGCCGCCCGAAACCGGGCCCGGCGCGGTTCAGATGGGGCCGATCATGGAGCATCTCGAAGAGGTGCTGCCGGAGGACGCGATCCTGTGCAACGGCGCAGGCAATTACGCGACCTGGATCCACCGCTTCCACCGCTTCCGCCGCTTCCAGACCCAGGCCGCGCCGACCTCGGGCTCGATGGGCTACGGCACGCCTGCGGCGGTCGCCGCCAAGATGATGTTTCCCGAACGCGAGGTGATCGCCTTTGCGGGCGACGGCTGCTTCCTGATGAACGGGCAGGAATTCGCCACCGCCGTACAGTATGGCGCCAGGATCATCGTGATCGTGGTCAACAACGGCTCATACGGCACCATCCGCATGCATCAGGAGCGAGAATATCCCGGCCGCGTGTCGGCCACCGAACTGAACAATCCCGACTTCGCCGCCCTCGCCCGCGCCTATGGCGGCGTTGGTGAGACGGTGGAGCGCACGGAAGACTTCGCATCCGCCTTCGAGCGGGCTCGTGCGAGCAAGGGCCCTGCACTGATCGAGATCAAGTTCGATGTGGAAGCCATCACGCCAACGCGGACGCTGACCGAGATCAGGGAAAAGCGTTAAAGCGCGCCCCGCGTCACCGCTTCGAGCATGAGCCATTAGCCATTAGCCTAGGAGGCTAGCGGCCTCAACGGCACAGGCGAACTTCGCCAAACAGGTTGCCGTCGCGATCAAGGATGTGGAGCACGCCCTTCTTCTTGGTGCGCACCACGGTGAAGGGCGTTGGGTCGGGCGCTTCCTCGCCCTCGCTCTCGCACATGGTGGTCAAGGACAGTGAGCCGTCCTTGTTGACGGTCTTGCCCGTGATCTCGCAGGCCGAGGCGGAGGTCACGATCGCGTCCTCCTTCAGGAGCATCATGTTCTCGGAATAAACTTCCTGCTGCACCCGGTTGATGCAGCCGTCCTTGTTGCCCCATGGCTTGGAAAGATCGATCGGATCCGCCGCATAGGCCGAGCTCATGGCAAGCAGGAGCAGACTACCGAGAATTACGCGCTGCATGTTCCAGATCTCCCAGCCGCATGCGCCCTTGCTGAAGGCGGAGCGCTAAATTTATACCACTCTCAACCGTTCCTCTGTCCCGCCGGTTACGCCGTTCGATGGACGTTCGTCTCGAAACCAGGTTGTAGACTCATAATCCGATAATTCATGGCGGGGAAGTTCCGCCCAGTTAAACTGGCTCATGACCATAACCCTCTACGACCTTAGCGTGCCGACGTTTTTGCAAACGACGCGAGCGATCTCAGGCGTCCTCAACCGCGCGACAAAGCATTGCGCGGAAGCCGGCGCCGACCCGGACGATTTCGTCCACGCGCGCCTCTATCCCGACATGGCGCCTTTCCATTTCCAGATCGAGTCCCTGAAGAATCACGCTGTATGGGGGCTGGAAACGGTGAAGACGGGTGTGTTCGCTCCACCGCCTCTAGCGGGAGCGACGATGTCATTCACCGATCTGCAGGCCATGATCACCCATGCGATCACGGCGCTGGAGGCGTTAAGCCCCGAAGAGGTCAACAGCTGGTCCGGCAAGGCCCTCGATATTGTTGTCTACCGACCAACTGACGAGGAAAACGCGTCCATATCGGCCTGGGGGCCTCGGACCCTGGCTTTCACGCCCGAGACCTACCTCCTCTCATACTCGCTGCCCAACTTCTATTTCCACGCGGTTACGGCCTACGACATTCTTCGCGCACAGGGCGCACCGATCGGAAAAGGTGATTACGAGGGCCGCCTGCGCACAAGGAACGCCTAGCCCACGACCTCCGCCGTCTCCAGCACCGCGTGAAACAGCACGTCACACCCCGCGCCGGCCCACTCCTTGGAGATTTCCTCGGCCTCGTTGTGGCTGAGGCCATCCACGCATGGACAGAAGATCATCGCCGTCGGCGCAACGCGGTTGATCCAGCACGCATCGTGACCTGCCCCTGAGACGATGTCGCGGTGCGTGTAGCCCAGCCGATCTGCCGCCTGCCGCACGGCGGAAACGCATCCCTCATCGAACGTCACGGGATCGAAATGCCCGACCTGCTCGATGGCATGGGAGATGTCGAGCGCCTCGCAGATCGTTTCGACACCCTCGCGGATGCGCGCATCCATCGCATCGAGCACGTCCTTCTCCGGCGACCGGATGTCGATCGTGAACACCGTGCGGCCCGCGATGATGTTGCGCGAGTTGGGATAAACCTCCATGTGTCCCACCGCGCCCACGGCGTCGGGCTGGTAGTCGGTCGCGATCTCGTGGACGAGTTCGATCACCCGCGCCATCCCCAAACCGGCATTGCGGCGCTTGGGCATCGGCGTCGAGCCCGTATGGGCTTCCTTGCCGGTCAGCGTCACCTGCAGCCATTTGAGCCCCTGGCCGTGAGTGACCACGCCAATGTCGATCCCCTCATCTTCGAGGATCGGCCCTTGCTCGATATGGAGCTCGAAAAAAGCCTTCATCTTACGCGCGCCCACGGGCTCGTCGCCCTTCCAGCCGATGCGCTCCAGCTCCTCGCCGAACCGGGCGCCCTTGGCATCGGTGCGCGCATAGGCCCAATCCTGGTCGAGCACACCGGCGAAAACGCCCGAGGCGAGCATGGCGGGAGGAAAGCGCGCGCCTTCTTCATTGGTCCAGTTAGCGACGACGATCGGGTGCTTCGTCTTGATGCCAAGATCGTTCAGCGAGCGGATCACCTCCAGCCCGCCAAGGACGCCCAGCACACCGTCGAACTTTCCGCCTGTCGGTTGTGTGTCGAGATGGCTTCCGACATAGACCGGCAGGGCATCGGGATCGGTGCCTTCGCGGCGCGCGAACATCGTGCCCATCTGATCGACGCCCATCGCAAGCCCCGCAGCCTCGCACCAGGACTGGAACAGGTGCCGCCCTTCGGCATCCTCGTCGGTCAATGTCTGGCGGTTGTTGCCGCCCGCGATGCCCGGTCCGACCTTCGCCATCTCGGCCAGCGAGTCCCAGAGACGGTCGGGATTGATGCGCAGATTCTCGCCTGGGGCGGCCATGTTTCAGTCCTTCACTTCCACTGGCCCGCCGGCCCGACTTTCTTCTGCTTTACGAGGCGGCCGATGCCGATCGCCTGATCATTGAGCGCCTGTGGCGCTCATTCCACCTCGTTCAGCACCACGCGGATCGTGTCGATCAACTCGTCGATCTGGCTTTTCTCGATGATCAGCGGCGGCGAGAGCGCGATGATGTCGCCTGTGGTACGGATCAGGCAGCCCTTCTCGAACGCCTTGATGAAGGCCGAGAAGGCGCGCTTGGTGGGGCTGCCCGCAATCGGCTGAAGCTCAATCGCGCCGACAAGCCCGATATTGCGGATGTCGATGACATTGGGAGCATCCTTCAGAGAGTGGAGTGCATCTTCCCAATAGGGTCCGATCTCGGCGCCCCGCGTGAGCAGGCCCTCTTCCTTGTAGGTTTCGAGCGTGGCGAGCCCCGCCGCCGAGGCGATCGGGTTGCCGGAATAGGTGTAGCCGTGGAAGAACTCGATCAGGTGCTCGGGCCCGTTCATGAAGGCATCGTGGATCGCGCTCGTCACGAACACCGCACCCATCGGGATCACGCCATTGGTGACGCCCTTGGCGGTGACCATGATGTCGGGCTTCACGCCGAAATAGTCCGACGCGAACGGTGTGCCGAGACGGCCGAATCCGGTGATCACTTCGTCGAAGATGAGCAGGATGCCGTGCTTGGTGCAGATGTCGCGCAGCTTCTGCAGATAGCCTTTCGGCGGGATCAACACGCCCGTCGAGCCCGCGACGGGCTCAACGATCACCGCTGCGATGGTCGATGGATCATGAAGCGTCACGATGCGCTCGAGCTCATCGGCCAGTTCCGCGCCATGTTCCGGCACGCCGCGCGTGAACGCGTTCTTCGCGGGGAGATGCGTATGCGGCAAATGATCGACGCCGGTCAGAAGCGTGCCGAACATCTTGCGATTGGACACGATGCCGCCGACCGAGATGCCGCCGAAATTCACCCCGTGATAGCCGCGCTCGCGCCCGATCAGCCGGAAGCGGGAGCCGTCACCGCGTGCCCGGTGATAGGCGATCGCTGTCTTCAGCGCAGTTTCGACCGACTCCGAGCCGGAATTTGTGAAGAAGACATGCTCGAGCCCCTCCGGCGCAATGTCCACCAGCCGGTTCGCAAACTCGAAGGCCAGCGGATGGCCCATCTGGAAGGCCGGGGCATAATCGAGCTCGCCGGCCTGGCTGCTGATCGCCTTGGTGATCTTGGGCCGGCAGTGGCCGGCATTGACGCACCAGAGGCCGGAGGTGCCGTCAAGAATCTGCCGCCCGTCGCTTGCTGTGTAATGCATCTCCTTGGCCGCCACGAGCATGCGCGGCGCCTGCTTGAACTGGCGGTTCGCCGTAAACGGCATCCAGAACGCGGACAGGTTGTTGGGCGTGATCCTGTTGAGCATCGGTGTTCCTTCGGGGCAGCCTTCGAGATGCGTGGTGGTGGTGCCGGCCATCCACCAACAGCCTGCACTTGGTTGGCGCTATGCTCCGTGCTACGGCCTCGAAACCATTCGATCCAAGTGTTACCATCGCGCGGGAAGCGGTCAAGGCGTGTCTACCCCGACCATTCTGCCTTTAAAGGCGCCACGCACGACAGCCGGATGTGCCAGCCCTCAGCGATGTCTCGGCTCTGTCCGCGTCTAGATGGACACCGTCGCCCCTCCCCGCACACGCATTCAGAGCGAGAAGCGCGAAGCGATCCTGGAAGCGGCTCTCGATGTGTTTTCGCGCGAAGGGTTCCGCGGCGCGACGATCGATCGGATCGCGGAAGCAGCCGGAATGTCCAAGCCGAACCTGATTTACTACTTCCGCCGCAAGGAAGACATCCACGCCGAGCTGATCACCCGGATGCTGCAGACTTGGCTGGCGCCCTTGCGCGAGCTTTCAGCCGAGGGCGACCCCGTGACGGAGCTGCGCTCCTACATCCGCCGCAAACTTGAAATGTCGCGCGACTTTCCCCGTGAAAGCCGGCTCTTCGCCAACGAGGTTATCCAGGGCGCCCCGCGCATTATTCCGCTTCTGGAAGGCGAGTTGCGCGCGCTCGTGGATGAGAAGGCATCCGTGATCCACGAGTGGATGCAACAGGGCCGCATCCGGCGCGCCGATGCGCGGCACCTCCTCTTCTCCATCTGGGCGACCACCCAGCACTATGCCGACTTCGACGTACAGGTCCGCGCAGTTCTCGGTCCCGACCTCGGCGGCGAGGGCCGCTTCGAGGATGCCGCGCGATTTCTGGAAGACCTGTTCGTGAGAGGGCTTCAGCCTTAGCTGAACGACATTTTCAGCCGCGCCCGCTTTCGACGCTGCCCCACAACGACTATGTTCTGCGATCTAATGATCGCAAGGGTTGCAGTGGAGCTGGGAAATGGCCGAAAATACAACTCTGTCACCAGATTTTCAGATCACCGTGCCGGAAGAAGTCCGGCGCGAGCAGCGCTGGACCGTTGGTCAGGAATTTGCTTTCGTGCCGGCCGTTGGCGGCGTCATGCTGGTGCCCGTGCCCAAGCTAAAAGACTTGATGGGAATACTTCCCCATGCCGATCCAACCAATTACCGCGACCGGGACGACCGATACTGATCGGAAAACGATTGACACGTCCTTTTGGATCGAAGGATTTATAAAGGGAGCGTCCAATCCGTCCCTTGCAGAGATATTTCCACGTCGCGATGACTGCATCGTGCCCGTGATTGTATATTACGAGTTGGTGAAGTGGCTTACCAGAGAAGCCGACAAGCGAACTGCGGAGTGGATAATCGGCTATCTCCACAAGTGTACGATTGTGGAACTTCGGCTCAGGCATTCATTTCAGGCGGCAACTTTAAGCCATGTGCATCGGCTGGCTATGGCCGATGCAATGATCTACGCAACAGCTTTAGACCAGAAATCGACTCTTCTCACCTGCGACCGCCACTTCGAGGGACTGCCTCAGGTGGTCTATATTCCGAAGCAGAAGACGTAGCTTTCGCGGCGGCTGGATTATCCCTGCTCACCACGTGTCCGCGATGACCAGCAGCAACCCACCGCATAGCGTGATGTTCACCAGCGTCAGATAGAGATGGGGCGCCCGCTCTGCGCCTCTGAACATGAACAGGTTATGGAAGAAGATCGTAGCGAGAGCCGTGAAGGCGATCAGCACGAGGGCTGCTGCCACCGTCCAAACGTTCAGGATCAGCAGAAGACCGCCGAGCACCTGAACTGCAAATCCCAGCCCGATAAGCGGCGCCGGTAAGAGCCAACCGTAATTTGTCGGGCCGGCTTTCCTTTCGCTGAAGCTCGCGAAGTTTCGTATGCCGGCGATCAGGAAGAATGCGCCAAGGATTACGCGCCCGGCCATCATCAAGGTTTCAACAGTCGTCATTCGCGCTCCCCCCGCAACAAGGAGTTAGCTGATCCATGACGCCGATGAAAGACGAGTTCGGCTACAGCCTACTCCGCCGGCTCCGGCACCTGCACGGGTGCTTCCTTGTGCATCGGGTTGTTTGGATGCATCGTCCAGTTGGCGTAAGCGGGCTGCACGAGCCTGCCTGTGCGGCGGTCGAGTTCGCCAGGGTGAAGCGGCTCCATCGTGATGCAGTCCTGCACCGGGCAGACATTGACGCACAGATTGCAGCCGACGCACTCTTCCTCGATCACCTCAAAGTGGCGCACGCCGTCCACCATGTTGGTGATCGCCTGGTGCGAGGTGTCCTCGCAGGCGATGTGGCAGCGGCCGCACTTGATACAGAGATCCTGATGGATCAGCGCTTTGGTCACATAATTGAGGTTAAGGAACTGCCAGTCGGTGACATTGGGTGTCGCCCGTCCGATCACATCGCCGAGCGTCCGGTGGCCCTTCTCGTCCATCCAGTCAGACAGGCCCGTGATCATTTCCTGAACGATCTTGAAGCCGTAGGTCATCGCGGCGGTGCACACCTGAACGTTTCCCGCGCCGAGCGCCATGAACTCGGCGGCGTCCCGCCAGGTGGTCACGCCGCCAATCCCTGAGATCGGCATCCCGCGCGTTTCTGCATCGCGCGCGATCTCGGCCACCATGTTGAGCGCGATCGGCTTCACTGCCGGCCCGCAATAGCCGCCATGGCTGCCTCGTCCATCGATCGACGGTTCCGGCGAGAAGCTGTCCAGATTGACCGAGGTGATGGATGAAATCGTGTTGATCAGAGAAACGGCATCTGCGCCGCCGCGCTTGGCGGCCCGTGCCGGATAGCGGATATCGGTGATGTTGGGCGTCAGCTTCACGATCACGGGCATGCGCGTATATTGCTTGCACCAGCGCGCCACCATCTCGATATATTCGGGCACCTGACCGACCGCGGAGCCCATGCCGCGCTCGCTCATGCCGTGCGGGCAGCCGAAATTCAGCTCGATCCCATCGGCGCCGGTCTCCTCGACGAGCGGCAGGATCGACTTCCAGGCATTCTCCTCGCACGGCACCATGATCGATGCGATGAGCGCGCGGTCCGGCCACTCTTGCTTGACCTGCTTCATCTCCTGCAGGTTCACCTGCAGCCTGCGGTCGGTAATGAGCTCGATGTTATTGAAGCCGAGCAGACGGCGGTCCGCGCCCCAGATCGCGCCGTAGCGCGGCCCGTTGACGTTGACGACCGGCGGCCCCTCCTCGCCCAGCGTCTTCCACACCACGCCGCCCCAGCCGGCCTTGAAGGCGCGCACCACATTGTAGGCCTTGTCTGTGGGCGGCGCGGAGGCCAGCCAGAACGGGTTGGGCGACTTGATGCCGATGAAGTTGTTGCGGATGTCGGCCATGGCTCAAGCCCTCCCCGGCTCGCTCAAGCTGCGATGAATGCTCTCGGCCGCGTCGCGCCCCTGCGCGACGGCGGAAACCGTCAGGTCCTCGCCCACGCCCACGCAGTCGCCACCGGCCCACACCTTCGGCATGGTCGTGCGGCCTTCACCATCCACCGCTATCCTGCCGCCCTCGATCGCGATTCTGTCGCCGCTGCCGTTCAGCGGCGCGGGGTGGAAGGTTTGGCCGATGGCCTTGAACACCTGGTCCGCCTCGATCACCAGCGTTTCGCCCGTTCCGACGAGCCGCCCGTCGCTGAAGGCGGTGTATTCAAGCTCGATGCCGGCCACCTTTCCTTCTTCCACGAGCACACGGCGCGGCTGAACCCAGTGGCGGATCGTGACGCCCTTGGCCGCCGCCAGATCCTGCTCGAAGCCGGAGGCGTTCATGCTGTCCTTGCCGCGCCGGTAGGCGATCGTCACCTCCTCGGCGCCCAGAAGCCGCGCCTGGACGGCCGCGTCCACCGCCGTCATGCCGCCGCCCACGACCACCACGCGACGGCCGATCCTGAGGTCGGACAGGTCGGACGATTGACGAAGTGCCGCAATGAAATCGACCGCGTTCTCGACGTTGTGCGCCTCCTCGCCTTCGGCCCGCAGAGCATTGACGCCCGCAAGCCCTATGCCGAGAAACACGGCGTCATGCCGATCGAGCAGGTCGGACACGGAAAAGTCGCGGCCCAGCACCTGATCGTTCAGGATCGTGATGCCGCCGATGTCCGTGATGTAATCCACCTCCGCCTGGGCGAAGCTGCCGGGCGCCTTGTAGGCGGCGATGCCATATTCGTTGAGCCCGCCCGGTTTCGGCCGCGCGTCATGGATCACGACCGAATGACCGTGGCGGCTCAGGCGATGGGCGCAGGCCAGGCCCGCTGGCCCCGCGCCTACCACCGCGATCGTCTTCCCGGTTTCCGCCGCGCGTGCGTAGAACTGCCGTCCAGCTCGCATAGCTGCATCAGTGGCATAGCGCTGAAGCAGGCCGATTCTCACCGGCTTGCCCTCGGCCGTTTCACGCACACAGGCTTCCTCGCACAGCGTCTCGGTCGGACAGACGCGGGCGCACATGCCGCCAAGAATGTTCTGGTCGAAGATGGTTCGTGCCGCGCCCAGCGGGTTGCCGGTGCCGATCTCGCGAACGAAGAGCGGGATGTCGATGGTGGTCGGACACGCCTGCATGCACGGCGCATCATAGCAGAAATAGCAACGGTCGCTTTCGACAAGCGCTTCGTGATGGTCGAGCGGAGGATGAAGATCCGAGAAGTTTTCCCGATACTGCGGAGGTGGCAGTCGTCCCGCGACGATGCCTTGCTTGAGCTGACCTTCGGCCATGCATTGTTCCCCTTATATGTGGAACAAGCTAGCACAGCCAAATTTTTTATCAATCGGTCAAACTGAGTGCTAAGTCGTTGTAATCTCACCTTAAAAACATGATCGAGAACGTCATCTATTCAGATGAGGCGCAGCCCCCACGCGGTCACAAGAAGCAGCGCGAGGACGACAATCGACCAGACTAGGCGACCTCGATTCCCTTGCCGCGCCGAGGTGATGCAGGCGGCGATGCAGATCAGAACGCCGAGCAGAAGCCCCAGCGGCCGCGTCGGATACCAGGCGACCGCTAAGCCCGTCCCGATCTCGGAAACCCCGATCCCGACCCAGATCCAGGAACGACGAGCGGCCTTCGCCAGCGCATCCTTGCCCGTCCACATGCCGATCACTCGCCATCCACCGCTGGCGACGAACAAAGCAGCCATCAGCCAGGCAAGCCATACGGCCCAAGAGTAATTGAGGATCAGCACCGAACCGCCTCCGTTGTCAGCCTACATTTCGCTCAGAAAAGGAACTTCAACCTGCGCGTCTCCGGCCCGTTTGCGAGTGCCGAAAGCTCCAGACCTATTTGGCCGCAGATAGCGAAACGGCTCTGCCTGGAAGGCAGAGCCGCAATAGGAACAAGCACGACGGCCAACCGCCGCGACAAGGGAGCTCGTGTTTAGAGCGAGACCTTCTTGTTCTCCACGAGGTCAGACCCGTCACCCTGCCCGAGCTTGGCCTTCACATAGCCGATAGCGGTAGCGAGCGCGCTGGAGCTTGTATCCCAGAATTCACCTTCAGTCGGATTGACCTTGATCAGGGCCACGTTCGGATTGTCCTTGCCGCCTTCGAACCAGGCCGCCACGTCTTCCGACCATTTGTCGTCGACAACGGCCTTGTCGTGAACCAGCGTCGCCGTGCCGGAAACGGACACGTAGTTGTCGCCGCTCGGATCGGAGTAGCCGAGGCTGACATGGGCGTTCGACCTCACGGTCTCCGCCAGCGGCGACGTTTTATCGAGGAAGAACCACAGATTGCCGCTTTCATCCGACTCCTGGTTCGCCATCGGCCGCGAATGCAGGCCCCCGTCCTTCTCGATCGTGGTAAGCATTGCGATCTTGACCTTGTCGATCATCGCATAGAGCTTTTCGCGCGGGTTCTGGGTTTCGGCCATAATGAGCTTCCTCGTTGAAAATAGCGAACGGGCAGGGAATGGCTGACGGTTGAAACAGTTCCCGCCTTCACGAGCGTCCCATGTGGAAAGGCCGGCGCGGGTGGCGCCGGCCTTCATGTGACTTGCGTGCAGACTACAGCGAGCCCGCGCCTTGGCTGGCGGCCTTGGTCAGCTTCTGGGCGATCTCGAACATCTCTTCAGGCGCGTAATCCGGCGTGAAGGCGGACGGAGTTCCCGTCAGCTGATGGATCTTGCCGCCATCAGGATGGCCTTCCACCACCTCGAGCGGACCTGCCGGATCGCCCGGCAGCGCCGTTTCCCCGTTGCCCCAGATCGCGGAGATCGAGCGGTAGTCCTCCGGGCTGAAGGTATAGAGGCGGCGGTGCGAGCCCTCGGCCAGATATTTCTGGCATTCCGGGATCTTGCCGAGCGGGATGTTCGGCGTCGGCAGCATCTTTTCGATGTCCACGCCCGTCAAATTCTTGAGCGCCAGCGCATAAGCGTGAGCATGGACCGAGCCGCGCACGAGCAGATAGCCGCAAACCTCGCGTCCAGTTGGATCGCTGAGAGTCTCATACACGCGGAGCTTGTGGAGGCGCGCCCCGCATTCCAGGTGGAAGTTGTGCAGAAGGTCCACGACCACATTACCGGTTGTCGTGACAAAGTCGTTGTTCCACGGCGCGCCGTTGCTGTTGACCGGCGTGGCGCCGCCGCCGTTGGAGAAGAATGCCGCAGCCAGACGCGCATCCTTCATGGCGTCATAGGGCGCACCGGAGATGTCGCCGCCGTCGCCTGAATCATCCGCCTCATCGTCCGGGCCGTTGGCGATCATGGCAACACCGTTGCTGACCAGTTCCACATGGCCGAGTTCCTCGGCGGTGATGGCGGCGACCAGGCTGTAGAAGGGCTTCAGCTTGTTCTTTGAGCGGAAGTTGAAGCTCTGGAACAGGTAGTTGTTGAGCGTCGACATCTCTCCGTACTTGCCGCCGAGCAGTTCCTGCAGCGCCGCGGCGGCGTTCGGATCTTGGCGTTTGGGCGCGGGCAGTTCGACCTGCAGCTTGTTGATGCGTAGAAACATGGTCGGGTCTCCTTGAGGGATGTCCCGAACGCAACCGGGACTTGCTTCGATGGTTCCGGCACGATGACGATTAAGCCGTCGGCCCCGACAGGGCTGAGCTGCGGCCTCGATCTTCAGCGATCCTCAGGTTTTGGCACTTCCGTCCCCGCCTGACGCGTTTCACCAAGCGCCGGCGCAACCTCTGCGCTTGCCGCCTGCCGCCCGTCACCCACCTCCGTCTGGAGCTTGTGGGGAGAGGTGTCGCCTGAAACGCCGGTAACGTCCCGCGAGCCGTGGGGTGGGAAGCTGTCGGCCTCGAGGTCTGCGGCATCCAGCGGCGCATCGCCGGTCTTGCCGTGCGGGCGATCCGGTGGCGGTCCAGCAAAGCCCGGTCCCGCTCCCGGCCCTTCTCCATGCGGCTGATCGAGCGGAACGGGGTCATGCACTGAGGCTTCGGTTTTTCCCTCGAAGTGGATCACAGGTTCCATCCGGGCGAGCACGTCATCCGCGAGCCAGCACAGGCTTCGGTGACCGGCACCGAGCTCGCGCAAGGGCGGCAGCTGCGTTTCGCAGAAACTGCCGGGCACGAGATGCTTGTAGCCGCAGCGGGTCTGGAACGGGCAGCCCGGCGGAGGATTCATCGCCGACGGGATGTCGCCTTCCAGCACGATGTGTTTCTTCACGACCGACGTGTCGGCGATCGGGATCGCCGACAAGAGCGCCTCGGTATAGGGATGGTAGGGCGGCGAGAAGATCTGGTCGGTGGTGCCCTGCTCCACGATATGGCCGAGATACATTACCACGACGCGATCGGCGATGTAGCGCACGACGCTGAGGTCGTGGCTGATGAACAGCATGGTGGTTTTCGCCGCCCGCTGGATATCCATCAGAAGCTCGGTGACTGCCGCCTGCACCGACACGTCGAGCGCCGAGACGGGCTCATCCGCCACCACTACTTTGGCCTGCCCCGCAAAGGCGCGCGCCACGCCGATGCGCTGCTTCTGCCCGCCCGAAAGCTGGCGCGGGCGGCGCGACGCAAAGGCGCGCGGCAGCTTGACGAGGTCGAGCAGCTCGAACATGCGCGCCTGCCGCTCGGCCACCGTTCTGCCCACGCCGAACTTTTCCAGCGTGCGGATGATCTGCGAACCGACAGAGTGGCTGGGATTGAGCGTGTCGAAAGGGTTCTGGAACACCATCTGGATTGACGAGATGGTCTGAACGTCCCGCTTCTCGATCGCGGTGGACTGGATCGGCGTGTTGCCCAGCGTGACTGCGCCCGACGACGCGGTTTCGAGCCCGAGCAATACCTTAGCGAGCGTGGACTTGCCGCACCCCGACTCCCCCACGATGGCGACCGTTTCGGACTCGCGCGCCTCGAACGAGATTGACTCGTTCGCCTTGACGACGCGCGGCTCGGACGAGCCGAAGACATCACCGCCGCCAATCCGGTAGTATTTTCTCAGATCGTCGACCTTGAGCACGGGCGCGCCCGGCTTCACCGGCGCGTGGCGCTTTTCCGCGCCGGGAGGCATCGCTGTCCAGTCGATCTCGTTGAAGCGCACGCAGCGGCTGAAATGCCCCTCATGCCCTTCCACCGGGATCATCGGGATTTCCGCAGCGTTGCACAGCCCGTCCACGAAATGGTGGCAGCGCGGTCCGAAATTGCAGCCCTTTGGCCGCTCATGCGGCAAAGGAAGCTGGCCGGGGATCGCCACGAGCGGGCGCTCGTTCTTGTCGGCGCCGGGCAGCGGGATCGAGCGGAACAGCCCCTGCGTGTAGGGATGACGCATACGATCGAAGACATCGCGGATCTTGCCGGTTTCGACGGCCTCGCCGGAATACATCACGGTGATCCGGTCGCAGGTTTCGAGGATCAGCCCGAGATTATGCGACACGAACAGCATCGAGGTGCCGAAGCGCTGGCCGAGGCCCCTGACCAATTCAACGATGCCCGCTTCCACCGTCACGTCGAGCGCGGTCGTCGGCTCGTCCAGAAGCAGAAGCGCAGGCTTTGAAAGCAGCGCCATCGCGATCACGATGCGCTGCTGCTGTCCGCCCGACAGCTGGTGCGGATAGGAGCGCATCATCCGCTCGGGATCGGGCAGGCGCACCGCGCGCACCATTTCGAGGGAACGCGCATAGGCTTCGTCCCTCGACACCTTGTCATGGATCAGCGGCACCTCCATGAGCTGCTGGCCGACCTTCATGGCGGGGTTCAGCGAAGCCATCGGCTCCTGGTAGATCATGGCGATCTTGTTGCCGCGAACCTGCCGGAGCTCCTCGTCCGACATGTCGCCCATGTCACGGCCCTGAAACCTGATGCGGCCGCCGACGATCTTTCCAATATTGCTCAGGTCGCGCATGATGCCGAGCGACACGGTGGACTTGCCGCAGCCGGATTCGCCTACGATGCCCATCGCTTCGCCCGGTTGCACGGCGCAGGAGAAATCCATCACCGCCGGGATCTCGCCCTTGCGCGTGAAGAAGGAGATCGACAGGTTCTCGATCTCCAGAATGGGTGCCACACCCCTGGTCTGGCTCGGATCGGTCACTCGCTCGTTCATGGCGGGCCTTCCTGGCTGGCTGGATGATGGATGCGTCAGTCTTTCATCGATTGCTCGCGCAGCGCATCGGCGAGAAGGTTGAGGCCGAGCACGAAGGACATCAGCGCAAGCACGGGCGGCAGCGCGGGGTGGATAAAGGAGCGGAGCAGCCGGCTCGCATCCTTGATGGCCGTGCCCCAGTCGGGGCTCTCAGGCGCGAGCCCGAGGCCGAAATAGCCGAGCGTGCCGAGCAGGATCGTGGTGTAGCCGATGCGCAGGCAGGCATCCACGATGAGCGGCCCGCGTGCATTGGGCAGGATTTCCCACAGCATGATGTACCAGGGCGTTTCGCCTCGCGTCTGGGCCGCGGCGACATAGTCCCGCGTCTTGATGTCCATGGTCAGCCCCCGCACAATCCGGAACACGCCGGGCGACGACGCGAACACCACGGCGACGAAGATGTTGAGCTGGTTGGGATCGATGGAGATGATCCCGAGCGGGTCGGCATCGAAGGCGAGGCCGGCATAGATCCACCCGCCGAGGATCACGATGATCGCGAGCTGCACGGCGAGCAGACCGGGGCGGTTCTTGTATCGCGTGGTGAACAGCGTGCCGAAGAAGACGATCGGCACGATGAAGAACACGCGCGCGATCCATTGCGGCATCCCGGTTTCGACGATGCCGGGCGTGACAAGAAGATAGAAGAGCAGGATCACGGGGAACGCGAGCACGAGATTGGCGAGAAACGACAGGATCGCATCAGTGCGGCCGCCGTAATAACCCGCCGGCAGCCCCAGCGTCATCCCGACCATCAGCGCAAAGGCGGTCGCGGCAGGCGCGATGATCAACACGATGCGCGACCCGAAGACCATGCGCGAGAACACGTCGCGGGCGAGCTTGTCGCCGCCGAAATAGTAGATGCCGCCGCCATTGGGCACCGCCGTGCCGGGCATGGCATCCTTCATCACGGAAAGCTGCGTCAGCGGATCGAAAGGCGCGATCAGATGGGCGAAGATCGCGGTAAACAGCCAGAAGGCGCAGATCGAAACCCCGGCGATTCCGACGGAAGAGTCGAAGAGCTGCCCGTAGAGGCCCAGACGCTTGCGGCTGGTGAAGCTCGCGAAAAGCAGAAGCGCCATGCCGATCCAGACGGGCCAGAAACGACCGATCACGCCGGAAATGATGCCGAGGGTTCCGATCGTTTCAACCTGCATCCACCAAACCCTCTGTTGTTCGTCAAGCCCGCTACTGCACCCGGATGCGTGGATTGAGATAGGCGTAGCCGATGTCGGAGATCAGCTGCGTGAACAGCACGACGAACACTGAAACCAGGCTGCAGCCGAGCAGGAGATCGATGTCGTTGTTGCCGGCCGCCTCCACCAGCGTGAAGCCGAAGCCCTGATAGCGGAACATGGTTTCCACGATCACGACCCCGGTGAGCAGCCATGGAAATTGAAGCATGATGACGGTGAACGGCGCGATCAGCGCGTTGCGCAGCGCGTGCCTGATCACCACGCTCGGAAAGCTCAGGCCCTTCAGCCGCGCGGTGCGGATATATTGCTGCGTCATGACCTCGACCATCGAAGCCCGCGTCATGCGCGCGATATAGCCGATGCCGTAGATGGCCATCGTCATCACCGGCAGGGTGAAATTGTAGAAGCTGATCCCCTGCCCCGTAGCCGATGCCGCAGAGCCGTTCAGCCATCCGAGCCAGGAAGCAAAGATCACCGTGAAGATCACACCCGACACATATTCGGGCGTGGCGGTGGTGGTGATCGAGGCGACGGACAGGGTCCGGTCCGTGCGCGAGCCCTCGCGCATTCCCGCGAGGATGCCGATCAGCAATGCGATCGGCACCATGGTCGCCATGACCCAGAACATCAGGATGCCCGTGGCCCCGAGCGCGGGGAACAGCTTCACCGAAACCGGCGTCTTGAACTTGGTCGAGCAGCCGAAATCGCCCTGAAGGATGCCGCCGTAATAGCGCTCGGCCGGCTCGTTGCAGAAGCGGAAGCGCGGCACCGTCTTGCCCGCCGCGGGATCGACGGAGGGCAACTTCGGCACGACGCCAAGCCACTGTCCATAGCGGACAAAGAAGTTCTGGCGGTATCCGTTCTTGACAAGCCAGCTTTCCAGCTGCGCGGCTGGCGTGCGCATGTCGAGCTGGCTGATCGCAAGCTTCTTCAGGTTCGGCTCCAAGTTGATCATGTAGAACACGATCATCGTCAGGCAGAGCATGGTCAAAGCCATGGTGCCGAGCCGCCTGAGAACAAATGCGAGCATGAACTATCCCCTGCCGGTCGGGTTGGGGTTGCTTGCCGTCAGTGCTGGCGACAGCGAATGCCGCGCCAATGCGAAAACGCGAATGTCAGCGATCCTGACTTTCTCAGCCCGCTCCTTTGCGCCTGTTTTTCAGCATATGGATTTTCTGGGCGCGGCTGAAGGTCTAGAGGCCGCGCGGCTCCTGCCATTGTTCATCAGTGGTGTTCCCGTTTTTTCTTTTATGCGGGCATCATTCAGCATCGCTTGCACCTTGTCAAAGCAAGCTTCGAGAGCCACCAAAGGCGCACTCCGTCTCCGTGGCCAGCGCTTTCCCTCTCCTATCCCCTATAACATTGTTCCGAACGGTGGCCGCGTTCCCGCAATGGAGCCACAATCTGCGTCTCGAATGTGAGTCACGCATGTTTCCGCTTGCCGAGGGGTCGGCAGCGGAGGCGTTCCGGTTCGCAAGGCGCGGCCGGCCGCCGCGCGGAAGGTTGAGGGGTTCTGATATGAAGCCGATTTCCGTGATGCGGAGGATCGCCGGCACACTCGTGGCGGGGTTGCTGCTCTTGTCGCCCGCCTTCGCCGCCGAGCAAAGCGCGCGAAAGATCGTCACCACGGACAACAGCGATTATTTCGGCTTCGACCTGCGCTCGGAGCAGAACAAGACGCTCGACCAGTGCAAGACGATCTGCCTCGGCGACACGGCATGCCGCGCCTTCACCTACAACACCAAGGCCAAATGGTGCTTTCTGAAGTCCGACTTCCGGTCGATGAACCCGTTTCCCGGCGCGGTCGCCGGAAAGGTCATGGCGCTGTCGGGAGATCCCGACATCGGCGCTCCTCCCGCTTTGTCCTTCGTGCCCGAATGGCTTGCCGCCGAGGCCAAGAACACCCGGGCAAATCTTCTTAATACCGACGTGACGGGCGAGGAAGGGCTCGCGGCGCTTGTCCAGAGTGGCACCGAAGCGCTCAATCGAGGCGACGCAACGGCAGCACGCGACGCCTTTGCCGCCGCCGTCCGCGTCGCGCCGCAGGACGGGGCTCTCTGGCTGGGCCTCGCCCGCGCCAATCTTGCTTTCTCGTCTGACCAGTCATCGGAAGTCTCGCAGGCGCAGCAGGATGCCGCAGGCGCCGCACTCGCCGCCTATGAGCTGTCGCGCACGACAGCGGCGCGCGCCGAGGCGTTGTCGGTTGTCGCCTCCACGCTCGACCGCCGCGAGCTCTTCCGGCCCGCCCTCCAGGCCTATGAAGCGAGCCTCGCACTCGACAATTCGGCTACCATCCGGGCCGCCTATGAAGACCTTAAGGCGCGCAAGGGCTTCCGCATCGTGGAGCACACGATCGATGCCGACACGGCGACCCCGCGCGTCTGCGCCCAGCTTTCCGAAGACCTGAACAAGACCGGCACAGACTACGCGCAGTTCGTCACACTGGACGACCGCCCTGCCCAGAGCGTGGAAGCGAAGGGAAGGCAGATCTGCGTCGGCGGACTGTCCCACGGCAACCATTACCGCATCAACTTCCGCGCCGGACTGCCCGCCGCGATCGGTGAGGTGCTGGAAGCGCCCGTCACGCTCAATGTCTATGTCCGCGACCGCGCCCCGTCGGCCCGCTTCACCGGCGACAGCTTCGTGCTGCCGGCCACCGCCCGGCGCGGCGTGCCGATGGTCACCGTCAACATCGACGTGGCCGATGTGAAGCTCTACCGCGTCGGCGACCGCGCACTGGCGCAGCTTCTGTCCGGCTACCAGTTCCTCCGTCAGCTCGACGGCTATGAGATGTCGAGTTTCGGCGACAGCCTCGGCCAGCCGGTCTGGGAAGGCCAGATCGAGATCAAGAGCGAGCCCAACAAGGAAGTCACCACCTCCTTCCCGCTCGATGAGGCGCTGCCCGAGCGCAAGGCGGGCGTTTACGTGATGGCGGCGGCGCCCGTGAACGACCGCCGTGATACTTGGGAAGCCCGCGCGACGCAGTGGCTCGTCGTCTCCGATATCGGACTGTCCACCTACACCGCCGAGGACGGGCTGAACGTCTTTGCCCGCAGCCTCGACAATGCAAAACCGATCGCCGATGTCGAGCTGACCCTGCTCGCCCGAAACAACGAGGTGCTGGGCACGGCACGCACAGACGCGCAAGGACGCGCCACCTTCACGCCGGGCTCCGTGCGCGGCGAAGGCAGCATGGTGCCGGCGGTGCTGATGGCGACCGGTGCCGACAAGGACTTCGTTTTCCTCGACATGACGCGCGCGGGCTTCGATTTGTCCGATCGCGGCGTCGCGGGCCGCACCGCGCCCGGCGCGCTCGACGTTTATGCCTGGACCGAGCGCGGCATCTATCGCGCCGGCGAAACCGTCCATGCCGCGGCGCTCGCCCGCAACACGGCGGCGGAAGCGGCCGACGACCTGCCATTGACCTTCATCTTCTCCCGCCCCGACGGCGCGGAAGATCGCAGGATCGTGTCGGACGGCAAGGCGGAAGGCGGCCACGCGGTCGACCTCCCGCTCGAATCGAACGCCATGCGCGGCACCTGGACCGTCGCGCTTCACACCGATCCGAAGCAGCCGGCCATCGCGCAGGCGCAGTTCCTGGTCGAGGATTTCGTGCCCGACCGGATCGAGTTCGACCTGACGGCCGACAAGACCGAAACGGCTTTGCGCTCGCCGGTCGAGGTCAATGTGGACGGCCGCTTCCTTTACGGCGCGCCGGCGGCAGGCCTCGAGCTCGAAGGCAATGTGACGCTTTCGGCGACGCGCGATTGGGCTCGCTTCCCTGGCTACCAGTTTGGGCTGGCCGACGAGGAGCCAGGCGACGCCACCCGGATCGACCTTTCCGATCTGCCGGTGGTGGACGACAATGGCAAGGCGAGCTTCCCGCTCGTGGTGGACGAGGCGCCCTCCACGACGCGACTGGTTAGCGCGAGGGTTGCCGTGCGTATGCGGGAGTCCGGCGGACGGGCGGTTGAGCGCACGCTCGATCTCGGCATCCTTCCCGAAACCGCGATGATCGGCATCAAGCCGGATTTCGCCGGCAGCGAAGTTCCGCAAGGTGCAACCGCGCGTTTTTCCGTGCTGACTGCGAGCCCGGCGGGCGAAACGGTGGCCACAAGCGGGTTGCGCTGGACGCTGGTGAAGGTCGAGCGGAACTATCAGTGGTATCGCTCAAACAATTACTGGTCGTATGAGCCGGTCACCACGACTACGGCCGTCGCCGACGGCACGGTCGACGTGGCGGCAGGCCGCCCCGCCGAGCTGGCGCTGCCCGTTGACTGGGGTCGCTACAGGCTTGAGATCGCCACCGACGATCCGGCCGGACCAGCGACCAGCGTGGAGTTCGATGCGGGCTGGTATGTTGCGCAGACCTCGACGGAAACGCCCGACGGGCTCGAGATCGCACTCGACAAGCCGGCCTACAAGGCGGGCGAGGTCGCGAAGCTGAAAGTGTCGCCGCGTTTCGCGGGAGAGCTTCTGGTGGCGGTCGGTGCTGACCGTCTCCTAGCCGTCCACACCGCCAGCATTCCGGCCGAAGGCGCCACTGTGGACATCCCCGTGGAGGCCGATTGGGGCGCAGGCGCCTATGTGACGGCAACCCTGTTCCGGCCGGGCTCAGCGGAACAAAGCCGCATGCCGGCGCGCGCCATTGGCGTGAAGTGGATGGGGATCGACGCCTCCGCCCGGACGCTTGCCGTGTCACTGACGCCGCCGGAAAAGATCGAACCGAAAACGATGCTGTCGATCCCTGTGAAGGTGGATGGCGCGAAGGCCGGCGAAGAGGCTTATGTCACGGTCGCGGCCGTGGATGTCGGTATCCTCAACCTCACCCGCTACGAGGCGCCGAATCCGGAAGGATGGTTCTTTGGCCAGCGCAAGCTCGGCATCGAGCTGCGCGACCTTTACGGCCGCCTGATCGACGGCTCGCTTGGCGTCACCGGGCGACTGCGCACAGGCGGTGACGGCGGCGGCATGAGCGCGCAGGGCAAGCCGCCCACGGAGAAGCTCGTGGCCTTCTTCGCCGGCCCGGTGAAGCTTGATGCGAACGGCCAGGCGACAGTCGGCTTCGACATCCCGCAGTTCAATGGCACCGTCCGCGTGATGGCGGTCGCTTGGAGCAAGACCGCGATCGGTCATGCTTCCACGGATGTGATCATCCGCGACCCAGTGGTGCTGACCGCCGGTCTCCCCCGCTTCCTCGCGCCGGGCGACCGCGCCGAGATGCGGCTCGATTTCGCCAACACGGATGGTCCTGCGGGCGATTGGTCCTTTGCGATCGAGGCCGACGGCGCGGTGGTGGCGGATGACGCCGAGCTGCCGGAAACCGTGAACCTTCAACCAGCCAAGCGGCAGACCATGACGATCCCGTTGACCGCCATGGCGGCCGGCGATGGAAGCATTACCGTGCGGCTCGCCCATGCGAGCGGCGTGGAGGTGGAGCAGAGGCTCTCGCTCCCGGTGCGTCCCGCCGCGATGCCGATCACCACGCGCACGGTGGTCGATCTCTCCGGCAATGGCGGCAGCCTGCGCGTGGATAGCGGGCTGCTCGCGGCCAGCGTGATCGAGGGCGCATCGGTCAGCGTCGGCGTGTCGCGCGATGCCGCCTTCGACGTGCCTTCCCTGCTGCTGACGCTCGACCGCTATCCTTATGGCTGTGCCGAGCAGACCACGAGCCGCGCCCTGCCGCTGCTGTATGTCAACGCGCTTTCGGCGGCGGAAGGGATGGAGAACGATCCCGCGCTGAAGGAGCGTGTGCAGGCGGCGGTGGACACTGTGCTGAACTATCAGTCCTCGTCGGGAAGCTTCGGCTTATGGGCGCCGGGTTCCGGCGATCTCTGGCTCGACGCCTATGTGTCCGACTTCCTGACCCGCGCACGTGAGGAAGGCTACAACGTGCCGGGCGAAGCCATGCTGCTCGCGCTCAACAATCTCCAGAACGGCGTCTCCTACGATATCGACCTGGACGCGCGTGGCAATGCTATCGCCTATGCCTTCTATGTGCTCGCGCGCAACAAGAAGGCTTCGATCGGCGACCTGCGTTACTATTCGGACACGCAGATCGAGGCCTTCAAGAGCCCGATGGCGATAGCCCACCTGGCCGCAAGCCTTGCGCTTTATGGCGACCGCCAGCGCTCGGAAGCGACCTTCGAGGCCGCACTCGCTCTCGCCAAGGCACAGCCCTCGCCCGATCTCGCACGCAACGATTACGGCTCGCGCCTTCGCGATGACGCGGCGGTGCTGGCGCTTGCGGCGGAATCCAAGCCGATGCCGCGCGTGGTGCCGGAACTGGTTTCGCTTGTCTCGGCCGATCGACGCGCAAAGCGCGAAACCAGCACCCAGGAAGAAGTGTGGATGCTGCTCGCCGCCCGCGCTATGAAAGGTCAGGACGCAAGCGTCGAGCTCGATGTGAACGGCGAGCGACGCACCGGCGGCATCAACGAGCGCATGACGGGCGAAGAACTGCAATCGAGCCCGCTGGTCGTCGTCAACCGTAGCAAGGACCCGGTCCAGGCGGTGGTCACGGCAGTCGCCGCGCCGGCCGAGCCACTGCCGGCAGGCGGCAACGGCTTCACGATCGAGCGCAGCTACTATTCGCTCGACGGCGCGGAAGCGAACATCACGGAAGCAAAGCAGAACCAGCGCTTCGTGGTGGTGCTCAAGACGGAGCAGCTCAACGATCTCGCCGCCCGCGTCCTGATCACCGACCTCCTGCCGGCGGGCTTCGAGATCGACAATCCGGGGCTGGTCAACAGCGCCAGCCTGTCGAACTTCGACTGGCTTCCGGAAACCGACGCGGCCCATCTCGAATTCCGCGACGACCGCTTCGTCGCGGCCTTCAACCGGGATCAGGGCGGCGATCGCGAGATGACGCTGGCCTATGTCGTGCGCGCCGTCACCCCGGGCACCTACGCGCATCCGGCAGCAAGCGTGGAAGACATGTACCGCCCGCAATTCTCTGCGCGCACAGCAACGGGAATGATGAAGGTCGAGGCGGAGTAGGGTGACGCCCTCCGGAGCTTGAGCGTACTCATGGAAAGCGCGGCGCCACCCCTCATCTGCCTGCCGGCACCTTCTCCCCGTGAATGGGGAGAAGAGGGCTTGCACCTTGCTTTTCGCCAACCTGTCTGCCGACTGCATACGGCATCGCGGCAGATGGTCTTCTCCCCGCCTGCGGGGAGAAGGTGCCGGCAGGCGGATGAGGGGCAGGCACCATGCGTCTGACGCGACAGGCGAGATGGTCGGCAACCTCCGCGCTGACGCTGGCGCTGCTCGGCGTCTCCGCCTGGGGCGGCTTCGAGGCGCTCGATCGCGCCTACCCGCCTCCACTCCCCGAGAGCCTGCCGATCTCGGCCGAAGTGTCGGATCGCGACGGCGCGTTGCTTCGTGCATTCGCCACACCTGATGGCCGCTGGCGGCTCGCGGTCGATCCTGCCACCGTGGATCCCGCATTCACCGCCATGCTCGTTTCCTATGAGGACAAGCGCTTCCGCGAGCATCGCGGCGTCGATCCTGTGGCGATCCTGCGCGCAGCGGGGCAATTCGTCGGCGCGGGCGGGCACATCATTTCAGGCGGCTCCACTTTGTCCATGCAGCTCGCACGCCTGCTCGAACCTCGCACCAGCCGCTCGCTGTTCGCCAAGGCGAAACAGATTTTCCGCGCAGTGCAGATCGAGCGGCGCCTGAGCAAGGATGAGATCCTGCGCGCCTACCTCATTTTGGCACCCTATGGCGGCAATCTCGAAGGCGTACGCGCGGCATCGCTTGCCTGGTTCGGCAAGGAGCCCAGGCGGCTGTCGCTCAGCCAGTCGGCGCTTTTGGTCGCCCTCCCCCAACTGCCGGAAAAACGCCGTCCCGACCGCTTCCCCCAGGAGGCACGTGCGGCGCGCGATCGCGTGCTCGACCGCATGGTCCTTTCCGGCTCGTTGAATGAGCAGGAGGCCGCACGCGCCAAGGCTGAACCTGTTCCCTCCTTCCGCCTCGCTCTGCCGGCACTTGCGCCGCACGTCACGGAGGCCGCGCTGCGCAATAGCGCGGCGCCTTACCGGGTCACGCTGCGAAAGCCGGTGCAGGCGGCTTTGGAAGCGGTGGCGCGGGAAAGCGCGCGCAAGCTTGGCGACCGCCTTTCGGTCGCGATAGTGCTTGCCGACGCGCGCACCGGCGACATCCTGGGCGAGGTGGGCTCCGCCGACTTCTTCGACCAGTCCCGCTCAGGCCGCATCGACATGACGCGCGCCATTCGATCGCCCGGCTCGACTCTGAAACCCTTCATCTACGGCCTTGCCTTCGAGCAGGGGCTCGTGGCGCAGGAAACGCTGATTGCGGATCGCCCATCGAACTTCCACGGCTACCGCCCGCAGAATTTCGACATGGGATACCAGGGCGATGTCAGCGTGCGACAGGCGCTGCAACTGTCGCTCAATGTCCCTGCGATCCGCCTGCTGGATACGGTCGGCCCCTCGCGGCTGACAGCGCGCTTCGACCAGGCCGGCACCACGCTTCAATTGCCGTCTGGCGAAGCGCCGGGACTGGCGATCGGATTGGGCGGCGCGGGGCTGACACTGCGCGATCTTGTTCAGCTTTATACGGGCCTGTCGAACGGCGGCGCCGTGCGCGTATTGCGTGACGGCGCGGAGAAAACGCCGCCCGAAGCGCTCGGCCATGTGGACATTCTGGATGAGCGCGCCGCGTGGCAGGTGGCCGACATCCTTTCGGGCGTGACGCCGCCAAAGGGCGCCGCGCCGCGCGGCCTCGCCTACAAGACCGGCACCTCCTACGGCTACCGCGATGCGTGGTCGGTGGGCTTCGACGGCCGCTACGTCCTGGGCGTGTGGGTCGGCCGGCCCGATGGCGGCTCCGTGCCCGGCCTGTCCGGCTACGAGTCGGCCGCGCCCATCCTGTTCGAGGCGTTTTCCCGTTCCGGCCTCCCCGCCATGCCGCTCCCGCGCCCGCCCGCCGGCGCGTTCCGTCAGGCACGCGAGGAACTGCCGGTCACGTTGCAGCGCTTCGACACGGATGCCAACGGGCTCGTGACGGTCGCGCGGGTGGAGCCTGCACCGCAGATCGTGTTTCCGCCCGAGGGCGCGCGGGTGGAGGCAGGCGGCGCAGCCTCCCCTCTTGTGCTGAAGCTGCAGGGAGGCCGCGCCCCATTCCGCGGGCGTGCCCATGGCGAGCCGCGCGGCACGGCGGCTCGCCGCCGCACCGCGACCTGGGTGCCGGACGGATCGGGTTTCGCGACCCTCACAGTGCTCGATGCGGCAGGCCGCGCAGCCAGCGTCAACGTCTTCGTGGAATAGCACGGCGCCGCGCAGGCTGCACCGACGCCTGTCCGCCGTGTCGCAACATGATTTCCGATATCGGCTCTTAGAAGGTATGATTTGGCGGCGGAGGCTTTGCAAAAGCAATTGCCGCTGGCGCATTTTCGCGCAGCTATTCTCTAGACTGGCCTATGCCAAAACGGAGGGCTTCCATGGCCAACTTCTTTTCCAAACCGATCCTCGGTGCCTTGATCGCGGGTTCCGTGCAGTTCGGGCTGCTCGGCTTCGCGCTTGCCGACCAGACCATCCTGAACGTGTCCTACGACCCGACGCGCGAGTTCTATGCCGATTATTCCAAGGCTTTCGCCGAGGACTGGAAGGCCAAGACGGGCGAAACGGTGACCGTCCAGAACAGCCATGGCGGCTCCGGCAAGCAGGCCCGCGCCGTGATCGAGGGGCTGGAGGCCGACGTCGTGACGCTTGCGCTCGAAAGCGACATCACCGCGATCGTGGAAAAGTCCAAGAAGATCGATCCGGACTGGCGCGGGCGTCTCGAGCACAATTCGGCACCCTACACCTCGACCATCGTCTTCCTCGTCCGCAAGGGCAATCCGAAGGGCATCCATGACTGGGGCGACCTGACAAAGGAAGGCGTCGAGATCATCACGCCCAACCCCAAGACCTCCGGCGGCGCGCGCTGGAACTATCTTGCCGCCTGGGCCTGGGCGCACGGCGAGTATGGCGGCGACGAGGCCAAGATCCGCGACTATGTGGCCAGCCTCTACAAGCATGTTACCGTGCTCGACACGGGCGCGCGCGGCTCGACGGTCACCTTCGCCGAGCGCGGACTGGGCGATGTGCTGCTCGCCTGGGAGAACGAAGCCTATCTGGCAAGCGACGAGTTCGGCGCGGACAATTTCGAGATCGTGGTTCCGCCACAGTCGATCCTGGCCGAACCGCCGGTCGCCGTGGTGGACGCCAATGTGGACGCCAAGGGCACGCGCAAGGTCGCGGAGGCGTTCCTGCAGTTCCTGTACTCGGAAACCGGGCAGCGGCTGGCAGCCAAGCACCACTACCGCCCGGCCAAGCCGGAGCTGGTACCGGCGGGCGAGTTGCAGAAGCTGCCCGAGCTCAAGCTGGTCTCGATCGACGATCCGATCTTCGGCGGCTGGGCCAAGGCGCAGCCGACCCATTTTGGCGAGGGCGGCGTGTTCGACCAGCTTTACGCCGGCGGTCAGTAAACGACCGAGAACAGGTCGGTCCCGTTGGCATCGGCCCTTGTTCCCGCTGGCCCTTGCAGGGGCCGGCGGTTCGTCAAATGATGCGGCGATTGTCTCGCTGGCTCTGTCCGGCAACCTATGGGGTTGAACCGATGCCGTCCTTCCTTCTTTCCCGCCGCAGCCTTCTCGGGGCGACGGCAGCGCTTCTTGCCTCCACCGCGTTGCCGCGCATCGCGGGTGCGCAGGCGCCGACGAAAGGCGGGCGCCTTGTGGTTGCGGCCGATTCCGAGCCGCGCAACCTGAACCCGGCGATCGTCGCTTCCAACGGCGTGTTCTTTGTCGCAAGCAAGGTGATCGAGCCGCTGGCGGAAGCATCCTATGAGGGCAAGGACGGGCTCGAGCCGTGTCTGGCGACCAGCTGGGAAGGCTCCGAGAATGGCCTCTCGGTCACCTTCAAGCTGCGCGAGAACGTGACCTGGCATGATGGCAAGCCGTTCACCTCCGCCGACGTGGCCTTCTCCGCGCTTCAAATCTGGAAGCCGCTGCAGAATCTCGGCCGCGTGGTGTTCAAGGACCTGGAGGCAGTGGACACGCCGGACGCGAAGACCGCCGTGTTCCGCTTCGCAAAGCCGACACCCTTCCAACTGATCCGCAACGCGCTTCCCGCGCTCACCAGCGTCGTGCCGAAGCATGTGTTCGAAGGCACCGACATCGAGGCCAATCCGGCCAACACCCAACTGGTCGGCACCGGTCCGTACACTTTCGCCGAGCACAAGCCGGGCGAGTATTACCGCCTCGCCCGCAACGAGAGCTACTGGGACAAGAGCAAGCCCTATCTCGACGAAATCGTGTTCCGCGTTCTGCCCGACCGCGCGGCCGCAGCCGGCGCGCTGGAAGCGGAAGAAGTTCAGCTTGCGGCGTTTTCCGCGGTTCCGCTTGCGGACCTTTCCCGCATCGATGCGGTGGAGGGCATCGAGGTCATCTCCAAGGGTTACGAGGCGCTGACATATCAGCTCGTGGTGGAGATCAACCACCGGCGCAAGGAACTGGCCGACCTCAAGGTGCGGCAGGCCATCGCCCATGCGATCGACAAGGATTTCGTCGTGAAGACGATCTTCCTGGGTTATGCGAAGGCGGCGACCGGCCCCGTGCCGCAGAACGACAAGCAGTTCTACAGCGCGGACGTGCCCTCCTATCCCTTCGATGTGGCCAAGGCGAACGCCCTTCTGGACGAAGCCGGCTACAAGCGTGACGGCAACGGCACGCGCTTCACTCTTAAGCTCCTGCCCGCGCCCTATTTCAACGAAACGAAGCAGTTCGGCGACTATCTGCGGCAGGCGCTCGCGGCGGTGGGGATCGACGCCCAGCTCGTCAACAACGACGCGGCGGCGCATCAGAAGGCGGTCTACACCGATCACGACTTCGATCTTGCCATCGCCCCGCCCGTCTTTCGCGGTGACCCGGCCATCTCCACGACCATCCTCGTGCAGAGCGGCCTGCCGGCAGGCGTGCCGTTTTCGAACCAGGGCGGCTACAAGAATGATGAACTGGACAAGCTGATCGCGGAGGCAGCCGGAACGCTGGACGAGAAGAAGCGCGTCGGCCTCTACAACGAGTTCCAGAAGCTGGTTGCTGCCGACCTGCCCCTGATCAATGTCGCAGAATGGGGCTTCATCACCGTGGCGCGATCGAGCGTGAAGAACGTGTCGAACAATCCGCGCTGGGCCGTGTCGAACTGGGCCGACACTTGGATGGAAGGCTGAGCGCTTCGAGCGTCAGTCACGGTTGAAGATATGCGACCGGGCGTTCCGGGCTTGACCCGGTTGGCCCTGCCGTGCCTCATCCGGCGCGACAAAGGTTTCGACCAGCCAAGCCCTTGACCCGCGCTCTTCGCCTTGTTCGACGCCGGCTTTTCGCCAGCATCCCCGTGCTGCTGATCGTGGTGGTCGGCACGTTCTTTCTGCTCGAGCTCGCTCCCGGCGACGCGGTGGACGCCTATCTCGTCTCGACCGGCGGCGATACCGCGATGATCGAAGCGCTGCGCGCCCGATGGGGGCTTGAAGGCTCAGCGCTCAGCCGTCTCGCGGCTTACGCCTGGGCGCTTGTGCGGCTCGACCTCGGCTGGTCCGTGACATTCTCCCGCCCGGTGCTTTCGGTCGTGCTCGAACGTCTGCCCAACACGCTGCTCCTGATGGGCAGTGCCACCGCCCTGTCCTTTGGCCTCGGCTCCGTTCTGGGCGTGGTGGCCGGCAGCCGGCCCGGCAGCCTGCGCGATCGCCTTCTGTCGATCGGCTCGCTGGCGCTTTATGCGGTTCCCGGCTTCTGGCTCGGCCTCGTGCTGGCCGTGATCTTCGCCGTCCAGCTTCGCTGGTTTCCCCTTTCAGGCGTCGAGACCATCGCGTCAGGCAATGAGGGCATCGCGCGTTTTTCCGACATTGCCTGGCACCTGACGCTCCCCGTCGCCGCGCTAGGCGTCATCTATCTCGCCCTCTACTTGCGCATGATGCGATCCGGCATGGCCGAAGCCTGGCGGCAGGATTTCGTGCTCGCGGCGCGCGCCCGCGGGCTGTCGCGCTCGCGCATCGTCTGGCGCCATGTCGCGCGCAACGCTTTGCTTCCGCTCGTCACCATGCTGGGGCTCCAAACGGCAGCGATGCTGGGCGGCAGCGTGGTGATCGAAAGCGTGTTCTCCGTGCCGGGCCTCGGGCGCCTCGCGCAGGAGGCAGTCGCTGGCCGCGACACGCCGCTCCTGCTCGGGATCATCCTGGTCAGCGCCGTGCTCGTCATCGTCGTGAACCTCCTGGTCGATCTGGCTTATGCGCTTCTCGACCCGCGCGTCGGCGCGAGCGCGGAGGCCGCGTGACGATTTCGCGTCGATTTCTTCGCTCGCCCGAAGGCGTGATCGGCGCTTGCCTGCTTCTTCTTTTTGCAGCCTGCGCCATCCTCGCGCCCCTGCTCGCACCGGGAGACCCGCAGGCAATCGCGGGAACACCCCTCACCGCGCCTTTCCGGGATGCCGCGCACTGGCTCGGCACAGACCGGCTCGGCCGCGACGTTGCGGCGGAACTGATCCACGGCGCCCGCGCCTCGCTCGCTGTAGGTTTGGCTGCCGCCGCTGCCGCCATCGCGATCGGAGCCGTGGTCGGCACTCTGGCAGGCTTCGCGGGAGGCTTCGTTGATGACGCGCTGATGCGGATCACCGACGCCTTCCAGACCGTGCCCTCCTTTCTTCTGGCGCTGGCCTTCGTGTCGGTCGCCGGCCCGTCGCTCGGCGTCGTCGTGCTGGCAATCGCGCTCGGCGCCTGGACCGGCCCGGCGCGCGTCGCGCGGGCGGAAGTGCTTTCCCTGCGCGAGCGCGACTTCGTCGCCGCGGCCCGCGTGGTCGGCATGCACCCTCTGGCGATCGCCTTTCGCGAGGTGCTGCCCAACGCGCTTCCACCGGTGCTCGCGCTGTCTTCCGTGATCGTCGCCGGCGCGATCCTCACCGAGGCGGCGGTGTCGTTCCTCGGCCTGGGCGATCCCAACAGCGTCACCTGGGGCGGCATGATCGCGGAAGGCCGCGCCGTGCTGCGATCGGCGCCCTTCCTGTCGATCATTCCCGGCCTCGCCCTCGTCGCAACGGTGCTCGGCGTTTACCTTACGGGAGAAGCGATCGTGGAAAGCACCGCCGCCCGGCGAAGCTTCGCGCCATGAGCGCTCCCGCGCTGAGCATCCGCGACCTTTCGGTGCGCTACCGGCAGGATGGCCGCTTCGTTCCGGCGCTTCACGGGGTCAGTCTCGACCTGTTGCCCGGGCGGCGGCTCGGCATCATCGGCGAAAGCGGCTCGGGTAAGAGCACGCTGGCGCGCGCGATCGCCGGCCTTCTTCCGCGCGATGCGGAGGTCACGGGCGAGATTACATGGAGTGGCATCGACCGCAGGCCGCTGGCGGGATGCGACATCGGCTATGTGTTTCAGGACGCGGGCGCGAGCCTCGATCCCGTCATGCGCGTCGGCGAGCAGGTGGCCGAGGTCGCGCGCACCCACCTTGGCGTCTCATGGAGCCAGGCGCGCGACCATGCCCGTGAAAGCTTCGCGCAGGTCCGGCTGCCCGATCCGTCAACCATCGCGCAGGCCTATCCGCACCAGCTTTCCGGCGGGCAGAAGCAGCGCGTAGCCATTGCCGCGGCCATCGTGGCGAAGCCGTCTCTGCTCATCGCGGATGAGGCGACGAGCGCGCTCGATACAATCGTGCAGGCGGAGATCGCCGCGCTGCTCGCGCGTCTCGTGGCTGAAAGCAGCATGTCGCTGATCTTCATCACCCATGACATCGCGCTTGCCAGCCTGCTCGCCGACCGCATCCTCGTTCTGCGCGACGGATCGGAAGTGGAGCAGGGTCCGACCGGGGAGATCGTCAACCGCCCACAGGCCGCTTACACGCGTGAGCTTCTTGCCGCACATCTGGACCTGAACCGGTGAACTCGCCGCTTCTCGCTGTTTCCGGGCTGACCAAGCGTTTCCGGCGCGGCGGGGTGAGCTTCGCCGCCGTGGACGATGTGAGTTTCACGATCGATCGCGGAGAAACGCTTTCTCTGGTTGGACCTTCCGGCAGCGGCAAAAGCACGGTCGCGCGCCTCCTGCTGCGCCTGATCGAGCCGGACGCGGGATCGGTGCAATTCGATGGCTGTGACTGGCTCACATTGAAGGGCAGTGCCCTTCGTGCACGCCGCGCCCGGATGCAGGCCGTGTTCCAGGATCCTCTGGCCGCCTTTAATCCGCGCGCCAGCGTGGAAAGCGCCCTCGCCGATCCGCTGCGCATCCACGCGATCGTGCCAAAGGCCTGGCGCCGCGCGCACATCGCCGGACTTCTCGAACGTGTCGGGCTCGATCCGGACCTGCAAAGTCGCGCCATCCACGAAATCTCCGGAGGGCAGCGGCAGCGTGTCGCGGTCGCCCGGGCGCTCGCCTCGCGCCCCGCCCTTGTCGTGCTCGACGAGGCAACATCGGCGCTCGACGTGTCGGTGCGCGGCCGCATCATCGATCTGCTGCGGAGCCTTCAGGAAAGCGAAGGCCTCGCCTATCTCTTTATCAGCCATGACTGGGCGGCCGTGCGTGCCATGGGCGGTCGGGTCGCGGTCATGGACAGTGGCCGCATCGTGGAAGCGGGCGATGTGGAAGCGGTTCTCGCCCAGCCGCAATCCGCGACAACCAAAGCGCTGCTCGAAGCGGTGCCGCGCTTGAACAGGGCGAAGCTGGAATCGTAGCGATCAGACAGGCGACCACGAAATGCGCTTGATCTGAAAGCGGGTGGCAGGCGGAACTCCGCGAGCTTTCAGGCGCTTATGGCTCAAGCGCAACAAGGCTTTGCCGGCGAGGATCTTACATGGGCATCGCCGGCAGGCGCGCACTTCTTCTGGTCAATCCCAAGGCAAGGCGTGGGGGTGAGTCGATCGATCAGGCCTGCGCGGTTCTGGAAGAAGCCGGGCTGACCCTCGTGCGTCGGGAGCCGAGGAAGGGCAAAAAGTCGAGCGACCTGATTCGCCAGGCGGAAGACTGCGACCTTGTCATCATCGGCGGCGGCGACGGTTCGCTCAACGCAGCAGCCAAGGCGCTTGTGGAAACGCAGAAGCCGCTCGCCGTGATGCCTCTCGGCACCGCCAACGATTTCGCGCGCACCATCAACCTGCCGCCCGACCCTGTGGAGGCCGCAAGAGCGCTTGTCACGCTCGAGCCCCGGCCGATCGATCTTGGCGAGGTCAACGGCCACCTGTTCTTCAACGTGGCCTCGATTGGCTTCAGCGCGGAACTAGCGGGCGAATTGACGGCCGAGGCGAAAAAGCGCTTCGGCACGCTCGGCTATGCGATCACGGCGGCAAAGCTTCTGGCGCGCTCGCAGCTTTTCACCGCCTCGCTTGATCATGACGGGGCGACCGAAAAGATCAGGACGCTTCAGGTCTCGGTCGGCAATGGCCGCCACTATGGCGGCGGCATGACGGTGGAGGAAACAGCCACTGCCGATGACGGCATGCTCGACTTTTATAGCCTCGAAGTGGATCACTGGTGGCGCCTGCTGCGCCTGCTCCCTTCGCTGCGCGCCGGCACGCATGGGCGCTGGGACGATGTTCGCGCCTTTCGCACCACGGAAGTGACCATCCGCACCTCGCGCCCGCGCGACGTCAACACGGATGGCGAGCTCACCACGCGAACGCCGGCGCATTTCAAGATCAGGCCTGGCGCCATCCAGGTCTATGCACCGGTCGTCACGCCGGGCGGAACGGGGCACAGCACGACATGACGGATCACAATGACAACAACCGCGATGCTCACCATTTCCTGGTGACGGCCGTGGAGCCGGCAGAGGCGCGACACCGGGTTGCCGTCACCTTGGTGGACGCGCGTGGCGGTCGCGTGACCCTGCATCTCGACGAGGACCTGGCGACCGCTCTGCGCAACCACCTCGCGCAGGCTCTCGGCTGACGCATTCTGCCTGGCAGCGCCGGCATCGGGGATGGCAGTTCGCCATTCTGCCGCTAGTTACCGGTCAGGCAAACCGGGACATCTCTCCTCCTTGCGGATCGCGTTCTTCTCCCCACCCTTTTCCAGCCACCTTGCGGCGCATGCGGCGCTGGCGGAGCGTCTGGTCGCGTGCGGTCACCAGTGCTTCCTGGTCCAGCACCCGGAGCTTCCTGCATTGTCCTCCGGCGCACTTGTTCCCGCGCCGATCGATCCCGCTCAGTATGGCTGGACGCCCCAAAGCGTCATCTCGGATGCGCGGAAGCCGGCGCTGCCTTTCGGCATCCGGCGCATGGTGGCGGACATGGCGGCGATGACGAAGAGCTTCTGCCGCGAAGGACCTGAGCTGCTCCGGTGCCTCGAAATCGAGGGCGTCATATCCGATCAGGCCGAAAGTGCCGGGGCTCTCGTCGCCGAGCATCTCGAACTTCCCTTCGTCACGATCGCGGCGGCCCTGCCCCTCAACCGCGAGCCGACCGTGCCGCTTCCCGTGCTCGACTGGCCCTATGATGCGAGCGAGAAGGGCGTCAGGCGCAACCGCGGCGGAGAGCGCGTGGCCGACTGGCTGATGCGGCCTCTCGACCGCACGATCAAGGAGGAAGCCGCACGTCTCGGCTGCATGCCCAAGCGCAATCAGACCGATTGCCTGTCGCCCTTGGCGGAGATCGCCCAGCTCGCGCCCGGCCTCGATTTCCCCCGGCAGGAACTGCCGGATCACGTGCACTATGTCGGCCCGCTGCGGGGGCTTCGCCACATTGCGGAAAACACGTCGCCCCTTCTTGCGATCGCGCCCGACCGGCCCTTCGTCTTCGCCTCGCTCGGCACGTTACAGGGGCATCGCATCGCGGTCTTCAGGCGCATCGCCCGCGCCTGCCGGGGGCTGGGCGCGCAGCTTCTGGTCGCCCACTGCGGCGGCCTTTCCCGGCGCGAGGCGGCATCGATCGGCGCCGACTGGGTCGTGGACCGTGTCGATCAAGCGCAGGCCGTCGCCCGCGCGGACGTCGTGGTGACCCATGCCGGCCTCAACACCGTGCTCGACGCGCTCCAGGCGGGCAAGCCGCTGCTCTGCCTGCCGCTTGCCTTCGACCAGCCCGGCGTCGCCGCCCGCGTGGCGCGGCTTGGCGCGGGCGAGATGCTGAAGCCGTGGAGCAGCGCCTCACGCATCAAGGAGGCACTGGCGCGCCTGCTTCGCAGCGAACTCCCACGTGAGCGCGCACGGAGCCTCCAGGACGAGTTCGCCCAGGCTGGCGGCGCGGCACGAGCCGCAATGATCGCCGAACAAGCCCTTCTTTCCCGCCGCCCGGTCGCGCGGCAAGCACTGCGCGCGGCCGAATGACGAAGCTCATCCTCGTCGGTGGCGGACTTGCGAACGGGCTGCTCGCGCTCGAACTGATGCGCTCGCGGCCGGAGGTCGACTTCATCCTCCTCGAAGCGGGCCCGGCACTCGGCGGCAATCACACCTGGAGCTTCCACCACGACGATCTGACACCGGAGGGCCATGCGCTGGTCGCTCCTCTCGTGTTTTACCGCTGGCCGGCGCAGGATGTTGTGTTCCCTGCAATTCGTCGCCGGCTGGATGCGCCATATTATTCAGTCTCCTCAGATCGCTTCGCCGCGGTCTTCCAAGAGCGCCTGAAGGACCGCATCCGGCTTAGGTCGCGCGCCATCGAGGTGAAGCCGGATCACGTGGTGCTCGAAAGCGGTGAACAGCTTCACGCCGATGCGGTGATCTTCGCCAGCGGCATCCGTTCAAGCACTGCGATGGCGATCCGCTTCCAGACCTTTGTCGGGCACGAGCTTCGCTTTGCGGGCCCGCACGGGCTTGACGCGCCCATCATCATGGACGCCACTACGCCGCAAAACGGCGGCTACCGCTTCACCTATGTGCTGCCGCTCAGTGCTGATACGGCGCTGGTGGAAGACACCGCCTATGAGGACACCGGCCGCATCGACCGGGAAGCGCTCGAACGCCGCATCGCTGCCTATTGCTCTGCGAAAGGCTGGGGGCCGATCGAAACGCTTCGGCAGGAGGAAGGCGTGCTGCCGATCACGCTCGGCGGTGACATTGGCCGCTTCTGGCGTGAAACGGAAGGCGTCGCCTCGATCGGCCTGAGCGGCGGCTTCTTCCACCCCGTCACTGGCTATTCGCTGCCTGACGCCGTGAAGGTGGCAGCCCTGATCGCCCAGCAGCGCGATCTATCTCATCGCGCAGTTCACCACGCGCTTGAAAGACACGCGCTAAGCCTCTGGCGCGAGCGCAGTTTCCTGCGTGCTTTGAACCGGATGCTCTTCCTGGCCGGTCGGCCCGAGGAGCGCTGGAAGGTGATGCAGCGCTTCTACGGCCTGCCGCTTGATCTCATCGCGCGCTTCTATGCCGCACGCCTGACGCCCGGTGACAAGCTCAGGCTGCTGGTCGGAAAGCCGCCCGTTCCCATCTTGGGTGCAGTGAAGGCACTTCTTTCAAACGGGCGCGCGGATTGACGGAGCAAAAACAAAAGACGGCGATCGTCATCGGCGCCGGTTTCGGCGGGCTCGCGCTCGCCATCCGCCTTCAGTCTGCGGGCATCCAGACCACGATCTTCGAGAAGCGCGATAAGCCCGGCGGCCGCGCCTATGTCTACGAGGATCAGGGCTTCACCTTCGACGCCGGCCCGACCGTCATTACCGATCCGAACTGTTTGCGCGAGCTTTGGACGCTGTCCGGCCACCGGATGGACGAGGATGTCGAGCTTCTGCCCGTCTCGCCCTTCTACCGGCTCGCCTGGGAAGACGGCTACAGCTTCGACTATCTCGACGACCAGGAAGCACTCGATCGGCAAATCGCAGCCAAGTCTCCCGCGGACCTCGACGGCTATCGCCGCTTCCTCGCTTATTCGCGCGAGGTCTACAATGAAGGCTATGTCCGGCTCGGCACGGTGCCATTCCTGAGCTTTCGCTGCATGGTGGCGGCGGCTCCCCAGCTTGCGCGGCTCCAGGCCTGGCGCAGCGTTTACGGCATGGTCTCACGCTTTATCGCGGACGAGCATCTTCGCCAGGCATTCTCGTTTCACTCGCTGCTGGTCGGCGGCAACCCCTTTGCGACCTCCTCCATCTACACGCTGATCCACGCGCTGGAGCGCACGGGCGGAGTGTGGTTCCCGCGCGGCGGGACGGGCGCGCTGATCGCGGGCATGGTGCGGCACTTCGAGCGCCTCGGCGGCAGGATTCATCTTTCCGCGCCGATCGAGGCGATCGAGACGGAAGGCGACCGCGTCAACGGCGTCCGCGTCAACGGCGAGCGCTTGGCAGTCGACATGATCGCCTCCAATGGCGACGTGGTTCATACCTATCGGGAGCTCCTGAAGGAACACCGTCGCGGCAGGGCGGAAGGGCGCCGGCTGGGCGCCAAGCGGCACAGCATGTCGCTTTTCGTGATCTATTTCGGCCTGAACCGGCTCCACACCGACATCGCACATCACACCGTCTGCTTCGGCCCGCGCTATCGTGAGCTGATCGGTGAGATTTTTCGCGGCAAGGAGCTTGCTCAGGATTTCTCGCTCTACCTCCACTCGCCCTGCATTACCGACCCGTCCCTCGCCCCGCCGGGCGCCGGCGCCTACTACGTGCTCGCCCCCGTGCCGCATCTCGGCCAGGCCGAGATCGACTGGGAAACAGAAGGGCCGCGCTACCGCGATCGCATCCTCGATTATCTCGAAGCGCGTTACATGCCGGGCCTGCGATCCGAGCTCGTGACCCTGCGCCACTTCACCCCGCACGACTTCCGCGACGAGCTCAACGCCCATTGGGGCTCGGCCTTCTCGTTGGAACCGGTGCTCACCCAGAGCGCGTGGTTCCGGCCGCACAACCGCGACGACGTGATCTCCAATCTTTACATCGTCGGCGCGGGCACCCATCCGGGCGCAGGCGTACCGGGCGTTGTCGGATCGGCAAAGGCGACGGCCGGGCTGATGATCGGTCAGGCGCGCGGCGGATGAACGCGGACGTGCAAGCCTACGCGGACAGGTCGATCAGCCGCGGTTCGCAAAGCTTTGCCGCCGCGTCTCGCCTGTTCGATGAGGCCACGCGCCGCGACGTGGCGAAGCTCTACGCCTGGTGCCGCTACTGCGACGATGTCGTGGACGGCCAAGAGGGCGGCCATGGAAGTGTTGTTCGTGAAAACACGGCGAGCGATCGGCTCGACGTGCTGGAAGCCGAAACGCGGGCTGCCCTTGCCGGCGGCATCGTCGCACATCCGGTCTTCGCCTGTCTGGCCGAAGTGGCGAGGCGCCACGGCATTCCCGACCGCCTGCCCCTCGCCCACCTCGCCGGCTTCCGCATGGATGTCGAGCAGCGGCGCTTCCCCACGCTAGGCGACCTGATGTTCTACTGCTACGGCGTAGCGGGCGTGGTCGGCATGATGATAACCTATGTCATGACCGATCGCGCCACACGGGCGCGCGCGGATTTTGGCGATACGCTGGATCGCGCCTGCGACCTCGGCCTGGCGTTCCAGCTCACCAATATCGCGCGTGACGTGATCGACGATGCCGATGCCGGACGGGTCTATCTGCCGCTCGAATGGCTTACGGACTCTGGCATCTCACCCGAAAAGGTGTCCGCTCCCGCCAACCGCGCCGCGGTGGCTGGCGTCGCCGCGCGACTGGTGGAGGCCGCAGAGCCCTACTACGCGTCGGCGCGCGGCGGCATCGGCGCGCTTCCGCTCCGTGCCGCCTGGGCGGTGGATGCGGCACGCGGCGTTTACCGCGCCATCGGATGCAAGGTTGTGGAACGCGGCCCCGCGGCCTGGGACTTCCGGGTCAGCACGAGCAGAAGCGAGAAGCTGCGCCATCTCGCCGAAGGCGGAACAGGCGCGCTGCTTTCCCGCGTGGAGCGGAAAGCGCCGCGTCCATCCGAGCTATGGACACGGCCGCGCTGAACGATGCTCGCGGTCCCCCGGCTCAGCGCGCAAGGAAGCTCGGCATCAAGGCTGCGACCTCCGCACGGCTCGCGTGGTCCTCCGCCTCTTCCTCACCGAACAGGTAGTCCGTCAGCGCCGACAAGCCTTTCGCGCGCACTGGCAGACCGGCCAAAGCCGCGCGTGCCGCAGCCACATGCGAGCCGATCAGCCTCATCATCTCGCCGCGGTCGAGCTGCGCCGCAAGCCGGGGGCGACCGGCATCCCTTCCCGTATCCTTGCCCATCTGGCCGGCATCTCCATCCTTGTCGAGCAGGTCGTCGAAGAGCTGGAACGCGCGGCCCACTTCCCGGCCGAACTGGTGAAGCGACTGATCGGCCGGCGCTTCCAGCCCGGCCAAGGTCGCCGCCATGTTAAGGCAGGTGACGAAAAGCGAGCCCGTCTTCTGGTCGTTGATCGAGGCGGCAGCATCGACGCCGCCGGGCGGAAGGTCATGCAGATCGCGATACTGCCCCGCGACAAGTCCCTGGAGCCCGATAGCATCGGACAATGCGGATACCACCCGCGCGGCTCTTTCGCCGGGCACGTCGGGAAGCGTCGCGGCGATGCCATAGGCATCGCTGAGCAACGCGATGGCCGCGAGGATCGCCACGTCCTGCCCATAGCGCAGATGGATCGCCGGCTGGCCGCGGCGCATGGTGGCATCGTCCATGCAGGGCAGATCATCGAGCAGCAGCGAGGCGGTATGCACCAGCTCCACCGCGCAGCCCGCTCGCAGGGCCGCAGGCGCATGGCAGCCGAGATCGCGCGCGGCGATCACCGTCATCACCGGGCGCAGGCGCTTGGCGGGCGCGAGCACGCTCTCCCGCATGGCTGCCCCCACATGGCTGCGGTTGTTCATCGCGCCGAAATGACGCGCGAGTTCCGCCTCGACCTCCGAGCGTATCTCGATGAAAGGGTCATGCCTGCCGCTCGTCATTCCGTCTTCCAGACAACCCGCCTGCCGCTGAACCGCGGCAACATCTTCCGGTTGCAAGATGGAACAGGCTGGCGTGAGTGGAAGACCCGTGCAAATCATAACCGGCAAGCTTTCGCGGCCGAGCCTTTGCGGCCTCCTGGGGAGATACGATCATCGGCGAAGAAGCATCCTCCGCGAGCTTGCGCGCGCGGAAAGACAGTCACCTCGATCTGGTTCTGGCCGGCGTGGGTTCACCCGACGGCTCGGGCACGGGGCTGGACGAAGTCCGCTTCGCGCATTGTGCCCTGCCCGAACTCGATCTTCGCAGCATCGACATTTCCATCCCCTGGCTCGGCAGAAAACTGGCAGCGCCCTTTCTGATCAGCTCGATGACCGGTGGCCCCGCGCGTGCGGAACGCATCAACCGGCACATCGCCGAGGCCGCCGAAGTGCTGGGCATCGCCTTCGGCGTGGGCTCGCAGCGTGTGGCTCTGGAAGGCGCGGGAAGCACAGGCCTCGATGCCGGCCTCCGCCGCGCGGCGCCATCCGTGCCCCTGCTCGCCAATCTCGGCGCGGCACAGATCAGGGGCGAGGCCGGTAGGGCGCTCGCGCACCGGGCCGTCTCCGCGCTTGAGGCGGATGCCCTGATCATCCACCTCAATCCGCTCCAGGAAGCGCTCCAGCCCGAGGGCGACACCGACTGGAGCGCCGTGCTTCAAAGCATCGAGCGCATCGCGGCGGAGCTGCCGGTGCCGATCATCGTGAAGGAAGTCGGCGCGGGCATCAGTGCCGCCGTGGCACGCCGCCTGTGGGATGTCGGGGTGCGCCATCTCGACGTTGCCGGATCGGGCGGAACGAGCTGGGCGGCAATCGAAGCCGGCCGCGCGCATTCGCCGGAACAGGCGGCGGTGGCGGCTCCCTTTCGCGACTGGGGCATTCCGACTGCGCTTGCCATCCGCGAGGCGCGTGAGGCGCTTCCAGAAATGTTCTTGATCGGCTCAGGGGGCATTCGCCACGGCCTCGACGCCGCCAAAGCGATCCGGCTCGGCGCCGATCTCGTCGGCCAGGCGGCGGGCGTGCTGGAAGCTGCCCTTGGAGGAACCGAGCAAGTTGAAAGCTTCTTCCGCATCCAGTTCCAGCAGCTGCGCATCGCCTGCTTCGCAACGGGCTCGCGCGACCTTGCAAGCCTGAAGCGCGCCCCGCTTCTTTCAGCGCCGGGAGCCGCTTCCCGTCTTGCACGATGAGGATGCCCGGCTACATTTTACCCTCAAGCGGCGTGTAATTGTTTCCGCCCGTGCTGCCGAAGGTCCGCCATGGATAGTCTCGCTCCCGCGCTGATCGTGCTCGTCACCTTCCTGCTGATGGAGCTTGGCGCCTATGCCGCCCATCGCTGGATCATGCATGGCTGGGGTTGGGGCTGGCACAAGTCGCATCACGAGGACCACGACGACACCTTCGAGAAGAACGACCTCTACGCCGTCTGCTTTGCCGGACTGGCGATCGCGCTGTTCACGATCGGCATCACGGTGCCGTTCCTGTGGTGGGTTGCACTCGGGATCACCGCCTACGGGCTGTTCTATTTCATCTTCCACGATGGACTGGTCCACCAGCGCTGGCTCTTCAAGAACCCGCCTCGCAGCGGCTATCTCAAGCGGCTTTACCAGGCGCACAAGCTGCACCATGCCACCCATGGAAGGGAGGGCGCAGTGTCATTCGGCTTCCTTTACGCGCCGCCGGTGGCCAAGCTGAAGCAGCAACTGCGTCAAGGACGCTGAGATGCGCCCGCCCGCCCAGGCAGACGCTGTCGCAGGGGCGCTGACGACGAACATTCCGGCCACAAGCGGGCTGAGACCCTCCTCCGATGCGGCACCCGCCTATGCCTGGACTGTGCTCGGCGCCATGCTCGTGGTTATGGCCTACGGCCTGTTCACGCTCGATTGGCCCACGCGCTGGCTGGCCGGGCTGCTGATCCTCCTCACCATGTTCACTGTGTTCTTTCCAACCGCCACCCGGCGCCGGCATCCCGTACTGCTGCCGATGCCGCTCGAGCTTTCGATCGCCGCCTTCGCCTTTGCAGCGCTTTTTCTCGGCGAGATCATGCGCTTCTACGACCGGTTCTGGTGGTGGGACCTCGTGCTCCATACCAGCTCTGGCATCCTGTTGAGCGCGCTCGGCCTGCTCTTTGCCTATGGAATAGCCGGTCGGAGCTTGCGCCCGCGTCTCGCTTTCCTGTTCGCGCCCATGCTGGCCATGAGCATCGGCACGATCTGGGAGATTTTCGAGTTCGCGATCGAGAAGCTGTTCGGCGTCCACATGCAAACGCCGCGCATCAGCGGCGGCTCGGGCCTCGACGACACGATGTGGGACCTGATCGTGAATGCCGGAGCCGCGATCCTTGTCGCGGCCTATGGCTGGCACTGCACCCGCCCGAGCCGCAAGCCCGGCGCGCCAGCCTGGGTCGAGCGCTTCCTCCAGACCAACGAGGCGTTCTTCCAGAAGCGCTGGCGGCGCTGGACGAGTTGAACGTCAAAGCATCCGCACCCGGGCATCCGGCGCCGCATCCAGCGCGAGAGGATTGCGCAAGGGCAAGCCGAAGGGTGCCGCCTCGATCTCGAACACGTCGCCTTCCTGCGTCTGGATGGTGTCTGCGAAGCTGAGCGTCGCCGTGCCGAACATATGCACATGCACGTCGCCCGGCTGACGGAACACGTCATACTTGAAGTGGTGGTGTTCGAGATTGCCGATCGTGTGGCTCATATTGCCTTCACCGGACAAAAACGGCTTCTCCCAAAGGAGTTCGCCGCCGCGCGAGATGCGTGAGGTGCCGCGGATGTCGTCGGGAAGCTCTCCCAGCAGGATTTCCGGCCCGAAGGATGCGTTGCGCAGCTTGGAATGAGCGAGCCATAGATAGTTGACGCGCTCGGTCACATGATCGGAAAACTCGTTCGACAGCGAGAAACCGACGCGATAGGCGGCGCCCTCGTCGCCGATCACATAGATACCAGCGATCTCAGGCTCCTCACCTGCATCCTCGGCGAAGGACGGTGAGCGCAACGCCGCGCCAGGCGCCACCGCGCAGGTGCCGTTGCCCTTGTAGAACCATTCCGGCTGCACGCCGGTCTCGCCGTCCTTCGGCTTGCCGCCTTCGAGCCCCATGCGGAACATCTTCATGGAATCGGTGAGCTGCTCGGCCTCGCCTTCCAGCTTCTTGTGCATGGCGTCTCGCGTGGCGGCGGAGCCGAGATGGGTCAGGCCCGTGCCCGTCAGGTGAAGATGAGCAGGATCGGGATGCGTGATGGGGCAGAGCAGGCGCCCCTCCCGGTAAGCAGCTTCGAGATCGACCGTCTCGCCCAGACCCCGCTGCGCGATGAGAGATCGAAGATCGGTTCCGCCCCGGATCGCTTCCCGCGCAAGCTCGTAAACGCTCGTCGCGCCCTTTACGAGGCGTGCCGCCTCTCCTGCTTCACGAGCGGCCACGGCGACCGACCCGTCCGTGCCACGTATCTGCGAGATCAACACTGTTCTGCTTCCTTCCCACGCATCAAAAAGCGGAAGCGCTCTGCGAAGCGCCTCCGCCCGTCCCTCGGCCAGTTGCCGTCAGGCCTTCTTCTTGTTGTAAAGGTCGAACGCCACAGCGCCCAGCAGCACGAGGCCCTTGATGACCTGCTGCCAGTCGATGTTGATGCCCATGATGCCCATGCCGTTGTTCATCACGCCCATGATGAACGCACCGATCACAGCCCCCGCGACCTCGCCGACGCCGCCCATGGCCGACGCGCCGCCCACGAACACCGCCGCGATCACGTCGAGCTCCATGCCCGCGCCCGCTTTCGGCGTGGCCTGGTTCAGGCGGGCCGCATAGATCAATCCCGCCAATGCTGCCAGCATGCCCATGATCGTGAAGATGAAGAAGGTCAGCCGCTCGGTGTGGATGCCGGAAAGCTTCGCCGCCTTCTCATTGCCGCCCATGGCGAAGATGCGCCGCCCAAACGTCATGCGCTTGGTGATGAACACGAAAAGCGCGATGAGAAGGCCCATCACGATCAGCACGTTGGGCAGGCCCCTATAGGACGCGAACTTGTACATCAGGAAGAGCACGATCCCCGCCAGCACGAGGTTCTTCAGGATAAAGAAACCGAAGGGCTCTGCCTCGTAGCCGTGGCTTTCCCGATTCCGGCGGCTTTGGAGAGCGACATAGATCATGCCCACCACGATCAGCACGCCGATCAGCATGGTGGTGGAATGAAGCACAATGCCGGTTCCGGGGGTCGGCCCGCCGGCCGCGTTGAGCGTCGGGGCGGCAATGGTCCAGGCACCGATCAGGTCGGGGATGAAGCCGGCCGACAGCAACTGGAACTCGGTGGGAAACGGGCCCACCGAGCGCCCGCCGAGCAATGCCAGCAAGAGCCCCTTGAACACCAGCATCCCGGCCAGCGTCACGATAAAGGAGGGGATCTTCATATAGGCGACGAAATAGCCCTGCGCGCCGCCGATCACCGCGCCGACGCCGATGCAGAGCAAACCCGCAAGAAGCGGATGCAAGTGGTAATCCACCATCAACACGGCCGCGACAGCACCCACGAAGCCTGCCACCGAGCCGACGGACAGGTCGATGTGACCGGCCACGATCACCAGCAGCATGCCCAGCGCCATGACGATGATGTAGCTGTTCTGAAGCACGACATTGGTCAGGTTGACCGGCTTGAACAGAATTCCGTTCGTCATGTACTGGAAGAACAGCATGATGACGATGAGGGCGAGAACCAGCCCGTACTGGCGCAGGTTCTCCTTGAATGCCATCTGCGCGGTGGCCTTGGCCGGATTGGCGGCCGGTGCGGCGACTTCCGTGCTCATGATGCTGCCTTTTCCAACTGTTCCTCCCGGGCCTCGCCGCGGACGATGGCGCGCATGATCTTCTCCTGGGTCGCTTCGGAGGCAGACATCTCGCCCACGATGCGGCCCTCGTTCAGGACATAAATCCGATCACAGATGCCGAGCAGTTCGGGCATCTCCGAGGAAATGACAAGGATGCCCTTCCCCTCGTCGGCCAGCTTGTTGATGATCGTGTAGATCTCATATTTTGCGCCCACATCGATGCCGCGTGTCGGCTCGTCGAGAATCAGCACGTCCGGGTCGGAAAACAGCCACTTCGACAGAACCACCTTCTGCTGGTTGCCGCCCGAAAGGTTGCCGGTGATCTGATAGACGCTCGAGGAGCGGATATTGGTTTTCTTGCGATACTCCTTGGCGACCGCAAGCTCGCCCATGTCGTCGATCACGCCGGAGCGGGACACATCGCCGAGATTGGCGATCGTCACATTGTGCTTGATGTGGTCGATCAGGTTCAGCCCGTAAGTCTTGCGATCCTCCGTGGCATAGGCGAGCCCCGCCTTCACCGCGCGCGCGACGGTCGACGTGTCGGCAGGCTTTCCGTGCAGATAGACCTCACCCGAGATGTTCGTGCCGAAGGTGCGGCCGAACACGCTCATCGCAAGCTCCGTGCGGCCCGCGCCCATCAGGCCCGCGATGCCGACAACCTCGCCCTTGCGGACGGAGAGATTGACGTTCTTGATCACCTGCCGGTCCGGATGGAGCGGATGATAGACCGACCAGTTACGCACCTCGAAGATCGTTTCGCCGATCCGAGGCGTGCGGGCGGGATAGCGGTTTTCCAGCGAGCGGCCCACCATGGAGGTGACGATCCGATCCTCGGTGATGTCGGCCTTGTTCATCGTCTCTATCGACTGGCCGTCGCGGATCACCGTGACCTGATCGGCGACGCGTTTGATCTCGTTGAGCTTGTGCGAGATCATGATCGAGGTGAGGCCCTGCGCCTTGAATTCGAGCAGCAGGTCGAGCAGCGCCTGGCTGTCCGAGAGGCTCGCGGTCGGCTCATCGAGGATCAGCAGCTTGACGTCCTTCGCGAGCGCCTTGGCGATCTCCACGAGCTGCTGCTTGCCTGTTCCGATATTGGTGATCAGCGTGTCCGGGTCTTCCCGGAGGCCGACCTTGCGGAGAAGCTCGCCCGCGCGACGGCGCACTCTGTTCCAGTCGATGATGCCGGCTTTCGCCTGCTCATTGCCGAGGAACATGTTCTCGGCGATGGACAGCATCGGCACCAGAGCCAGTTCCTGGTGGATGATGACGATGCCCAGCCTCTCGCTGTCAACGATGCCGTTGAAGCGGCATTCCTTGCCTTCGTAGGTGATTTCGCCCGAATAGCTTCCAAACGGATAAACGCCTGAAAGCACCTTCATCAAGGTCGACTTGCCGGCGCCGTTCTCGCCGCAGATCGCGTGGATCTCGCCGCGCCGAACCTTGAGGTTGACGTTTTCCAGCGCCTTGACGCCAGGAAACGTCTTGGTGATGCCGCGCATCTCCAGAATGATGTCGTCCAACTCGTCCTCCCGGGCAGCAGGATCGCCGGAGGGGCGACCCAGCCGCATCGCCGATTATGTCGGCTTGTTCTGGAATGCTACCGGAAAGCGTCGGGCGCCGGAAGGCCGCGATGGCCTCCCGCACGCCCGTTCTTCCATCACTTCAGATCGTCGGCCTTCACATAACCGGAGTCGACCACCACCTGCTGGTAGTTGGACTTATCCACCGACACCGGCACGAGCAGGTTCGAGGGAACGACCTTGACCCCGTTATTGTAGGTCTTGGTGTCGTTGACCGGAGGCTCCTTGCCGGAAAGCACGGCATCAACGAGCTCAGCTGTCACCTTGGCGAGTTCGCGCGTGTCCTTGAACACGGTGGAATACTGCTCGCCCGCGATGATCGCCTTCACCGAAGGCACTTCGGCGTCCTGACCGGAGATGATCGGCCAGGGCTGGTCGCCCGAGCCGTAGCCGACGCCGCGCAGGGACGAGATGATGCCGCGCGACAGGCCGTCATAGGGCGCAAGCACAGCATCCACGCGGGAACCGTCCGAGTAGTTGGCCGACAGGATGTTGTCCATGCGGGCCTGCGCCACCGCCGCGTCCCAGCGCAGCGTGCCGACCTTTTCCATGCCCGACTGGCCCGACTTCACGACGAAGTCGCCCTTGTCGATCAGCGGCTGAAGCACGCTCATCGCGCCATCATAGAAGAAGAAGGCGTTGTTGTCGTCAGGCGAGCCGCCGAACAGCTCAATGTTGAACGGACCCTTCTTTTCCGGATAGCCGAGGCCCTTGAGGAGCGACTCCGCCTGCAGCACGCCGACCTTGAAATTGTCGAATGTGGTGTAATAGTCGACATTGGCGCTGTCGCGGATCAGCCGGTCATAGGCAATGACCTTGGTGCCCTTGTCGGCGGCCTGCTGAAGAACGGACGACAGCGTCGTGCCGTCGATCGAGGCGACCACGAGCGCCTTGGCATCCTTGGTCACCATGTTCTCGATCTGAGCGAGCTGGTTCGGGATGTCGTCTTCGGCATATTGAAGATCGACGGTGTAGCCCTTTGCCTCAAGCGCCGACTTCAGCTCGTTGCCGTCCGAGATCCAGCGCAGGCTCGACTTGGTGGGCATGGCGATGCCGACGAGACCCTTGTCCTGCGCGCTGGCGGAATAGGTCATGGCGGCGAGACTGACCGCACATGCGGCCAGCATTGTTTTCATGATCTTCACGTTTCACTCCCTGTTTTGAAATTGCGGCGGCACGACGCCTTCATCAAAGGCTTGATGAAGAAGCCGCGAGATGGTCGCCGTGCAACGGATGTATCGAGGCCTCCCGAGCGGTCACGCTGTTTTCCGCGCCCTTGGGCGAACCAGTCCGGAGACCAGACGCCAACGGCCGGGAAGCCTGTGACGGGGGAACGTTTGACAGGTTTGCATCCGCTGTCAAATCGATTTTATCTGCTCTCCCCGACCACGATGCGCGACGCTTGGCATCGCCGCCATTCGCCCGAATGCGACGCTTCAGCGTGAAACACCCCCTGCGGCAAAGTCCGTCGCGGCAGCAATCTCGGCCTTGGGCGGAAGCGCGAAGAGCGTGAGAAAGCGGGCCGCGAGAACATGGTCCCCGGTCACCCGGATCGTACCTGCCGCCTCCAGCTCCTCCCAGACCTTTCCTCCGTAGATCATCGCGGCGATGGATCGGGCACCTCCTTCGATGGTTAAGTGGGCTTCCTTGAACGCACCTCGTCCAGCATTCAGGCACCCTCCGGCGATCCGCACAGCGAAGGACTCACCGCGCACGAGGAGCGCGATCCGCGCATCGAGCCCTTTAGCCCGCTCGGGCGAGAACATCGTGCGGAGCGACAGGATAAGTGACACCGGGCTGAGCGGAAGGGTCGGATCGTGCAGCGGGGAGCGAGCGGCCCATCCGCCGAGCCCGCAGATGAGCGGCTCAGCCTCCAGTCCCCACTCGGTCAGCGCGTAGACCGGGACGGATGCGGGCGGCGGCAGCCGTGTTCGCACCGCGAGCCCGCTCGCTTCCAGGCCCGCCAGCCTCTGCGTCAGCACATTCGCGCTGATGCCGGGAAGATCGGCGCGAAGCTCGCCGAAACGGCGGGGCCCGAGCATGAGCTCGCGCATCACCAGCAGTGCCCATCGCTCTCCGATCAGTTCGAGCGCATGAGCGGTGCCGCAAGCGTCATCATAATACCGCTTCTCAGGATTAGTTATATTTTCTAACTTCATGGTTGTGATTTGTAACTAGCCGGTCTACGAAGTTCAAGCCGCGCACCTTGCTATGCGCGCCTGACCCTGAAGGAGAAATCCGATGAGCTATATCGAAGGTTTCGTGGTTCCGGTGCCCGCCGACAACAAGCAGGCTTATGTCGATCTGGCGACCAAAGCGGCGCCGCTGTTCATGGAATATGGCGCGCTCCAGGTGGTGGAGTGCTGGGGCGAGGACATCAAGAAAGGCAAGCACACGGATTTCTTCAGCGCCGTAAAGGCGGAAGACGGCGAGAACATCGTCTTCTCATGGATCGTCTGGCCGTCGCGACAGGTGCGGGACCAGGGCTTCAAGAAGATGATGGAAGATCCGCGCATGGATATGGAAGGCATGCCGTTCGACGGAAAGCGGATGATCATGGGCGGCTTCGAGACCATCCTCGATACGAATGATACGGTCTGATGGACAAGGTCGTCACCCACCTCTGGTTTGCGGAAAAGGCGGAGGAAGCAGTTCGCTTCTATGTCTCGCTGCTGCCCGACTCCCGCATCGACAGCATCTCTACTATGCCCGCCGAAAGCCCTGCCGGCCCGGCGGGTTCCGTCACGATGATCGACTTCACGCTGGGTGGACGCCAGTTCTACGCGCTTGAAGCAGGGCCGCTCGACCCCTTCAATCACAGCATCTCGCTTTTCGTGAACTGCGGCGATCAAGCCGAGATCGACCGCCTCTGGGACGCGCTGTCCGATGGTGGCTCGATCGAGCAATGCGGCTGGCTGAAGGACCGCTACGGCGTATGCTGGCAGATCGTGCCCACCGTGTTCGGCAAGATGTTGAGCGACGAGGACCCAGCCCGCGGCAAGCGGGTCGCGGAAGCCATGCTCCGAATGGTCAAGCTGGACATCGAGGGGCTGCAAAGGGCCTATGAGGGTCGTTGACCGCTTTGTTCCCTCAAACCGGCTCCGGCCGTCCGGCCGTCCATGGCGACGACGGGAAGGTGAAGGAACCGAAGGACGACAGCGCGGCCATGATCGCCAGCAGGACCACCGGGCAGGCGCACAAAGCCAGCCAAACCAGCGATGCTGATTGGCCGGCGTGCCCGGTTGTCGCTGCGACCTCATCCTGAGGGTTCAGGGCCACCACAGGGGTCGCATTCGCGAGAGCTGACGGAGCATCAACGGCGGAAGCTCCAGATTGCTCTTGGTCCGCATTTCGTTCCTCCGCTGGCGTCGGCTGAGGCATCGGCAAGGATTCGGGAGGCTCTCCCGGCTGGTTGGGGGGCGCTGGATCAGCAGCTTCCAGCGGCACGGTTGCCGGCAAAGCCATGATCTCGGCGGGCGCCGTCATTTCGGCCGGAACCTCGGGAGCAATCGGCGCAGCGGCCTCGACGTTGGTCTCGAGGTTCGGTCCACCGGGTGTTTCAACGAGGCTTGGATCAACAACCGCCAAAGTTTCTGCTGCCGCAGCTGCTTGCTCGGCAGTAAACTCGTTTTCTTCAGCCGGTCGCAGATAGCGCGCGGGCGTCCAGCCCTCAAGCTGCCTGTCTTCAAGGGAGGACACCTTGCACCACTTATAGCCGTTCACCTCGTCGCAGCCGCGCGTCCGCAAGGGTGCGCCGTTCGGCAGCTGCCCGAGCACGATCCCGGTCGCGGAAGCGGTTGCGCGAATGTTCAGGAGGTCACCCGGCGCGACGCTGTCCACAACGACCACGTCGGGCAGCGGCTGTCCGCCTGCTTCTTCCTGAGCTGCAACGGGAGACAACCACACGAGCGTCCAGAGGGCGCAAATCGCGGCAGGCGACAATCTCGACATTCCTCACTCACCTTCATTCATCCGTTGTTCCGCAGGGAGAGCAGTGACCTGCGCGCCACGCTTCAGGCCAATGCGACCGGGTAGCACGCGAGCGCCCTGCGTAAACTTGACTCCCAAATCATGATTGTTAGCAGGCGGGCGTTCAAGGGGTCAGGTTCTTTCATGCCATTCGCGAAATTCGGGGCGGCACTGCTATGCAGCACCGCAGTGTCACTTGCTGTGCCTGCTTACGCGGGCGGTGCGATTATTGAACTCGATGGCGGGATCGCACAAGGCGAAGGCGTCGGTCGTGTCGGCGTTATGCTCCCCTTCATCCTCGACAGCGGAGATACGTTCTTCACGGATGTTCGAGGCGTTGCAGGAGAAGACAGCGAGCTGCAAGGCTCATTCGGAGCGGGATACCGGCATCAGCTCGACGGCGGCTGGGTGGTGGGCGCCTATTCCTACTGGGATGTGATCCGCACGGAACGGGACAACACCTTCCATCAGCTTTCGTTCGGTGCCGAAGCCTTCGGTCTGATGTTCGAGGCGCGCGCCAACGTTTATCTTCCCTTGAGCGACGAAGAACAAATCTCGGATCTCGCCCGCGCCTTTGTCGATGGCGATCAGCTGGCCATTCAAAGCGGGCGGGAGTGGGCGCGCGCATCCGTCGACGGCGAGGCGGGCGTGCGGATGCCGGTGTTTCCCGGCAACGTCGACGCGCAGTTCAAGCTGCTTGGCGGCGGCTACTGGCGCGAGGGCGACGGACGAGACGAGACAGTCGGCGTCAAGGCGCGGAGCGAAATTTCGTTCGCCGGCCTGCCTGGTCTGAGCACAGACACGACGCTGACACTCGGCGCCGCCGCTTCCTACGACGACGATGACAAGCTCGAGCTCGGCGTGCTCGCGCGGCTTCGGGTTCCCTTTGGCGGGACCGCGAAGCGCGAGAATGCCTTCGATCCGATGCTCGCGAGGGTCGAGCGAGCCGAGTTGATTGACACGGAAGTTGACGGCAATGGTCGCCGCGAAGCGGCTGAGTTTGTCTCAACCGGCGAGCGGGTCGGAACTGTTGTCCAGCTGAACAATCAAAGTGGAGCCGCCGAAACCATCAACGCCACGCTGGCAGCGGCCGGAGAACGAGCCCTCGTGCTCGGCGACGGAACGGTTCTGCTTGACGACACGCTTGCGCTCGGCGACCGCCAGCTTCTGCTCGGCGGTGGCGGCGAGATCGCCGTGCAGGGTGCGTCGAGCGGCGTGGTGACGACCTTCCGCAATGGCGGCGAGCGCACGGTGCTTGTCGGTCTCGACCCGCTCCGCGACGTGGTGTCGATGGGAAGCGACAGTGAGATTGCAAGCCTTTCGGTCAGGGGCGGCTATGCCGGCGTGTCGAGCCAGGGCACATCCGACCTCCGTATCCGCGATGTCGAGATCACCGCGGTCGGGCGGGACGGCATCAGGCTTGAAGATGTTCAGGGCGCCACGATCGAGCGAGCCGACATCCACGACCTCGTCATCTGCCAGAACAACACGGATTGCGAGTTTTCGGTCTATGATCCGAACAGCGCGCCCTATGCCGCGATCAGCGCTCTGGGCACCAGCGGGCTGTCCGTGCGGGACACGCGGATCGCGAATGTCACCTACGGCATCTTCGCCGGCAGCCGGATCGACGACGAGGTTTACCCGCCCGGACTGGTGAGCACGGCCTCGAACATCACGATCGACAATGTCGAGATCAGCAACTCCCGCCGCGAAGGCATCCTGCTCGTCGCGGCCAACGATGTCTCGATGAACAAGGTCACGATCGACAATTCCGAACAAGGGCTCGACATGGACCTTGTCGTGCTGCAGGGCACATCGGACGTGACGATCACCGATATGTCCCTTGCGGGCGGCATCAACGGCCTGCTGATGGTATCGGCGAGCACCTTGCCGACCGTGACGACCAATGTCAGCGTCGACGACCTCGATATCCGCGACACCCGCAATGCAGGGATCTTCCTCAATCCGGTGTCGGATATCAGCTTCCGGAACGTCTCGATCACCAATGCCGGAAGCTATGGCGTCTTCATGTACGGAAGCGACTACGACTTCCTCGGCGGGCCGGTGAAGGACATCAGCTTCGAGAACACGACGATCGACAATGCCGCGACAGCCGGGCTCTATTTCCTCGGTCCGGCCGTCAACGTCAGCGGCGACGTTTCCACGACCGACACGCCGCGCAGCTGTCTCGTGTCGAGCTATGGGCCTTATGTCGGCGGCTCGCTGACCCAGGAAGACGGCTCGCAGCTGATGCTCGACGGCGAGGAGCTCAACGAGGCGAATCTCGAAGACAGGTGCCTTTAGAGAGTTATCGGCCGACCCGCATCTGGCCTGCCCGCGGGCGCCGATACATGCGTGCTAAGATAGCAGGGCGATGGTCCTGCTATCTTAGCGACGTAGCCATGACGCCGCCATCCACCGTGAGCACGGCGGCGTTGACCTTTTCCATCTGCGCGAGGTGCAGGAACGCGTCGGCGACGTCGCTTGCGTCCACCTCGACGCCAAGCAGGTTGCCCGACATATATTCGTGCGGCGTCATGCCTCGTGCCCCTGCCCGTTCGACGATCATCTGGTCCGTCATCAATCCCGAGCGGATGCGGCCGGCGTTGACGCCATTGGCCCGGATTCCTTCGCGGCCATGGTCGACCGCATACTGCTTCATCAGCGCGAGCGCCGCCGCCTTGGGTATGCCGTAGGGCCCGAAATCCTTGCCGGGATTGACCGACTGGTTCGAGATGTTGAACAGGATGGTCCCGCCCCGCCCCTGGCGTCGGAAAATTCGGATCGCCGCCTGGCAGGCGTGCTGGTGGCCGAAGAAGTTCAACTCGAAACTGCGCCGCAGATCATCCATCGGCAGGTCGCCGATCGCCCCCTGCTGCGCCGACCCCGCATTGGAAACCAGAATGTCGAGACCGCCCAGATCGGCGGCGGCCGCCTCGAAGGCGTCGGCGACCGCCGCCTCATCTGTCACATCGCATCGGTAGGCTCGGCACCCATGCGCCTCGGCAAGCGAAGCCAGCGCCGGCTCGTTGATGTCGAGCGCGGCGACAACGGCCCCGGCTTCAACAAAAACGCGCGCGATCTCGCGACCGATGCCGCTGGCCGCGCCCGTTACCACGACGCGCTTGCCGTGCATCGGCGCCCCTCCGGGCTGTGCTGCATGGATGTCCATGGTCAGGCAGCCTTCGCCGTCTCCAGATCCCGGAACATCGCGTAAGCCTTATCCGCCGTTTCGCCATGATGGACCACGGCCGCGAGCGCCTGCAGCATGGCGACCGGATTGGATGACTGGAAAACGTTGCGCCCCATATCGACGCCGGCCGCGCCCTGGTCGATCGCGAGCCATGCCATTTCAAGCGCCTCACGCTCCGGCAGCTTTTTGCCGCCGGCGATCACGATCGGCACTGGGCAGCCGAGAACGATGCGCTCGAAGCCTTCCTCGACATAGTACGATTTCACGAACTGCGCGCCGAGCTCGGCGGCGATGCGCGTGGCGAGGCCGAAGTATCGGGCATCCCGCACCATGTCCTTGCCGACGCCGGTCACCGCCATGGTCGGAATGCCGTAGCGCGTGCCGCTATCGATCAGCTTGACCACATTGGCGATCGACTTGTGCTCGTATTCGGCGCCGATATAGACCTGCGCAGCCATCGCAACGGCGCCAAGCCGGATTGCGTCGTCGATATCCACGGCCACCAGTTCGTTCGAGAGCTCCGTGAGGATCGAGTTGCCGCCGCTGCAGCGCAGCACGACCGGCTTGTTGACCTCCGGCTGCATGGTCGCGCGCAACCCGCCCCGCGTGCACATCAGCACGTCCGCATGCGCGGCAAGCGGCGCGATGGTGAGGTCCATCCGCTCAAGGCCGGTGGTCGGACCCTGAAAGTAGCCGTGATCGAAGGCGAGCATCACCGTCCTGCCGCTCGCCGGATTGAAGATGCGCGCGAGCCGCGCCTTCATGCCCCAGTCGTGGTGCGCGGCACCCTTCAGGTAGAAGCGGCTGGTGTCCGCCGGGCGTTCCCTGCCCCAATCCTTGCCGTCCTTGATGTCGTCCAGATCAGCCATCTTGAAGTCCTTGCGAAAAACATCGCGCCAGCGCGCGGATCATGATTGGGCGGCGAAGTCCCGCATCGCTTTGAGGATCAGAGAGATCGAGATGGCGCCGGGATCGGGATGACCGATGCTGCGCTCGCCGAGCGAGCGGGCTTTGCCGGTCGTGGCGATCATGGCCTTGCTGGCCTCCACACCATCGAGGGCGCCGCGTGCGGCCGCATCCAACGCGGCGGCAAGCCCGCTGCCGACCGCTTCACGCGCTGCGCGGGAGGCGGGAGCGAGTGCGTCGACCATCGTCTTCTGCCCTTCCGTCACGCCGCCGCGCTTGAGCACGGCTGCCAGGCCTTCCTCGAGGGCCGCGGCGAATGACGCGTCATCGATCCCGCCTGAGGTGGCGAATGCCTTCGATCCGGCACGGAACAGCGTGCCGAACACGGCACCGGCGGCACCCCCGGTCTGTGACAGGATCGCAGTGCCGACCGCCTTGTACGCCGCTTCCGCGCTCTCAGGCTCGCCGTCGCGAAGAGCCTCGAGGGCAGCCTCGAAGCCGCGACGCATGCCGACGCCGTGGTCGCCGTCGCCGATCGCGAGATCAGCGTCCGTGAGCACGTCCGTCTGGTCGATCATTGACTGCGAGACGGCGATCATCATGTCGCGGACGGCGCCCGCGTCCAGCTTCTCGGTCATTTGATTACATCCTTGAATAGCCGAGCGACTCTGCCGGCATATCGAGATAGCGCTTGATTTCGTCGTCGAGCTTCATCAGCGTGATGGAGAAGCCCGCCATTTCCTGGATCGTCAGCCAGGTGCCGACATCGGTGCGATGCACGGTGATCCCCTCGCGCTCCAGGATCTGGCGCACGCGCCGGTTGACGATCAGCATCTCCATCATGGTCGTGGCGCCGAAATTGTTGATCAGCAGCGCCACCTCGTCGCCCCGGGTGAAGGGCAGGTCCGACAGGATCTTCTCCATCATCTCGTCGGCTACGGCGTCGGCCGGCTTCATCTTCTGGCGCGCGATGCCGGCCTCTCCGTGGGCGCCCATGCCGATTTCGATTTCATCATCCGCAAGCTCGAAAGTGAGCTTGCCGGTTTCGGGGATGGATCCAGCCGAAACGGCCACGCCCATCGTCCGGACCCAGCCAAGCGCCTTGCGCGACACGCGTTCGACCTCATCAAGGCTGTCAAGCTCGGAGGCTGCGGCCCCCGTGACCTTGATCATGTAGATGTCGCCGGCAATCCCGCGACGATCGTGCATGCGCTCCGGCGGCGCGGCGGCAACGTCGTCGCAGACGCGCACGGTGCGAACGTCGATCCCGTCGTCCTCCAGCATCTCGGCGGCGATGTCGAAGTTCATGTTGTCGCCGGCATAATTGCCGTAAAGGAACAGCACACCCTTGCCGCGATGCACGGCCTTGGCAGCGGCCACGATCACATCTGGCGAGGGCGCAGCGAAGACGTTTCCGCACGCGGCGCCGTCGCCCATGTTCCTGCCGACGAAGCCGTGAAACAGCGGCTCGTGCCCGGATCCGCCGCCGATCAGCAGCGCGACCTTGTTGTCCTCGATTCCTTTCCGGATGAGCGCCGGTTTTCCATCCAGCTTGTAAACGCGGCCGTCATTGGCAAGCGCGAGGCCCTCGATCATCTCGGGCACGACCTGCCTGACATCGTTCAGGATTTTCTTTGGGTTAGCCAAGGTCTTCCTCCTGCGTTTCCAGCCGCCCGTCGGGCACGTGGTCCAGAACCATGAAGAGCACCACCCCGGCGAGCAAGACCGGGAACCCGATGACAAACAGGCTGTGTGTGAAGGGCTGGCAGAGCATTGCGAAACCACCGAGGATCAGCGCGCTCGCGAGACGATAAAGCCAGGTCTTGCCGAAAATTGATGTCATGGGCGCATGCTTTCCCCTGCCTGGGAGATGCGTCGACCACTTGCGGCATCGAAGAGGAACCCTGCGCCTGCCGGGATGCGGAACGAGCAAGGGTCGCCCTGCGCGAAAGGCATGGAAAGCGGCACCACCTTGCGGAATGTGCCGCTGGGTGTCTCAACCTGGATCGCTCGTTCGAAGCCGCGATTGTCCACCGCGTAAACTGTGCCGGTGCTCGCGCCGGCAGCATCTGCCGCGCCGACCTCGATATCGTCCGGCCAGACACCGAGCACGACCTCGCCTGTTCTGCCGGTGACCGTGCCGAATTCATGCAGCGGCAGCTTCTGCTGCGCGCCTTGGACGATCACATGGTCACCCTCGATGCCGGCGTTGAAGAACGCCATGGAAGGACTGCCGATCAGCTTTCCCACCACGGTGCTGGCGGGCAGGCGGTAGATTTCGTCGATCGTGCCGGCCTGCTGGATGACCCCGCCATCGATGATGCCGATACGATCGGCAATCGCGATGGCGCCATGATAGTCATGCGTGGCGTAGAGCATGGTGGAGCGGTATTGCCGGTGGATCTGCCGCAGTTCGGCGCGCAGCCCCTCGCGCAATTTCAGGTCGAGCGCCGAAAGCGGCTCATCGAGAAGGAACATCACCGGACGCCGCACCAGAGCGCGCGCGATCGCGACGCGCTGCTTTTCGCCGCCGGACAGTGTGTCGACGTCGCGGTCAAGCAGATGCGAGATGCGCAGCAGTTCCGCCGTGCGGCCGACGCGCCTGCCGATCTCATCCTCCGCCTCGCGGAACGTCGGAGAGCGGAGTGCAAAGGCGATGTTGCCCTTCACGTCGAGTACGGGCAGCAGGTTGAAGCCCTCGAACACGATCGCGACGTCCCGGCTGCCGGGGTCCGCCTCGGTCACGTCGCGCCCGGCAAGGGCGACGCGGCCCGCGTCGAGATCGATAAGGCCGGCGGAGGCAAGAAGCGTCGAGCTCTTGCCCGCACCCGTCGGCCCGAGAAGAGCAAAAATCTCATTGTCGTTGACGGTGAGATCAAGCCCGCGCAGCGCCTGCTTGCCGCGATAGGATTTCTTCAATCCCCTCAGTTCGAGCATCGGCCGGGCATTCATGCCGACACCCCTGCATCGACGCGGCGCCCGGTTTCGGCGTCGAAGAAAAGGAGGCCCTCGGGGTCGAAGTGGACGCGTCCGTCCGTGCCGGAGCGTGATCGGCGCTTGTCGACACCCTGATAGACGGCGTCTCCAACTCGGAACGAGAAGAAGCGCTCCCGGCCAACCGCGAAGACATCGTCGACCGGCAGCGCGGCGCCCTCTCCCTCACCCTCGTCGGTGAGATGAACGTTGAGCGGCCGCACGCCCAGCTTCAAAGGCCGCTTGGAAGAAAGCGCCCAATCGGGAACGCCGTCTCGCGCGGCGGTGAGCGTGACGCCGCTCTCGCCCAGCCTCAACCCTCCCTCGACAGGCGAAAGGTCGATCAGGTTCATGGAAGGCGATCCGATGAACTGGCCAGCAAACACATCGACCGGATCGAAGAACATGCGGTCTGGCTCCGAGACCTGCACGATGCGGCTGTTGTTCATGAGAACGATGCGATCGGCGAGAGACATCGCCTCGCGCTGGTCGTGGGTGACATAGATCGTCGTGACGCCGAGCTGCCTCTGCAGGTGGCCGAGTTCCCAGCGCATTTCCTCGCGGAATTGCTCGTCGATGGCCGAGAGCGGCTCATCGAGCAGCAGCACCGCAGGATTGCGGATCACGGCGCGCGCGAGCGCGACCTTCTGGCGGGCACCCGGCGGCAGCGCGCCCGGATAGCGCGAGAGCTCGTTGCCGAGCTTGAACACCTCGGTCACCCAGTCGAGCTTGCGCGCGATCTCGGCCTTCGGAACGCCGCGCGCCTTCAGCGGAAACACGATGTTTTCCTTGATGCTCAGATGCGGGTAGAGCGACACGAACTGGAACACCATCGCGATGTTGCGCTCGCTCGCGGTGAGATCGTTGACCCGCACGCCGTCGAACAGCACATCCCCGCTCGTGGCCTTCACGAGGCCGGCGATGCAGCGCAGTGTCGTGGTCTTCCCACAGCCGGACGGGCCGAGATAAACGACGAACTCGCCGTTTTTGACCGTTAGGCTGACATCGTCCACCGCCTTGAACGTGCCGAACTCGATGCTGAGATTTCTGAGCGTGATCTCGGCCATCAGTACTTCTCGCCCATCTTGGTCAGGTGCCGGACGAGGATCATCGACAATCCGATGATGATGACCAAGAGAATGACGGCGAGCGCAGAGGCTTCCCCCGTATAGAAATAGCTGAAGGCGGTCTTGGCGACGGAAAAGGACACCGTTTCGGTGCTCGATCCGGGACCGCCGCCGGTCAGCGCGACGAAAAGATCATACTGCTTGAAGCTGTCGATCAGGCGCAAAATGAGCGCGATAAACAGGACCGGGGCCGACATCGGCAATGTGATGCGGAAGAAGCGGTAGGCTGGGCTCGCGCCGTCCACCTCTGCCGCCTCGTAGATCGTCTCCGGAATGCCGCGGAAGGCGGCGGTGGCGAGCAGGACGATGAACGGCGTCCACATCCAGGTATCGGCCGCGGCAGCCGCCCACAGCGCCGCATTCGTCTGGCCGAGCCAGTCGATCTTGTCGAGGCCGACGGACGACAAGATGAAGTTGATCACGCCCCATTCGGAATTCAGCATGTAGCGCCAAAGGAAGCCGACCACGACGGGCGACAGCATCATGGGCATCATCAGCAGGGTGAAGATGATGTCGCGGCCTCGGAAGTTCTTTTGGAGCTGATAGCCTACGAAGATGCCGATCAGCATCTGCAGCATCACGCAGATGAAAACGAATTTGCCGGTGAAGATGAACCGTTCCCAGAGCTCGGGATCGGAAAGCAGGAAGCGGTAATTGTTCAGGCCGACCGGCTTCATCGTCGCCTGGCGGAGCGCGGAGAAGTTGAAGAAGGAGTAGTAGATCAGCGAGAAGATCGGATAGGCGACCATGAAGATCAGGATCGCCAGCGTCGGCGAAAGGAAGCCGAAGATCATCAGCCGGCCTGACGAGCGCCTGCGCAGCTCGCTTTGGCGCACCGCATGCGCGGCGGCTTGGGTCTCGCCCGAAAGCGGGGGTATCGCTGCCATGGCCTATCTCCGCCCCAGCACGCCGAAAGTCATGCCCATCAGCAAGTGCTTGCGGATCAGGTAGAAGAAGATCAGCACCGGAATGATGAGGACGACGCCGGCCGCGCAAATCTGCGTCCATTCAATGCCTGTGGCTCCGGACGCAGCGGAGATCTTCACCGGAAGGGTCTTGGCCTGGGTCGTCGTCAGGATGGACGCGAAGGCGAACTCGTTCCAGGCGAAGATGAAGCAGAACCCGGCTGTCGCGGCGATGCCGCCTTTCACCATCGGCAGCACCAGCCGAGTGAAAGCGTACATGCGCGTGTAGCCGTTGACGATGGCGATCTGCTCGACCTCCTTGGGTACACCGTCGAAGAAGCCCTTCATGATCCATGTCGCGAGCCCGACATTGGCGAAGATCGACACCAGGATCAGGCCCGTGCGCGTGTCGGCAAGGCCGAGGCGCGCGAACATCAGGTGATAAAAGACGAGCACGGCGACCGGCGGCAGCATCCGGGTCGAAAGGACGAAGAACATGAAGTCGCCCTTGCCGATGAAGTTGAAGCGCGAGCACACATAGCCGGCGAGCGTGCCAAAAAAGACGGCAAGCGACGTTCCGGTCACCGAAACGATGATGCTGTTGACGAGCGAATCGAAGACCCCGACGGCCGACGCGCTGTTCTTCGCCGCGCCGACGCCGAACACGGCCTGGTAGCCGCTGAGATCGGGCGTGAAGAAGAGCTTCGGCGGCATGGTAAAGAAGTCCATGCGGCTCTTGAAGGAGGACAGCACCAGCCAGAAGATCGGGCCGACATTGTAGATCGTGTAGATCACCAGCAGGCCGAGCACGAGCCAGCGGCCGGCGAGGTCGATCGTCGATGTTCTGGAATGCGTCATGGCTGCCCTGCCTTTGACACGAGGATGCGCCTCGGGTCAGCGGTGTGGGCGCGCGGGAAAAACCCGCGCGCCGCTTGGGAGGACGAGGATTACTCGACCGGAACGACCGCGTCGACGCCGACGGGCGAGATCGTCTGGTCAGGCACTTCGGACGCCTTGTCGCCGCGCTTGATCTCGTAGCCGGCGCGCTCAAGCGTGCGCTCGTTCTTTTCCGCAGCGTCGGAAAGAGCCTGCTGGACCGTCTTGGTCCCCGCCGCAGCGCTGGAGATCTCCTGCTGCAGCTCGTCGAGCAGCACGGGATATTCCGGCAGGTGCCAGTAGTCGTTGAGGTACTGGAGCGCCGTGGAGAACTGACGGTTATAGGAGTTCAGGCCCTGCCAGTCGGGGCTCTCAAGCACGCTCTTCAAACCCGTCTGGCAGACGGCGGCGTAGCGCTTCTGCTGCTCGGGCTGGAAGTACCACTCCATGAACTTGGTCAGCTCGGGCAGCTTCTTCGAATACTTGTTGATGCCCATGCCCTGCCCGCCGACCGAGAACTGGCGACGGAACTTCTTGTCCCGGCCGACGGCGCCCGGAAGCACGGCGAAGCCCACCTTGTCGGCGAACTTGCTGACCTTCGGATCCGCATTCGAACCGTTGAAGTAGAACCACTGCATCGCCATCGCGACCTGGCCCTGCTGGATCGCCGTGTTAACCTCGTCGAAGCCCCAGTTGGTCGAGCCCGGAGGTCCGAACTTGAACATGTCCACATAGGCCTGGACGCCATCCACGGAGGCGGGCGAGTCGAGATAGCCTTTCACTTCCATGGTCTGGGGATTGTAGAGCTCACCGCCAAAGGACCACAGGAAGGAGTTCGACGCGGTGGTTGCGAAGTCATAGTCGCGCCCGCCCATCTGGCCCCAGCCATAAAGGCCCTGGTCTGGACGGGTGAAGAACTCGGCGACGTCGCGCGCATCCTGATAGGTCTGCGGCACCGCCAGCTCGCGGCCGTACTTCGCCTTGAAGGCTTCCTTTTCCTTCGGATCCTCGAACAGGTCCTTGCGGTAGGTCAGGCCATAGGCGTCCTGGTTCGCGGGCAGACCGAAGAACTCGCCCGACCCGTCAGGAAATTCGCCATAGCGCGACAGCGATGCCGGCGGGAAGATGTCGGCCTTGAGGTAGCTGGACTTGTCGAAGATGTCGTTCAGCTTCACGGCGTGCTGCGCGAACTCGGCGGTGGACTGGCTGTCCCACATCGCGAAATCGAAAGCGTCGCCCTGGATCGCGAATTCGGAAGCGATCTTGTCATGCCACTGCGGACCGTAGGGGACCAGCGCCGGCACGATCTTCACGGACTTGTCCGGGTAATCCTTGGCAATGTCCATCAGCGCGTCGGCGCAGGTGCCCGCATGCCAGACGAATGTCAGATCGGTGGCGCGGGCTGAGCCTGCCGACAGCGCGGCCGCAAGCGCGGCGGCCGACAACAGAACACGCTTGCGCATGGCCTTGTTCATGATTTCCTCCACTGGGTTCAACGGGGCAGCCGGCCTGCGCCGACTTTCTCCTCGCCCCTTCAGCCACCTTAGGCAGGCGCGTTAGATTTATCAATACGAAAGTTATATTCACGGTCTGGACGTGCTAAGAAGCTGAGTGCGCGGTACGTTCCCGCTTCTTAACAACAAGCGCTCGCCACAATGATGTTGCAGTGCGATAAATGGTTTTGCTGTGTCAGCGCAACGCTTTGCGGTTCCTGGCACAACCTGGTCAATGCCGAAACTGAGTCATTCCGCTCGCAACGCAGCATCAATTTTTTGGTAACTTAACAATTTAGGCTGGCCCGTTTCGACATGAATGTTAGAAGCGTCTAGAAGACAGCGAGGAACGTCGGCGCATGTCGGAGCTACCGCAACAGCTATCCAAGGCAGAGCAGCGCCGCTCTGAAATCATGCGCATCCTGATGGAAGGCGGCTCGGCACAGATCAAGGATCTGGTGGCGACGCTCAACGTCTCGCTGATGACGATCCATCGGGACCTCAACGACCTCCACGATCAAGGACTGGTTCGTCGAATCCGCGGCGCCGTGTCGGCCGAGAAGTCGATGCTGTTCGAAAGCAGCTACCTTTATCGAGCGCGGCAACATGTCGAGGAGAAGCGTCGGCTCGCGCGCGCAGCAATATCCCATATCGAGCCCGGCAACGCGGTAGTGTGGGATGACAGCTCGACCACCTTCCACGTCTGCGACTTCATCGAGCAGGTGACCCCGGTCACCATCATCACCAACTCCCTGCCTGTGATGGAGCGCCTGCGCGATCATCAGGAGGTCGATCTGATTGGGCTCGGCGGCCGATATCACCGCGTTTACAACGGCTTCTTCGGCATGGCCTGCGAGAAGGCCATCCGGTCCTATCATGTCGATGTGGCGCTGATGTCCACCACGACGATCCAAGGGAATTCGCTGTTCACCCAAGACGAGCATGTGGTCCGCGTCAAGCAGGCGATGATGGAAATCGCGCGCAAGAAGATCCTGCTCGTCGACCAGAGCAAATTCCACTTCTCGGCCCTCAACTATGTCGCCGAACTGAGCGCCTTCGACGTCGTCCTCGTGTCCGACGCCATCGACAAGGCCGTCGTCGAACGGATGAAGGAAGCCGGCGTCAAGCTGGAGCTCGTCTGAGAACGGTCCGCATCACCAACAAGATAGGAGGAAGAAATGTCCCAAATCGGAAAAGCGCGCAGGCTGTCGCGGCTGCTCGACAGGAAGTCAGGCCGCATGCTGTGCGTGCCGCTCGACCACGGTATGCAGGTCGGCCCGCTGCCGGGCATCGCCGATCCGGCTCCCCTCATCGACATCGTGGTCGAGGCGGGCGTCAATGCAGTGATCGTCAATCCAGGGATGTTCGTGCGCTTCGCGCATCGCTTCACGGGCGGCCCGGCCGTAATCCTGCGTCTCGACCAGACGACCATGTGGCGTCACAACACGCCGACCGGCTACCCGGACACCCACAGCCGCCTCGTGGCCACCGTCGAGGAAGCGGTGCAGATGGGCGCGGAAGCGGTGATCACCTACCTCTTCACCTGCAACAACCGTCCGGAAGAAGAAACGAAATCCTTCGAGACCGCCGGTGCGGTCGCTTCCGAATGCCGCAAATGGGGCATCGTCCACGTTATTGAGGCGATGGCGGCAAAGGGTGGTTTCGCGCGTGCCGACGATCCCGACATCGTCGCCATGAATTGCCGCATGGCGGGTGAGCTCGGCGCGGACATGATCAAGACGGACTGGTGCGATCCGGCCCGCTTCCAGGAAATCGCCAAGCAGTCGCTCGCGCCGATCGCGGTCGCGGGCGGCCCCGCTCTCGGCACATTGGGCGATACGGCGCGCTTCGCCGAAGAGGCGATCGGTGCCGGAGCCACCGGCCTGATGTTCGGCCGCAATGTCTTCCAGCAGCGCGACGTGCCAGACGCACTCGCAACCCTGGCAAAGGTCGTTCACGGCGCCGGGTGACTCTGCCGTCGGTCTCGGTCGATCCATAAATTGCGCCGGTGCCGAGGAAGGTCCCGGCGCGACCGGCTCTGACGCTTCGTTGATGACCGTTCTCGCCTGATGGAGGATCAAACGGCCGCAAGCTTCTGAATCGATGGTGGGCCCGGCAGGACTCGAACCTGCAACCAAGCGGTTATGAGCCGCCGGCTCTAACCATTGAGCTACAGGCCCCACACGGATGTTCGATACCGCCTGCGCTTGCTCCACACAAGGCCGGGGAGCGGCGCATGCCGCAATCCTTCCTCAATGGGCCGCTAGCCCGACAGCGTTCATGGAAACCTGCTTTCAGGGAGTTTTGCTTTGAAGAATCTCGCGCTTCCCTTCGTTCTGGCTGCGGTGCTCGGTGCCTCCGCATCCGTTGCCACCGCTCAGGACAAGCCACTCCCCCCGCGCATCATCGTCAGCGGTGAAGGCGAGGCCACGGTTGCGCCGGATTTGGCACTTCTCTCGCTGAGCGTGATGCGCGAGGCAGTCACCGCGCGCGAAGCGCTCGACGGCAACAACAAAGCCATGACGGAGGTCATCGCCGCGCTGAAGGAAATGGGGATCGCCGATCGCGACCTGCAAACCGCCGGCATCCAGGTCAATCCACGCTATGACTATGTCGAGCGGCCCGACCGCACCCAGGAAGCGAAGCTGGCCGGTTATCAGGTGACCAACACCGTTTCCGTGCGCATCCGCGACCTTGCCAAATCCGGAGAGATCATCGACCGAGCCGTCTCCCTTGGGGTCAACCAGGGCGGCGGGCTCACTTTCTCGAACGAAAATCCCAAATCGGTGCTGAGCGAGGCGCGCAAGCTTGCGGTTCAGGATGCGGTGGACAAGGCCAAGGTGCTGGCCGAGGCAGCCGGCGTGACGCTTGGGCGCGTCACGGAGATATCCGATACGATCGTGCAGGCCGTGCCGATGCCCATCACCGCCAAAGCCTTCGACCGGCAGGAGCTTCAAAGCGTTCCCGTTCAGGCCGGCGAGAACGCGTATCGCGTTCAGGTCAACATGACCTTCGAGCTGAATTGATCCAGAAATATGAAAGCCCGGCGGATCACTCCGCCGGGCCTTTTCTCGCAGCAGTTTGGCTGTCGGGCCTGACCTTACCAGCGGCCGCCGACCACCGGGCAGTTCGGAGCGCGGGCGAAGACGATCGAAACGCGCTCGCCGAACTTACGGCCCGTAACGCGGATCGTCCTGCGGTCGATGTCGCGGATCGCCGCGCGGCGCAGACCCATGCGCTCGGCCTTGTTCAGCGCGCGCTCGGCGGAGCAGCCGTGAGAACCGCGGCGGTCATAGCGGTCGCGCCGGTCGTAGCGGTCACGATCCCAGCGGCGATCATGATGACGTCCATGATCCCGGTCGGCGATCACGTCGATGTCCGCGCCGCTCTGGCCGATGCCGAAATAAAGGCTGTCCGCCTGCGCGGCGGCGGGAACGATGGAAGCGCCGATGCTGAACAGCGCGGCGATGGCAGTGGCCTTGAGAATGCCTGACATGGAAAGTCTCCTTGAGGTTGTCGGGCCGACCACTGAAGCCGGTGCCCTAGGTGATGATGGGACGATGTATAGAGCCACTCCCCTGAACGGCGCGCGAACCGAACGTTCAGGGCGCGTTCATTTGCAAAGCGGTTTTTCGCGCCCCATGCGTTCACGGTTCCTCCTCAAGCACATGAACGAAATAGTCTTCCGGCTCGGCGAGGTCGTCCTCCGACGCCGTCAGCATGTTGCGGACGGAGATCCCCGCTTCATGTACACTCTCTGCGCGGCCCGAACGAAGCGGATGCCACGGGAACAGGTCGCGCCCTTCCGCCAGGAGACGGTAGGCGCAGCTTCGCGGCAGCCAGTGAAGGCTGCGTACCTTTTCGGGCGTCAGGCCCACGCAGTCGGACACACGCGCGAGGCGGTTGGAATAGTCGGAACAGCGGCAGGTCGAGCCGTCCAGCAGGCGGCACCCCACGCTCGTCCAATAGATTTCGCCGGTATCCTCGTCCTCGAGCTTGGACAGGCAGCATTTTCCGCAGCCGTCACACAGCGACTCCCATTCAGAAGCGCTCATCTCTTCGAGGCGCTTGGTCTTCCAGAACGGCGCGGTCATCGCGCCCATGTGGCTGCGGCACATGGCGAAATCAAGCCGCGCCGAAAGCGGCGAGGCATAGCGGATGGCATGCGATTGAGCAGCCGCGGGAGCGGCGCAAGCCGGAACAATTCCGCCCGAACTCTGTTTCGGCGCGGTCGGGACCCTCATGAAACTGGAGATTTGGGATGAAACGCCAGCCATGGATTCTGGCCGGAACGGCCATCGGCCTGTTGATGGCTGCGCCTCTCGGCGCCTCGCCGCTTGCTGGACACACACAGCGCCCGACAGGCGATCTGCGCCAGCCGCTGCCTCTCATTCTCGCGCAGGACGAAGTCCAGCCGGAGGACGTGCTGCCGGCGCCTGAGCCCGAGCCGGAGGAAGCGCCGCGCCGCAAGCCAAAGCGCGAGGCCGCGCCTGAAGCCGAGGCGGAGCCAGAGGCAGCACCTGCCGCCGAGCCGGAGGCATCTCCCAAGCGCAAGTCAAAACGCGATACGGCTGCGCAGGAAGAATCCGAGACCGAGGAAGCGCCCAGGCGCAAGTCGCGGCGCGAAGCTGCGCCCGAAGCGGAAGCGGAACCCGATGCGAGCCCGGCGTCCGAGCCTGAGCCCGAAGCAGCCCCGAAGCGGAAGCAGAGGCGCCAGGCTGAGCCTGCCGCAGAGACCGAGGGGCAAGCGGCTCCGGCAGCGGAGCCGGAACAGGAGGCAGCGCCTGAGCCTCAGCCAAAACCAGAGCCGGCGCCAAAGCGGAAGTCCAAGCGCGACCCCAAGCCTGAGCCTGAAGCCCAAGAGGAACCCGCGCCCAAACCGGAAACAGCACCCAAGGCGGATGCGGCACCCGAGCCTACGCCTGCTCCCGATCAAAGCGATGCCCCAAAGGCTGCCGAGCCGGATGCTCCCTCAAAAAGCGAACAGCCGGCGGAGACCGCGCCGGCAGCGCCTGCCGAACCCGCAGCCCCCGAGGCTACTCCCGGACAGGCGGCCGAGCCCGCGCAGCCTTCGACGGACGCGCCGGCGACGGGAGAGCAACCCGCTGCCCCTGCCGAATCGGCAACCCCTGCGCAGCCCGCTGCGCCGGCTGAGCCCGCTACACCCGCTGCACCGGCGGAGGGCGCGGCGGCACAGCCGCCGGTCGCTTTGCCCCCCGGAGAGGAACCAGCCGCAGGCGCAGCCCAGACCTTGCCCGCTGGTCAGGCACCGGTTGCTGTAGCGCCTGCCGCACCCGCAGGCCCGCCGCCCCAGGACGATGCTGCCGCCCAGGTGCAGACACAGCCGGTCCAGATTCAGTCGGTCACCGCTGAAAAGGGCACCCGCCGCGAGCGCGGCCCCGATCCGGATGACGATCCGCGTCGCCGCTCGCATCCTGAAGGCGTCGATGTCGTGCGCGAGGTTGGTGACCGCGTGATCATCCAGATCAACAATCAGGTGATCGTGGAAAGCGACGACCGTAACCGCCTCAACCGCGGCGCGCGCGACGTCTATTACGAGGACCTGCCGCGCGATCGGACCCGTGAAACTGTGGTCCGGGAGGACGGCACGCAGGTGGTCACGGTGCGCAACCGCTACGGTGACATCGTGCGCCGGTCCCGGGTCGCGCCGGATGGCGAGGAGTATGTGCTCTACTACGTCAACGACGACGACTACGAGCGCGTCCGCGACTGGCGCGATCCCGGCCTCGACCTGCCGCCGTTGCAGCTCACCATTCCCGCCGACGAATACATCCTCGACGCTGAGGAAGTGGATGACGAGGACGCCTATTACGACTTCCTCGATCAGCCGCCGGTCGAGCGCGTGGAGCGTCTTTACTCGGTTGACGAGGTGAAGCGGTCCTCGCGCATCCGACAGAAGACCCGCCGCGTCGATCTCGACACGGTGACCTTCGACTTCGGCTCCGCCGCCGTGCCCGAAAGCCAAATCACCAAGCTCGAGGGCGTGGCGAGCGCGATGGAGAAACTGCTGAAGAAGAACCCGGCTGAGACCTTCCTGATCGAGGGCCATACCGACGCAGTCGGCACGGATGTCGCCAATCTGGCACTGTCCGATCGCCGGGCGGAGGCTGTCGCGGACGCACTGTCCAACGTCTTCGCCATTCCCCCGGAGAACCTCGCCACGCAGGGCTACGGCGAGCAGTATCTGAAGGTGAAGACGGAGTCGCCCGAGCAGCAGAACCGCCGCGTCTCGATCCGCCGCATCACGGCGCTGGTCGCGCCGGCGAAGACGGCAAGCGCGAAGTAAGCTGACAACTGTGCAAAGCCCGGCCAGAGCGATCCGGCCGGGCTTTTTCCAATACCGGATGGCGCTAAGGCCCTCGGCAAGTGCTCGGCAGGCTAGTCGAACAAGCGGTCGCCCTGCTCGTCCACAATTTGGCGTCCCTTTGCGAGCGCGACATCGGACGCCTCGTCCATACCGGCAAAGCGGTCGGCGCGGATGAAGCGGTGCTCCTTCACACCCTCCTCCGTCTGCTTGGCGATCACCCCGCAGGTCTGGAACTGGCCGGCTTCCTTGAAGGGCGTGGCACGGATCGTAAAGCCTTTGTGCTCCACCGAGCGGCCTTCAACCGGAGTAGCCTCCTCAGTCTTGCCGCCGCCGAAAAGCTTGCTGAAGAACGACATGGCTAGGCTCCTTGTCCCGACACGCACCGGAAACGGGCGCTGCGCTTATCTTCCACGCCAGAGGTCAGGCACTCAAGTGCATGACGATGCTGCGCCGGTGCGGCCGCGCGCGGTGTTCCCACAGATAGATGCCTTGCCATGTTCCGAGCGCGAGCCGGCCTTCGGTCACCGGGACCGAAAGCGAAACCGCCGTCAACGCTGCCTTGATGTGCGCGGGCATGTCGTCCGGCCCCTCCACGCGGTGAACCAGATAGTCCATCGTCGGATGGTCGGCCGGGGGAACCAGTCGGCGGAAGAAGGCGTCCAGATCACGCCGCACATCCGGGTCGGCATTCTCCTGGACCAACAGCGAACAGGAGGTGTGCTGCACGAACAGCGTGAGCAACCCGCTCGCGGCGCCGGAAAACGACACGAAGCGCTCGGCTTCTTCGGTAAACTCGTAGAGCCGAGAGCCCGATGTTGCGATCATGATCGTCTTCTGGGGCATGGAACGGCGCTCAACGACGACGCAGCAAAGAATCGGGCACATTCCGCCGAGAGTGATCTTTCACCCTCGGCTCGGCAGAGAGCCGGATATCCTCAGCTGTCGAGGAAGCTTCGCAGCTTGCGCGACCGGCTCGGATGTTTGAGCTTGCGCAGCGCCTTGGCCTCGATCTGGCGAATGCGCTCGCGCGTCACCGAGAACTGCTGGCCGACCTCCTCCAGCGTGTGGTCGGTGTTCATGCCGATGCCGAAGCGCATGCGCAGCACGCGCTCCTCGCGCGGGGTGAGCGAGGCCAGCACACGCGTGGTGGTTTCGCGCAGGTTCGCCTGGATCGCCGCGTCGATCGGCAGGATCGCGCCCTTGTCCTCGATAAAGTCGCCGAGATGACTGTCCTCCTCGTCGCCCACCGGCGTTTCAAGGCTGATCGGCTCCTTGGCGATCTTGAGAACCTTGCGCACCTTCTCGAGCGGCATGGCAAGCTTTTCAGCCAGCTCCTCGGGCGTCGGCTCGCGGCCGATCTCGTGCAGCATCTGCCGCGAGGTGCGGACGATCTTGTTGATCGTCTCGATCATGTGCACCGGGATGCGGATGGTGCGCGCCTGATCGGCGATCGAACGCGTGATCGCCTGCCTGATCCACCAGGTGGCATAGGTGGAGAACTTGTAGCCTCGCCGATACTCGAACTTATCGACGGCCTTCATCAGGCCGATATTGCCTTCCTGGATCAGGTCGAGGAACTGCAAGCCGCGATTGGTGTATTTCTTGGCGATCGAGATCACGAGGCGAAGATTGGCCTCCACCATCTCCTTCTTGGCGATCGCCGCTTCGCGCTCGCCCTTCTGCACCTGGTTGACGATCTTGCGGAACTCGCTGATCGAGATCGCCGTCTCGGTGGCAAGGTTCTGGATCTCCTGGCGAAGATCGCGGATGACGTCCTTCTCGGAGCGCGTGAACTCCTTCCAGCCGCGGCTCGAAAGATTGGCGATCGACTTGGTCCAGTTGGGATCAAGCTCCGAGCCCTGATATTCCTTCAGGAAGTCGTCGCGCCGCACGCCGTAGGATTCGGCGAGACGGAGCAGCTTGCCCTCGTTCTGCACCAGCCGCTTGTTGATGTCGTAAAGCTGCTCCACCAGCGCCTCGATGCGGGCTTGGTTGAGCGACAGCGACTTCACCGCCGTGACGAGCTCATCCTTGAGCTGGCGGTGACGGCGCTCCTGGCTGGAAGACAGGTTGCCGGTCGCGGCTAGCCGCGCCTCGACCTGCTGGTCCTGCAGCTTGCGCAGCTTCTTGTAGGTTTCGGCGATCACGTCGAAGGTCGCCATCACCTGCGGGCGGAGCTCAGACTCCATCGCGGCAAGCGAGAGGCTGGCCTCGTCGTCCTCGTCATCATCGTCCTCGACGCGCGACTCGCCGCCCACATTGGTGATGTCGTCTTCGTCCGAGCGCGACCGGGAACGCGCGCGTTCTTCTTCGCGCGGGCGGCCGCCCGCCATCTCCTCGGGCGTACGCTCGACCACCGGCGCCTGCTTGGCCTCAGGTCCGGCATAGGTGGCCTCGAGATCGATGATCTCACGCAGCAGAACCTTGCTCTCGTTGAGGTCGTCGCGCCAGATGATGATGGCCTGGAAGGTGAGCGGGCTTTCGCACAGCCCCGCGATCATGGTTTCGCGGCCGGCCTCGATGCGCTTGGCGATCGCGATCTCGCCTTCGCGCGAAAGAAGCTCCACCGAGCCCATCTCGCGCAGATACATGCGGACGGGATCGTCCGTCCGGTCGGTCGGCTCTTTCTTGGTGGTGGTCGCGGCAACCGCCGTGCCGGTCTGCTCGGCAAGCTCGTTAGCGTCTTCTTCCGCGTCGGCGTTGGTTTCGCGCTCGCCCTCTTCCGTGCCCTCTTCTTCCTCGACGACATTGATGCCCATATCGGACAGCATCGCCATCGTGTCTTCGATCTGCTCGGAGGTCACCTCCTCCGAGGGCAGCACCGAGTTGAGCTCGTCCATCGTCACATAGCCGCGCTTCTTGGCGGCCTTGATCATCTTCTTGACGGCATCATCGGAAAGGTCGAGCAAAGGCCCGTCGGTGGCACCTTCACGCTCGGTCTCGACCTCTTCCTTTTCCTTCGTCGCCATGCTTTATCGTCTCCAAGCGGGCACTGCTGCGCCTGACCAGATGCGGGTTCGAGAGATCGGCTAACGAATGCCGCGCCCCTCGCATGAGCCGATTCCATATGGAGCGGCCAAAATCGCTTTCCAGTCGGCGGGCAATGCCCGACACATTCCAAGCGGCAACGTTTCCGCCACCTCATTCATATTCCCGGTCGTCAGGCAGATGCCCGAGCATCATCCAAGCGCAGGCTGAAGGCGCCTATGACTGATTCGCGTCCCGATTGCGAATCACTCATGGAGCTCTCCCGCCGGCTTTGATCAATTTTGAATCAATTCGCGCAACTGGTTAAAGCTGGCTTATCCTGCACTGCTTTCGCCGGCCTGACGTGCCGACAAAACGATCAGGCTTTCGCAATCAACTCCGCTCCACGCGGCCCGAGGTAACGCCGAATCCTTCGATCAAGGCTTCCGTCGCCTGGAGATCCTGAAACTGGTGCTGGACCGCGAGAAGTTGTTGAAGGTGCTCGTCGGTCGGCTCTGTTGCGAGCGCCGCCTCGGCAGCCTTCAGCTCCTTATGTAGAATGCCGGCGCTGCGGTGCAAGTGCAGCGCTTGTTCAAGCGCCTTGCGCGCGTCCTCGATGGAGGCAGCGGCCAGTGCTGGCCACTGGCCGGCGCGCTTGACGAGATTTTCCGCCCGTTCCCACAGTTCTTCCAGGCCCGAGCGGGAGATGCCGGCCATGCAGCAGTCGCGATCCGCGCCGTGCTCCTCCTCGCAGTGGGCATGCGCGTCGATCAGCACGACATGAAGCTGGCGCAGGTCGGGATGAGAAAGTTCGAGCCCGTCCACCACATCAAAATTTTCGTCCATCAGTTGCGGGTGGTTGCCGAGCGTCACCACGATCACCGCCTCGCGCAAAGGCATGATGCCGCCGCTGCGCCGCACAAGCGCAGAACGCTGGAGCGTCTCCGAAACGGCAAGCCGCCCTGCTGCCGCTCCGGGCCGGCCAGCGCCTGAGCCGCGCTCACCGAACCTGTTCCTCCCTTTGTTACGGGATGCGCCATACGCAGCGCCGAAGAACGCCTGAACCCGCTCGCGCATCTCCTGCCCGTAGTGAAACCGGACACTCTCGTCGCGGATGCGGCCCGTCGCCTCGCGTAGGGTTTTCTCCAATTCCGCACGGCGCTCCGGCGTTTCAAACAGCCGACCGCCCGTTTCGCGCATCCAGAGCAGGTCGGCCAGCGAGCGCGTGTCCGTCAACACGGCGGCGAAACCATCCCGACCGCTTGCTTTCACCAGGTCGTCAGGGTCCTGCCCTTCGGGCAGAAGAGCGAAGCGCGCCGTCCGGCCCGGCTCAACCATAGGCAGCGCGAGATCGGCCGCGCGAAATGCCGCGCGCAGGCCCGCGCCATCCCCGTCGAAGCAGAGAACGGGCTCGGGACTCATGCGCCACAGGAGCTCAAGCTGGCGCTCCGTCAACGCGGTGCCAAGCGGCGCCACCACAGCGCCGAAACCGGCCTGGGCCAGCGCGATCACGTCCATATAGCCTTCGACGGCCACCAGCGTGCCGTCCTTTTCCAGGCTCTTGCGGGCACGGGAGAAGTTGTAGAGCACATTGCCCTTGTGGAAGAGATCGGTGTCGGGCGAATTGAGATATTTGGCCGACACATCGGTCGACATCGCCCTGCCCCCGAAGGCGATCACGCGCTCGCGCGAATCGAGGATCGGAAACATCACCCGGTCGCGGAAGCGGTCATAGGAGACCGGCACGTCCGGGCCGAAGACCACGAGGCCGCAGGCCTCGATAAGCTCGCGTTCGATGTTCTTCGCTGCCAGATGCTCCTTCAACGCGTTGCGGCTGTCGGGCGCATAGCCCAGGCGAAACTGCGCCTGCGTTGCCGCTGTCAGCCCACGCTCGCGCAGGTAAGCGCGGGCCTTGGCACCTTCGGACGCCTGCAACTTCGCCTCGAAGAAGGCGGCCGCCATTTCCATGACCTGATGCAGCGTCGCTTGCTCGCGTTCACGCTGCTCGGCGTTCGCGTCTCGCGCGGGCATCGGCACGCCGGCCATGTCCGCCACCCGCTCGACCGCTTCCGGGAAGCTGAGCCCCTCAAGCTCGGACAGAAATCGGAAATGGTCGCCCGACGCGCTGCAACCGAAGCAGTGATAGCGCCCCTTCTTGTCCTCGCAGTGGAAGGACGGCGACTTCTCGCCGTGGAACGGGCAGCATGCCCACCAGTCACCGCGCGACGCATTCGTCTTGCGCCGGTCCCATGTCACCCGAGCGCCGATCACCGACGAGATCGGCACCCGGTCGCGGATTTCATCAAGGAATGACGGCAGGAATCGCATCTTCAAGCTCTGGCAAAACGCGCGAGTGCTTCATTGCCCCATATTGGAGCTTCACGCGTCTAGATCGAATCCTTAGCAGATTAAACGTCGCAGTCCCGCCGCGAAGGTCGAGGCGGACCGTGGTCCAGAACACAAAGATAGTGTTTTCATCGACGCTCAACCAGCCTTGAGCGCGAGGCATGGCTTCGCCGCAGCGCAATCTGGCCACCCGGCGCGCTGCGGAAATCCTTGATATGTCGTGGAAAGCCCCTCCCGTGGTAAGGGAGTGGTTCGAAACGTCAGGACGACAGCAGCCGCTTGATCGTGCCGCTCGCCTGACCAAAATCCATCCGCCCGCCGAAACGCGTCTTCAGCAGCGCCATCACCGCGCCCATGTCACGCGGGCTGGTGGCGCCGGCTTCTGCGATCGCCCCGCGAATCGCTTCTTCCGTCTCCGCTCCTACCATCGGCTCGGGCAGATACTCGCGGATGATGGCGATCTCTCCACGCTCGGCTTCCGCAAGCTCGGGCCGGCCGCCGTCGGTGAAGGCCTTGGCCGACTCCTCGCGCGACTTCACCATCTTGGCGAGGATGGCCATCGCCTCGTCTTCCCCCGCCGCCGCCTTGCCCGTTCCGCGATTGAGGATGTCGCGCTCGTTGAAGGCCGCCTGCATCAGGCGCAGGGTAGAAACGCGTTTGGCATCGCGCGCCTTCATCGCGGTCTTCACGTCCTCGGCAATCTTGTCGCGCGTGCTCATCCTTGCTCGCCTCTATCCCTGTTCACCACGCGCGGCTTCGATTGACCGCGCCTTCCCCTGCCACTATTCGCATGCGGTTGAAAAGGGCGGCGGATTGCTCATCTGCGTTGACGCAGGTTGCAGCGACCCTTCCGCTTCCACGCCGGCCTGTGAGACACGTCCATGACCGATCACCACCACGCGCCGTCGAGTGCACCCTGGAGCACGGAAAAGCCCACCGCGCTTCTGGTTCTGGCCGATGGAACGGTGATCGAAGGGCGCGGCCTCGGCGCTACCGGCTCGGCTGTCGGCGAAGTCGTTTTCAACACGGCCCTTACCGGCTATCAGGAGATCCTGACCGACCCGTCCTATGCCGGCCAGATCGTCACCTTCACCTTTCCTCATATCGGCAATGTGGGCGCGAACTTCGAGGACGCCGAGGACCTCAACCCGGCAGCGCGGGCGGGTGCCGTGGGCGCGGTGTTCCGCGCGAGCGTGACCGACCCTTCCAACTACCGCGCCGAGGGCGGGCTCGACGCCTGGCTCAAGCGGCGCGGCATCGTTGCCATTTGCGGCCTCGACACTCGTGCGCTGACGGTCGCCATCCGCGAGAAAGGCGCGCCCAACGCGGTGATCGCCCATTCACTGGATGGCGTGTTCGATGTCGAGGCCTTGAAGGCGCAGGCACGAAGCTGGCCCGGCCTCGTCGGCATGGACCTCGCGAGAGACGTGACCTCCGGCCAGTCTTCTGCCTGGGCTCAGGCGCCATGGAGCTGGAACGAGGGTTTCGCGGAAGCGCCGGAGCCAACCTTCCACGTGGTTGCTGTGGATTACGGCGTGAAGCGCAACATCCTTCGGCTGCTGACGGGCTTGGGCGCGCGCGTGACGATCGTGCCGGCAAACACGCCAGCCGACGATATCCTGGCCATGAGACCGGACGGCATCTTCCTGTCCAACGGACCGGGCGATCCAGAGGCGACCGGCGAATATGCGGTGCCCGTGATCCGCGACCTTCTTGAAACCGAGCTGCCCATGTTTGGCATCTGCCTCGGCCACCAGATGCTCGCGCTGGCGCTCGGCGCCAAGACGGAAAAGATGCATCAGGGCCATCATGGCGCCAACCATCCGGTCAAGGATCATACCACCGGCAAGGTCGAGATCGTGTCGATGAACCACGGCTTCGCGGTGGATGCGGAAAGCCTGCCCGACGGCGTGGAGGAGACACATGTCTCGCTGTTCGATGGCTCGAACTGCGGCATCGCCCTGCGCGGGCGCCCTGTCTTCTCCGTGCAGCATCACCCGGAGGCTTCGCCCGGCCCGCAGGATTCGCATTACCTATTCCAGCGCTTTGTCGATCTGATGCGCGAGCGTGGGAACAACGCTTCCGCTGCATAAGCTCTTGTGTCTCCTGACAGGCCTAGTCGAAGAACCGGGCCTAACAGCATCGATAGCCCACAGCGATGACGCTCAGACGGGGCTCTTGAACGTATCGCAATCCTGCAAGCGGCCGCTCTTGAAGCCCCGCTCGAACCAGGTTCGGCGCTGCGCCGAGGTGCCGTGGTTGAAGCTGTCGGGCACCACATAGCCCTGCGTGCGGCGCTGAAGCGTATCGTCGCCGATCTGCGTTGCCGCATTGAGCGCTTCCTCGAGGTCGCCCGCCTCGAGAATGCCCTTCTGCTCCGTGAAGTGGCCCCAGATGCCCGCATAGCAGTCGGCTTGCAGCTCGACGCGAACGGACATGGCGTTGGCCTCGCTCTCGCCCATGCTCTGGCGCGCCTGATTGTAGCGCGGCAGAACACCCAGAAGGTTCTGCACGTGGTGGCCCACTTCATGCGCCAGCACATAGGCCTGCGCGAAGTCGCCGGATGCGCCGAACTGCCGGTCGAGCTGGTCATAGAAGGAAAGGTCGATGTACACCTTGCGGTCGTTTGGGCAATAGAACGGCCCAGACGCCGACGAAGCGGAGCCACAGGCTGACTGCACCTGTCCAGAGAACAGGGTCATCGTGGGCTCCTGGTAAGTCTGCCCGCTCGCCTGGAAGATGCCGTTCCACACATCTTCGGTTTCGGCGAGAACCGTGCGGACGAACTGCGTCTGCTCGTCCTTTGAGGGTGCGCCACCCTCCTGCCTCGTGATCTGGCCGCCGCCACCGGGAAGTCCGCCGCCCGCCAGCATCTCCAGCGGATCGATGCCGCAGGCGCGCAATGCGAAGAACACCACAACCAGGATGACGATGGTGGAGATGCTCAGACCACCGCCAGCGCCCCCGCGTCCGATCGGAATGCGCAAGGGCCCGCCCCCGCCGCGACCGAATCCGCCTGGCAGGCCGCCGCCCAATCCGCCGCCGCTGCCGCGGACATCTTCCACATTATTGCTTTGACGACGTCCCTGCCAGCGCATCTCGGCATCCCCTCAACTGATCGAAAACCCCGCCAAGGCACGGCGGCATCAAAGGCTGGTGAACGGATGACAGGCGATTTGGTTCGCGCCGTCTTTGCTTCAACAAGCCCTTGAGCAGCGCCGGAGCCCCATCCCGCTTGGCACGTCTAGTCCTGCTTGTCGCCGGCGCTCGACCCATCAGAGCTTTCCGCGCGCTCTTCGAAGCGGTCGGCACCCTTCTTGAGGTCGGAGCCTTTTTCCTGCTCGACCTTTTCTTCTTCCTGTCCCGCCTGCTTTCTCAGTGCTTCGGCAGCCTGCCGGCCAGCCCCCGGCTTTGCATTTTCAGTCGCCATCGCTCACGCCTCCCTAGCTGCAGCTTCAACGTTCGGAGCCCGGCGCTGTTCCGAGCGGCTGCCGCAGCGTGGAAGTCGAACGATAACCTTTGATCCGGCCGTTTTGGTGGTTCCCTCCTCCGCCGCCCTTCCCTATAAGGCCGGCTTAGCCTGACAGATAAAGCGCGCGCGGCCGGACGGGATCTTCCTGCCCGGCGACAAGCCGCGCGAACGCAGCCGGACGAGCAAGATGCCCAAGCGCACCGATATCCAATCGATCCTCATCATCGGCGCGGGTCCGATCGTCATCGGCCAGGCCTGTGAATTCGACTATTCCGGCACCCAGGCCTGCAAGGCGCTGCGCGAAGAGGGTTTCCGCGTGATCCTGGTCAACTCCAATCCGGCCACGATCATGACTGACCCGGAACTGGCCGACGCCACCTATATCGAGCCGATCACGCCGGAGGTCGTCGCCAAGATCATCGCCAAGGAGCGTCCCGACGCGCTGCTGCCGACCATGGGCGGGCAGACCGCGCTGAACACCGCTCTGAGCCTGCGCCGGATGGGCGTGCTCGACCGCTATGGCGTGGAGATGATCGGCGCCAATGCGGAAGCCATCGACAAGGCCGAGGATCGCGCCCTGTTCCGCGAGGCCATGAAGAAGATCGGCCTCGAAACGCCGCGCTCCATGCTTGCCAATGCGACAGAGCCGAAGAACGCCGACAAGCGCACCCATGAGGCGGCGCGCGCAGAGCTTCGCCAAAAACTCTCCGGCGCGGACCTCGACCGGGCGCTGGACCGGCTCGAAACCGAATGGAACCTCGGCGAGGGCGACCGCAAGCAGCGCTATGTCGCGCACGCGGTCGGCGTTGCCGCGTCCGCCCTCGACCAGATCGGACTGCCGGCCATCATCCGTCCTTCCTTCACGCTTGGCGGAACGGGCGGCGGCATCGCCTATAACCGCGCGGAGTTCTTCGACATCGTGTCCGGCGGCCTCGACGCCTCGCCCACCACGGAAGTGTTGATCGAGGAGTCGGTTCTGGGCTGGAAGGAATATGAGATGGAGGTGGTTCGCGACCGCGCGGACAACTGCATCATCATCTGCTCGATCGAGAACGTCGATCCAATGGGCGTCCACACGGGCGATTCCATCACCGTCGCGCCGGCTCTGACGCTGACGGACAAGGAATACCAGATCATGCGCAACGCCTCGATCGCGGTGCTGCGCGAGATCGGGGTGGAGACCGGCGGCTCCAACGTGCAGTTCGCGGTCAACCCAGCGGACGGCCGCCTCGTCGTGATCGAGATGAACCCGCGCGTGTCGCGCTCGTCCGCTTTGGCATCGAAGGCGACCGGCTTCCCGATCGCCAAGATCGCCGCGAAGCTCGCGATCGGCTACACGCTGGACGAGTTGGAGAACGACATCACCGGCGGCGCGACGCCTGCCTCGTTCGAGCCCTCCATCGATTATGTCGTCACCAAGATCCCGCGCTTCGCCTTCGAGAAGTTCCCGGGCGCGGAGCCGACCCTGACCACCGCCATGAAATCGGTCGGCGAAGTGATGGCGATCGGGCGTACCTTTGCGGAATCGCTTCAAAAGGCATTGCGGGGGCTGGAGACCGGGCTGACTGGACTGGACGAGATCGAGATTCCCGGCTTCACGACGGGTGCCGGCGAGGGCGAGAACCGCAACGCGGTACGCGCCGCACTCGGCACGCCCACCCCCGACCGCCTTCGGCTTGTCGCGCAGGCGCTGCGCACGGGAACCTCCATCGAGGACGTGCACGCCATGTGCCGTATCGACCCTTGGTTCCTGCACGAGATCGCCAAGATCATCGCACTTGAAGCCCGGATTCGCGAGCATGGCTTGCCGCAGGACGCGCAGAACCTCCGCATGCTGAAAGCGCATGGCTTTTCCGACGCTCGCCTCGCCTCCCTCGTGAAGACTTCGCCGGAAGAGATTCGGAAGACTCGCGAAAAGCTCGATGTTCATCCGGTTTATAAGCGCATCGACACCTGCGCGGCCGAGTTCGCTTCGCCCACCGCCTATATGTATTCCACCTATGAGACGCCGTTCGCCGGCGTGCTCGCCGACGAGTCGGGCGTGTCCGACCGCAAGAAGGTCGTGATCCTTGGCGGTGGACCGAACCGCATCGGCCAGGGCATCGAGTTCGATTATTGCTGCTGCCATGCCGCCTTCGCGCTGCGCGAGGCTGGCTATGAAGCCATCATGATCAACTGCAACCCGGAAACCGTTTCCACCGACTACGACACCTCCGACCGGCTGTATTTCGAGTCGCTGACCGACGAGGACGTGCTGGAGATCCTGCGCGTGGAACAAGCCAAGGGCACGTTGCAGGGTGTCGTGGTCCAGCTCGGCGGACAAACGCCGCTCAAGCTCGCCGACGCGCTCGAACGGGCCGGCATTCCGATCCTTGGCACCTCGCCCGACGCGATCGACCTGGCCGAGGATCGCGACCGCTTCCAGAAGCTGCTCAAGCGGCTCGGCCTCACCCAGCCGCGCAACGGCATTGCCTATTCGGTGGAGCAGGCGCGCCTGATCGCAGGCGAGCTTGGCTTTCCCCTCGTGGTGCGACCATCCTATGTGCTGGGCGGACGCGCAATGCAGATCATCCACGATGAAGGGATGCTCGCCAATTATCTCCTCGGCACCGTCCCGGAGCTCGTGCCCGAGGAGATCAAGCAACGCTATCCGAATGATAAGACCGGCCAGATCAACACGCTGCTCGGCAAGAACCCGCTGCTGTTCGACACCTATCTCAGCGAGGCGATCGAGGTGG
>CAUQXI010000008.1:0-121359 GCA_963522145.1 uncultured Mesorhizobium sp. | reverse complement strand
CCTCAGTTCTCAACCCCGAGAACTTCGCCGGCTGGTATTCGAGCTTGCCCGTCAGGTCGTTGCGCAGCTCGACCATGCCGCCCGCGCCGGGCCCACCGCCAAAGATGCCCCAGGGCGCGTCGTCGTGCCGATCCGCTTCGTGCGTCATGAAGCCCGGCGTCAGATAGCGCTGGGATTTCACGACGCCTGCGCCGCCGCGGAACTTTCCTGCGCCCGGAGGCACGTCGTCGCGCACCTCGTAGCGGTCGCAGATCAGCGGCAGATGCATGCCGAGATCCTCGAGCGGATTGTTGCGCGTGTTGCGCATCAGCTCCTCCACCGTATCCGGCCCGTCGGAGAACGGCCGGCCGCCCATCGCCGCCTCGTTGACCTCGAGAAACACCCAGTAATCGCCGTTCGGGCGCACGCCGGAATAGGCGGCAAAGGAAAGCACCGCCGCGTTTCCGGCCGTGCACTTGTCCGGCAGCACCGGAGCGAGCGCCTTGATGATGAGGTCGACCACGCGCTGGATCTGGCTGAAGCGCGCCTCGGCCGCCGCCGGCGCGATCGGGTTGAAGATGGTGCCGAGCGGCGCCGTCACCTTGACCGGCCGGAACGATCCCTCGTTCTGGGGGATATGCTCCTGATGGGTGTAGGTATCGAGAAGAAGCGCGCGGAAGGCAAAGAAACACGCGACTTTGGTCGAGCCCTCGAACGGCACGTTGAAGGCGGTCGGAACCTGCGGTGAGGAGCCAGTCAGATCGACCTCGACCCCGTCGCCCCGCACCTTGACGGTCACCTTGATCGGCAGGTGGACGCCCCGGTTGCGTCCATCGTCGTCCAGGAAGCCTTCAGCCACGTAGTCGCCATCGGGAATCTTCGCGATCTCGCGCCGCAGCATGGTTTCGGTGTAGTCCATAAGCTGGCGTGTCGCCTGCAGCACCGTGTCCTTGCCATAGGTGCTCATCAGCTCGCCGAAGCGCCGCACGCCGAGTTCGGCGGAGGCGATCTGCGCTTCGAGATCGCCCATCACGAGGCCCGGCACGCGGGTGTTGTCGCGGATGAACTTCCACAGGAACTCGTTGCGCACGCCCGCTTCATAGAGCTTGAGCCCGTTGAGCAGCATCCCTTCGGCATACATGTCCGGGATGTCGATCACGAGCCCGGGCGTGGCGGCGCCGATATCGACGTGATGCGCGGTGTTGGCGGAGAATCCGACGAGCTCACCCTCGAAGAAGACCGGCATGACGATGCCGATATCGGGCGAATGGCTGGCGCCGAGATAAGGATGGTTGTGGATGACGCAGTCGCCGGGCTTCCAGTTGTCGAGCGGCACCGTCTTCTCGATGCCACGCAAATAGCCGGGCAGCGACCCGATATGCATCGGCGTCGAGTCGCTTTCGCAGAGCGTGTTGTAGTCGCGATCGAAGAGGCCGGCGCCGAGATCCTGACTTTCTCGGATGATGGAGGAATAGCTCATCCGGTAAAGCACGTTGCCCATCTGCTCTGCGATGGAATGCAGCGCCCCGCCGATCACCTGAAGCGTGATCGGATCGACGGGCCGGGTCGGAATCTCAGCCGTCATAGCCGTCCCTCCTTTGCGATCAGTATGTCGCCATAGGCAAGAACGGTCGCCGTATAGGCCGGCGGCACCAGCGTGGTCGAGTTGTGCTGGATGATGAGCGCAGGCCCGGCGATCGTGTCGTCGGCCTTGAGCCGGCTCCGGTCATAGCGCGGCGTGTCCAGGGAGGCACCGTCATCGAAGACCGTGCACCGCCGATACATCACCGCGTCGGCCGGATCGGCGCGCCCGCCCTGTTCGAGCTTCGGCAGCGCCAGCGTGTCGACCGCAACGGTGGCAACCACACGCACGGTCACCATCTCGCAGGCCTGGTCGCGGAAGGCGTGGCCATAGACCTGGTGATGCACGTCGAAGAAGTTGTCGATAACGGTGGCCGCGCTTTTCTCGTCGAGCGGGCCGGACGGGATTTCGGCGCGGAGCTCGAAGCCCTGGCCGACATAGCGGCATTCCGCGACCTGGCGGAAGCGGCGCTGGCTCCCAGGCACGCCGTCGGCATCGAGCTGGCGGTTGGCGCGGGCCGTGAGGTCCTCGATCACGGCGTTGATCGAAGCGAATTCCTCAGGAGTTGCCTCGTTGAGAACCAGCAGCGTCGATTTCGTGTATTCATATTGGAGGTCTGTCACGAGCAGCCCCGTCGCCGCCGTGATGCCGGGATGAACCGGCGAGATCACATCCTTGGCGAAGATCGCCTCGGCAAGCGAGACCGAATGAAGCGGCCCCGCTCCGCCGAAGCCCATCAAGGAGAAGTTGCGCGGATCGACGCCCTTGGCGACCGAGTTGGCGTTGATCGCGAGCGCCATGTTGTTGTTGATGATCTTCAGGATGCCGAGCGCGGCGTCCTCGACCGAAAGGCCGAGCGGCTCGGCGAGATGCTCGCGGATCGCTCGCTCCGAAAGCGACGCGTCGATGGAAAGGTCGCCGCCCAGGAACCGCTCGGGATCCATGCGGCCGAGAACGACCTGCGCATCCGTGACGGTCGGCTCGTTTCCGCCTTTGCCGTAGCAGGCCGGCCCGGGCACCGCGCCCGCCGAGCGTGGGCCGACGCGGAACGCGCCGCCCGGATCGAGATAGGCGACCGAGCCGCCGCCCGCGCCGATCGCGTCGATGTCGATCATCGGCACCAGCACGGGCAGGCCCGCCACCTCGGTGTCACGTGGGTTCTTGACCCTGAGCTCGCCCTTTTCGATCACGGAGATGTCGGCGGATGTGCCGCCGATATCGATGGTGATGATGTCGGCTTTGCCGCAGTTCTCGCCTGTCCACCGACCGCCGATGATGCCGCCCGCAGGCCCCGACAGGAGAAGGCCGATCGGCAGCTGGCTCGAATTCTCGATCGTCGAGATGCCGCCATTGGATTGCATGATGCGCACGACCGCCGAGATCCCGTTGCCGCGCAGGCGACCTTCGAGGCTGCGCAGATAGGCCGAGGTCTTGGGGCCGATATAGGCGTTCATCGCGGCCGACGAGAAACGCTCATACTCGCGGATCGTGTTGACGACCTCCGACGAGCACGAAACGAAGACAGCGGGCAGGATTTCACCGACGATTTCCTGGGCGCGGAGCTCGTGCTCGTTGTTGAGGAACGAGAAAAGGAAGCACACCACAACCGCGTCCATACCGCGCTTGGCAAACAGCTCGGCGGCCTGGCGCACCTCGTCCTCGGCGAGCGGCACGGCGATCTCCCCGGTCGGGGGCATGATGCGCTCCGTCACGGGCAGCCGGTCGCGACGCCGGACAAGCGGCTTCGATTGCCAGGGAAGATCGAACTGAAGCGAGAAGTTGTGCGGCCGCTTGTGCCGGGCCATGTGCATGATGTCGCGAAAGCCGCGCGTGGTGATCATGCCCACTTTGGCGCCGTCGCGCTCGATCACCATATTGGTGGCGACCGTCGTGCCGTGAAACACCGCGTCGATCGCACCGGGCTCGACGCCCGCGATCCGGCAGACCTTCAGGATGCCCTCGACCACGCCTTCCGACTGGTCATGCGGCGTGCTGGAGACTTTCGTCACCGCGACCCGGGACGCACCTCCGGCATCCGTCTGTTCCAGGACGATATCGGTGAACGTTCCACCGACATCGACGCCGACGCGGATCACGAATCCGCCTCCGTGGAGCGCTTCCGCATGCGCGGCACCTCAACCATTGATCCAGTTCCCGGAGGCTTTGTAACTGCCCCTTTTTGTTTGTTCCCGAAGTGGTAGACGCAGCGCGGAAAGCTGTGAAATAATCATTTTGCCCGACAATGATATGAAAACAGCATCAATTTGCGATACGATCTGAAGCATCTGTCGACCTTCGTCGCGGTGGCGGAGGAGCTGAACTTCCATCGCGCCGCCGAGCGCCTGACCATGGCGCAGCCGGCGGTCAGCCGCATCGTGCTGGAGCTGGAGGAGCGGCTCGGCGTCAAGCTTCTCGAGCGCACCACGCGACGGGTGCGGCTGACGGAGTCGGGCCGCTACCTCCTTGAGGAGGCACAGGGAATCCTGTCGCGTGTCGAGGTGGCCGAAAATACGGTCCGGCTTCTCGCAGCAGGCACGAAGGCGATCCTGCGCGTGGGCTATACGACCATCACCGGCCATTCGGTGATGCCCGATATCGCGCGCAAGTTCCGGCAGGCCAACCCGCAGGTGCGGCTCGAGCTGACTTACCTCACCTCGCCAGTTCAGCGGGACAAAATCCTCCAGGACGAGCTTGATCTCGGCTTCGTGGAAGGCTTCTTCCAGAGCCTGGAGATCGAATCCCGCGCGGTGGCCCGCCACAGGCTGATGGCGCTGATGCCGCCCGATCACCCTCTCGCGCGACAGGACACCGTCTCGGTCGCCGATCTCGCCGCCGAGCCGCTGGTGATGGGCATCATGCCGGAATGGCCGACCTTCCGTCGCATCGTCGTGGACATGTTCCAGCGCGCGGGCCACGTCATGTCCGTGGCGCAGGAAGCCTCGAGCCTGACGGGCATCCTGGGGCTGGTGACCGCAGGCGTCGGCATCACCGTGTTCTGCGGCTTTCCGCGCTTCTGCGGCAGCGGCGCGATCGTGGGCCGGCCGATTCTCACCGACACCTATGTCGAAACGCATCTCGCCTGGCGCCGAAAGGGCCTGAACGAGGCGATGCGCCGCTTCGTGGAAACGAGTGGACAGGTGAGCCGGCGCTACATGCCCTCCTGAATTCTGCCGTCGGAGCCGATTGACGTGGACAGGCCCCGCATGCAGTCATCGCCCTCCTCAATCCCAAGGCGGAGATCATCGACGATGGAGAACTGGGCCAATCGCAAGACGCTGATCCTGGGCCGCAGCGAGATGGTCGGCCTGCTCAAGCCGCACGAGTACAATGACTGTGTCGAGCAGGCCTATCGCATGCATGGCGAGGGCCGCTACTACATGGATCCCAAGGGCCACATCGTGCTCGATCGCTTTCCCGGCGAATGGGAAGCGATGCCCTCCTATATCGAGGAGCCGAACGCCGCCGCCTGCAAATGGGTCTCGATCCGCGAGCGCAACCGCGAGCGCTACAATCTTCCCACCGTCTTCTCGATCCTGATCTACACTGATCCCGAAACGGGCTTCCCGCTCGCGATCGTCGACGGCAGCTATCACACCGTCATGCGCACCGGCTCGGCCGCGGCGGTGTCGGCGAAGTGGATGGCGCGGAAGGATTCGACCAAGCTCGCCATCATAGGCGCCGGCCACATGGCCGAGGGCGCGCTCGCCACCTGCAACGAGGTTTTTCCCTGGACGGAAGTGCGCGTGTGGAGCCGCAGCCAAGGGACCCTCGACCAGTTCGTGACCGAACAGCAGCCCAAATATCAGAGCTTCGAGATCAAGCCCTCGACCGATGTGGAACAATGCGTTCGGGGCGCCGATGTGGTGGTGACGGTCACGCCGGCGCGCGGTCCCATCGTCATGGCCGACTGGATCGCGCCGGGCACCCACATCGCCGCCGTGGGCGCCGACAAGAAAGGCGATCAGGAACTTGAGGGCAGGCTGCTCCAGGGCGCGCGCATCTTCGTGGACGACATCCGCCAATGCCGCACCGACGGCGAGATCAACGTGCCCTTGACCGAAGGACTGATCACGGAGGCCGACATCGCCGGCGAGATCGGCGAGGTCATCACCGGAAAAAAGAAGGGCCGCCTGTCGGACGACGAGATCACGATCTTCGATTCCACCGGCATCGCGCTGCAGGATTCGGCCACCGTGCCGCTTGAATACAAGCGCGCCATGGAAGCCGGTGTCGGCATCGAGAAGAAGATGATATCGACCTGACGGCGCCGTTTGGCAGCGACATTGCCGCCGTCATCCGCCCTGGGGCGTTCCCTCCGCGCGCGCCAGGATTGCGCGGGCGCGCTCGATCACCGGTCGATCGATCATCTCCCCGTTCACCCGCACTGCTTCTCCTGACGACGCCTGGTGAAGAACGCGCCGCGCCCAATCCACCTCCTCGTCGGAAGGATGAAACGCTTTTCGGATCGCCGCGGTCTGACGCGGGTGGATGGCCATCTTTCCCCCAAAGCCGAGTGCCGCGGCGTGGGCCGCGTCATTCTCAACAATCGATGGATCGTCCAGCGCCGTGGTCACGCCATCGAGCGGCGCGGGCAGTTCAGCACTTCGGGAGCGCCAAACCATCTCGCTGCGTGCCAGCAGGAGCGACTGCCGATCATGCCGGCAGCCGAGGTCGAGTGCGAGATCGACCGTTCCGATAGCGAGCTGGACAACAGCGGGAGCGCGGGCAATCGCGGGCAACGCGTCCAGCCCCTTCGCGGTCTCGATCAAGGGGATGACAGGCACGGCCCGGCCGACCGCGGCGCAGAGACGGGAGATGTCTTCCGGGGCTTCGGCCTTGGGCAGCATCACGGCAGCGTCAGGAAGGCGCCGGATCAAGCCGCAGTCGCCTTCGTGCCAGGGCGTTCCCGACCGGTTGATGCGGATGATGACCGTGGGGCCGGCTTCCCCAACCCCGTCCAGGATGACGGATCTCGCCTGCTCCTTGTCCGCTTCGGCCACGGCATCTTCCAGGTCGAGGATCACCGCATCCGCACCGCTCTGCGCCGCCTTGGCGAAACGGTCGCGTCGCGAACCGGGCACGAAAAGCGGAACAGAATAGCTCGGTCGCGGCATTGATCCGGTCACCCCTGCGCCCGTGCCGATGGCCGAGAAGTTCGACCATTGCGACGCTTTCCGAGCCTTAAGCCCTTGAGGGTTTCAGGCCAAGTCGCTCAGGCGCGCACCGGCCGGCGGCCGAAGGCGACGGCAAGAATGATCAGCGCGCCTGCGACCATGTTCTGCTCGCTGACGTCGAGGCCCATGATGATCAGGCCGTTGTTGATGGTGCCGATCAGGAGCGCGCCGACAAAGGTGCCGATGATGGTGGCCTTGCCCCCGAACAGGCTGGTGCCGCCGAGGATGACCGCCGCGATGGCTGCGAGCTCCGCGCCCGTGCCGAAGGAATAGCGCGCCGTCTGCATCATGCCCGAATACAGCATGCCGGCAAGCGCGCCCGCCGCGCCGCTGAGCAGGAAGCAGTACATCTTGATGCGCTGGGTCGGCACGCCGGAATACTGTGCCGCGAGGCGGTTGCCGCCGGTCGCCAGAACCTGGCGGCCGAATGGCGTGTAGCGCAGCACGATGTGGCCGATCACCGCCGCCACCAGCGACCACACGAAGAGCGAGGGTAGCGGTCCCAGGCTGCCCGAGCCGAACATGCTGGTGAAGGTCTCGTTGGCGATCGGCACGGGCTTGGTATAGGTCACGCGCATGTCCAGGCCCCGGATGAACTGCATCATGCCGAGCGTCACCAGGAAGGATGGGATATTGACCACGGTGACGAAGAAGCCGTTCACCGCGCCCACCAGAAGCCCGCACAGAAGCGCGGCCGCGATCCCGCCTGCAAGGCCGTAGCCCGCCTGCATCGCAAGCGCGGACGCAAGTCCCGCCAGGGCTGCCGTGGAGCCCACCGAGAGGTCGAGTTCGCCCGCCGCGATGACAAAGGTCATCGCGATCGCGATCACCGCGATCATGGAGGTGGTGCGGGTGATGTTGAAAAGGTTGGAAACGCTGAGGAAGCCCTTGTCGCCGATGGTCACGGCGAAAAAGGCGAGCACCAGCGCGAAGAAGATATAGACCACGAAATCGCGCCACTGGATGCCGCGGCGGGAGTGGGCGCCGTGCACCGGCGCGGGCGTGGAAGCCGTGTCAACCCTGGACTGCATGATGCAGGACCTCTTCGGATTCGATGTTGCGGCGCTCGAGCTCGCGCAGGAGGCGCCCGTCATGGATGACGAGCAGGCGGTCGCTCATGGCGAGAAGTTCCTCGAACTCGGACGAGATCACCAGAACGGCCGTGCCCTTGTCGGCCATGGCGCGCACGATCTCGACAATGTCGGCCTTGGCGCCGATGTCCACGCCGACCGTCGGCTCGTCCAGGATCAGCAAAGCCGGCGCGCGCTCCAGCCACTTGGCCAGAACCACCTTCTGCTGGTTGCCGCCCGAAAGCAGATGGACGGGTTTTTCCGGTCCATCGGTGCGGATCTTCAGGCTGTCGATAAAGGACAGCGCGGCGCGGGTGCCGGCGCGGTCGCGCATGAATAGACCCTGCGCGAAGCGGCGAAGATTGGGCAGCATGAAGTTCGACTGCAGCGAGTGGGCAAGCACCAGCCCCTGAGTACGGCGATTCTCAGGCACCAGCGCGCCGCCGGCCTCGATCGCCTCGGCCACGCTTCTGACCGGCTTGCCGTTGAGCCGCACCTCGCCGGAGTCGGCCGGGCGGATGCCGAAGATGGCCTGCGCGATCTCGGTGCGGCCCGAGCCCATGAGCCCGGCCAGCCCGACAATCTCGCCCGGACGGACATCGAAGCTCACATCGGCATAATTGTTTTCAAGGCTGATGTTGCGGACCGCAAGCACGGGCGTGGCGCCGGGCCTGGTTGCGCGCTCGCGATATTCAAGCGACGCGCCGCGGCCGGGGCCGAGCATCGCCTCGATCAGGCCTTCCATGCCGACATTGCGGCAATCGTCGGTCAGCACCGTCGCGCCGTCGCGCATCACCGTAACGCGGTCGCATATGGTGAAGATCTCGGCCATGCGGTGCGAGATATAGACGATCGAGATGCCGCTCTTCTTCAAACGCTCGACGATGCGGAAAAGCGTCGCGGTCTCGTGCTCGGACAGCGATGAGGTGGGCTCGTCCATCACCAGGATGCGGGCGTTCTTCGACAGCGCCTTGGCGATCTCCACCATCTGGCTTGCGCCCGAGCTCAGATCCTCGACGCGCGTTTCGGGGTCGATCGACTCGCCCAGGTCGGTGAGTATCTCGCGCGAGCGCCGGATAGCCTCGCGATCGTTGAGCAAACCACCCTGGCGCGGCTCGCGATGCAGAAAGATGTTCTGCGCAACCGTCAGCGTGGGAACGAGGCTCAGTTCCTGGAAGATCATGGCGATGCCGGCGGCTTCCGCGTCTGCAGGGACGGAGAACTCCCTGGCTTCGCCGTTGATGAGCAGGGTGCCGGCGTCGCGCGTATAGACCCCTGTCAGGATCTTCATCAGCGTGGATTTGCCCGCGCCGTTGCCGCCCATCAGGGCATGCACCTCGCCCTCGCGCAGGGAGAACTGCGCCTTTTTCAGCACGGGGATGCCGCTGAACGACTTCTCCATTCCGTGCATTTCGAGGATCGGGGTTTCGCTCATCGCCGTTTCGCCAGGGATCCCGCGCAAGGCGCGGCGGAGGATGGGGGCGGGAGAAGAGCCGGGCGGCAACCGCCCGGCGGAGGAAGAAGGGAAGCGCCGTCTTGTTGAGCGGCGCCCCCTTGATCCAGAGTTCTACTTCTGGAGGTCGCCCGCCAGCTCGGCCGGCAGATCCTTGCGGTAGATGGTCTTGTAGGACTGGGCGAGGTTGTCGCGGTTGACGGCGAGCGGCGGCACTACGACGTAGGGCGGAGTCGTTTCCCCGATCAGAGCCAGAGCGCCCACCTTGGCTTCCGCCGCACCCTGGTCATAGGGACGCTGCGAGGAGATGCCGGCGATGAAGCCGTTCTTTGCCATGTTGGCGGCGACGATCTGGTCGAAGTTCTCGTTGACGATCTTGAAGTTCTCCGGCGACAGGCCGGCCACCTGCGCGGCAGTGGCTGCGCCCATGGCAGGGATGCTCCACGAGCCGTAGAGACCGCTCAGCGTGGGATAGCGGGCGAGAAGCGCCTGCGCCACTTCCTGACCCTTATCGGGATCGTCATGCCCCGCGGCAGCTACCAGCTTCACGTCGGGATATTTGGCCATCAGGCGGGCGACGAAGCCGATATAGCGCAGGTTGGTGACATAGAAGTCGTTGGCGAAATACATCGCCGCGACTTCGCCCTTGCCGCCGATGGCGCGCGCCAGCTCGTCGGCGATATACATGCCGAGCGCCAGGTTGTCCGAGGACACGATCGAGACATAGTCCTTGCCCGGATTCATGCCGTCCACGGCCTGGTCGATGAACACCACCTTTGTGCCGGCATCCGCGATCTTCTTGTAGGCGGAAGCGGTCGTCTGGCCGTTGAGCGGGATCGAGACCAGCAGATTCGGCTTCAGCACCGCGATGGCGTCGAGGTCGGAAATCTGCTTGGCGTCGTCCCAGTTGGCATTGGTCTCGGCAACCACCTTGATGCCGTATTTCTCAAAGGTTTCCTTGAGGCCCGTGAGCTGCTCGGATGCCCAGTCGTCTCCGAGCCAGCCCAGGGCGATGGCGACGGTGAAATTGCCGGCCTTGATCTTGGCGGCCTGCTCGTCGCTGATCTGGATCGAGGAGCCGAGCACGCCCTTCTCGCCGCGCTGGCCTTCGCTGACGACTGTGTTGGACAGGTCGTCGATCTTGGCGAGTTCCATGGTGTTCGCGGAAGGCGCCTGGTACCACAAAGGCTGATCGAGGTCGGCTGCGATGTTGTCGGCCGCATGTCCGGCCATGGGCATTGCGGTTGCCGCGAGCAGGGCGAATGCCGCCGCGCGGATCGTGCTCTTGAACTTCTTCATGATTCTCTCTCCCGGTTGGTTCTTGATCGCGCCGATTTCCTGCTGTCCGGCGGGAATGGTTGTCAGCGGCCGAGCATGAACTCGCGCAGCATGGCGGCGAGTCGCTCCTCGGCCTCCCAGGCCAGGCTGTGGCCGCATTCCTCGAAGATTTCGGCGCGCTCGACACCCTCGGAGACCTTCAGCATCTGCTCCTCGACCAGCGGCCCGAAGAATTCGGGTGCTCCGACCGTCATGATGGGAAGCGTCAGCTTGGTTGCCTTGAGTTCCTTGTTGATGCGGGCATTCTTGAGCCCGGCGCGGTAGGTCTCGAGGCAGCCGCGCAAGCCGCCGGGAGCCGAAAGCCGCGCGATCCACTCGCTGATCGCCTCATCGGTGATGGCGTTGGGGTTCCAGGTCTCGGCCTTGATCCAGAATTCCCAGAATTCCCGCTCACGGCCAGTGATCAGCATCTCCGGCAGATGGGGAATCCAGAAGAAGGGAATGTGCCAGACCCAGACGCCCTGCTGGCGGAACTGGGCCGAGATATTGTCGGGCGTGAAGTGGGACCACTCCTCCAGCCCCTCGCCAGACAGCAGCATCTCGCAGAAGGACAGCGTCTTGACGCGCGAGCGCTCCGTCGCGGCCAGCGCATAGGCAAATTCTGCGCCGCGATCCTCGCCATGAAGGTGGAAGGTCTCGTGGCCGAGCTCCGTCATCAACTCGGCGACGTCCCTGGCATTCGTCAGCGAGTCATAGCCCTCTTCCGCCGGCGGCTTGTCGGTGTAGCCGAAGCCGCGCAGATCGGGCGCAACCACCGTGAAGTGCTCGGTCAGCAACGGGAAAAGCTTCGCCCAGTAGAAACTGGTTTTTGGCGTGCCGTGCAGCAGCAGGAGCGGCTCGCCCTGACCAGCCGTCACATAATGCATGCGGATGCCATTCACGCGCGCACGGCTATGCGTCACCGGCGCGCCGGTGTGATCGAAAATCTCTGCCAATAGTTCCTCCCGAAGGCCAGGCGGCGATGCTCCTCCACCCGGGCCAGATCGAGCGCGCGACCGTTAAAGCGAATCAGCGCTCGAATGCTTATTTGTGTACATTATTATTTTTGTAATGACAACTGTTCATGCATGACCAGCCTCCAGCCCGTTCAGCGCACCAGTTCATCGAGCAGCCGGGCCACCGCCATGCGGTCCTCCAGATGCGGCATGTGGCCCAGGCCCGCGAAGACATGCAGCGCGATGGAGCCCGGCAGTCCGCTCATCTGGCGGACTGGCACGATGCGGTCGGCGCTGCCGGCCACAACCTTTGTGCGCACGGCAAGCCGGTCGAGAAGCGCGCGCACCGAGAAGCGCTGCGTACCGTCCGAAAAGAGCAGCGGCCCGAGCCGGCTCTGGGCATCGGGCAAGCGCCCATCGCCACGCGCCCGCAGCGTCGCCTTGACGAAGCTGTCCGAAAAGGTGGCGGGATCGGACACGAGCTCGTTCATCCAGGCACGCAAAGGCGCCTCGTCGCGGGCTGCCGCGAAGCCTTGGGTGAAGCCCGTATTGATGTCCGGCCCGAGGCCGGCCGGCGCGAGCAGGAAGAGCGAGCGTGCCTCGACGGTCGAGCCCGCCGCGAGCGCTGTCGCCACCGCTCCGCCGAGCGAATGCCCGGCCAGATGAGCAACGGTCACGCCATGCGCCGCCAGTTCGGTTTCGGCATGGGCCACGAGATCGTCAAAGGATACAGCCGGCACATCGACCGCAGCGCCATGGCCGGGAAGCTCTATCGACAGGATCGGCATCGGCCGCTCAAAGGCGGAAAGAAACGGACGCCAGCTCGCGCCTTCCGATCCGAAGCCGTGGATCAGCACCAGCGGAACGCCCTCGCCCTCCTGACGCAGCCACGTGGAGGCACCGGCTGAGACGCGCTGGGCGCCCGACACGGTGGAGGCAGGATGCGGCGCTCTTGGCTCCGCCGGCACTTGGGCGGGAGCAATCGTTGCCTTCGCCGACACAGGTTCGGAACGGCTTTGAGCGCCCTCCACATCCTTGGCCTGGATGCGGCCCCGCGGTCCGCTGCCCGAAAGTCCGGAAAGGTCGATGGCATACTGACGCGCAAGACGGCGCGCAAGCGGCGTGGCGCGCAGCTTGTTCCCACCGCTTTCCGGTGCCGCCTCCTCGGCGACAGGCTTCGCCTCGGCCGCCGGGGCCGGCACTTGCGCTGCTTCCTCGGCCATTGCCGCAGGCGCAGGCGCCGCTGCCTCGCTCGTTTCCACGACCTCGCCCTCGGCATAGATCCACGCCACGGGCTCGCCCACGGGAATGTCCACGCCCTCGCGTCCGGTCACGCGGCGAAGCACGCCGCCGGCCGGCGCGTCGATTTCCATCGTCGCCTTGTCGGTCTCGATCTCGAACAGCAGTTCGCCCTTGGCGACCGCGTCGCCTTCGGCCTTGTACCAGCGGCTGATGCGCCCGGTCGCCATGTCCATGTCGACCTTGGGCAGGATCACTTCGGTAGGCATGAGCTCAGCGCCTCCCCGAAACCAGATCGCGGGCGGCGGCCAGGATGTCCGGCACCTGTGGCACGGCAGCCTTTTCGAGCTCGGGATTGTAGGGAATGGGCGACTCGGCCCCGCCCAGCCGCACGATCGGCGCGTCCAGGAAGTCGAAGGCGTCGCTTTCGGCCACCATGGCGCTGACTTCCGCGCCGATGCCGAGCGTCTTGACGCCCTCATAAACACAAAGGAGGCGCCCGGTCTTCTTGACGCTCGCGATCACGGTGTCCTTGTCCATCGGGCGGATCGTGCGCAGGTCCACCACCTCGACGTCGATGCCTTCGCCCTTCAGCGTTTCGGCCGCTTCCAGCGCCTTGTGAACCATGATGGCCGTGGCGACGATCGACAGGTCGCGGCCCTCTCGCCGGATCTCGGCCTTGCCGATCGGCACCGTATAGTGCCCCTCGGGCACCGGGCCCTTCATCTTGTAAAGAAGCTTGTGCTCGAAGATCATCACCGGATCGGGATCTTCGACCGCCGCAAGCAGCATGCCCTTCACGTCATAGGGCGTGGCGGGCTGGATCACCTTCAGCCCCGGCACATGGCCGAGCCAGGCTTCCAGGCTCTGGCTGTGCTGGGCAGCAGCGCCCGTGCCCGATCCGGCAGGAAAGCGCATCACCACCGGCACGGACACCTCGCCGCCCAGCATGAAGCGGATCTTCGCCGCCTGGTTGACGATCTGCTCCATGGCGAGCGTCGCGAAGTCGGAAAACTGGAACTCGAAGATCGGGCGCATGCCGGTCAGGGCGGCACCCACCGCGACGCCCGCGCCGCCGAGTTCGGAGATCGGCGTGTCGCGCACCCGCTCCGTGCCGAAACGCTCCACGAGATCGCCCGTCACCTGAAAGGCGCCGCCGTACACGCCGATATCCTCGCCCATCAGGAAGACCCGCTCGTCGGCCTCCATGGCAACCGCCATGGCGTCCTGGATGGCCTGGGCATAAGACAGTTCGCGCGTCGTGGTGCTCATCGTTTTTTTCAACCCGGAAATGATCGATCGGCTGGGATAAGGAGCGCTCAGTCGGTGTAGACGTAGCGCGTGACCTCGCTCACGGGCGGCATGGGGCTTTCCTTGGCGAACTCGATGCCTTCGGCGATCTCGCGCTCGACGGCTTCACGGATTTCGTCGATCTCCGTCTGCTCGGCGATGCCATATTCGAGAAGCTGGGTCTCGAAGCGGCCGATCGGGTCGCGGCCGATCCACTCCTCAATCTCCTCCTTGGTGCGGTAACGGTTGCGATCGCTCTTGGAATGGCCCCGGTGACGATAGGTCTTGCATTCGATCAGGGTCGGCCCGTCGCCCGCCCGCGCGCGCTCGACGGCCGCGACGGAGGCCTCGGACACGGCGGACAGGTCGTTGCCGTCTACCACCACGCCGGGCATCGCATAGGCAGACGCGCGGTCGGCCACGTTCGGAACGGCGGTCGAGCGCGCCGTCGAAGTAGACATGCCGTATCCGTTGTTCTCGCACACGAACACCACCGGCAGCTTCCACACGGCGGCCATGTTGAGCGCTTCATGGAACGCGCCCTCGTTGTTGGCGCCGTCGCCGAAAAAGGACACGACCACGTCGGGCCGCTTCTGCATCTTCATGGAAAGTGCCGCACCCACCGCGATCGGCAGCCCGCCGCCGACAATGCCGTTCGCGCCGAGATTGCCCTTGGACACATCGGCGATGTGCATGGAGCCGCCCCGGCCCTTGCAGTAGCCCGTGGTCTTGCCGAAGAACTCGGCGAACATGCGCTTCACCTCCGCGCCCTTGGCGATGCAGTGGCCATGGCCGCGGTGGGTGGAGGTGATCTGGTCCGTGTCGCCAAGAGGCAGGCAGATGCCGACCGCCGAGGCCTCCTGGCCGATCGACAGGTGCATGGTGCCGTGCACGAGCCCGCGCATATAGCTGTCTTCCGCGCCCTCCTCGAAGCGGCGGATCAGATACATCTGCCGCATCGCGTCTTTCAGCACGTCAGGCGAGAAGTGCTGAAAGGCGAAGGGCCGGTTGTCGCCGGGCATTCCGGCCGAAGAAGCTGCGGGGGCGGCTTGCACGGGAGCATCGGGCATGGCGCGTTCCATCCTGCTGGTTCCGGGGAAAAAAGCGCGGGGCGGGTTTTCGTTTCGGCCCCGCGAGAGATCAGGCTGAAAAGGCCGAATCCGACTGATCCTGCCGGCGGCGGATCTGCGTGATCACCAGGCTCTCATCGGGCGAGGCGTTGGCGTAAGTGATCCGCTCGCCGGCCTTGACCGGCCGCGTCACGCGCGCCTTCTCGGCCAGGCCGAGCGGCAGCGCGCCTTCCTGGGACGATTCGCTCCAGGTCATGGCAAAGCCGCGATAGTCATATTCGCCGATCTTGCCCAGCGTGTCTCCGGGCGCGAGGTCGCGCTTGGCCACCGCGACGCATTCGGCTACCGGACGATCCACCGGCTCCATGTCGGGTACGCCGCGGATCACCGCCTTCAGCGCGGAGATCGGCACTTCCAGGCTGGTCAGGTGGTAGGGTCGGAAGATCGTATAGCAGGGGCCGGGACCGACCTTGAGGTCGGTCATGCGCTCGAGCACGCGGGGATGACGCGGCTTGACGATGCAGAACACGCCAGGCGCCACGCCCTTGCCGATCGAGTAGTCGACCACGCCGCTCTTGGAAAGGATGCCGCCATCCGCCTTGGTGCAGAGGACCTGGGCAAGCTCGTCGCGCGTCGCGGCGGGCCCATGCATGCCGGGCACATCAGGCACCAGCCCCGTGGCATTGGCGACGGCCACCATCTCGATCATGGTCTTGGAGCCGTCCACGAACTCCACCAGCATCCGGGCGTTCATGTTGCGCCGCGCGGCTTCTTCCTCATAGGCGTCCGGCGTGGCGTCGAACTTCAGCGGGTTGTTCTTGCCCTTGCCGGCGGCCACGATCTCGAAGCCGAGCGCCTGGGCGAAGCCCATGATCTCGAGCGTCGCGGCAGGCTCGTCGCCGGCAGCGCCCGTATAGATCACGCCCGCCCGCTTGGCCTCGGCTTTCAGGTGGCGGCCGATGGTGATGTCGGCCTCCACATTCAGCATCACCACATGCTTGCCGTTGTTGAAGGCCTCCAGCGCGATCAGCGTGCCGACATTGGGGTTGCCCGTGGCATCGATCACGACATCGATGCGGCCGGCAGCACACAGCGCCTTGAAATCGCTCGTCAGCGCGACCTTGCCGCCTTCGATCGCTCGGTCCACCGCGTCTGCCGATCCTGCCTCGACGATCGCGGAAGCCTCGTGGCCGGCGAGCGCCAGCGCATCGCGCGCGGCCGTCATGTTGACCTCGGACAGCGCACCGAGCCGCACGCCGGGGATCAGCGCCATCTGCACCACCATGTCGGTGCCCATCTGGCCCGCGCCGGCGAGGCCGACCGTCACCGCCCCATGCTTCTCCGCATAGGAGATCAGTTCCGCCGCCAAGCCCACTTGTGCGATCGTCATTCGGCAACCTCCCTGGCGCGCCGCTCAAGAATCAGCGGCATTCTATCACCCAGCTTTATAGAGAACATTTTTCTTTTCATCAAGACTTTTGTTCATGAGACTCATCCTGCAGAAGCCATCAAGGTTCGGTTGCCACGCCAGGAAAGCAGTGAAAGAAACAGCGCGAAAGCAAGAGGGCGGTGTTGGTGGCGAAACAAACACGCGAGCGGACGCAGACGCTGAACAAGTCCGCGATGGCGGAAGCGCGCGAGACGCCTGTCTCATCGGGAAAGTCCGAGCGGCTGAGGATGCGCGCCGCCTGGATGTATTATGTCGAGCAGATGACGCAGAACGAGATCGCGGACGCCCTCGACATCGGCCGCGTGACCGTCGTGCGACTGCTGGCGGATGCCCGCGCGCGCCATGAGGTGCGCATCTCGGTGGTGGGCGAACTGGCCGAGCTGACGGGGCTCGAGAGAAGCATCGAGAAGCGCTTCAACATCGAGCGCACGATCGTGGTGCCGCTTTCCCAGCCGGGTCAGGATCCGGCCCCGCCCATCAGCGCCGCGGTCGGCACATATCTGTCGGAGGTGGTTGAACCCGGCATGGTGGTGGGGCTTGGCTGGGGGCGCACGCTTCTGCAGTCGCTGCCCTTCGTTTCCGAACGGTCGCTCGACAATCTGCGCGTGATCTCGCTGCTTGGCGGCGTTGCCCAGGCGCGCCGGTTCAACCCTGCGGAATTCGTATGGCGTTTCGCGCAGATCTTCGGCGGCGACGCCTACTTGCTCCCGGCCCCGGCCGTGGTGGACAGCATTGCGACCAGACAGGCGCTGATCGAACGCTGCGGGCTGGGACCGATCATGGACATGGCGGATGAAATGGATCTCGCCGTGCTGAGCGTGGGCAGCATCGAGGGCACCAGCACAACCGTGCGTGTCGGCTACCTGTCGGAGGAGTTGCGCCTTGCCATGATCGAGGCGGGTGCAGTGGGCGATCTGCTGTTCCACTTCTTCGACCGCGAGGGGCGGCTCGTGGATCATCCGGCCAACGAGCTCGTGATGTCGGTCGGCATCGAACGCATCCGCGCCGCCAAGCGGCGGCTGCTGGCGTCGGGAGGTCCCGACAAGGTCGAGGCGCTGCTCGGCGGCATCCGCATCCTGCGTCCCACCGTCTTCATCACCGACGAACAAAGCGCCCGCGCCATACTCACGCTCGCCGGAGAGGCGTCCTCCTGAAACGCGGCAAAAAGCCTTAGCCGCAATGGGCTAGCCGGAGATGTCCGCAAGTTGCTCGGCCACTGCCTCGTCGGTGATCAGCACATTCGGGCGAAGGAGGCGGATGGAAGCGAGGATGGCCTGGAACTTGTGCCAGCCGCCCGAGGCCAGCACGATCTTGCGCGCATTTGTGAGCTTGCGCGGATCGACCGCGACCACGCGGTCATTGATCGGATGCTGGATCACGTCTCCTTGCGCGTTGATGAAGCGGCAAAGGACGTCGCCCACCGCTCCGGCCCGATGCAGCGAAGCGAACTCCTCGCGCTCCAGGAGCCCGTACTGGGCGAAGGTGGAATGAGGCGACAGGTCGCCCACGCTCAGGATCGCCAGATCGAGCTGGTCGGCGCGCTGGAAGATTTCCTTGATGCCGGGATGGGTCATCAGCGCTTCGCGCGTATGCAGGTCGGGCGCGAAGACGGGAGCGGCGAGCAGGTAGCAGTCGGCCGACAGGCGGTCGGCGATGCGCCAGGCGAATTCGCTCGGATTGACGGCGCTCACCTTGGTCAGCCCGCCGAGCAGAGACACGACCGTGATCTCGGAGTGGCCGTTGTTGACGATGGCCGGCAGGCTGTGGCTGAGCGTCCGGCCCCATCCCAAACCCACCGTCATCCGGCTTTGAAGGCTGTCTGCGATGAAGGCGCCGAGCACCGAGCCGACCACCTGGGCGACTGGAGCCGAGCCTTTCGGATCGGGAATAACGATCGCGCGCTCGATATTAAACGCGCTTTCGATCCGGCGTTCGAGCTCCACGCAGCGGCTGAGCTTGGCGGTCACCCGGATCTGCACCGTGCCATCTTGGCGCGAGGCGGAAAGCATTCGCAGCACGCGGGTGCGGTGGATGCCGATCTCCTGCGCGATCTGGTCCTGCGTCATGCCCTCCATATAGTAGAGCCAGGCCACCCGCGCCTTGATGTCGGCGCCGAGATCGGTCTCGGGGGCTTGCCGGCCTGGCCGGGAAGGAATGTCCTGCACGAGGTCTGACGGGCTCCGTTGCGCGCTGTTTCTCATAGCGCGGCGGCAACGCCGATCAAACCCGTCTGTTGCGCCCTCACGCGCGCTGGCGGAAGAGATCGACGAGAACCGCGATCAACACCACGCAGCCGACAATCACGCGCTGCCAGAAGCCCGAAATGTTGAGCAGCACCGTGCCGTTGGCGAGCACCGCCAGCAGCAGCGCGCCGAGCATGGTGCCGACGATCGAGCCCTGCCCGCCGCGCAGCGACGTTCCGCCGAGGATGGCTGCGGTGATCGCGCCCATCAGCCAGCCTTCGCCGACCGAGGGCTGGCCTGCATCCATGCGGCTCGCGTAAAGGATGCCGGCGAGGGCAGCGAACATGCCGGCCAACGCGAAGGCGGCAAGCTCGACCCATTTCACATGGATGCCGGCAAGCACGGCCGCGTCGCGATTGCCGCCGACGGCGAAGATGTTGCGGCCGAAGCGGGTCTGCGTGAGAAACCAGATCAGAACGAGGCCGGCGAGGATGAAGATCACCACCGGGATCGGCACGCCGAGAAACTCGCCCTTGCCGAAAAAGGTGAAGGGCTCGCCCAGCGGCCGGATCGGATAGCCCTTCGTGATCACGAGCGTCATGCCGGCAAAGATTTCCCATGTCGCCAGCGTGACGATAAAGGGATTGAGCCTGAGACCGGCCACGAAGACGCCGTTCAGGAGGCCGAGCGCCATTCCGAACACCATGGTGAGGGGGATGACCAGAAACGGGTTGACCCCGAACATGGTCAGCATGAGCGAGCCGACAATGGCGGACAGGCCGGCCGCAGCACCCACGGACAGGTCGATGCCGCCCACAAGCAGCACGAGCGTCTGACCGAGCGCGACGAGGCCGACGAACGCCGCCTGCCGCGCGACCACCGACATATTGTAGGTGGACAGGAAATTGTCCGATGCGAGCGACAGCACCACCACCAGCGCGACGAGAGCCACCAGGATGCCGCTCGCCTCCCAGCGCCAGAAGCGCGAGATGAGGCTCGGAACGGGACGGGACCGGGAGGCAGGCGCGACGCCCGTGGTTTCGGCAGTCATGACGTTGATCCCTGTTCGGTTCAGCTCATCGCCGCCTGCAGCAGCGATTCCTGCGTGGCTTCGGCGGCGGGAAAGATGCCCTTCACCCTGCCCTCATGCATGACGAGGATGCGATCGGACACGTCGAGCACTTCTTCCAGCTCGGACGAGATGAAGATGATGGAAAGGCCGGTCTGCTCGGTGAACTGGCGGAGCTGACGCTGGATCTCGAACTTGGCCGCCACGTCGATGCCGCGCGTCGGCTCGTCCATGATCAGGATGCGTGCGTTTTTCATCAGCCAGCGGCCGATGATCACCTTCTGCTGGTTGCCGCCGCTGAGCGAGGTGATGCGGTCCTTGGGATGACCGATCTTGATCTTGAGGTCCTGAACGAAGCGGGCGACCTCGCCGAACATCTCGCCGGTGCGCATGCGCGCGATACCCTGAAAGCGCCGGAGATTGGGCAGCGCCATGTTCTCGGCGATGGAGAGCAGCGGGAAGATGCCCTCCTGCTTGCGCTCCTCGGGAAGGTAAACGAGGCCTTTGCGGATCGCGTCGGCAGGAGCGGAGATCGTGCTCTTCTCCCCGAACAGCTCGACCGTGCCGCTGTCGGCCCGGGTCAGGCCGAAAAGGCATTTGGCGACTTCGGTGCGCCCGGCGCCCACCAGGCCCGACACGCCGAGGATTTCGCCCTTCTTGAGGCTGAAGCTCACATCGGCGAACTCGCCGCGGCGCGACAGCTTCTCGACCTTGAGAACCGTCTCGGCCTCAGGCGGAAAAACACGCGGCGCGGCATTGCCCTGGCCGACCACGCGGCCGGCCATCATGCGCACCATTTCGTCCTTGGTGGTGGCCTTGGGATCGAGCTCGCCGACATAGGCGCCGTCGCGCAGCACCGAGATACGGTTTGACAGCGCAAGAATCTCGTCGAGGCGATGCGAGATATAGAAGGCCGAGCGGCCCGATGCCCGCAGCGCATGAAGATAGGCGTAGAGCTTCTCCGTTTCCCGGAAAGTGAGAGCCGCGGTCGGCTCATCGAAGATCAGGATCCTGGCTCTTGTTGCGGTGGCGCGCGCGATCTGGACGAGTTGCTGATGCGCTTTCGACAGGGTGCCGACCGGCACGCGCGGATCGATCGTGTCGTCCACCTCGTGCAGATGCTCGATCGCCTCCTCACGCGTGGCGCGCCAGTCGATCGCCACGCCCCTGGTTCGGTGCGCGCCGAGCATGATGTTCTCGGCCACCGACAGATGCGGCACCAGACTCACTTCCTGCGGAGCGATGGCAACGCCTGCCCGCTGCGCGTCGATCGGAGAGTGAAAGGTGACTGGCTGCCCGTCACGCAGAAGCTCACCGCTCGAAGGGCTGAGCTTGCCGCAGAAGATGTTCATCAGCGTGGACTTGCCCGCGCCGTTTTCGCCGATGATGGCATGGATCTCGCCCGCACCGATGCCGAGCGACACTTCCTTGAGCGCCTGGACGACGCCGAAGAAGCGGGAAACGCTGCGGGCTTGAAAGGCGAATTCTGTCATCCGTCGGGTCCGCTGCAACGTTTCCTCTGGCCGGAGAAACAGGACGCGGCATTTTTCCGGCCGCGCCCTGCTTTTTTCCTTGGGAAACGTCAGTTGGACTTGCACTCATCCTTGGTGATGAAGCGCGAGCCGGTGTTGTGGTCCATCGGATAGGTATGGTTCTCGTTCATGGCCACCATATACTTGACCGCCCAGTAGCCGATATCCCACTGGCGCTGCGCCTTGAGCGCGGTGATGGTGCCGTCGCACACGAACTCCACCGCCTCGGGAAGGTCGTCCATGCCGACGATGGCCACCTTTCCGCTCATGCCCGCATTCTTGACCGCGCGCGCCGCCCCGATCGGGTTGGACGCGTTGGAACCAAAGAAGCCGGCAATGTCGGGGTTGGCCTGAAGCGCGTTCTCCGTCAGCGTCACGGCTTCTTCCAGCACGTCATTGTCGGGCTGCTCGAAGACGATCTGCATGTCGGGATGGCTTTCCAGCGCCTTCTTGAAGCCCTTGATGCGCTCGACGTGGTCGGTGGCTGTCAGGCTGCCGGCCAGGATGCCGACCTTGCCCTTGCCGTTGAGGTGCTTGGCGAGATACTCGCCGAGATCGAAGCCGTCCTGATAGCTGTCCTTCTGGCCGACAAACGGGAATTTCTCGTCGCAGAACGAGTTGAACGTGAACACGTTGAGGCCGGCCTCCTTCGCTTCGGTCAGAAGCTGGACATTGGTGGCCTGGTCGAGGCAGGCGACGGCGAGACCATCGGGCTTGCGGCCGATATTGGCTTCGATGCGCTGGTTCTGGTCGGCGACGTCTGCCTGGGGCGGCTGATCCCAGATGACGTTGATCTTGACGCCTTCCTTTGCGGCCTCTTCGGCGGCGAACTTGCTGCCCTCGGCCACCACGTCATACCAGGGGTGGATGACCTTCGGAATGAAAACAAAGGTCAGCTCCTTGTCGATCGGCTTGATCAGGTCGGCCTGGCTCTGCGCCAGCGCGCCGGTGGCGATCGTGGCCGCCGTCAAACCGCACAGGGCGGCGAATGCTTTCAGCTTCATGTCTTTCTCCTCACTTTGCCTGTTTGCCGGAAACCGCGACCGGCATCCCGTGCCGCTCGACCGCCTCCGGCTCTCCCGTGCCCGGCGCGCCTGCGCCGGATCGCCTCGCCCAAGGGGCAGTGCTTCCCGTTCAACTCGCAGCGGCAAAGGCCTGGGCGCGCTTGACGGGGGTGTTCCGCATGAATTCGAAAGTGTGGTCGTAGGACTCCACGCCAGCCTGCGAGCCCAGGCCGCTGGCATTGAGCGCGGAAGTCGCCTGCGCGAAACGCACGATGGTTTCGAGGTCGAGGCCACGGCACAGCCCCACGGCGAAGCCCGCGTCGAAGGCGTCGCCGCAGCCGCAGGTGCACTTCACCTGGATGTCGAAGGCAGGAACATGGAAGGACACGCCCTCCGCATCACCGTAATAGGCGCCGTCGCCTCCAAGCGTGAAGACGCAGGCCTTGACGCCGCGATCCAGAAAGAAACGGACGCAGTCGTCCAGTTCCTCAAGCCCGCTCAAAGCACGGGCCTCCTCGATCGAGGGCATGAAATAGTCGGTATAAGGCAGCACGGCGGCGACATCGGGCAGGTCCGCGGGCGAACCGGCGAAAACATCCACGGTGGTGACGCAGCCGCGCGCCTTGGCGTGCTTCATGAGCGCTGCGTTGGGTGCGCCGTCCATGGCATCCATGAGGCCGACGCCGCCGAGATGGAAGACGCGCGCATCGGTCACGGCGTCGAAGCGCGCCGGCTCGACCACGAAATCTCCGGTAGCGCCCTTCATATGCAGCGCAGGCCGTGAGCCGTCCGCGCGGGTCAAGACGATGGAGGATGAGGTGCGCGCGCCTCTGATCCGCTCCAGCGCGCTGATATCCACGCCGAACTTGGCGATGCGGTCGAGCACCCAGTCAGCCATCAGGTCGTCGCCGACGCCGCCGACCGCGAGGCTCTTCAGCCCCATCTTGGCAGCGGCGATCACGGCAGTTCCGGCAGCACCGGACACCGCCATTGCAAGCTCGTCGATCAAAATGGTGCCGCCGCCGGGCGGGATGGCGGAAACAGGCCAGCCGAGACAATCGAAGGTATAAAAGCCCATCGATGCATAGTCGTATCGCCAGTCCGTCAATTCACCGCCTCCCGCAGCGAGCCGCACTTTTGTGCTTCATTGCGTGTAAGTGTGCACAGTGAAGCTAATTGGTCAAGCCTCCCACGACGCAAATAGGTGCACTTCCATGAAGCCACTGCTGATCTGTAAGGTGAGACGAGGGAGCCCACGGTCATGTGCCTTACCTAGCAGAGCCTGACACGTCCTACCATCGTTCTGCATGTATTGACACACGCGAGCACAAATGTGCAGATTGCACTGAGTTCATGGAGACAGCCGCTATGAAGGCCGGGGTGCTTGCAGGACCCAATGTTCTGTCGTTCGACACGGTGCCTGATCCCGTCCTTGCACCGGGCGACCTGCTGATACGCGTCAAGGCAGCCACGGTATGCGGCACCGATATCCGCATCTTCCGCGGTCGCAAGACCATGGGCGTGCGCTACCCCTCCGTTCTCGGCCATGAATTCGCGGGCGAGGTGGTCGAAGCCGGCTCCGGCTCGCGCTTTCGCGCCGGGCAGGCAGTCTGCGTCTGCCCGGCCATTTCCTGCGGTCACTGCCCGCATTGCCTGCGCGGCTACGAGAATCTTTGCCAGAACCTGACCGCCATCGGCTACGAGATCGACGGCGCCTTTGCCGAATATATCCGCATCCCGGCCGCCGGCGTGGAACGCGGCAATGTGTTCGCCATGCCGGAAGGCCTCGGCTTCGACCGCGCCGCCCTTGCCGAACCGCTGGCCTGCGTGATCAACGGCCAGGAGCGGGTCGGCGTCGAGCGCGGCGACACGGTGGTGGTGCTGGGCTCAGGCCCGATCGGCATCCTCCACGTCAAGCTTGCGCGCCAGTCGGGCGCCCACAAGGTGATCGTCAGCGAGCCGAACGGCGCGCGCTGTGCAGCGGCCCTTGCCGCCGGAGCCGACCGCGCCGTCGACCCGACCGCCGAAGACCTGCCCGCCGTGGTCCAGGAGGAAACGGCGGGGCTCGGCGCCGATGTGGTGATCGCCGCGATCGGCGTGCCCGCGCTCGCCAATGATGCGTTGGGGCTCGCGCGTCATCGCGGACGCGTCAGCCTGTTTGCCGGCTTCTCGGCGGGCGAGAAAGCGATGCTGGACGTTAATGCCATCCACTACAACGAGCTTTACGTAACCGGCGCCTTCGGCCTTTCCCGGCTCCAGTTCGAGAAAGCGCTGAAGCTGATCGCAGGCGGCCGCTTCGAGGTGGATTCCATGCTCACCCACCGCTTCAGCCTGGCCGACATCGGAGAAGCGCTCGCCACGGCCGAGCAGGGTTCGGCCATCAAGGTGGCGATTCTCGATCAGTAAGCCGCCGATCATGGAGCAGTTCACGCGGACGCTGAAATCGCACTATCCGGTCGTCATTCTGGGCGCGGGCATCAATGGCTGCGGCCTGTTCCGCGACCTCTGCGCCCAAGGCGTGGACTGCCTGCTGGTGGATCGCGGGGACTTCTGCTCGGGCGCGAGCGCCGCCCCCTCCCGGCTGATCCATGGCGGCATCAAATATCTGGAAACCGGCGAGTTTCGCCTGGTCCGAGAGTCGGCGCTGGAGCGCAACCTGCTGCTCCGCAACGCGCCCCATTATGTGAAGCCGCTGGAAACCGTGCTGCCGATCCGCTCGGTCTTCGGCGGTATCGGCGCCTCGGTGCTGCGCTTCTTCCGCCGTCCTGCCAAGCTCGATGACCGCGGCGCGGTGATCACCGAGATCGGGCTTGGGCTTTACGATCTTTACGGCCGCCATTTTCGCGGCATGCCGCGTCATCGCTTCCTTCCGCGCGCCCGGTTGCGCCGGGAAATGCTCGAGTTGGATGAGGGCCTTGTCGCCGCCGGCATTTATTACGAGGCGCGCATCACCCATGCCGAGCGGCTGGCGCTGGAGCTCGTGCGCGACGGGCTCGCGCTGAACGAGGCGAGCGCGGCGCGCAACCACATGCCCGCGACCGGCTGCGACGAAGGCGGCACCATCCTCCTGCGCGACGCACGGAGCGGCGAAACGCACGCGGTAACCGCCGACATCGTCGTGAATGCCGGCGGCGCCTGGATCGACCGCGTGAACGCCGTGCTGGGGATCAACTCGCGCCATATGGGCGGCAACAAGGGCGCCCACCTCGTGGTCCGGAACAGCCGCCTGCTTGAGGCGCTCAAGGGCCGCATGATCTATTTCGGCACACGCGACGGGCGGGTGAACCTGCTCTACCCCTTCATGGGCAATGTTCTGATCGGCTCCACGGATGTGCCGGTCGACGATCCCGACGAGGCGACCTGCGACGACACGGAAGCGCGCTATCTCCTGGGCGTGGTCAGCGAGATCTTCCCGAACATCCGGCTCGATCCTTCGGAGGTGGTCTTTTCTTACTGGGGCGTCCGCCCGCTCCCTCGCGCCGACGGCCCCGATCCGGGCGCCGTAAGCCGCGACCATCATATCGCTGAGGATCGCCTACCGGGAAGCGGCACGCCGGTTCTGTCCCTGATCGGCGGCAAATGGACTACCTTTCGCGGCTTCTCCGAGCAGGCGGCCGACCGCATTCTCCGCGCCCTGGGTCGGGCCCGCCAAACGAGCACGGTGGAGATGGCCATCGGCGGCGGGCAGGCCTTTCCGAAGGGAAACGCCGCGCGCTCCGCCTATGTCGAAAGTCTCGCCGCTCGGGGAACGGTTGGCCGGGAGCGCGCCGAGATGCTGCTGGACCGATACGGCACCTATGCGGGAGCCGTGGTTGAAGCTTCAGGCGTTGACGACCGGCCGCTCGCGAGCCTGCCGGATTATTCGGCGGGCGAGATCCGTCACATCTGCCGCGCGGAATCGGTTGTGCACCTGACCGACCTCCTTTTCCGGCGCACCGACATCGCGCTCGCCGGCCTTCTGTCGCCCGCTGTCATCGAGGAGACCGCCGGCCTCGCGGCAGAAGCGCTGGACTGGAACGAGGCAGAGCGTGCCGCGCAGGCAACGGAGGCATCCGCCGAAGCCGTTCGCCACGGCGTCTTCGCATGCGCTTCTTCCCCATCGCCACCGCAATGATCGCTGGAAGCGGCGCCGGTCATCCACTATCCTTGAGACCACTGCGCCTTTGAAGGAACGGAGTCATGCTGGTCCACGAACATCTCCGCAGCGTCGTCAAGGAGAACCTGCGCAGCGCCCGTTTTCTGGCGCGCGAACTGAAAAGCTCGGTGCGCAGCGTGGAGCGGGGAAATCCATGGCTGCCGCAGCCGGCCGTCGCCCTGACGAGCGCTGTCGCCGAATTCTCGGATTCTGCCCTGAGCCGGCTGGAGGAGGCCGCTTTGGGCCTGGTTTCGGCCGATCCCGAACTGCGCTCGGGCCAGACAGCGCCGCGCCCGCTTTCCTCCTATTTTCCCAGCCGCGATCCGCATCCCGATCCTAACCGCGAGATTCTCTTCGCGCGCGACCAGTATGCTGCGGCCAAGCGCATCCTCACCGAGAAAGGGGCCGCCAATCCGAGCATCAGCGAGATGACGCTCGCTCAGGCCTATCGCCGCGTCGCTGCGTCGAGCGCCGCCGGGGAAACCGACCCCTGCCGGCTTGCGGCCGCAGTCACGCTCGCAATCGCCACGAGCCGCCCCGTGGCGAGCCCTGCCCATCTGGTGGAAGGGGAGTCCGGCACCGTGCGCAACGCCAATCTCTTTGTTTCAGCCGTGCTGGGCTTAAGCCTCGCAGTGGCCAGCCTCAGCGAGGAGGACGCTTCCGCGAGCGAGGTCAATGCCGCTGCGGGAACGGCGGTCGATATCGGCTGGCTTGAAGTGGAGGCTGCCTTCAGGAGAGAGCCGGAGCAGGCGCTCGCGCGCTTGTTTGCGGAATGGGCGCCGCATCTGCCCTGAGACAACCGGAAACGGGAATTCGCGAAGGCCTCATGGACCTTTCGGTCAAACAGCATCTGATGGACACGCCCGACCTGCGCCACAGGCTCCGGCAGCTCCGCTGGTTCACGCGCGCCTTCAAGAGCAATGCCCGCACCGTGTCCGACCATGTCGGCATCGATTTCGAGATCCACGAGCGCCGTCTCAGCCAGACCTTCTTCGACTGGGTCAAGGCGATGGGGCCGGTAGAGCATGATCCCGGTATCGAAAAAGCCGACCGCATCGTCTTTTTGGGCGGGCTCGCGCTTCGCGAGTTCCTGCGCACGCGTCCCGCCAGCGCGCTTGCCGAGCGCCGGCCCGCCGCAGCGGACTCGACTGACCAAGTCGCCCATTTCTGGCCGGAGGGCTTTCTTTACACCAATTTCTGCATCTGCTCGATCGCGGCCGTCCACGAACAGGAGTTCGGCACGCCCCGCCCGCTTGATCAGGCGGCGACCGATCTCCGCAGCTGGTGGTCCTTCCGCGAGAATGCGACCGAGGACCCCAACATTTCCATCGCCTTTCTCGACAGCTTCCTGGGCAAGACGCCCAACTGGATGTTTCCCGCCCTCGCGCGAAACAGGACCCGGCTCATCGTGGCGACGTGAGAAGGCAGGGAATCACCTTTTCGGCCCATCAGCGATCGAGGCATCAATCAAGTCGCACTAATCGCGGGTGCAGCGGTTGATGCCGCAATGGCCTGGTCGAGGCAGGTTCGGCAAGGTCTATGCAGAACAGCCGAGGGCGATAAGGGAGATTGTCGCACCCCAAGGCAGTCCTGCAAAGCCTGGTCGCGTCGCGCGACCAGTCAGTCACAGCCTACTCATCATTGGCGGCCAACAAACGTTCCAAATGGTCATTGACCAGAGATGCGGCCGTCATGAACATCATGTGGCGCGCACCGGGCAACACGATCGCGCGGCCTTTGGGAGCGACGCGCGCCATGGCCTCCGACATCGCAGGCGTCGAATTCGGATCGAACTCACCCGTAAAAAACAGTGTGGGAACCCGAAGCTCTTTCAGAGTATCTTCGTGAGCACGGTCGGACCGGGCGAAAAGCTCATAGCTACGTGCGTAGGCTTCAGGATCAATTTTGGCCAAAGCCTGTCGCGCGATTGAGGCTGCTTCCCGAAGCTCTGAAGGAATTGGTGAGCCGAACCAGCGCAGGATAGCGTTCTCGTCATTGCGGCCCTTCAACCCGCTTTTCAGTTCGGAAGCGCGATCCATAACAGCGGCGCTGCTTTCAGGATCGCGGCACCACACAGCATTCATGGCGCAAAGCGAGCGAACACGTTCTGGATATCGTAGCGCGAATGCGGTGGCGACCAGCGCGCCCATCGAATGGCCGACAAGATGAAAGCGGTCGAGTGCAAGGTCATCCGCTACATGAAGCAGTTGGTCTACATAACCGTCGAGGCCTTGCCTTGCCCTGATTGAGCTCGGCGCCTCGCCGTGGTTGAGCATGTCATAGGCGACGACATGGCGGCTGCGCGAGAACGCATCGAATTGACCGCGCCAGACATCCGCGTTCAATCCCACGCCATGCACGAAGATCACAGGCACCCCGCGGCCAGCAGAAAGAACGCGCGTGCCGCCGGCGCGGATGGCCTCGACCTCGCAGGCTGTCACTTCAGCCATGCAGGTCACCAAGATCTTTCAGATCCTGATGTCGGTCTCCGATGCGGTGGTGCGGGCGGCCGCCGATCGAGGCGCCGAGCGCCACTACGATCTCGTCAGGCGCCGGGGCATCGGGCACTGAGAACTGCACGGTGAGATAGTGCGAGCGCATTCCTTCATCGTGCTTGTGCATGAGCGGGATCGAGATCGGCGCATTCGGGCCGCCCCGTGTATTGGTGAAGGCAAGGTAGGTCTTGGCATCGACCGCACGGCGGAAATAGTTGCCGAAGCGCAGCGTATGGATCAGGGCGGAGGCGTGCTCGAGTTCGCCCGACGTGCCCACGACCGCGGCTTTTCCATATCCCTCGACCGCTGCACCGCCGCCGGCAAGGTCGAGCAACTGAGCCGTCAGCAGCTCACCGAGTTTCGGCCCGACATCGTGGATCTCGGGCTTCAGGTCCTCGACAAAGCCACGACCCGTCCAGGGATTGGTCAGCACGGCGGCGACGCCGATCAGCTTGAAGATGCTGGAAACATCGCGCTCGCCGTCCCGCCGAACGTCCTCGACGAACGAAACCACTTTCCTCAACTGCATGGATTCAGCCCCTGCCACCTGCACAATGTATTCTGGTATACCATCTTAGCAGATGCCGCAATGAAGGATGACCCGGTTCATGCCGGTGCGAAGCGGCGTCGATGAGCCGGCTTCAAGAGTGATTGTCACAGCCGGGCAACGTGCCCGGAGCGCGGTCCGCGGTGGAGGTGATAGTTCCAGAAAGGCAGAGCTCTGGATCGCCCACTCAAGACGAAGCAGAAGCAGCCGCGAGCCGTCGCTAGTTGGAACGGGTGTCTGCCCGCTTTAGCGGCGCGCGATACGGACAGCGCAACGCACCTCCGAGCGGATCGGAATCAGGCGACGAGAGAACTGCAAAGCTCAAGGAGTGTTGCTCCAAAAGCTGGAGCCGGCAGTGCAATGTGCCTCGCCTTCAAACCAGGATCTAGGAAGTCGTGTCCTTCCGCTTCCTCAGCCGAACTCCGCCCGGACGTGTTCTGTGTGCTGCCCCAGTGCGGGCACCGGTCCGCCCTTGATCTTTCGCCGCAACGGCGATGCGACCATCTCGACGCGCGCGCCGGGCACCTCGATCTCCATGCGACGGAGTGCCGGATGGCCGGACAGGTCGGCGACCGTCGAGACATTCGACCAAGCGAGCGCATTCGCCTCGAGAACCGCGATCGCGTGCTCGCGCGTCATCGCGGAAAGAACGCCGGTGATGATCCCGCCCAGTACCTGTCGGTTCTCGACACGGGCGGGGTTGGTCGCGAAGCGTGGGTCGTCGATCAGGCCCGGCCGTTCGAGAACACCGGCACAGAAGCGTTTCCATTCTCCGGGATTCTGGATGACGATGACGATCATGCCGTCGCGGCACGCAAAGCTGCCATAGGGATAGATCGACGCATGAGCGAGCCCGGTGCGCGGCGTGTGCCGACCGGCATGTTCGAGATGCGCGAGCGGCACGCTCATCATGTCTGCCATGGCATCGAACATGGCGATCTCGATCGCCTTGCCTTTCCCTGTGCGGCCGCGCTCGATCAGCGCCTCGAGCACGGCGGCATGAGCGTTCATGCCGGTGGTCACATCGGCCATCGAGACGCCAACCTTAACGGCTTCGTCCGGGGTGCCGGTAATCGCGCAGATGCCGCTTTCGGCCTGAACCAGCATGTCATAGGCGCGCATGTCGCGGTAGGCGCTGTCCTGGCGGTAGCCGACGATATCGACGGCGATCAGCCGCGAATGGCGCTCCGCCAGTTCGGCGGAACCCATCCCGAGCCGTGCTGCGGCACCCGGCGCAAGATTCTGGACGAAGACGTCGGCACGCGCGATCATCCGCTGCAGGAGAGCGTGGTCGTCCTTGTGCTTGATGTCGAGGACGATGCTCTCCTTTCCGCGATTGAGCCAGGCGAAATAGGCGCTGGTGCCATGCACGGCCTTGTCGTAGTGGCGCGCGGTCTCGCCTTCCGCACGCTCGACCTTGATGACGCGGGCACCGGCATCGGCAAGTCGCAAGGTGCAGGTCGGCGCGGCCACCGCCTGCTCGATCGAGACGACAAGCAAACCGTCAAGAGGAAGCATCGGCGAGCCTCAATAGGAGCGCGGCATCTTGAGCACGTGCTCGGACAGGTAGGACAGGATGAGGTTGGTGGAGATCGGCGCGACCTGGTAGAGCCGTGTCTCGCGGAACTTGCGCTCGATGTCATATTCCTCGGCGAAGCCGAAGCCGCCATGGGTCTGGATCGCCGCATTGGCCGCTTCGTTGGAGGCATCCGCCGCAAGCATCTTGGCCATGTTGGCCTCAGCCCCGCAATCCTCGCCCGCCTCGTAGCGGCGCGTCGCCTCCTTCACCATCAGCTCGGCCGCGCGCATATTCGCGTAGGCGCGGGCGATCGGGAACTGGACCCCCTGATTGGCGCCGATTGGGCGGCCGAACACATTGCGCCCGCTCGCATAAGTCGCGGCCTTCTCGATCAGCCATTTCGCGTCGCCCACGCATTCGGCGGCGATCAGGATGCGCTCGGCATTCATGCCCGACAGGATGTAGCGAAAACCCTTGCCCTCCTCGCCGATAAGGTTCTCGGCCGGCACCTCGACATTGTCGAAGAAGACCTCGGTCGTGGAATGGTTCATCATCGTGCGGATGGGCCGGATCGTCAGCCCCCGCCCACGCGCCTCGCGCATGTCGAGGATGAAGACGGAAAGCCCCTCCGTCCGCTTGGCCACCTGGTCGCGCGGCGTGGTGCGGGCGAGCAGCAGCATCAGGTCGGAATATTCGGCCCGGCTCGTCCAGATCTTCTGGCCGCTGACCAGGTAGCGATCGCCCTCGCGACGGGCAAAGGTGCGGATCGATGTCGTATCGGTGCCGCTTCCCGGCTCGGTCACGCCGAAGGCCTGGAGGCGAAGCGCGCCGGCGGCGATGCCGGGGAGATATTTCTGCTTTTGGGCTTCGCTGCCGTGGCGCAGAAGCGTTCCCATCACATACATCTGCGCATGGCACGCCGCGCCGTTGCAGCCCGCGCGCTGGATCTCCTCCAGCACGGCCGCCGCCGCCGACAGCGTCAGGCCGGCGCCGCCATACTCCTCGGGGATCAGCACCGAAAGATAGCCGGCCTCGGTGAGCGCCGACACCAATTCCGCCGGGTAAGCGCGCTCGGCGTCGAGCCGGCGCCAGTATTCCCCGGGAAAGCGCTCGCACAGCCTGCGCACGCTTTCCCGGATCTGCGCGATCTCGTCGCCCTGCTCGACGTCCTTCACCATGTCATCGTTCCAGAATTCTACTGCCATCGGAAAGCATCGTCACTCGACGCTCATCAGCGTGGAAAGATTGTTCATCTGCGCCAGCCGCCACAAACGCGGAAGCAGCATGTCCATCTCGGCGGGGCTCGCAGCCGAACTGAACGCGGCGAGCCCCCTCACCTTGGCTTCGATCTCGTCCCTGTTGAGCGTGTTGCCGGGATCGCCCTTCGGCTCGTCGACGCGCACTTCCACCGTACGGCCGTCCCGGGTGCGCAGCCTGACCTTGCCGATCCAGCGTTCGGGATAGGCAGCGTCGACCTCGGGATCGAGCATCATCTCGACGCGGTCACGGAAGTCGACGACGTCAGGCCGGGCGAAGCCTTCTTCGAACTCCACGAGACCGGCGCGACCGCGCGTGGCGACAAGCGCCAGCGTCGTGCCCATCGAGAACTTGGCCTGATGAACGGTCGAGGGGGCGGTCACTGCACCGAGAACGTCGATGGCGCCCTGATGAACAAGGGTCGTGACATCCGCGACGTCAGAAGCCGACAAGGCGTTCTCCTGCATTGCCTTGAGCAGCGCATCCGCGGCAGGATGGGTATGGCGGCAGGAGGCATGGTATTTGAAGGAGGTTTCCGCGAGTGCCCAGCGCGTGCCGAGCCGGTCGGTAAGCTTGCGCGGCACTGCATCGGTCGACATGCCCTGCCCCATGCCCTGACGCCCTTCGAGGATCATGCGGGCGCCAGTAAAGCCGCTTCGCGCCAGATAGGCGGCGGTAAGGCCATTGGCTGCGGCTTTCGCGGTATGTAACGGCTTCGAATCGGCGGCGTCGCGCAGAAATTCCCAGAGCCCGGCAGCCTGCGTGCCGGCCGAGCCGAAGGCATCCACCATCTGCGCGGGCGTAAGGTCGAGGAGCCGGCCGACGGCCGCGGCCGCGGCGAGCGCGCCAGCAGTGCCCGTGGTGTGGAACGTCCGGTAGTGCGAGCGGCCGAGAAACTCGCCGACCCTGATGCCCACCTCATAGCCTGCCGTGCAGGCGGCGAGAAAGGACTTGCCGGAAGCGCCGATCTCCTGCGCGACGGCGAGCGCGGCGGGAAATACAACAGCGGCCGGATGAAACACCGAGCCGTTGTGAACATCATCCTGCTCAACGAAATGCGAGGCCGCGCCGTTCACAAGAGCGGCAAAGAACGGGCTTGTGGTCTTGCGATTGAGCAGGATCTCGCTCGGTCCGGAGGGAGGGCCCATGGCCTCGGCAAATCGTGCGATCAGCTCGACCGGACGTGCTCCCTTTCCGGCGAGCGCTGAGCCGACCCAGTCCACAAAGAGATCTTCGCCGCGCGCCCGCACGGCGGCCGGAATGTCGTCAAACTGCAGCGTGGCGGCGAAATGCGCCAACTGTTCGGTGTGGGATTGCTGGATTTCGGCAGGGTCCACGGTTCAAGGCTCCATGTCGCAGAATACCGGCCGGTTCAGCACGTAGCCCGGGATCGGACAATTCGTTATTCGCAAAGAATGCCTTCAGGTGGCATGAACGCGAGGGAGGTGCGCCTTGGCGAGTCTGCGCTACGACTTCATCGACATGCGCCTGTTCGCGGGCATCTGCGAGGCGGGGAACCTGACGCGCGGCGCCGAACGTGCCGGCTTGTCGGTGGCCGCCGCATCCATCCGCATCAAGAATCTTGAGGAGGCGCTTGGCGTCCGCCTCCTGATCCGGCACCATCAGGGCGTTTCGCCGACACCAGCCGGCGAGACCCTGCTCCGGCACATCCGCCGCATCTTCCAGGAGATCGAGCGACTGCACGGCAACCTCCACGCCTTCTCGCGCGGCTTGAAAGGCCAGGTGCGCATCTTCGCCAACACCACGGCGATGACGGAAATCCTGCCCACTGCCCTCGCGAGCTTCCTTGCCGCGCATCCGCATGTCGATGTGGACCTCGAAGAGAAACTCAGCCCGGAGATCGCGCGGGCGGTGAGCGACGGAACGGTCGATATCGGCATCCTGGCCGGCACCACGCAGATCGAGGGGTTGGAGGTCATCCCCTACCAGCAGGACCGGCTGGCGCTTGCCGTACCCGCCGGCCACCCCCTGGGCGGCCGCGCCAGCGTCGACTTCAAGGAGACGGTTGGCGACAATTTCGTGTCGCTGCATCGCGGCAGCGCCATCCATGGCTTCGCCGACAACCTGGCATCCGAGATGGGAGCCGGGCTCAATGTTCGGATAAGAGTGTCCGGCTTCGAATCGCTTTGCCGCATGGTGGAGGCGGGCGTGGGCGTCGGGCTCTTGCCGGAGTCCGTGGCGCATCGGCTGAAGCAGAGCCACCGCATCTCGGTTCTCTCGCTCGACAATCCATGGGCTGTGCGTGAACTCAAGATCTGCGTGCAGCGGCTCGACGATCTTCCTGCCTTCGGGCGGGATCTTGTCGAGCATCTGGTGCGGGAAGCGCGAGCCCTCGATCCGAAATGAACAGGCGGCAGGGCTCATCCCTGCCGCTGCGTGCGGTCAGCGCATGACGAATGGATTGGCGACGTTGCTTTCGGTGGCGATCCAGACCGATTTGACATCAAGATATTCCTTGATGGCGTCGAGCCCGCTTTCACGTCCCAGCCCGCTGCGCTTCACGCCGCCAAAGGGCGAGGTATAGCTGACGGCGCGGTAGGTATTGACCCACACGGTTCCCACCTTGAGCCGTTCCGACATCCGCACGGCGCGGCCGATATTGGTTGTCCAGACTCCTGCCGCGAGACCGAAATTGACGTCGTTGGCGATCGCCACCGCCTCCTCCTCCGTGTCAAACGGGATGACCCCGAGGATCGGTCCGAACACCTCCTCCTGGGCGATGCGCATAGAGTTCCTGACATTGGTGAAGATCGTCGGCTCGACGAACTGCCCGCCGGGCATGCCGGATGCGGGTTTGCCGCCGAGCACGCAGGTTGCCCCCTCCCCGACGGCGATGTCGATATAGTCGAGGACCTTCTGATATTGTGGCGGCGTGGTGACCGGGCCGACATTGGTCGCGGGGTCCATGGGATCGCCCATCTTGGCGGCACCGGCAACGGCCAGCAGGCGCTCCATGAAGCGGTCGTGGATGGAGCGCTGCAGGAGCAGGCGTGACCCGGCGATGCAGGTCTGGCCCGAGGCGGCAAAGATGCCGGAGATCGCGCCCATCACGGCGGCTTCCAGATCGGCGTCCTCGAAGACAATGTTGGGCGACTTGCCGCCGAGCTCCAGCGTGACCGGCTTGATGCCGCGTGCCGCGGCTTCGTAGATCTTCTGTCCGGCAATATCGGATCCGGTGAAGGCGATCTTGGCGACGTCCTTGTGCGCGGCGAGCGGTGCGCCTGCATCGACGCCGAAGCCGGTGACGACATTCACCACCCCGTCCGGGAACCCGGCTTCCTTGAACAGCTCGGCAAATTCAAGCGTTGAGGCCGAGGTGAACTCGGACGGCTTTATGACCGCCGTATTGCCGGCGGCGAGTGCGGCGGCCAGCTTCCATGTCAGCAGAAGAAGCGGGGAGTTCCACGGCGTGATCATCGCGATGACGCCGAGCGGCTCATAGCGCGTGTAGTTGAGGATATCGGCCTTGTCGGTCGGAATGACCGCGCCTTCGATCTTGTCGGCCAAGCCGCCATAATAGCGATACCACTGGGCAAGGTAGCGGGTCTGCCCGGCCATCTCGGTCAGCAGCTTGCCATTGTCACGGACCTCGATCTCCGCGAGCCGCGTCGCATGCCGTTCGACGACCTCGGAGAAGTGTACCAGCAGGCGTCCGCGCTGCGACGCCTTCATTGCCGACCACTCGCCGTTCATGGCCGTTTTCGCCGCCTGCACGGCCGCATCGACATCCGCAGAGGAGCCCTTGGCAATCTTAGCCCAGGCTTCGCCTGTATAGGGATTGATCGTTTCGAAGTACTCGCCCGCGACCGGCTTCACGCGGGCGCCCGAAATGTAATGATCGTACTGGTCCATGGATCCTCCGTCCCAACCAAAATCCGCAAGGCCTGCTTTGCCGACGCAGCGCACCTGTTGTCAAATATCATGATACGAGACTATGGTATACCAAGAATGGGATTTTATGCGCCTGATTGATCCCGACCACGCATGACAATCCGGCAGGAGGCAATGACCATACCCCTCAATCCTCGGCTTGCGGCGAGCCAAGCTGATCCGGTGCTTCCCTGGCCTGCCTTTATCGACCGAAGGGTGCTTGAAGCGCATGGCATAGATGATTTGGAAATCCTGGCACGGGCCATGCGCCCCGAAGAGGAGGTGATGCGGCCTGAACGGCTGCGCGCGGCGAAAGCCACGCGCCTCAGCATCACACGCCGCCTCGTCGAACGGATGACACGGTCGAACTGGTCAATCAGCCAGCGGCTGGCCGAGATCGAAGCCAGTGGCGCGGGCCTCCTTGTCTACGACATCGATGCCGAGGGATTCCCGATGTCCTTTGTCGTCTGGTCTGCGACCTCGGACGGCGAAGCAGACCGGCTTGGCCGCTTCTACGAGCACGAATACGACTTCTACGGCGCGGTGTTCGAGGGTCGGGTAACCGTCGAGCGCGCGCGAGACGAGGCGAGCCGCATGCGGTGCGGCGTCTGGTCGGGCCGCACGGACAGGAGCTGCCTCGGCTGGACGGTGGCGAACCGCAGCAACCGTTTCTTCAATCATGTGCTCGAGGAGCTGATGGCAGCCCGGCAGCCGGACTTGTCGGTGCTCGCCTCGGGCGGCGGCTACATCATCCGCAATGCCGGATGGTACGGCAATGGGCGGCACGGGTCGCGCTCCTGGCTGTCCCTTCCCCTGGAAAGCCCGTTCGCCGCACCATACTTCATCGATCTCTTCGCGCTCTATATGTGGCGGACCGTTGGATGCGATGTCGCGGAGCTGACCGCGCAGGCGCGGCGCGATGGTGCAGCCGCGATGAGTGCGGATGTCCGGCGCTATCTCGGCGTCGGCAATTCTTCCGGGATCGGCATGGTGGCGGCACTGGTGCGCTGGCCGGCATGGCTCGGCACCTTCTGTTCGATGCGCGAAGTCGTGCGCGCCTATGTCGTTACCCGGCCCGCGACCGACGAACCTACCTTTGCGAAAGTGGAACAGCTTCTTGCCAGGGCGGCGGACTATTATGCGCTGCAGCCGGCGCAGGCGGTGGCCGAAGCCGAGCAGCCGGAACGCATCGCTTCCGGCCTGTGCGCGCTTCTCGAGGGCATGCACCGCGACCGCGGGAAGATTCTCGGCATGGCCTGCCCCTGGGCGGAGCTGGCGCGACGTGCGGCATCGCACGGTTCGCTCGAGGTCGAAGAGCAGGTGACATCTGTGCTGATGGAGATCGCGCCCGACTTCGCCGACGCGATCGCCGGCCTGATGCGCCAAGGCATGGCGACGACGCGGCTGATCGATCCATGTATGACCTGCGGAAAACTGCTTGCCATCCTGCAGGACCGTTACCGTTGGGCGCTCGACATCGACTTCAGCGTGCCGGGAGCGAGCGAGCATTTCTGGTACAAATCGGAAGAAAACGGCGAGAACCGGCGCGGTGAGCGCGCCATCGACCCTGGCCTTGAGAACGAGACCTTCGTCAATGTCGCCGGCGCGGCACAGGAGCTGGCAGGCGCGCTTCGGGAGGCATCGGCAAACGAGACAGTGGGCCTGTTCCTGCTGCGCCAGCCGCATCTCAGCCACATGGCCGGGCGCGCGCAGCTTTCCATGCGGATCCCCTATTCCGAAATCCGGGCGAACATCATCGCACGGGATTTCCTTCCGATGGATGGCATCCGCTTCCTGCTCGGCCTGTTCGGGCTGGAAGCCTCAGCGCCTTACTCGACGCGCTGGGTTCGCGGCGTGTTCCTGCAAGGGGCGCCTCTGCCCACAGAGCTCGCCGCAGGGCTCGATCCGGCCTGGATGTTTCCCGGCGGCAGAGTCAGGATTTAGCGGCCATGCACATCTCTTACGCGGAAATGCTGCGCGCCTCGCATGAAGTTCTGAGAATGCTGGGCGGCTACCCGTTCGGCATGGCGGCAGAGGCTGTCGAAGGGCTGATGATGACCCATGCGGCGCTCGGCAAGGCCTATGCGCTGACGCGACTGGCCGATGCCGCCGGCCTCCCGGCGCGGCCGCTGGATCTGTCCGGCGGCAAAGCTGAAACGCTGCGCGTCGATCTCGGAGGCGCGCCGCTTGTCCTGCTTGCCGGGAGGCTTGCGGATGCATTCGTCGCGGAGGAGGCGGCAGGCATGCGGCACCTGGCCGTATCGGAAACGAATGGCGGGTGGATGGCGCCTTATCTGGCCTTCTGCATCGCCCGACATGGACTCCCATGCCACGGCAGCTGGCGACCGACCACGCCACGCCACACGGACGAGGCGCCAGCGCTGTTGATCGCGGCCCGGCCCGGGCCTGATGGTTCGCTACCACGGGTTACCATTGCGGAATTCGACGGCAGGGATGCCCCTGACGGCCTCTTCATCACCTGCACGAACGAACCGCCCGAGATCGAGAGCAGTTCACGGCCGCAACTGATCGATTTCGACGCGTCGATCCGACATGCGCTTCAGGAAGGCTTCGAGGCGGACGAGCAGGAGCACCGCGCGCACTTCACAGGCGTCGCAGCACGAATCCGCGTGGCGTTCTCGGAACGGTCGCGGACGCAAGCCGGTTAGGAGATGGAATGCAATATGTAAGACTCGGGCGATCCTCACTGAAGGTATCGCCCATCGCTTTCGGCCTGATGGGCATCGGTGATCCGTCGTGGCGATCATGGGTCCTCGACGGCAGCGCCGGAGCGCCGGTGATCCGCGCGGCGCTCGAGCGCGGCATCAACTTCTTCGACACCTGCGATTTCTATTCGGCCGGAGCCAGCGAGGAGGCATTTGGAACGCTCGTCGAAACCATGGGCGTCCGCAACGAGGTGGTCATCGCCACCAAGGTCGGCAATCCGATGGGCCGGGGCCCGAACGCGTCAGGCTATTCGAAGAAGCACATCATCGAAGCGGCGGAAGCTTCGCTGCGCCGGCTGAGAACCGATCGCATCGATCTCTATCAGACGCATATCTGGAACACGGCAACCGATCTCGACGAGATGATCGAGGCATTCGACCTTCTCGTGCGGCAGGGCAAGGTACTTCATGTCGGTGCGACCGACCTTCCCTGCTGGCAGCTTGCCCAATCGGTCTACAAGGCGCGGATCGGGAACAAGGCCGCTTTCACCACGCTCCAGCATCACTACAATGCCGTGTGGCGCGAGGATGAGCGCGACCTCATCCCCTTCGCACAGTCCGAAGGCATGGGACTGATGCCCTACAGCCCGCTCGCGCGCGGCTTCTTCGCCGGACGCGGACGGAACACCGAGCGCGAGCGTACCGACGAATATATCGGGCAATGGTATGGCCGGCCCGAGGATGCCGCCGTGGCGGGCGCGATCAGGGCCGTTGCGGAGAAGCGTGGCAACAGCCCGGCTCAGGTCGCACTCGCCTGGGTGCGGATGGCAAGCCCTGGTGCGGTTCCGGTGGTCGGCGCCCATTCCGTGGAGCACCTCGACGAATTGCTCGCGGCAAGCGAGCTGATCTTATCGTCAGAAGAGATGGCGGAAATCGGCAGGCCGTACCAGCCCCGGCGGCGCGGCGGGCACTTCTAGGCGCAGCTTTGCCGACCGCGCGTCTCGCAAGGCGCGCGGCCGGCCGGACCTTAGCCCTTGAGGCGGATGTTGATCGACTTGGTGCGGGTATAGGCGAGCATCTCGTCCATCGAGCCCTCGCGTCCGTAGCCGCTCTGCTTGATGCCGCCATAGGGGGAGCCGAGCGCGAAGGAAACCGGGCCGTTGACCTCCACATAGCCCGCCTCGACTGCTTCGGCCATGCGATGCGCGGTGTTGAGGTCATTGGTGAGGATCACGGCGGTGAGGCCCAGCGGCAACTCGTTGACGATCTTCACCATCGCATCCTGATCCTCCCAGGAAAGCACGGACGTGATCGGACCGAAGATCTCCTCACGAGCGAGGCTCATCGAGGAAGTGACGCCGGAAAACAGCGCAGGCGTCAGGAAGAACCCATCGGCAAGCGCCGCGTTGGAGGGCCTTGTGCCGCCGAAGACCAGGGACGCGCCCTCGGCGCGACCTGAATCGAGGTAGTGAAGGCAGCGCGCATGAAGATCGCGATTGGAGATCGCGCCCATCTGCGCCTGCGGATCGAAGGGGTCAAGCACGCGAATGGCTGACAGCTTTGCGCGCAGGCTCTCGATGAACTTTGCCTCAATCGACCGATGAACAAGAACGCGGGACGTCGATGCGCATGAATGCGACTGCCACCCGTAATTCATGCCGCGAACTGCGATATCAGCAGCTTCCTCCGGGTCGAAGTCCGGACAAACGATCAGCGGATTCTTGCCGCCGAGTTCCAGCGTCAGCGGCACCAGCCGGTCGGCGGCGGCGCGCATCACGGCTTTGCCCGCCTCGACGCTGCCGATCAGCGCGATGCGGTCGACGCCCGGGTGATTGACCAGAGGGGTGGATGCCCGGTCGTTGGTGCCGACAATGATGTTGAGGACGCCGGGGGGGATGATGTCGCGCACCATCTCGCCAAAGGCGAGTGCCGACATGGGTGTGTGCGGCGACGGCTTCATGACGACGCAGTTGCCGGTGAGCAGCGGTGCAGCAATGGCGGTGCCGAAGCTTGCGATCGGATGATTGAAGGGCAGCAGGCGCGCGACGACCCCGTAAGGTTCGTGGCGCGTATAGTGCAGGTTACGGTCGAGCGTAGTGACCTCGCCTTTCAGTTCGAAGCCGATCGCGGCATAGTAGTCGATCATGTCGGCCGCGCCCGTCGCGTCCTCGCGCATGGCGCTGTAGATGTTGCCGGTGTCGAGCGTGTCGAGCATGCCGAGAAAGGCCGACTGCTCGCGCAGGATCCTGGCCAGTTCGAGAACGATGCCGCGGCGCTCCGCATAGCTGCGGGCGCGCCACTCGGCGCAAGCGCTCTTTGCTGCGTTGACGGCACGGCCGACATCGTCGGGTGAGGCATCCGGCACGGAAGCGACCTGCTTGCCGGTCGCCGGATTGACGCTGTCGAGCGTCGCGCCGTCCGAGGCCGCCACCAGTTCGCCGCCGATCAGCAGGCGGAGATTGCGTCGCGTCGCTTCCGTTTCCTCAAGGGCGGTTTGTGCGGTGATCATGGCGTTCGTCCGATCATTGGATTTGTCCGGCGGCAGTGGCCGCGAGCCAGTTTCTGACGGTCATGTCGAATGCGGCATGCCGGTCATGCATGACATTGTGCGCGGTGCCGGAAAGCACCACGAGGTCTGAGCCGGGGATCGCGCGCATCAGCGCCACGCCGCGCTCAAGCGGTACCGTCCGGTCGTCAGCTGCCCAGACCAGCAGGGTCGGGATGAGGATCGAATGAAGGTGAGGCTCGACCGTTTCCTTCTGCACCTGCATATAGAGGTGCATGTCGAGCTCGCTCTCCGGCAGGTTCTGCATCATCGCGACATGACCGCCCTCCAGCCCGCGACGAATGCTTTCGCGGGCGAGACGCTCCATGCGCTCATCCCAGTGGAAGGCGGTCGCCCGGAGACCGGCAATGTAGCGTTCCTCATCCACATCGCCGACCGTATAGGTCGCGGTGCTGGCAGCGATCCAGGCGTCGTCCGCGCTGCCGCCGAGCATTGGCGCGGTGCTGCCGCTGGTGACGACGATCATCGCCGAGATGAGTTCGGGCGCGACGATCGCGATGCGGGTGGCGATGTAGCCCCCTTCGGAATGCCCGATCATCATGGCGTTCGTCACCCCGAGCAGGCGCAGAAAGGCGATTGCATGGTCGGCGCGCTCGGCGCGCCCCATGAATCCGTCGGTCGGAATGGAGGTTCGTCCAAATCCCGGCTGGTCGAACGCGATGACGCGATGGCTCCCTTTCAGCGATTCGATCTGCCGGAACCAGGTGAACTCGGCATCGATGCCAAGCGCGGCGCCGTGCAGGAGAACGACGACCGGCCCGCTGCCTTCATCGAAATAGTGGGTGGTGACGCCATTCACCTCCACGACATTACCCTTCATTGACTGTCATCCTTATCGCGGCTGGATCAGTGGACAATGCGGGCGGCGAGCTTCTCCGCCACCATCATGGTCGGGGCATTGACGTTGCCGCTCGTGATCGAGGGAAAGATCGACGCGTCGATGACCCGGAGGCCGGCCGTCCCGCGCACCCGACCCTCCGGATCGACCACCGCCTCGTCGTCGAGGCCCATGCGGCACGTGCCGCAAGGATGGTGTGTGGACTTCACCGTGCTTCGGATGAAGCCGTCGATGGCCTCGTCGCTGGTCGCTTCGGGGCCAGGCGAGATCTCGCCCGCGGAGATGCGGTCGAGAGCGGGCTGGGCAAGGATCTCGCGCAGACGTCGCACGCCTTCACGCAGATCAGCGCGATCGGCCGGATCGGCGAGGTAGTTGAAGGTCATGACGGGCGCCTGCCGGGGATCGGCGCTTCGCAGCGAAACCGCGCCGCGACTGCGCGGCCGAAGCAGCATCACCGTGCATTGATAGCCGTGGCCCTTGCCGATCCCGGCACCCTCGACCGTGGTCAGCAGCGGGATAAAGCAGAGCTGGATGTCCGGGCGGTCGATGTTGGGCCGCGTGCGGATATAGCCGGCCACCTCGAAGTGGTTGGTGGAGCCCATGCCCGTGTGCGACAGCATCCATTGCAGGCCCAGCATCAGCTTGCGATGCGGTCGCAAGAGGTGGGACTGCGAGACGGGCTCGGAGCAGCGCATCATGACGCTGACGTCGACATGGTCCTGGAGATTCCGGCCGACCGCCGGCAGGTCGATCGCGGGTGCCACGCCGACGCGCCGAAGCGCATCGGCCTCACCGATGCCCGACAGCATCAGCAGCTGCGGCGAGTTGATGGCGCCGGCTGAAAGGATCACCTCGCCGGCATGAATGCGCTTCGCTGCGCCATTCTCGACGACCTCGATACCCATCGCCCGGCCTTTGTCCATCACGATGCGGGAAACGAGCGCGCCAGACAGCACAGTCAGGTTCGGGCGAGCTGCCGCAGGCGTGAGAAAGGCGGTCGCCGCCGTTTCCCGAACACCATCACGGATCGTCTGGTCCATCGGCCCGAAGCCGTCATTGTCGCGGCCGTTGGTGTCATCGACAACCGTGTAGCCCGCCTGCGAGCAGGCCTCGAGGAAAATGGCGTTCAGCGGGCTCGAATAGCGCGGCGCCATCACCGAAAGCGGTCCGCTCCCGCCGCGCCACTCGTTGGCGCCCCCGCTGAAGGCTTCCAGCGATTTGAAGTGGGGCAGGCAGTTCTCGTAGGACCATGTCTCTCCGGCATCGCGGGACCAGTTGCCGAAATCGGCCGGATCGCCGCGAACAAAGGCCATGCCGTTGATCGATGATGATCCCCCGAGAAGACGTCCGCGCGGGCACAGCACCGCCCGGCCATCGAGCGCAGGCTCGGGCACGGATGAGTAGCCCCAGGAAAACTTCGGCGAACTACTCGCAAAGGGAAAGCCGGCAGGCATCCGGATGAACACGCTTCTTTCATCGCGTCCGGCCTCGACCAGCAGAACCTCGCATGCGGGGTCCTTCGACAAACGGTTTGCCAGCAGGCACCCCGCCGAGCCGGCACCAACGATGATGACGTCGTACATGCGCGTGTTCGTCGCCGACTTTCCTGAAGCCACTAGCCAGGTCCTTCATTCGCCTTGACGATTGCGGCATTCCGCAGCTTACCTCGCCGACGACGCTTATCCATGTAAGATGGTATTATGGCATACCTAGAAGCGAAGGCAAAAACGATTTCGGGCGCAGGCGAACTTTTCTGCTTTTAGCTCCTTGTCCGCGAACCTCGACGGCACATGAAAAAGCACCTGCCGCACAGCGCGGACGCGCATGGCGGATCAGTGCACAACAAAAAAGATGGAAGGATACGCGCGGGCAGCCCGCGAATTTACCTTGCCGCCTGCTCCGCCAGCCTCTTCAAGGCAATTTCATGGGCGGCCGCCACATGGGCGCGGCACGCTGCTTCCGCAGCATCGACATCGCCGGCTTCGATCGCGTCCACGATCTTCTGGATTTCGCGCGGGCCTGTATCACCGCGCCCCTGCGAGCCGATGGTCATCGCGCGCAGCACATTAATGCGCGCATTAAGGTTGCGAACGATGTCCCAAGCCACGGTCAGCCCGCTGTTCAGAAAGATCACGGAGTAGAATTCTTCGGTCTCGCGGACGACACCCCGGTGATCACCGCTCTTGAAGGCTTTTTCGATGTTGCGGAGCGTCGACCTCAGTTTCTTGATCGCCTTGGGGTCGGGGTTCTTCGCGAGTTCCCGCACCGCCATGGATTCAAGCCAGGCGCGCAGCTGGTAGATTTGCCCGGCCACATTGGCGCCGATCACCGCGACCGAAGGGCCATGATTGGGGGTCACCTGGACCAGGCCCTCGGAATCGAGATGGCGCAGCACCTCGCGCACGACCGTGCGGCTTACACCCAGCTCATCGACCAGCTTGCGCTCCACCAGCCGCTCGCCGGGCTTGAAGTGGAAGTCCAGGATCGCCCCGCGCATCTTCTCGAGCGCGAGTTCCCGCAGCGTGACATTCGCCCGTGTGATCCGAAGGCCGGACGGCTCTGAAGCCGCAGACTCGCTTGAATGCGGCACCGTCATGGAAGGGACGCCTCGTGCCACATTGCTTTCCTCCACCCACCATCAAGGCGTTACGACAACTTACAGGCCCTTACGGCTGATAGTATATCCGCACGGCTTCCCGCAACATGTCCCGGCTGGTCATAGACAGATATCGGGCTGCCCTCCCTTATTCAGAACCTTTTCCACGATCCACAGCACCGACACACCGATGCCGTCCCTGGCCTGCTGCCAGGGACGGCATCGGTGTTCGCGCTACAGTGGAGGAATAAACCGCCGGAACGGGCGCTACTGCACCTTCCACTGTGCCCAGCGATCGCTCAGCGCCGCACCATTATCGCGCCAGAAGTCGATCTGGACGTCAACGCGCTGATCCGGATATGCGGCATTCAGCGTCGACCAGATGGCTGGATCAATCAGGTCCTTGGACTTGGCATTCACCGGACCCACGCCGACCGCCGAGGCAACTTCCGCTTGACCCTTCGCGCTAACGGCATGGCTGATGAACTTCATGGCGAGTTCCTTGTTCTTGGAACCCTTCGGAACGACAAGCAGATCCATGCCTTGCAGGTGCTGGTTCCACTGAGCCTCGACGGGCGCACCGTCACGCTTCAAGGCTCCGACGCGGGCTTCCCAGCAAAAGCACATCACCGTTTCGCCTGTGGCGATCTGGCTCTGCGAAGCGGCGCCCGAGTCCCAGAAGATGATTTCCTTCTTGATCGTGTCGAGCTTGCGGAAAGCGCGCTCGACGTCGAGCGGATAAAGGTCGGCGGGCTTCACACCATCGGCAAGCAGCGCCATCTCGAGAACGCCTGCGGTCATCCAGCTGATGACGCCGCGCTTGCCCGGGAACTTCTCCGTGTCGAAGAAGTCGGCCCAGCCGCTCGGAACCTTGCCGCCCATCGCGCTGGTATTGTAGCCAAGCACGAAGGAGAAGCTGTACGCGGCCGCGCCATAGTCCGTATAAAAGCGCTTATCCACATCCTTGACATCGATCAGGGAGAAATCCAGCTTCTCGAGAAGGCCTTCCTTGTCGGCCCGCGCGGCCCAGTCCCCCTCTGCGTCGATCACGTCCCAGTCGACGGCTTTGGCCTCGACCATTGCTTTGATCTTCCCGTAATTCGTTGGTCCGTCCGACACCACGGGCACGCTCGTTTCTGCGGTAAACGGCGTCGCCCAGGCTTTCATTTCAGCTTCCTGCGTCGTGCCGCCCCAGGCAACGAAAACCAGCTGCTTGGACTGAGCGACAGCTAAGCCGCAGGCGGCAGTGGTGAGAAGCGCAGCTGCGAGCGCGGTCTTGACCTTGATATTCCTCATTGTGTTCACCCCTGTTGATGACCGTTCGGCCGTTATGAAAGTTCCCAACGCGATAGGTGTGCCATGCCGTCATATGGTATGCCAAGAGGAAAGTTATGCGCTTGCTGAGCTCTTGGCATCGCCATCTGCTCGGAAGTCTGGCTTAGCCCGCAGGCTGTGACGTGCCGGTTCCGCTGAGATGAGCCGATTGTGCGTTTACCTCGGCAGACCAGCTCAACAGACTGAAGAACCTGTCAGCCGATGAGAGTTGCGATGCGGTTCAATCTAATCATAAATCTTGAGCGTATGTCTCCGGCGGAAGACATGCGGGCGGCCGTCACGCATCTCACAGAGATGGCCCAGCTCGCCGAGCGCGGCGGGTTCGACATTCTGTGGGCGGCCGAGCATCACGCGCTTGAGATGACGATCGCGCCGGGGCCGTTCCAGTTGCTCGCGCATCTTGCCGCCCATACGTCGACGATCCGGCTGGGCACGGCGGTTGTGGTCGCGCCATACTGGCACCCGATCAGGCTTGCGGGTGAAGCGGCGCTGTTCGATCTTCTGTCCAACGGCCGCCTTGAATTCGGCATCGGCAAGGGCGCCTATCAGCGTGAGTTCGACCGCATGGCGAACGGCATGGATCCGGGCGTCGGCGTGCCGATGATGCTGGAAATGATCCCGGCGTTGAAAGCGCTATGGGCCGGCGACTATGAGCATAACGGCAAATACTGGTCCTTCCCGACTTCGACCTCCTGTCCGAAGCCGCTGCAAACCCCGCATCCGCCGATCTGGGTGGCGGCACGCGATCCGGGCACCTTTGCCGCTGCGGTGCGCGAGGGCCACGACATTATGACCTGGCCTCTGACCCGGCCATTCTCCGAGTTCGAAACCTATCTGCAGCGCTTCGAGGACGCGCTGGCGCAGAGCCCGGGCGTGAAGCGCCCGCGCTTCATGACGATGCGCCACACGGGCGTTTGGACCAATGCGGATGATCAGGATGTGCATCTCGACGCGATCCGCCGTCAGGGCCGCCAGTTCGAGAACCTGCGCCTCAACCTGGCACCCGTCGTCAACGGCTTCCCGCAGGACGTTGACCTGTCGGGGCGTGAGTTCTCGGGAGAATACTCGACCGAGCAGTTGATGGAGAACCTGGTTCTCGGCACGCCGCAGCAGGTGATCGACAATCTTCGCCGCTACGAGGCGGCAGGGCTCGACATCTTCTGCTACAACGCTGCCTACGGCCTCCCGCTGGAATACCAGCGTCGCTCGCTGGAACTCTTCATCAACGAGGTGATGCCGGCCTTCGCCGCGCAGGACGCAAAGGCGGCCTGATCCATGCCGAAACATGCACTCGTCACCGGCGCGGGCACCGGGATCGGAAAGGCGATGGCGCTCGCGCTGGCCGGAGAAGGCTACCGGATACTGGCGACGGGACGACGACTGGAGCCGCTTCAGTCGCTTGCAACGGAAATCGGCGATGCCTGCGAAGTCGCGACCGCGGATGTCGGCGATCCCGATGCCGTGCGGGAGCTTGCAAGGCGCTGGCAGGTGATCGACCTGCTCGTCAACAATGCCGGCAGCGATGTCGGCGGGCGCCGTCCTTTCGTTGAAGGCGAGCTTGAGAACTGGGCGAACACGATCCGCACCAACGTGACGGGCGTGATCAACCTTTGCGGGGCATTTGCGCCTGGCATGGTCGAGCGTCGCCGGGGCACGATCGTCAATATCAGCTCCAGCGTCGCCAACCGCTCATACGCGGGAAGCGCGGTTTATGCCTCCAGCAAGGCAGCGGTCCATATGTTCACGGACTGCCTGAGGGCCGAACTGCACGAGACGGGCGTGCGGGTCCTCGAGATCCAGCCGGGCCTCGTCCGCACCGATTTCGACCGCGTGCGGAAATTTGGTGATGAAGGGGCGGCGCGCGACTTCTATGAGGGCTGGGGCAGCCATCTCGACTGCGCGGACATCGCCCGTGCGATGCTCTTCGCGATCAGCCAGCCCGCCGATGTGGTTTTGTCGAACATGACGATCCTGCCGAGATCGGACTGGTAGAGGCTTAGTCGGGCGCGAGCGCGATCTCGGCCTGCAGCCAGTTGCTGAAATGTCGGACGGGGGAACTCGGCGCGGTTTCCCGCGGCGTCACCTGATAGATCGCAAAACCCTTGTTGAAGCGAAGGTCGAGGGCCGTCACCAGGGAGCCGTTCCCGAGCAGTGAGTCGATCGTCGGCGAATAGCCGAGCGCTACCCCCTGCTCGGAGATCGCCGCCTGAAGAACATCGACATAGGAGTTGAAGATGATCCGGCGGCGGGGCCGGCGCTCGCGAAGCTGCGCCGCTGACAGGAACCACTCCCAATCCTCGGTGGAGTGCTGGGGGCCTTCGAGGTGCAGCAGCGTGTGATTCAGGAGATCGGCGGCCGACGTGATCGCGCCGTTCACCGCCGCGTAATCCGGCGCGCACACCGCGAAGGCGAAGCTGTCGGAGAGCTTCAGTGAGTCAACGGAAGGCCAGCGGCCATCACCGTACCATATGCCGATATCGGCATCCTGCTCCGCGAGGTCGCGGTGCGAATCCGAGGCGATGATGCGGATGTCGATGCGCGGATGCAGGCTGCAGAAAGAGGCAAGCCGCGGCGTCAGCCAGTAGCTGGACATGGCGACGGAGGCCGCGACCGTCAGCTTGGCGGAAACCTTGCTGTTCTGCAGGGCCTCCGCCGTTGCCGCGATTGCCTCCAGCGCGGGCGCGACATTCGCCGCCAGTTCCTTGCCGGCCGGCGTGAGCGTGATCATGCGCGCGTCGCGGTCGAACAGCTTGCTGCCGATGAACTGTTCCAGCGTCCTGATCTGCCGGCTCACCGCCTCGCGCGTGACGCGCAGTTCACGAGCCGCCTTGGTCATTGATTGAAGACGGGAAACCGCCTCGAAGGTCATCACGCCGTGAAGGGGAGGAAGGCGAAAGCGAAGAGGACGCATGACGTTTGAATTACGTTCAAGTCAGCTTTTGTCAAGTCGCCTGCCGTGAACCGCTCCTCTAGCTTTCCGGCATCAAGGTCTGACGGAATACCATCATGCCAGAACAGCAGATCGAGATTTCAAACTCCCTGCGGCAGGCGATGCGGACACTGGCGTCGACCGTCAGTCTGGTCACCACCGCAACGGCCAGCGGCCCTCATGGGATCGCGGTGACATCCTTCACCTCGGTCAGCCTCGATCCTCCCACCATCCTCGTCTGCATCAACCGGGGCGCCGACTTCTGCGGGCATGTCCGCGAGGCGGGACGCTTCTGCATCAACGTATTGAGCGATCAGCACGAGCAGCAGTGCCAAGTGTTCGGCAGCGGCGCGCGTCGTTCGGAGCGATTCACCGCGGGCGAATGGTCGGAACTTGATGGAATGCCGATCCTTGCCGATGCCCGGGCCGTTCTCGCCTGCGAAACGTTCCAGGAAGTCGAATGCGGCTCGCATATCACGCTGTTCGCGTCTGTGAACCGCATCCGGCTGCCGCAGTCTTCAACCCGTCCGCTCGTTTATCTTGACGGAAAGGTGAGCGCGCTCAGCATCGATCCGATCGCCACCGTCACACCCACTTCCGAAACAAGGATCCGGCAATATGGCTAGCAAGTCCGACGCAGAAATCGTTGACGAGGTCGTCGACGCCTTCAACCGTCACGATGCCGATGGCGTCATGAAGCATTTCGCGGACGACGCCGAATTCTACTCGTCCGCCGGACCGGAAATTCATGGCCAGCGCTTTTCAGGCAAGGCGGCCGTCCGGCAGGCGGTGGAGGCGCGCTTCGCGGCCGTACCCGATCTGCGCTGGTCGGACGCTGAAACCTGGATCTGCCCGGACGGGATCGCCTCCCGCTGGCGCGCCACAGGTACTCAGGCCGACGGCAAGAAGCTGGACAGCTGGGGCTGCGACTTCTGGAAGCTGCGCGATGGCAAGGTCATCCTGAAGGACACCTATTACAAGATCAGGACGTGACTTTCGCATGAGCCAGACGACAGGAAAGGACGTTTCCACGTCCACTCACCCGAACATCATCCTCTTGGAGAAGATCTTCGAGGCGTTCAACTCGGCGGATGCCGACCGTGTCGCCTCGTTCTTCTCGGACGACGCGGAATCCTACTCGCCGGCCGGTCCGCTGAACTGCGGTGACGCCTTCCATGGCTCGGAGTCGATCCGCGAGGGGATCGCCGGACGGTTTCGGATACTGCACAAGGTGGAGTGGGTGGACCGGGACTACCAGGTGACGGAGGACGGTTCGGTCTTTGTCCGCTGGACCATGCGGCGCTCCGATCAGGACGGCAGGCAGTCGGAAACGCGGGGCTGCGAATTCTGGCGCTTCAAAGACGGCAAGGCGACGCTGAAGGACACCTATTACAAGAAGGTCGGAGGCTGACGTGGCCGAAGGTGATTTCAAGGCCGCGTTGCAGCGCCTGCACGAGACCATGACCGACTTCGTCAATGGAAATGCCGGGCCCATCAAGCAGATGCACTCCCGGCGCGCTGACTCGACCGCCTTTTATGGATGGGGTGGCCATCAGCACGGCTATGAGGCGATCGCCGGCCGCTGGGAGTGGGCGCTGCCGAGCTTCCATGGCGGCGAGGTAACCTATGAGACGCTCTCAACCGTTGTAGCGTCCGACATGGCCTATGCCATGGAGGTCGAAACCTTCTCGGTCGTTTATGGCGACGAGAGGGAGGAGCGTCAGTGGAAGAACAATGTGACACATGTGTTCCTGCGCGAATCTGATGGATGGCTCCTCATCCACCGTCACGCGAACCAGCAGCCCCAACAGGCCTGATCCAGCTCCAACAGCTGCTGCGGCATGAGTGTCTGCACGGTTGAGAGTGAACGCTTCGCAACGAAGCCCACAGCCGGCTTGCGACTAATGCTATTATGGAATACCGTATTCCATATATCGGGAACCATGGCGCGGAGCAGGCGCTTCCAAACAGAGGTGGAACTGGCGTGAAGGACGGCATCCATTTGTCGGATGGAACTTACGCGGAGGTCTGTGGATCCGGCCCGGCGGTGATCTTCATCCATGGGCTCGGCCTTGATCGGAGCATCTGGTCCGAACAGGTTGCCGCCTTTGCCGACAGCATGACCATCGTCACCTATGATCTTGTCGGCCATGGCCGCAGCGCCAGACCGGAGGTCGAACACTCGGTCGATCTCTATGCCAAGCAGTTGAAGACTCTCATGGACGAGCTCTCGATCGCGCGGGCTGTCGTCGTCGGCTTCTCGCTCGGCGGTCTGATCGTGCGAGGTTTCGCCCTGAAGCATCCCGACCGTGTGGCGGGAGTCGGCATCATGAACACCTGGTTCCAGAGAACCGAAAGCGAAACCCTCCGCGTCGCGGATCGCATGGCCGCGGCGGCCGAGGCTGGTCCGACCGCGAGCATCGAGCCGGCATTGATCCGCTGGTTCTCGGACGACTACCGGAACACCAATCCCGCCGTGCTCGACAAGATCGCCACCATACTCGAGGCCAACGATCCGGTGTCCTACATTTCTGCCTACAGGGTGGCGGCGGAGCGGGGAACGCCAGCGGTCGAAGACGTCGAAAAGATCAGCTGCCCGACGCTTGTGATGACCTGCGACGGGGACCGTGGCAATTCACCGGGGATGGCGATGCGAATGGCCGAGAACATCCCGGATAGCGAAGTTGTGATCCTGCCCGGCTTGAGGCACATGGCCCTGCTGGAGAATGCTCCGCTCGTCAATGCGCCTCTTGGCAGGCTGTTCGATCGCGTGCATTCGCGAGAGAGCGCTGCCGCGCCGGCCGCTTGAAGAGCCGAGGATCGAGCGTCATGCGCAAGACGTATCTTCTCAACATGACGTTCCTGCTGCCGGCTCTCGTCTTCCTGCTTTTGTTCTTTGTCGGGCCGCTGGTCAACCTGTTTACGAGTTCGACCTCGGGCGGGCAGGGTTTCCAGACCTTTCTCGCTCTGCTGAAGAATCCCACCTTTCGGACGATCATCTTCAACACCGTCTCTACGGGCTTCTGGGTGACGGTCGTGACGCTGCTGGTCGCATTCCCGATTGCCTGGTTCATCACGATCGCTCAGCCGCGGACCGCCAAAATCGTATTCGGCGTCATCATCGTCTCGATGTGGACGAGCCTGCTCGCCCGCCTGTTCTCGCTCGCGCTGCTTTACAAGGCGACCGGGCCTGTGAACCAGCTCCTGCTCTGGACCGGGCTGATCTCGCAGCCGATCCAGATGATGCATAATTCCGTCGGCCTGATGATCGGCATGTTCTCCACCATGCTGCCCTTCATGGTCTTGCCGATCTACAACACCATGTCGAAGATCGATCCGGCGCTGATGCAGGCCGCGTCGATCTGCGGCGCGCGTGGCTTCACCATCTTTCGCAGCGTCCTGCTGCCGCTCTGCATGCCCGGCGTCAGCACCGGCTGCGTGATCGTTTTCGTCACGGCGATGGGCTACTTCATCGTGCCGGCAGTGCTTGGCGGCCCGAACGACCTGATGCTGGCGGGCTTCATCGTCGAGCAGATCCAGCAGTTCCTGAACTGGGGTGTCGGCACCACCGCAGCGATCTACCTGCTGCTGCTGACGATCGTCATGTATGTGGCCTATGTGTCGCTGCTCGGGGCTACCAGGCGGGAGCGCCGCTCATGATCCTGTCGCGGACCGGCAACCGTCAGCTCAAGATCGTGCTGGGCGCGATCGTCTCGCTGACGATTGTATTCCTGATCGTGCCGATGCTGTTCATCATCGCGCTGTCGTTCGGCAGTTCGCGCTGGATGGCTTTCCCGCCGCCGTCATGGACGATCAAATGGTACGCGCAGATCTTCGCGAACCCGGGCTGGCTGTCGGCGTTTCTCGCAAGCCTCGAGATCGGCGCTTATGTGGTCATCTGCTGCATGGCGCTCGCGATACCGTCGGCGTTTGGCCTGGTCAGATCCCGATTTCCCGGCAAGCAGGTGGTATCCACCTTCCTGAGTTCGCCGCTCTTTGTTCCGGTCATCATCGTCGCCGTCGCGCTCTACATCCTGATGCTCAACATCGGCATGGTGGGCACCAAATTCGCGTTTGTCGCGGCACATACGGTGATCGCCTTGCCGTTCGCCCTCCTGATGGTGACGAATTCGCTGCAGGCTTTCGACGAGTCGATCGAGAAGGCGGCGATGATCTGCGGCGCGTCGCGTTTCCGGGCCATTGTTTCAGTGACCTTGCCATCGATCAGCCAGGGCATCTTCGCCGGCGGCTTGTTCGCCTTCGTCATTTCCTGGGACGAGGTCGTGCTGTCCATGTTCATGGCTGGTCCTCAAACCCAGACACTGCCCGTCAAGATGTGGTCGATGGTCCGGGCCGACATCAGCCCCGAGATCGCGGCCGTCGCCTCGATCATGCTCGTTACCACAACCGTCGTCATCATGCTCGCCTACCTGTTGGCACCCTCGTCTCAAGCCGAACGTTAGAAAGATGATGAAAGAAACCATCCAAGGATCCAGCGCGCGCGGGACAAAGGGGGCTTCGATCGAGATTCGCGGCGTCAGCCGCGTGTATGGCAATTACCTGGCACTCGATGACGTCTCGCTGTCGATCAGGGAAGGTGAGCTCATGGCTTTCCTTGGACCCAGCGGGTCCGGCAAGACCACTCTGCTCAACATCATCGCGGGCTTCGACCATCCCTCCAGCGGCGAGGTCTATGCGGACGGAAAGCCGTTCACCGACCTGGCGCCGCATCGTCGCGACATCGGCATGGTGTTCCAGCGCTACACGCTGTTTCCCCATATGTCGGTATTCCGCAATGTCGAATTCCCGCTGAAGGTGCGGAATGTCTCGGCGAGCGAACGCACCTCGCGGGTGAACGATGCGCTGCGCCTGGTGCGCATGCAGGGTCTCGACAAGCGGCGCCCCGCCGAGCTGTCGGGCGGCCAGCAGCAGCGTGTCGCCCTGGCGCGTGGCCTCGTCTACGAGCCGCGGCTGATTCTCATGGACGAGCCGCTGGGCGCGCTCGACAAGAAGCTACGCGAGGAAATCCAGGACGAGATAAAGGAGCTGCACAATCGCCTCGGCGTGACCATCATCTACGTCACACATGACCAGGAAGAGGCGCTGCGGCTTGCCGATCGCATCACCGTCATGAACCACGCGAAGATCGAACAGACCGGCACCCCGCGCGAATTGTACGACCGCCCGGCCAGCCTCTTCGTTGCCGATTTCATGGGCAATTCGAGCAAGATGCTGGGCGTCGTGCAGAGGGTTGAGGGCGGCACAGCGTTTATCCGCCTGAGCTGCGGCGCGGTGATCCGCAGCGCCCATGGCGCCTCGATCGGCATCGGACAGAATGTCGTCGTGCTGGTGCGGCAGGAGCACCTTCGCATGGCGGACGCCGCCGATGGCGATCGGAACTGCGTGCCGACCACGGTGCATCAAACCGTATTCCTCGGGGGCGTTTCGTCCATCGACATGCATACCAGAGATGGCAAGCTGCTGAGCGCCAAGTCCCAGGAGCGCTCAAACGAACCTCCAGCTGCAGGCACGGCGACCCATGCCGCATGGGACCCATCTCAAACGCTGGTCTTCCAGGCGCCGGAAGAGGGGCAGGCGCCTTCAACGCCTCAGGCTTGATGTCGCGCGGGACGACCGCCGGCGCGAGAACGGCGCCTCGTCTGGTTCAGCCCGTTCAAAAAGATTCAGCCCGGTGATGCGCTGACGGACCAGGGATCTTCCGCATCAAGCAGATGATCGTGCTGGCCGAGCCGTGGCGGCGAAAGGCGGGGCGCGTCGGCCCTGCCCCCGATGGCAAATCCCGGCAGCGTCAGGGTGTCGCCATTGGCTGTTTGAAGCCCGGTCATAACACCCATCGCATCGATCTGCGGCGACTGCATCAGTTGCGGATAGTCGGCAACGTTGGCGCAGATGATGTCGGCATCATCAAGCACCTGGATCCATTCAGCCGTGCGGCGGGTGCGCAGGACGGCTTCAAGCTCGGCAGTCAAGATCGCGCGATTGCGTAACCGCTCGGCGAGAGAGGCAAAGCGGGCATCTTCCGCCAAGGCCGACGCGCCGATCGCCGCGCAGAAATTCATCCAGCGCGCCGGCTGATAGGCGGCGATCAGGATATGGCCGTCGAGCGTGGCATAGGCTTCATTCGGCGTGGCATAAGGAGCGCCGCTTCCGCATCGCACGGGAGCCTCGCCGGTGCCCATGAAAGCCGTGAGCGGGATCTGCTGCAGCATCAACGCGCCTGCCAGCAGGCTGACGTCGAGCGGCGCAGTCAGGCTGTCGCGCTTGTGCAAGGCCGCCAGCAGCGCAATCGTCGCATGGTAGCCGCTTGTCATATCAACCAGCGGCGCCTGCACTTTTGCCGGGTCGCCGGCACCGCCGGTGATGCTCATCAGCCCGCTTACAGCCTGCAGCACGCCGTCGACACCTGGTTTCGCGGCCCAAGGTCCGGACTGCCCATAGGCGGAGATCGAACAATACACCAAACGTGGCGAAAGGGCGCGCGCTTCGTCGAAGCCGATCCCGAGCCGCTTGGCTACCCCGGGCCTGAAGCTTTCGACCAAGATGTCGGCGCCGCGGATCAGCCGGTAAGCCTGCTCTTTTCCCTGCTCCGTTTTCAGGTCGATGACCACGCCGCGCTTGTTCCGGTTGAGCGCGATGTAGATCGGGCTCTCCTCGCCGATGAAGGGAGGGCCAAGCGTACGGCCGACATCCCCGCTCGGCGGCTCCACCTTGATCACCTCGGCGCCGAGATCGGCAAGCAGCATCGTGCAGAGCGGGCCGGCGGCGATCTGCGAGAAATCAATCACGCGCAGTCCGTTGAGGGCGCCGGCAAGTGGATTCATGGCTTTTCCATCTTCCGCGCTCACTTGCCGACAAACCTGGGCTTGCGCTTCTCCGCAAAGGCCAAGCGGCCTTCTGCGCGATCCTCCGTCTGCTTGAGCAGGCCGAAGACCAGTTCGGTCATGCTGAACAGCATGTCGCGCGGCAATGTCTCGGTCTCGCGGATGAGGCGCTTGGTTGCGCCGAGCGAAAGTGGCGCGTTTTCGGCGATCTGCGCGGCGAGCGCAGCAACGCGGCCCTGGAACTCGGCCTGAGGCCAGACATCGCTGATCAGCCCGATCCGCAGCGCTTCCGCGGCATCGATGCGTGCGCCTGTGAGCAGCAGCTTCATCGCGTGCGCAGACGGGATCAGACGGTGCAAAAGCGGGCCGCAGATGCCGGCGACGCTCCCGATCTTCACCTCCGGAAGGCTGAACGACGCGGCTTCGGACGCAACCCGGAGGTCGCATTGCAGCGCGATCTCGAGACCTCCGCCGATACAAAAGCCGTTGATGGCGGCGATCATCGGCTTCCAGAGATCGAGCGACTGGAAGTTCAACCGGCGCACATAGGCACCGTGGGACGGCGCACGGTCGTCAGTCGCCACCCAGGCGGCAGCCGGCTCTTCGGGCAGCACCGGAATGCCCTTGAGGTCACTGCCCGTGCTGAACGATTTCTCACCTGCCCCGGTGATCACGATGACCCGGACAGCCATATCGTCACGCGCCTCGACAAGCGCGGCACGAAGCCGTTCCTGCGTGGAAAGATCCATCGCATTGAGCGCGGCAGGGCGGTCGATCGTGATGGTCGCGACCGCGCCGGAGATTGCATAACCCACGGTCATCGTCACACGCTCGGGCTTGAGAGGCTACGGCCGCCACACACGTAAAGCACCTGGCCCGTCACGTAGGAGCTGCGGCGGGAAGCGAAGAACAGCACGGCGTTGGCAATATCCTCGGGCGTTGCGATTCGGCCCACCGGCACGCTTTTCTGCAGCTTGGCCTGAACATCCGCGGTGAAGCTCTCAAACAGCGGCGTGCGCACGATGCCAGGGGCAACGGCATTGGAGGTGATGTTGTGCTTCGCCAGCTCGATCGCGAGGCTGCGAGTCAGACTGACGACCCCACCTTTCGCCGCCGAGTAATTGGCCTGCCCGAAGCCTCCGAGCCAGGCCCGCGACGACATGTTGACGATACGGCCGTAGCCGCGCTCGATCATGCCCGGCACCACCGCTTTGCAGACGAGGTATTGCGACTTCAGATTGGTGTCGATGACGGCGTCCCAATCGTCCTCCTCGAGATTGACGAGGCGGCGGTCGCGCACGATGCCGGCATTGTTGACGACAACGTGGATATGCCCGGCCGCATCGGTGATCGCAGCCACCGTTTCGTTGACATCGGTGCGCGAGGTCACGTCGGCGGCAAAGGCCGGGATGCGATCCGCGCCGTGCTTTTCCCGAAGCGAGTCCGCGGCGGAGCCCAGTGCGTCCGGGTCGCGATCGATGATCGCGACCCTGTAGCCTTCAACCGCCAGCGCGTCGGCGATGCCGAAGCCGATGCCACGCGCGCCGCCCGTGACAATGGCGAGATCCTGGTTTTCCATGTCAGATCCCGAAGAGATGAACCGCCGAGGCGGCGTGGTCGACGCCGGCGATGCCGCCGCCGGTGCATTGGGTAAGACCGATGCGCGCGCCCTCCGCCTGCCGGCCCTCGGCACGCCCCTGCAACTGCCAGACGATCTCCACGGCCTGGGCGACGCCGGTTGCACCAAGCGGGTGCCCCTTGGCGAGAAGCCCCCCGCTCGGATTGACCGGCACGCGGCCGCCCAGCCGCGTTTCGCCCTTGCGGAGCAGATCCTGTCCGGCACCGTGCGCCGCCAGGCCCAGCGCCTCATAGTACAGCAGTTCGGCGATGGTGAAGGCATCGTGAAGCTCCACGACATCCACCTCCGAGGGCGCGATTCCAGCCTGTTCATAGGCGAGGCGAGCGGTGCGCGCAGTGATCTCGGCATCGAGGATATCGTCGCAACCTTCCTCGATCAGGCCCGACTGCACGGCCGAGCCGAGGATGCGCACAGGGCGCGCAGATGCCGGCCGCTTCGTCGTCAGCACGATTGCCGCCGCGCCGTCGACCTTTGAAGGACAGCACTGAAGCAGCGTCAGCGGGTCGGCAACGGGACGAGAGGCGAGCACCTCGGCGTTTGTGACTTCCGTGCGCTGCTGGGCGTAGGGGTTGCGCGCGCCGTGGCTGCGGTTCTTGACTGCGACCTCGGCGAGCAGCGCGGGCGTTTCGCCGCGTTCATGGAGATAGCGTGTGCCGCGCATTGCATAAATGGCCGGCAGGGTGAGGCCGCCGGCTGCATAGATCTCGGTCTTGTAGTCGTTGCGCTGCAAGGGTATGGCGCCGCCGCCCAGCCGTGTCAGCTGCTCGACCCCCCAGATCAGCACCGTATCGTAGATGTTCAGGCGCAGCGCATGGCAGGCGAGATGGATCGCCGTCGCACCGCTCGCGCAGGCATTCTCGACATTATAAAGGGCAGGACCGGTGATGCCGAGGTCGCGCATCAGCACCTGGCCGAGCACCATGCCGCCGTAAACATTGGCGCAATACATCGCCTGCACGTCGGCGGGCTCGAGCCCAGCATCGGCAAGCGCGGCAAGCACCGCCTCCTGAGACAGGTCCTGAAGCGAGCGCGCCTCGTGCCTGCCGAACGTCGTCATGCCGACGCCGGCTGCATAAACTTCCGTCGGCATGGCTCAGTTCTCCCCGGCGAGACGAAAATGATAGGTCTGGACGGCATCGATGTCGGCATCGGTCACCGGCTGGACCTGCATGCCGATCTCCGGGCGGACACCCTCCGGCAGGTCGAGCCTGCCGGCCACACGTGCGCCTTCAGGGAAGTCAGCATAGATCAATGTCAACGGCTCGGCGCCGCGCCCGGAATGCAGAACAGTGTAGCTGTAGAGCGTCGCGGTGGGCGACAAGACCAGCGGCTCGAAGAAGCGCGCCGCGACTGTTCCGGCAGGAGGGGCGGGAAAGACGATCTTGCCCGAGGCGATGCGGCGCGCGGCTCTGAGACCTCCGCCTTCGCCCGGTTCCGTTTCCGATGCCATGTCATGCCCTCGTTTGTTGGGTCATTCCTAATGGCTTTCGCATAGCCGGCGGTAACGAGATTACGTCAGGTCTGCGTTGACAAAATGTAATGCAGAACGTCAAGTACCGCCCGCATGAGTTCCGACCTGCCCCCACTCAACCCGTTGCGGGCCTTTGCCGCCGCCGCTCGACTGCTCAGCATCCGGCGCGCCGCGCAACAGCTCAACGTCACGCCCGCAGCGGTGAGCCGCCAGGTGAAGGTCCTGGAAGAGCATCTCGGCGTCGTTCTGTTTAGACGCGGCTCCAACATGCTGACACTCACCGCCGAGGGCGAGCGCTACATCGCAGGCATCGGTCCGCATTTCGACGCAATCGCCGAGGCCACGCGCAGCCTCACGGGGCGGTCGGGAAACGAGGTGCTCCGGATCAGGGCCTATACGACCTTTGCCATGCGCTGGCTGATCCCCCGCCTGCCAAATTTCCATGATGCCGCCCCTGGCGCCGAGGTTCAGCTGACGACATCGCTGGAATCGATCGACTTCGAGCGCGAGGATGTGGATGGCGCCATACGGCTCGGCGATGGACGATGGCCGGGACTGCTGGTCGACCGCCTGGTCGCCAACGAGCTGGTGCCGGTCTGCAGCCCCGGGCTGAAGCGAACCGCCGGTCTGAACAGCGCCGCCGACCTGGCGCAGGTCCGCCTGCTGCATTCGCTGGCGCGGCCCGATGACTGGATGCTCTGGCTGGAAGCGGCGGAGATCAGCCTTCCCAATGCCGCTGCCGGCCTCAAGTTCCAGAGTTCGGCGCTGTGCTATGAAGCCGCTTCGCTCGGCCAAGGCGTGGCGATCGCGCAGAAGGTACTGGTCGAGCGCGACCTGGAGAACGGAACGCTCACCATCCCGTTCGGCCCGACCTTCAACCGCGAAGCCTTCACCTATTACTTCGTGTTCCCGGAGGATCGGTTGCGCAAACTCGCCTTCCGGCACTTCCGCCGCTGGTTGCAGTCACAATCAGCAGCGTAGAAGCGCTTCAAAGGGGCCGATAGGCGATGACGTCCAGCTCGACCAGGATATCCACGAGGAAGTCGACGACCACCGCGCTGCGCGCAGGCGGCGCATCAGGAAAGTATTCGGCGTAGACGCTGTTGAAGCCCGGGAAGTCGGCGCGGTTCTTCATGTAAACCGTTGCTTTCACCACATCGTCAAGCGTCGCGCCTGCAAGCGCGAGCGTGTCGCGGATGTTCTCGATTACCGAGCGCGTCTGCTCCTCGATCGATCCGGTTGTCATGACCTGCCCGTCCCGCATCGGGATCTGGCCGGTCAGGAACAGGAAGTCGCCCGCCCTGACGCCCGGAGAGAGCGACAATCTGCGGCCATTGACCACCAGCGGCAGACCGAAAACCTCCTTCATCGTTTCTCCTTCAGGGGGCCCAACGCATCGAGGCAGCATTTCTCCGCCGCCGACAGCCGACCGCAAGCGCAGGTTCACATATCGAGAACGATTTTGCATACCGTATGATGGTATGGTGTCTTTGTCAAAAGCGCCGGCTGTTCTATAAGCGGCTCAGCAACGGCTTCGATCAGTTCGGGAAGACCAGTCATGACGGAAGCGGCAAAGTACCAGATGTTCATCGGCGGCCAGTGGGTCGACGCAGAAGACGGCCAGACCTTCGACAGCTACAATCCGACCACGGGCGAGGTCTGGGCCAAGATTCCGAGCGCAACGGAGAACGACGTCAATCGCGCGGTGGATGCCGCCTACGCGGCCTTCACGAGCGGCGCCTGGCCCAGGATGACCGCCACCGCGCGAGGCAAGCTCCTGCGCAAACTTGGCGACCTGCTTGCCGATTCGTCGGAAAGCCTTGGCCGGATCGAGACCATTGATACCGGCAAGATGCTCAAGGAGACACGCTGGCAGGCGCGCTACATCGCCGAATATTTCCATTACTATGCAGGGCTTGCCGACAAGATCCAGGGTGAAACCCTGCCCGTCGACAAACCGGATATCTTTGCTTGCACGGTACGCGAGCCGCTGGGCGTGATCGCGGCCATCGTGCCGTGGAACTCGCAGCTGTTTCTCGTGGCGATCAAGATCGCTCCGGCGCTTGCCGCCGGCAACACGGTGGTGCTCAAGGCCTCAGAGCAGGCTTCGGCCGCGATGCTCGAATTTGCCAAGCTGTTCGAGCAGGTCGGCTTCCCGGAGGGCGTGGTCAATGTCGTCACGGGAACGGGCGAGCCCTGCGGCCGGGTGCTCACCAGCCATCCAAAGGTGGCGCGCATCAGCTTCACCGGCGGCGTTCCCGCAGCACGCCAGATCGTGCGCAACAGCGCGAACAATCTTGCGGAAGTGTCGCTGGAGCTGGGTGGCAAGTCGCCGGTGATGGTGTTCGGCGACTCCGACCTCGAAAGCGCCACCAACGGAGTGCTGACCGGCATCTTCGGCGCCAGCGGGCAGAGCTGCGTGGCCGGATCGCGTCTTTATCTCGAAGAAGGTATCGCCGACGAGTTCCTGGCCGGCCTGACCGCGCGCGCGAAGGCGATCCGGATCGGCGATCCGCTTCTCGAGGAAACCCAGATGGGGCCGCTTGCCACCACGGCGCAGCTCAACCTCATCGAAGCGAATGTCGAGAAGGCGGTCGAGCAGGGCGGCACGATTCTAACCGGCGGACGCCGGCCGCGCGAGATCAATGCGGGCTGGTTCTACGAGCCCACGATCATCGACTGCCCAAGGCAGGACATGCAGCTCGTGCACACGGAACTGTTCGGCCCGGTCCTGAGCGTCCTGCGCTTCAAGACGGAGGAAGAGGTGATCGGCTACGCCAACGACTCCGAATATGGCCTCGCAGCCGGCATCTTCACACGCGACTCGGCCCGCGCCATGCGGGTCGCGAAGGCGGTCCGCTCGGGCATCGTCTGGATGAACACCTATCGCATGGTGTCGCCGATGGCCGAGTTCGGCGGCTTCAAGAACAGCGGGCACGGCCGCGAAAGCGGGATGCAGGCGATCTACGATTACACGCGGGCCAAGACCCTGTGGCTCAACATGTCGAACGAGCCGATCGGGAATCCGTTTGTGATGCAATAAGGTGCAGGCAGCGCGAGGCGACCACCCTTCAACATGATCGGCACAAGATGCCTGCAGCAGTTGAGGGTGGCCGCGCAGTACGGACTTCAGTCGCCGGAACTTCCCTCGGGATAGGTGATGATCGAAAGGTAGCGGATCGGCCGTCGCGTCAGCTTTTCCGGTCCGTGCGGGGCGTCGGCGTCGAAGAACAGGCTGTCGCCTGGTTCCATCGCATAAAGGTTGCGCCCGTGGCGGTAGGTGACCTCGCCTTCGAGCATGTAGAGGAACTCCATCCCTCCATGCTGAAAGGTCGGGAAGATGTCGGAGTCTTCGGTCAGCGTGATCAGATAGGGCTCGACGACCACGCCGCTGGAATTGGGTCCGACATGACCCAGCAGCGTATATTGATGCCCGGCCCGCGTGCCGCGTCGCTCGACATCAACTCCTTCGCCGCTTTTGACGAAGACGGCATTGTGCTCCTCCTCGAAGCGCCGGAAGAAACCTGTCACGGGAACGCCAAGTGCGCGCGAAAGCGCCTGGAGCGTCGTCAGCGAGGGCGATGTCACGCCGTTCTCGATCTTGGACAGCATGCCGATCGAGATGCCCGTCGCGGCTGACAAGTCCGCCACCGTGATCCCGAGCTTCTTGCGGAACGCGCGCACCTCGCGGCCGATCGCCACCTCCAGCACGTTCTCCGGCGCGTCGCGGACGGCATGCGGATCCTGCCTGAGCGTGGCAAGCCGCGGCTTCGGCTGCTCGGGCACTTTGCTTGGCTGCATCCTGGTGTCCCGCATTCGTCTCACAATGTGAGCAGCGGACTGTGTCCGCGTTTCACAAGGGATGAAAAACAATGCCTATTATTGCACCCGAGGAAACTTCCAACAAGACACCTACAGAAACAAGTTGCCTGTGGTGAAAAAAACATTCATCGCAGTTGAAAGTTATGAAGGGCATGCTATGCCTTGCGATAACAGCTCAAACGGGACTGACCACCATGTGCGGCATCGTCGGACTCTTCCTCAAGGACAAGGCGCTTGAGCCGCAGCTCGGCGCGCTTTTATCCGACATGCTGATCACCATGACCGATCGCGGGCCGGATTCGGCAGGCATCGCGATCTATGGCGGAACAGTGGATGGCGAAGCCAAGATCACTGTGCAGTCCGCTAGCGCGGAGCAGGATTTCGCCGGACTTGAGCAGAAGCTTCAGGATGTCTCTGACGGAACCGCGAAGGTCGCGATCAAGAGCACCCATGCCGTGATCACGGCGGCGCGCGACCAGCTTGACGCGGTGCGCGCCGCCCTTCCCTCCATCGCGCCGACATTGCGGGTGATGGGAGCGGGCGAAAGCGTGGAAATCTACAAGGAAGTCGGGCTGCCAAAGGATGTGGTCGACCGATTTGGCGTGCGTGCGATGAGCGGAACCCACGGCATCGGCCATACCCGCATGGCAACCGAGTCCGCCGTCACCACGCTCGGCGCTCATCCCTTCTCGACGGGCGCCGATCAGTGCCTCGTGCATAACGGCTCGCTGTCGAACCACAACAACCTGCGCCGTGAGCTCAAGAAGCGGGGCATGCGTTTCGAAACGGAGAACGACTCGGAAGTGGCCGCAGCCTATCTCACGGCCGAGATGGAGACGGGCAAGGATCTGGGTGAGGCGCTTGACGGCGCGCTCGGCGATCTCGACGGCTTCTTCACCTTTGTGGTTGGCACGAGGTCGGGCTTCGGCGTGCTGCGTGATCCGATCGCCTGCAAGCCCGCCGTGATGGCTGAGACCGACCAGTATGTCGCGTTCGGCTCCGAATACCGCGCACTCGTCAACCTGCCCGGCATCGAGAACGCCCGCGTCTGGGAGCCGGAGCCGGCGACCGTTTATTTCTGGGACCATGAGAAGGCGGCGGCCTGAGCCGCCTGTCTCGCCCATCTATTCCCCCGAGGTTTTCCGATGCCCGTCTTCGACCTTTCTGTTTCGCCGCTTCGCGAGTTGAACCAAGCCCTGCACGGCATCAAGGAGGGCGCAAACGACACGCAGTTCGAGGTGATCAATCCGCGCGGTCATCATTCGGTGGCGGTCGGCATCGACGCGCCCGTTTCCGTCGAGGTGAAGGGCTCGGTCGGGTATTACTGCGCGGGCATGAACGATGGCGGGACCGTCACCGTCCAGGGCTCGGCGGGCCCCGGCGTGGCAGAGAACATGATGTCGGGCACCGTCGTGATCGAAGGGGACGCCTCGCAATATGCCGGCGCCACCGGACGGGGCGGTCTGCTTGTCATCAAGGGCAATGCAGCCTCGCGCTGCGGCATCTCGATGAAGGGCATCGACATCGTGGTGCACGGCTCGATCGGGCACATGTCGGCCTTCATGGCCCAGTCGGGCAATCTCGTGGTGCTGGGCGATGCCGGCGATGCGCTGGGCGACTCGCTCTATGAGGCGCGCCTCTTCGTGCGCGGCTCCGTCAAGAGCCTGGGGGCCGACTGCATCGAGAAGGAGATGCGCCCGGAGCATGTCGAGGTCCTGGGCGCTCTCCTGGAGAAGGCTGGCGTTTCCGACGCCAGGCCTGAGGAGTTCAAGCGCTACGGCTCGGCCCGCACGCTTTACACCTTCAACATCGACAATGCCGACGCCTATTGACGGGCCGACGCCACCGAGCCGGAAGAAAGCCAGTCATGAGCTATCACAATCCGCCCACCCCGCCGCGCAAGTCCGCGACCTTCGATGATGCGACCATGGCCGAGATCCGCCGCGCAGCGGCGACCGGCATCTACGACATCCGCGGCGGCGGCACCAAGCGCAAGGTCCCGCATTTCGACGACCTGCTCTTCCTCGGCGCCTCCATCTCGCGCTACCCGCTTGAAGGCTATCGCGAGCGCTGCGACACCTCCGTCACGCTCGGCACGCGCTTTGCGAAAAAGCCGATCCACCTCAAGATTCCGGTTACGGTCGCCGGCATGAGCTTCGGCGCGCTTTCCGGCAATGCCAAGGAGGCGCTCGGACGTGGCGCGACCCTTTCGGGCACCTCGACCACCACGGGCGATGGCGGCATGACGGACGAGGAGCGCGGACACAGCCAGACACTCGTCTACCAGTATCTGCCCTCGCGCTACGGCATGAACCCGCGCGACCTGCATCGGGCGGATGCGATCGAGGTCGTGGTCGGCCAGGGGGCGAAGCCCGGCGGCGGCGGAATGCTTCTCGGCCAGAAGATCTCTCCGCGCGTGGCCAGGATGCGCAATCTGCCGGAAGGCATCGACCAGCGCTCGGCCTGCCGCCATCCCGACTGGACCGGCCCGGATGATCTCGAGATCAAGATCAACGAATTGCGCGAGATCACCGACTGGGAAAAGCCGATCTATGTCAAGGTCGGCGGGGCGCGGCCCTATTACGACACCGCGCTTGCGGTGAAGGCGGGCGCCGACGTCGTGGTGCTCGACGGGATGCAGGGCGGCACGGCCGCCACCCAGGACGTGTTCATCGAAAATGTCGGAATGCCGACGCTCGCCTGCATCCGCCCCGCGGTCCAGGCGCTTCAGGATCTCGGCATGCACCGCAAGGTGCAGCTCATCATCTCTGGCGGCATTCGCTCTGGCGCCGATGTGGCAAAGGCGCTGGCTCTCGGTGCCGACGCCGTCGCGATCGGCACTGCGGCGCTCGTGGCGCTGGGCGACAACGACCCGCGCTGGGAAGAAGAATACCGCAAGCTCGGCACTACGGCAGGCGCCTATGACGATTGGCATGAAGGCCGCGACCCTGCCGGCATCACCACCCAGGATCCGGAGCTTGCGAGCCGGCTCGATCCGGAGGCCGCCGGCCGCCGGCTTGCCAACTACCTCAAGGTGATGACGCTCGAGGCGCAGACCATCGCCCGGGCCTGCGGCAAGAACCACCTGCACAATCTCGAACCCGAGGATCTCTGCGCGCTGACCATCGAGGCCTCGGCCATGGCCCAGGTGCCGCTCGCGGGAACGAGCTGGGTGCCGGGTAAAAGCGGGTTCTGATCATTGTCGGGCCCGGCAGCTTGGGAGGGCTGCCGGGCCCGATCAGTTTCAAGAGCATACAACAAGGGGAACAGCTCGTGACGCTCCAGCTCAAGGATTTCGCCGCAGAGCACGGCATCAAATATTTCATGATCAGCTATACCGACCTTTTCGGTGGCCAGCGCGCGAAGCTGGTTCCCGCGCAGGCCATTGCCGACATGCAGAGGGATGGCGCCGGTTTCGCGGGCTTCGCCACCTGGCTCGATCTCACTCCCGCCCATCCCGACCTCTTCGCGATGCCGGACGCCTCCTCCGTGATCCGGCTGCCCTGGAAGAAGGATGTCGCCTGGGTCGCGGCCGATTGCGTGATGGAAGACAATCCGGTCGCACAGGCGCCGCGCGTCGTACTCAAGCGGCTCGTCGACGAGGCCGCCGAGCAGGGCCTGCGCGTCAAGACCGGCGTCGAGCCGGAATTCTTCCTCGTCTGTCCGGATGGCAGCGCCATTTCCGACGAGTACGACACGGCCGAGAAGCCCTGCTACGACCAGCAGGCCGTGATGCGGCGCTATGACGTGATCGCTGAAATCTGCGACCACATGCTGGAGCTCGGCTGGAAGCCCTACCAGAACGACCACGAGGACGCGAACGGCCAGTTCGAGATGAACTGGGAGTATGACGACGCGCTTCGCACCGCCGACAAGCACTCCTTCTTCAAGTTCATGGTGAAGTCGGTGGCCGAGAAGCACGGGCTTCGCGCCACCTTCATGCCCAAGCCCTTCAAGGGTCTGACAGGCAGCGGCTGCCACGCGCATATCTCGGTATGGGACGTGGATGGCACGACCAATGCGTTCGCCGACAAGTCCATGCCCTTCGGGCTTTCGGCAAAGGGCAGGGAATTTCTCGGCGGCATCATGCGGCACGCCTCCGCGCTCGCCGCGATCACCAATCCGACTGTCAATTCCTACAAGCGCATCAACGCGCCGCGCACGACCTCGGGGGCGACCTGGGCTCCCAATACCGTGACCTGGACGGGCAATAACCGCACCCACATGGTGCGTGTGCCGGGCCCTGGCCGCTTTGAGCTACGCGTGCCCGACGGCGCCGCGAACCCCTATCTGCTTCAGGCGGTCATCATCGCTGCCGGCCTGAGCGGTATCCGCCATCAGGCCGATCCGGGACGGCACTACGACATCGACATGTACAAGGACGGCCACACCGTCACCGACGCGCCCCACCTTCCGCTCAACCTGCTCGACGCGTTACGCGAATATGAAAAGGACGACGAGTTGCAGGACGCGCTCGGCCGCGAGTTTTCCGCCGCTTTCCTCAAGCTCAAGCACCGCGAATGGGACAGCTTCTGCGGCCACTTCACCGACTGGGAGCGTGAAACGACCCTCGACGTTTGATCGTCAGACCGGCGCCGGCTCTCTCCTCATAAGGCTGTGCGCCGTCTTTGCCTCGGCGGGATCCCATATCTTTCGGCGAATGCGCGAGAGAAATGGGCGGCGCTCGCGAAACCGGTGAGAAGGGCGACCTCAATCACAGGGAGTGCCGTCTGCTGAAGAAGCTCATCGCCTTTTGCGAGCCTCAGATCCCGGTAGAACACCATCATGCGCGCGTGGAGCCGGCTTGCGAACAAACGCTGGAGCTGCCGCTTGCCGACGCCTGAAAGCTCCGCGAGCTGTTCAGGCGTCAGCGGGTCGGCGATATGCGTGCTCATCAGTTCGACGGCCGCTTCCAGGATCGGGTGGCGGAAGCCGAACCTTTGGCCGCTCTCGCCCAGCTGCGGCTCGTCGGCGGTGCGCAGCCGGGAGTGGATGAACCAGTTGCTCACCTCGCGGGCAAAGGTCGCCCCGTGCTTTCTCGCGATCAGCGCTCCCATCATGTCCATGGCTGCGACGCCGCCGGCGCAGGTGTAGCGGTCGCGGTCGATAACATAGAGCGCCCGTTCGATCAGCAGGTCGGCGTCATAGGCTGTCAAAGGATCGATATGGGCCCAGTGCACGGTGAAGCGCCGCCCTGCCATCAGGCCCGCCTTAGCCAGGATCGCCGCGCCGCCCGAAATCCCGCCGAGTGGAACGCGCTCGTGCTGAAGCGCCCGCAGGCCCCGTATGAGGCTTGAATCCTCGAAAAGCATCGGATTGCCGCCGGCAACGACAAAGGCCAGATGCGGCTGATCGGCTCCGCCTCGCATGATTCCGGAAAGCGGCAAGGTGTCGAATCCTCCACCGCAAGTGGAGGCCATGAAGCCTCCCGAGACCGAATAGAACCTGCAGCGGTAGAGTTCGCGTGCCCCCAGGTGGTTGGCCGCGCGCAACGGCTCCACGGCGGAGGCGAGCGACATCAGGGCATAATCCGGAGTGAGAACGAAGGCGACGGGTGTCGCATCGTCATCATGCATGGCCACCTCCATGTCGTGTCTTTCGCACATCGAAATCAGAGATGACACTTCTGGACAAGTCTATGTCTCTCGCGATCAATTGCTTCAATGCTGATCGCGCTAAACACGATGCGGAAGCCAACTGTTTCGAGGGTGGTCGGCGTTGGGATATTCGGCATTCCGGGTTCTGCGGGAGGCACTCAGCGGGCACAAGGGCTGGCGACCCCTGTGGCGCAATCCCGAACCCAAACCGGCCTATGACTATGTGATCATCGGCGGGGGCGGACATGGATTGGCGACCGCCTATTACCTGGCGAAGACCTTTCGCCAGTCGCGCATCGCCGTGCTCGAGAAGGGCTGGCTCGGCTCGGGCAATGTCGGCCGCAACACCACGATCATCCGCTCCAACTATCTGCTTCCCGGCAACGAGCCCTTCTATGAGTTTTCGATGAAGCTCTGGGAAGGGCTTGAGCAGGAGTTCAACTTCAACGCGATGGTGAGCCAGCGCGGCATCGTGAACCTGTTCCACACCGATGGGCAGCGCGACGCATTCCGGCGGCGCGGCAATGCGATCATCCTGGCGGGCGCGGACGCGGAGTTGCTGGAGCGCGACAAGCTCCGCGAGATGATCCCGTTCCTGAACTTCGACAATGCACGCTTCCCCGTCAAAGGCGGCCTCCTGCAACGCCGTGCGGGAACCGCGCGCCATGACGGCGTGGCCTGGGGCTACGCCCGAGGCGCCGATCGCGCCGGCGTGGATATCATCCAGAACTGCGAAGTAACCGGTTTCCGCATCGAGAACGGCCGGGTCAAAGGCGTCGAGACGACGCGCGGCACCATCGGCGCAGGCAAGGTCGGGGTTGCCGTCGCCGGCTCCACGAGCCGCGTCATGGCCCAGGCCGGTATGCGGCTGCCGATCGAAAGCCATGTGCTTCAGGCTTTTGTTTCCGAGGGGCTCAAGCCGACCATTCCCGGCGTCATCACCTTCGGCGCCGGGCACTTCTATGTCAGCCAGTCCGACAAGGGCGGCCTGGTCTTCGGCGGCGACATCGACGGCTACAATTCCTATGCGCAGCGCGGCAATCTTCCGGTCATCGAGGATGTCGCGGAAGGCGGCATGGCGCTGATGCCGATGATCGGGCGCGCCCGGCTCCTCCGCGTCTGGGGCGGCATCATGGATATGTCGATGGACGGCTCGCCGATCATCGACCGCACGCCGATCGACGGGCTCTACCTCAATGCAGGCTGGTGCTATGGCGGCTTCAAGGCGACGCCGGCCTCAGGCTATGCCTTTGCGCATCTTCTGGCCACCGGCAATCCGCACGAAACCGCAACCGCCTACCGGCTGGACCGGTTCGCACGCGGCTATGTCATCGATGAAAAGGGCGCTGGCGCCCAGCCGAACCTGCATTGAGGCGCACCGGATGCTGATCCCTCATCCCCTTCTCGGACCGCGCGATGCGCAGGAGTTCACCTATCTGGGCGATGCATCGCTGCTCAACCGCCCGGACGGAATGGCCCAAGGCGCGCCGGAAGCCTTCTTCGACTATGTCTATCTGCGCGACAATCCGGCCGGCCTGCATCGCGAGTTATGGTTCCATGAGCAGGGCGACCGGTCCTGGCTCGTGGTCACCCGCAACACGATGACGCACGAGATCCTCGGCGCCGAACTGGCCCGCGATGTCGCCCTGCGCGCAAGGGAAGCCGCTCGATGAGACTCCATGGCGGCCTGATCGATCGCAGCCGCACGCTGCGCTTTTCCTTTGATGGCAAGAGCTATGCGGGCCATCCAGGCGACACGCTGGCTTCGGCGCTTCTGGCCAATGGCGTGCGGCTGATGGGCCGATCCTTCAAGTATCACCGTCCCCGCGGCCTGATCGCGTCAGGCTCCGAGGAGCCGAACGCTCTGGTAGAACTTCGCACAAGAGCCCGTCGCGAGCCCAACAGCCGCGCCACGATGGTCGAGCTGTTCGACGGGCTTGAAGCGCACAGCCAGAATCGCTGGCCCTCGCTTCGCTTCGACGCCATGGCGGTGAACGACCTGTTCGCCGACTTCCTCACGGCAGGCTTCTACTACAAGACCTTCATGTGGCCGCGTTCCTTCTGGGAAAAGCTCTACGAGCCGGCGATCCGGCGGGCTGCGGGGCTGGGCAGCCTCTCGATGGAGCCCGACCCTGATGCCTATGACAAGGGCTTCCTTCACTGCGATCTGCTTGTTGTCGGCGCGGGCGCGGCGGGCTTGGCGGCTGCGCTGACCGCAGCGCGCGCCGGCGCCAGGGTGATCCTCGCCGACGAGGATCACCGCCTGGGCGGCCGCCTTCTCGCCGAAAGCCACATGCTGGACGATGCGCCTGCGACCGACTGGATCGGCGCGCTTGAAACCGAATTCGAGAGCCTGCCCAATCTTCGCATCCTGCGCCGGACCACGGTGTTCGGTGCCTTTGATCACGGCATCTTCGGCGCGGTCGAGCGGGTCGGCGATCACCTACCGGCGCCTGGCACGCAGCCGCGACAGTCGCTTTGGCGCATCACGGCGAAGCGAACGGTGCTCGCGGCAGGCGCGATCGAGCGGCACATTCCCTTCGAGAACAATGACCGGCCCGGGATCATGCTGGGAGGCGCGCTTCGGGCCTATGCCAATCGCTGGGCCGTGAGCCCGGGCAGCCGTGTCGCGATCTTCACCAACAATGACGACGGGCACCGAACCGCGCTGGACCTTCTGGCGCGCGGCGTCGAGATTGCGGCCGTGGTTGATTCGCGTTCCGATGCTGCGGCAAAAGGCGGGTACCGCTTGATCGCGGATGCGGTTGTCAGCGGCTCGAAGGGCCGTCTGGGGCTCCGGTCGATCGAGGTGACGCGCGGCGGAAGTCGGGAATGGATCGACTGCGGCGCGCTCGGCGTGAGCGGCGGCTGGAACCCGAACGTCCATCTAGCCTCCCACCAGCGCGGCCGCCCGCAGTGGAGCGAGGAGCAGCAGACATTCCTGCCTCCCGTCGAACTGCCCGGCGGCATGATCGTCGCGGGCGCGGCCGCGGGTCATGGCAGCACAGGCGCGGCGATGGTTTCGGGCGCAGAGTCGGCCATGCGCGCATTGGAGGCGGTCGGCATCAGCGCTACCCTACCTCCTCTTCCACGCGCGGAGGATGCACCAATTCGCCTGCGCCCGCTCTGGCATGTGCCGGGCAAGGGTCGCGCCTGGATCGATTTCCAAAACGACGTGACGGTGAAGGACGTCAAGCTGGCGCATCAGGAGAATATGCGCGGGGTCGAGCAGCTCAAGCGCTGGACCACGCTGGGTATGGCGACGGACCAGGGCAAGACGGCCAATGTTTCCGCACTGGCCGTGATGGCGGAAATGACCGGCCAGTCGATCCCCGAAACCGGAACGACGATCTTCCGCCCGCCGTACACGCCGGTTTCGCTGTCGGTTCTGGGCGGAGGCGATACCGGCGCGCATTTCCGGCCGCGCCGCCTGACGCCCAGCCATCAATGGGCCGCGGCGCAAGGCGCGATCTTTGTGGAGGTCGGCCAGTGGATGCGGGCGCAGTATTTTCCGCGTGCCGGCGAAACGCATTGGCGCCAGTCGGTGGATCGCGAAGTTCTGGCGACCCGCAAGGGCGTCGGCATCTGCGACGTGACCACGCTCGGCAAGGTGGATGTGCAGGGCGCGGATGCGGCCGAGTTCCTCGACCGGCTCTACTGCAATGCCATGAAGAGCCTCAAAACCGGCATGGTGCGTTACGGCCTCATGCTCCGTGAGGATGGACAGGCCTGGGATGACGGCACCTGCGCGCGGCTGGGCGACACCCACTATGTCGTGACGACCACCACGGCCAATGCCGGCACAGTTTATCGCCACATGGAATTCGCCCGCCAGTGCCTGTGGCCGGAGCTGGATGTGCAGCTTATCTCGACCACGGACGCCTGGGCGCAGTTTTCCGTCGCCGGGCCTAATGCGCGCAGGCTGCTCGAGCGCGTGGTAGATGGCTTCGACCTGTCGAACGAAGCCTTTCCTTTCATGGCATGCGCGAGCCTTTCGATCGGCGGCGGGCTTCGGGCGCGGCTGTTCCGCATCTCCTTTTCGGGCGAGCTTGCATATGAGCTCGCGGTGCCCGCGCGGTATGGCAACGCGTTGATCACCCGCCTCACCGAGCTCGGGCAGGATCTGGGCGCAACCGTTTACGGCACGGAGGCTCTCGGCGTGATGCGCATCGAGAAAGGACATGCCGCCGGCAACGAGTTGAACGGCCAGACCACGGCGCAGATGCTGGGAATGGGCCGCATGGTTTCTGCCAAGAAGGATGCGATCGGCACGTTGATGACCCGCCGCGAGGGTCTGCTTTCCGACATGCGGGTGCTCGTGGGCCTGCAGCCCGTCGACCCGGCCGAACCGGTGGTGGCCGGCTCCCATCTTTTCGCGGAAGGCGCGGAACAGCAGACCGTGACCGACCAGGGATGGATTACGTCGGCCTGCTTCTCCCCCCATGTCGGTTCAGCCATCGGCCTCGGCTTCCTCGCCGATGGCGCCGCGCGCAAGGGTGAGGTGATCGTGGCCGCCAATCCGCTTCAGGGGCAGTCGGTGCGTCTGCGTGTCGTTTCGCCCCACTTCGTTGATCCCGAGGGAGAACGTTTGCGTGCCTGACCTCAAACCCCTCACCGCTCTTGGCGGCGACGCAGCGCGAACCATCCGCCATGGCGTTCTCAGCCTCGAAGAGAATGACAGGCTCTCCCTCGCCTCGCTGGCACTGCGCCGGGGAACCGCACAGCCTCAGCCGTTCGGGCTGTCGCTGCCAGGCCCCGGCTGCTGGGCGCAATTAAACGACGTTGCCGCCTTCTGGAGCGGTCCCGATCAGTGGATGATCGAGGGAACCGGGCGTGCCGAGTCCGACTTCGCGGCGGATTTGGCAGCGCTCTGCCCCGGATGCTCGATCACGGATCAGACGGATGGCTTCGCCGCCTTCGAAATTCACTCAACAGGCGGCGAGCCCCCGATCCTCCGATTGATGTCCAAGCTGGTGAACATCAATTCGGCCCGTTTCCCGCCGGGATCGGCGACGCGCACCGGCCTGGAGCATATGAGCGTCTTCGTGATCCGGCGCGCACCCGACCGCCTTGCCGTCCTGGGCATGCGCTCGGCGGCCGAAACGATCTGGCATGCGCTGGAAACGGCGATCAGGCGTTTGGGAAGTGCCGCAACATGATCGGCCGGGCATATGCCTGCTCTGTTCGCCTGTGACGTCGATCAGCCCGCGCGGATCAAGCTTCGTTTCTGACCGGAAAGACCTATGAGCCAGTACATCCTCACTGTGACATGCATCAGCCAGCGGGGCATTGTCGCGGCGATCGCGACCTGCCTGGCGTCGAAAGGCTGCAACATCACCGACAGCGCCCAGTTCGATGATCCCGACACAGGGCGCTTCTTCATGCGGATCGTGTTCAAGTCGGAGGAAGGCGCAGGCCTCGACGAGATCGAGCACGATTTCGCCCCCGTCGCCGAAAAGTTTGCGATGGAGCACCAGTTCCACGACATGGCCAGGCGCATGAAGGTCGTGCTGATGGTTTCTCGCTTCGGCCACTGCCTCAACGACCTGCTTTATCGCTGGCACATCGGCGCCTTGCCCATCGAGATCGTAGCCGTCATCTCCAACCACCTCGATTATCAGAAGGTCGTGGTCAACCATGACCTGCCCTTCCACCATGTGCCCGTCACCAAGGCCAACAAGCCCCAGGCCGAGGCGCGGATCATGGAGATCATCGAGGACGCCGGCGCCGAATTGATCGTGCTCGCGCGCTACATGCAGGTCCTGTCCGATGCGATGTGCCAAAAGATGTCGGGCCGCATCATCAACATCCATCACTCCTTCCTGCCAAGCTTCAAGGGCGCCAATCCCTACAAGCAGGCCTATGAGCGCGGCGTGAAGCTGATCGGCGCGACCGCCCATTATGTCACGGCCGACCTCGATGAAGGCCCGATCATTGAGCAGGACGTGGCACGAATCACCCATGCGCAAAGCTCGGCCGATTACGTGTCGATCGGCCGCGACGTGGAAGCGCAGGTTCTGGCACGCGGCATCCATGCCCATATCCAGCGCCGCACCTTTCTCAACGGTGACCGCACGGTGGTCTTCCCGCCAAGCCCCGGTGCGCACGCCTCCGAACGGATGGGGTGAGCCGCGCTTAGCGCCCGAAGACACGCCGGAGGTGGGCGAGGCCGTTTGAGGCCAGCGCGTCTTCGCTTGGGGCAAGCGGGCGCCAAAGGCAGACGGCGCGTGCGATCTCCCGGATGTTCGGATTAAAGGCTTCGATCACGACCGGGCCCTCATAGCCCGCATCTTCGAGCGCATCCGCGATGTCGCGCCAGGGCAGATGATCCTCGCCCGGCGTGCCGCGATCGCTGGAGCAGGCGTGGAACTCGGTGATCCGCCCGGACGCGCGGCGGATCGCGTCGGGAATGCTCTTTTCCTCGATGTTCATGTGGAACGTGTCGAGCAGAAAACCGACATTCTCCCGGCCGATCCGATCGAGAAGATCGAGGCCCTGCTCCACGGTGTTGACGAGATCGGTCTCGAAGCGGTTGAGCGGCTCGATGCCGAGTTGCACGCCATGCGAGGCGGCGAAATCGGCCGCCGCGCGGATGCCGTCTGCTGCGAGGTCGAGCTGCGCGCGGCGCTCTTCCGGCTCGGCCAGGCGCGTGCGCCCGACAGCCGAATACATCGGACCGACGACGCGGGTCGCGCCAAGGGCGGATGCGATCTCGATGCAGCGCTTGAGATAGGCGAGCGCGGTTGCGCGGGTTTCGGGCTCGTTCGCGCTCATGTCCCGGTCGGGCCCGAAGGCTCCACACACGGTCGCCCCTATGCCGGCGGCACGGAGCCGCTCGGCGATTCGCGGCGCATCGATCGTCTCGGGGTCCTCGACGCAGATCTCGATGAGGTCGAACCCCATGCCCGCAACATGATCGATCAGGTCGAGCGTATCGTTCGAGAAGGGCGACACGAAGATAAACGTGCTGGCGCCGAACCGCATGGCATCCTCCCTGATGCGTTGAGGAATGAGGCCCGTATGCCGGGCCTCATTCCTTTTGCCGGCTCTGCTTACTTCGAGCCGCCCCAGCGCTCGGGATAGCCGGGCAGGCCCTCGCAACCGCAAAGCGCGTAGTGCAGCGGAGGCATCTTCGCGTCCACATACTTGTCCAGCGTTTCCTGCGTCACGGCAGGCTGCGGCAGCTTCCAGGTCGGCCCGATCACCGGCTCGCCCTTGAGGATGCGAACGGCGGCGATCACGGGCGTGCGCCACTGATAGGTCGGATAGGACGGACCGAACGCGGTGAGGCCCTCGGTCTTCCACTTCTGCAGGAAGTCCTCCTGGTCCTCGCCCGTGATGACGGGGAAGGGCTGGCCTGCATCCTCGAACGCTTCCAGCGCCGCCACGGCTGTCGCGCCGGCATCCATCCAGATCGCGTCGATCTTGCCCTCGCGGTTGATATAGTCCTCCACGATCGACTTCGTCTTGGCATTGTCACCGTCGGTGAATTCCGCGCCCGCGACCTTGATGCCCTTCTCCTCGAAGATGCGCTTGGCGGCTGCCCAGCGGTTCTCGAGCACGTCGACGCCCGGAAGGATGCGCAGCGCCAGAACCTTGCCCCCGGCCGGCATCTTTTCGGCGATGAAGTTCGCCGTCTGGATGCCCCAGCCATAGCCGCCCACCGGATTTATGAAGGTCACCGGGCAGGTGGTGTTGACGCCGCGGTCGAACACCACCACCGGCATCTTCTGGCAGGCCTGCTCGACGGCCGGCGTCAGCGCGGCTGTGGTGTTGGGAGACACGATCAGGACATCGCAATTGCCGCTGTTCACCAGCGTGTTGATGTCGGAGATCTGCTTGTCGTCCTTTCCTTCGGCATCCACATGGGTGAAGGAGGCGATGTCGGCGCCTTGCGCTTCGACCTCGGCCTGCATGTTGGTGAAGCCCACCACGCGCCATGGATTGTTGACGCCGGCATTGGAGAAGCAGACCCGATACGGGCCGTCCTTCTTGTATTTGGAGGTGTCGACCTCCTTGCCGCCCAGATGCTGCTCCCAGATCTTGTCGGCTGGCCCTTCCGGCTGCATGGCCAAAAGCTCCTTCTGGCGCTGGAACTCGGCCGGGTCGTCGAAGCTTTGCGCATGGGCGCCGGTGGCAATCGTCGCGGCCAGCAGCGCGGCCCAGATTTGTAAGCGTTTCACGTTCATTCCTCCCTTGTGTGCCGCCTTCCGGCGGTGTTGCGAAGCCGGTCGGCTCCAATTCGGTGCGGTGCTCAACGCCCCCTCCGCCGCGCCGCGCCCAGGGCAACGGCCGCGATCAGGATCAGGCCCTGCGCGACATCCCGGACGGGCTGCGGCAGGCCGAGAAGGTTGAGGAGGGTGAACAGCGCATAAAGGCTGAGCGCGCCGAACACCGCGCCCGTCACGTTGCCGCGCCCGCCGAGAAGCAGCGCGCCGCCGATGACGCAAGCCGCGATCGCCTGAAGCTCGAGCCCGTCGCCCACACCAGTGGACACGCCGGCGAAGCCGCCCAGCATGATCCCGCCGGTCACCGCCGACAAGGCCGAAAACACGAAGGCAAAGACCCGCACGGCATCAACCGACACGCCGGACAGTTCGGCGGAGCGCGGATTGTCGCCGACCGCGAACACTCTCCGGCCGAGCACGGTGCCGTGCAGCAGCCAAGCGGCGAGGCCTGCGAAGACGAGAAGCACGAAGACGGCGAGCGGCAGGGTGCCCAGCAGCGGCACGTCGCGAAACAGGAAGCGGCCGAACATGCGGAAATTCTCGGGCAGCGCGCCGCGCGGCGAGCCGCCCGACCAGATCAAGGCCGCCCCGTTGAGCGCAAGCAGCATGCCCAGCGTCGCGATGATGGAAGGCACCTTGAGCTTGGAAACCACGAGGCCGTTGACGAGCCCCACGCAAAACCCGATCGCGTAAAGCAGCGCGATCGTCGGCCAGGTGGCGGCGGGGTCGCCACCTGTCACCATCGCGGCGCCGAGCACGGTAAGCGTAACGAGCGAGCCCATCGACAGGTCGAAGCCGCCGGCCACGATCACGAAAAGCTGGCCGCAGGCGAGGATCACCAGTGGTGCCGCGCGGCGCAGGAAATTGGTGAAACCCGCCGGTTCGAGATAGCTCGGTTGCATGAACGCGATCGCCGCGTAAAGCGCCAGGAACACGGCCACGCCCACATTGACCCGGATGCGCAGACGCCTGTTCCGCCCGGCGATCTCCTCGCTCGCGGCGCTCACGCGACATGTCCTTTCATCCGCACGGTGTAGACCGCGACCGCGAGCACCACGATCGCGCCACGCAGCACCTGCTTGGCGAAGGCGTCGATCCCGGTCATGTTGAACACGGCGTCGAGCACGGCAAACAGGAAGACGCCCGCAAGCGTGCCCCATACCCCGCCCCGCCCGCCGGCGAGCAGCGTTCCGCCGATCACCACCACGGCGATCGATTCGAGGTCGTAGATGCCGTCCCGCCCGACCCACGGCGCGCCGGAGCGCAGGCGGCTCGCGAGGTAAAGGCCGGTCAGCCCGGCCGACACCGCGGAAATGACATGCGCGGCAATGATGACGCGGACGGTGCGAATGCCCGCCAGCCGAGCCCCGTCCGGATTGCCGCCGACCGCATAAAGATGCGCACCGAAGCGCGTGCTCCGCAAGATCCAAGCGGCAGAAAGTGCCAGCGCCAGCAGAAACAGCACCGGCAGCGGCATGCCAAGAAGGGTTCCATAGGCAAGCCCCTGAAAGACGGGCGGCACCGAGCCGGCGAAATTGTCGAAGCTGGCCGAAAGGAGCCCTTGAAGCACGAGCCCCACGCCGAGCGTGGCGATCAGCGGATTCACGTTGAGCCGGGTGATGATGAGCCCGTTCACGCAGCCCACCAGCGCCGCCAGCACTAGGACGGCGAGAACCGCCGGCGCCATCATCGCGGGATCGCCCTGCATGATAAAGGAAGCCAGCACCGCAGACACGCTGATCAGGTTCGCCACCGAAAGATCGATGGAGCCGACCAGGATGGTGAATGTCTGGCCGAGCGCGACGAGCCCGAGCCCCGGCATGCGCTGGAGAAGCCCCGACACGCCCTCCCCAGTCAGCGCCGACCACTGGCCGGTGGCGAGAGCTGTCACGACATAAAGAAGCGCGGCGCCGAGAAAGAGAACCAGTGGAACGGGAACGCGGCGCCGGCGCTTGGGCGGAGCCTGCAGGGCGACCGCGCTCACGACGCATCCTCCTCGTGAGCCAGCGCCAGCCGCATCACGCTTTCCTCGTTTGCGCCGCCCGGAAGCTCGCCTGCGATCCGGCCCTCATGCATCACCACGATCCGGTCGGAAACGCCCACGATCTCGGGCAGGTCGGACGAGATCATCAGGATCGCGCGTCCTTTGTCCGCGAGTTCACGCATGATGCGGTAGATCGCGGCCTTGGCGGCCACGTCGATGCCGCGCGTGGGCTCGGCGAAGACCAGGAGTTCGGGCCCACGCGCCAGCCAGCGCGCGATCACCACCTTCTGCTGGTTGCCGCCAGACAGCTCGCGGATGTCCTGGCCGAAATCGGCGGCGCGCACGTCGAGCGCCCGCAAGTCTGCGTCCACCGCCGCGCCGCGCATCGGCCCGGCCTGCGGCGGGCGAAGTGCCGCCGCAAAGGCGCGCAGGCGCAAAAGCGCATTGTCGCGCAGCGATTGCAGGGGGGCGATGCCCTCGGCCTTGCGGTCATCGGACAGATAGCCGATCCCGCGGCGCACGGCCTCGCGCGGCGAGCGCGGCAGGCCTTCTTTTCCGGCGATCCGGACACGGCCTCGCGTGAACGGCTCGTCGCCGAAGATCGCCCGGCCGAGAGCGCGCTTGCCCGATCCTTCCAGGCCCGCCACGCCGACGATCTCGCCGCCGCGCACAAGGAGATCGACCTTGTCCAGAAGCGCGTTGCCGCCGCCCTCGATCACCAGAACGGCGGCGCCGGCGGAAGGAACGGGTGAGCGCGGCGGGTAGAAGTCGGCCAGGTCGCGGCCCACCATCATCCGCACGATGCTTTCGGGTGAAAGCGCCGCCAGGGGCTCCGTCGCGACGCGCTTGCCGTCCTTCAGCACGGTCACCCGGTCGGCCACCGCCGCGATCTCAGGCATCCGGTGGGAGATGTAGATGATCGCGACACCCTGGGCGCGCAGGTCGCGCACCAAAGCAAGCAGCTTGTGCGCGTCCTGATCGTCCAGAGCGGCCGTCGGCTCGTCCATGACGACCACGCGCGCATCCAGCGCCAGCGCCTTGGCGATCTCCACGAGCTGCTGCTCGGCGATCGACAGCGTGTTCACAAGCGCATCGGGATCGAAGCGCGCGCCGACGCGCGCGAGAAGCGCTCCGGTGCGGGCGCGCATGGCGGCGCGGTCGAGAACCCCGCGCCGCGCGGGCTCCATGCCGAGCAGCACGTTTTCGGCCACGCTGCGATCCGGCATCAGGCTCAGTTCCTGATGGATGATGCTGATGCCCGCCCGGCGCGCCTCGACGGGATGGGCGAAACGCACGGGCCGGCCACTTAGCCTGATCTCGCCCTCGTCAGGATGATAGGACCCGCCGAGCACCTTCATCAGGGTCGATTTGCCCGCGCCGTTTTCCCCGCAGATCGCATGGACCTCGCCAGCGAACACATCGAAGTTCACCGCGCTCAGGGCGGAAAAGCTCCCGAACCTCTTGGAGATGTCGTGCATGGACAGCATCGGCACGGCAGCCTGAGCAGCGGCCCGAGCCCCGGCAGAAGCCGGCATCATTTCGGCGCCGCTTCCGCCCGGCAAGCTTTGACGATCAACCTCCGCCTCCCCTGCGGTTCCACCGGATCACCATCCTCCCGACAGGATCGCCGAGCCCCAAACCAACATTGCAACGCAACCCCGCGCCAGCCGAAATTCCTTTGTTCAGTCCAGCATTTGAGACAGATTCCCGTGTGGATCGATGGGGCCGAGGCTGCGGCTTGACGTGTGGGCCGGGCATCCCGCACCTTCGCCACAAGGAAACAACAGCGACAACGCTGGACGGGATGGGGAAAGAACAGACCACGCGGCCGGCGCTCGTGACCGGCATCGCGATCCTGAAGGCGCTGGCGCGCGCCGATGGCGCTTTGGGCGTGGCGGAGTTGTGCGCGGTCGTTGGATCGCCTCGCTCCACCGTTTATCGCACGCTTGCAGCGCTTGAAGGGTTCAAACTGGTGGAGCGGAGCGGACGAGGCCGGGTCGCGCTCGGTCCCCAGGCTGTCGCGCTGGCCCTCGCGCGTGACGAGGTGCTGGCGCAACGCGACGGGGCGCGCGTGTCGCGCCGCACGGTTCAGGCGCGGCGCGGCGCGGAAACGCCGCTGGTGCTGCGTGAGCCCGACGCGCTGCGCCTTTTTTCCAGCCTGACCCGGCCTCCCCGCGGCAAGCTCAGGCTCGGCTTCTCCAACGCCTCGCTCGACAATCCCTGGCGCGTCGCGCTCGTTCACAGCGTCGAATTCGCCGTGTCGCGCTACCGCGCCGAGATCGGCAATCTCTGGATCGGCGATGCCGACAATTCGGCAGAACGCCAGGCCGAGCAGATCCGCGCCTTCAACGGTGACGGGCTGGTTGTCAGCGCGACGCACGGTCATCCGATCGCCGAGGCGCTTTCCGATGCGGAGCGCCGCGGCATCCCCGTGGTGCTGGTGGACCGCGGCGTGCCGCCCGACTTTGCCTATGCCAGCTCCGTCGGCACCGACAATCATGGCATCGGTCATGTCACCGCGCTCTGGCTGGCCGAGCATCTTGAGGGGAAAGGCCGCGTGGCGCTGCTGGCGGGACGCCGCGACGCGGAGCCGGCCCGGCTGCGCCTGTCGGGCGCGCTCAGTGCCTTTGCCGCCTTCCCGGGCATCCATCTGCTTGCGCCGATCTGGACGGGCTGGCAGCGCGATGTCGGGTTCGCGCAGATGTCCCGCCTTCTCGCAGACGGCGAGCGCATCGACGGGGTCTGGGCCTGTTCCGGGCTTCAGGGCGTCGGCTCGATCGAGGCATTTATTGCAGCTGGCCGCGCGCGCGGATCGATCCCGCCACACACGGGCGGCGATCTCAATCATGTCTACAAGCTTGCCCTGCGCTATGCGATCCCGCTCGCGTCCCGCGATTATCCGCCGGCCATGGGATTGAAGGCGGTGGAAACCCTTCTCGCCTGCCTGCGGGGGCGCAGCGTGCCGCGCCGTGTGGAGGTGTCGGCCGATATCGCGGTGACGAGCGGACATGCGACGCGCTCCGTGCAGCCTGACCTCGTGGTGGAAAACCATGTCCGCTGGGATCTGCCGGACGATCTGATGCTCGCGACGGGTCTCGGCGCGGGCTACGACCCCATGCAGTTCCGGGTGAACTACCCGGGCAACCGCTACAACCGCTCCGCGGTGCGGCGCGAAAGGCGCGACCGTGCCGCATAAGGCCACGCGCGGGCTGGACGAGCTTGGCCGCGCGCTCGCCGTGCTCGCTCGCCAGCCGGGCCAGTCGGTCGCGCAGTTCGCCCTGTCCTGTGGCCTGCCGCGCTCATCGGCGTTCGCCCTGGTGCGGCATCTGGAAGACGGCCTGCTCGTCGAACGCGATCCGGCGGGCCTCCTGTGGCCAGGCTCAGGCGCGGCCGCGCTCGGCTTCGGCGCGATGGGACTGGCCGGGCTCGAGGATGCGGCGGACGCCTTGGCGGCAAGCCTGGGAGAGGAGCTCGACGCGACTGTGCGGCTCACGGCGGGCGAGACCGCGCTTGTTTGCCGCCGTGCGGAATGGGACCGCAAGGGAACGGCAGCGGCCGGTCCTGCCCTCGAGGCGCCGGTCGGCAACCGGGCGCAGCTCCGCCTGACACTGCGCGCGACCGCGAGCGAAACGCAGAAAACCGAGGCGCAAGCCTGCCTCGACCGAACGGCAGAGGCGTTGTCGGAGCATCTCCGCAGGCGACGTGACGAGGCCGCTGACAGATAAATCATGCCGCGAATGATGTGATGGATATGCCCGTGTTCAGAACCCGCATCATGTATATCGAAGAGAAGTCGGTGTCGCTCAACGGCCCGGCCAGGATCGGGCGCGTCACTTTCTCGAAGACCGGCAGATCCATCAGCTATGGTGATCGGACGTTCCAGAGTTTGAAGGGTACCGGCTTCAAGGCCAACTATTTCGATATTGAAACCGGTGAAAAATTCTGGATATCCGGGCCGAGAAGAGACGGAAAGGATCGTCTTTATCCTGAAAGTGCCTGTGCCGTGGAAATCGACGACGATGTCGCAGACGAATACTGGAACGAGATCAGAGGCATCGCGTCGCGCCGCTGAATATGAAGTTTCCAACGCAGCCGCCGAGAAAGATGTCGGCGTCGGGATCAAGGCGGCGCCAACCTTCCGCCCGCGCGTCTCCCATCGTCGCCATCCCAAATGCCGGACTGGCGCGCGGACTTCGCAATGGTGCTCCCTGCCCTCTCTTCTATGATTCCTGAGCCCGCGGAGCAGGGGGCCAAGCGTAGCAGGCTCCAGAGGAAAGCGGGAAAGCGCTGCCTGCCGGCTTGCGGCACAGGGAGGAAAACACGATGACCGGGCACAAGGTGGAACAGCTTTTCTCGAAGCCAAAGGGGCTGCTGCCGAACAGCCGCTTTCCCCTGCTGATCCATCGCAGCGGGATTTCGGGCGGCGGGGCGGATGCGGTGCGCGACCGCTTCCGCGCCAATAACTGGCTGAACAACTGGCGCTATCCAGGCGTCTACACCTACCATCATTTCCATTCCACCACGCATGAATGCCTGGGCGTCGCGGCCGGCTGGATGGAGGTCGAGCTGTTTGGTCGCGGCGGCACCGTCGTGCGGGTCGATGCGGGCGACGTGATCGTCATGCCTGCCGGGGTGTCGCACTGCATGGTCGGGCAGTCCGACGACATCATGATGGTCGGCGGCTATCCGGAAGGGCGCGACTGGGACAACATGCAGGAGGAGCACCTCACGGAAGACACGTTCCGCGCGGCCGCCAAGCGCATCATGATGTGCCCGATCCCGGCGAAAGATCCGGTCACGGGGCAGGCCATGGCGGAATGGATCGACGCCCCCTCCTCGGTGGATGCGGATCTCAACGACTTCCGCGACGGCCTCGATCCGGTCTGACACGCGGCGGCGGATTGCGACCGCACGCGCTGCTCGGGCGGCGACCGCAGCGATGATCCGCATCTGAACACCAATCGCCTCCCGCAGGAACCATCCAATGGCACGATTTCTGAAGCACGGCCGCGACGCCACGGCGATCGCGGCGGCGGACCGCAAGGTGCGCGAAACCGTCGAGGCCGCGCTCGCCGATATCGAGAAGCGGGGCGACGATGCCGTGCGCGAGATGTCGAAAAGGTTCGACAACTGGGAGCGAAAGGATTTCCGCCTGTCGGATGCCGAGATCGAGGCGGCCATCGGCGAATTGTCGGCCGACGACCTCGACGACATCCGCTTCGCCCAGGCCCAGGTGCGCAACTTCGCCGAGATCCAGAAAGCGTCGATGCTGCCGGTCGAGCAGGAAACGCTTCCCGGTGTGGTGCTCGGCCATCGGCACATTCCGGTCAATTCAGTGGGGGCCTATGTGCCCGGCGGGAAATATCCGCTGCTCGCCTCGGCGCATATGTCGGTGCTGACGGCAAAGGTCGCCGGTGTGAAGCGTGTCGCCACCTGCGCGCCGCCCTTCAAGGGGCGCCCAGCGCCCGCGATCATCGCCGCCCAGGCACTTGCCGGAGCGGACGAGATCTACTGCCTGGGTGGCATCCAGGCGATCGGCGCCATGGCCATCGGCACGGCCTCCATCCCGGCTGTGGACATGCTGGTCGGGCCCGGCAACGCGTTCGTGGCGGAAGCCAAGCGGCAGCTTTACGGCCGCGTGGGTATCGACCTTTTCGCCGGCCCCACCGAAACAATGGTCATCGCCGACGAGACGGTGGACGGCGAGATCTGTGCGATCGACCTGCTCGGACAGGCCGAGCATGGGCCCAACTCGCCGGCCGTGCTGCTGACGGTGTCCGAAAAACTTGCGCGTGAAACGATAAAGGAGATCGAGCGCCTTCTGCCGCTCATGCCGACCGGCGAAACGGCGCGGCAGGCCTGGGCGGATTACGGCCAGGTGATCCTTGCCGACGATTACGACGACATGCTCCGCGAAGCCGACCGCATCGCTTCCGAGCATGTGCAGGTGATGACGGATCGGGATGACTGGTTTCTTCAAAACATGACCAATTACGGCGCGCTGTTCCTCGGGTCCCGCACCAATGTCGCCTATGGCGACAAGGCGATCGGCACCAACCACACCCTTCCCACCATGAAGGCGGCCCGCTACACGGGCGGGCTCTGGGTCGGCAAGTTCCTCAAGACCTGCACCTATCAGCGCGTTCTCACAAACGCGGCGAGCGCGCATGTCGGCGAATATGCCTCGCGCCTCTCCACCCTGGAAGGGTTCGCCGGCCATGCCGAGCAGGCCAATATCCGCGTCCGCCGCTATGGCGGCCGCAACATACCGCCCTACGGCTCCGCCGAAAGGCTTCCTTCAACGTCCTGAGCGCCTGATGCGCATCAGGATCGACACGATCGGCCAAGAACTGTCTGAGCAGACGCTGCCGATTAACCAGCCTGCGGGTTCGACCGGAAGCCGGCACCGAAACGCTCGATCAGACCCGAAAGGTCCGGCTCGTCGATCAGGGACACCGCGTCTTTGACGGTCAGCCAGCGCTTCTGCCTCATGCCCATCTCCCGCCAGGCCGGCTTCTCCTTCTTCACCTCCATCGCAAAGACGGCAACGGAGACCGGGACGAAGACCGACTTCAACCGCTTCCAGTACTGATAGCTGCCGATCGGGTTCCTGCCGACCGCTCCGATCAGCCCTGCCTCCTGCCTAGCTTCCACGCCCGCCGCTTTCCAGTCGGGCAGTTTCTTCATGGGCCAGCCTTTGGGGATGATGAAGCGCGACGTCTCGCGGGAGGTGAGCAGCATCACCTCGATTTCGCCCGTGGCGCTTTCGCGAAACGGAAGAGCGGCAACCTGCCGGATCGCCACATCCTTTCTGACGAACTTGCGCGCCTGCTTCTCCTTCATGGCGCAAGGGTCAGGCGCCGACCAGTTCCGGCATCACGCGGAGCGATCACGCGAGATGCGAAGCAGTCATCGGCGGGCGCGGCTGGCTGCATGTTGTCGAGTTCCATCCAACCTCTGGAACGACCACCAGACGGGGCAACACCGGCCTAACTCATTGAAATGCTGGTAGCGGAGGAGGGATTCGAACCCCCGACACAAGGATTATGATTCCTCTGCTCTAACCGACTGAGCTACTCCGCCGCCGGCAAGGCGGGCGGGCCCGGCTTCGGCAAGGCCGGGGATATAGGGGTGGGGGGCAAAGGCTGTCAAGCTGGCGCAGCAGCGTGAAAGCGCGGGCGCGGAACGGCCGGGACGGGTTGAGTTCGCCGGCTCGCATCGGTATCACTCCGCGCCGGCGGGTTCGGCTGCTCCGGCAACTGTCATTTCTTTTCGAACGACCTGCCCGTTCGAGCCCAATCATGCAGTGGAACTCGCATGGCGAAGATTTCATGACGCCGCGGATCGCCGTGCTCGGATGCGGCTACTGGGGTGCGAACCACATCCGCACGTTGAAGGCGCTCGGCGCGCTTCACGCGGTGGCAGACGCCAATCCGGCCCGTGCGGAGGGCTTTGCCGCCGATCACGACTGTCTGGCCGTCGCACCCGACGCGTTGTTCGAACGTCCTGATGTGGACGCGGTGGTGCTCGCGCTGCCGCCGCAGTTCCACGCGGCCTTGGCGATCCGCGCCGCCGAAAACGGCAAGGATGTGCTGGTGGAAAAGCCCATCGCCCTGTCCGTGGCCGATGCGGAAGAGTCGGTCGCGCGGGCGAAAGCGGCCGGCCGCGTCTTCATGACAGGCCATGTGCTGCGCTTCCATCCCGCCTTTGAAACGCTGCAGGCGCTGGTAGCGAGCGGTGAACTTGGCGAGGTGCGCTACATCCACTCGCATCGCTTGGGCCTCGGCAAGTTCCACACGGAGAACGACGCGCTCTGGGACCTCGCCCCTCACGACCTGTCCATGATCCTGGCGCTGACGGGCAGCGCGCCCATTGAGGTGCGCGGCGAGGGTGCTGCCCTTCTCGATCACCTGAGCGACTTCGCCCACCTGCATATGCGCTTTCCGGGCGGAATCAGCTCGCATCTGTTCGCCTCGCGCCTCAACCCGTATCGCGAGCGGCGGCTAACCGTAGTGGGAGCCAAGGCCATGGCGGTGTTCGACGACATCGAGCCGTGGGAACGCAAGCTCGCCGTTTATCGCCACGCCGTCTGGCAGGACAGCGGCCAGTGGGCCTTCACGCAGCTCGAGCCGTCCTACGTGCCGGTGGAGCCCGGCCTGCCGCTGACGCGCGAGCTCGAGCATTTCATCCACTGCATCCAGACGCGTGAGGCGCCGCGCACGGGCGGCGAGGAAGCGGTGCAGGTCTTGCGCATCCTGACCGCCGGCACCGTCCGGCACGAGCGCCGCGTGACGCAAGGCTGACCGGAACGGCGGTGACGTCGCGCATCGCGGCGGATCGTTTCAGAACGATCAGGCGGAAAGGCGGGCCGGCGCGGCCAGTCGAGAAAGGCGTTCTTCCGCATCTTTGTTGCGCCGCGCACGCGCGATGAAGCCGCCGCCCAGCACGCGCGCCCCCTCTCCTTCGCGGTCGAACAGCACGCAGGCCTGGCCCGGCGCGATCGCGCCCTCGCCGCCCGAAAGGGAGACGCGAACCCCTTCCTCGCCCATGCGAAGGGTGGCCGGGCGCGGCGGGCGCGTCGAGCGCACCTTGGCCCAGACGGAAAGCCCTTCGGGAGGCAGCGCGTCGAGCGGCCGGTCGCCGAGCCAGTTGACCTCGCGCAGGAGGATTTCCTCCGTATCGAGCGCCTCGCTTGGACCGACCACGACGCGGGCGGCAGAGGCATCGAGCCGGATCACGTAAAGCGGCTCGGAGGAGGCCACGCGCAACCCTCGGCGCTGCCCCACCGTGAAGCCGCCCACGCCATGGTGGCGGCCGAGCACGCGCCCGTCGAGATGAACGATCTCGCCTTCACGCGCGGCCTCGGGCCGGAGCTTTGCGATGAGGTCGGAATAGCGCCCCTGCGGCACGAAGCAGATGTCCTGGCTGTCGGCCTTGCCCGCCACCTCCAGACCCATCTCGGCGGCCAGGTCGCGCACCCGTGCCTTGGGCAGGTCGCCAAGCGGGAAGCGGAGGAAGTCGATCTGCTCCTGCGTGGTGGCAAACAGGAAATAGCTCTGGTCCCTCGCCTCGTCTTCGGGCCGGAACAGGGCGCGATGGGCGCCGTTGTCGCGGGACCGGATGTAGTGGCCCGTGGCGAGCGCAGAAGCGCCGAGATCCCGCGCCGTGGCGAGCAGGTCGGCGAACTTGACCGTGCGGTTGCACGACACGCAGGGGATCGGCGTTTCGCCATTCGCATAGGCGTCGGCGAAAGGCTCGATTACCGCCTTGCGGAAGCGCTCTTCGTAGTCGAGCACGTAATGAGGAAAGCCGAGGCGTTCGGCCACACGGCGCGCATCCGCGATATCGGCACCCGCGCAGCAGGAGCCGGCACGGCGGGCGGCGGCTCCCTGGTCATAGAGCTGGAGGGTGATGCCCACCACCTCGAAGCCTTCGCGATGGAGAAGCCCGGCAACGACCGACGAATCCACCCCGCCCGACATGGCGACCACCACGCGGTGATCGGAGGGCCGGCCAGGGAGGTCTAGGCTGTTGGTCATGGTCATGAGCGTCTGGGTCATGAGCGTCGAGGGCAGGAATGCTTCGCCGCGGTTGATCGGACGACGCGATATAAGCGAACCCGCTTTTCCGCGCTACCCGTGCCTCATGCGCGGCCACCTTTGTTGCAGAGCGCTCAAGGCCTCGTGGCGGAAAGATGGCATCGGAAGAATCTTCTTCAAAGCCCCGTGATCCGCTTCAGTGTTTTTTAAAGCTGCTGCACTAGCGTGAGGAGGATTAGGTCGAGTGTCGTGTTGAGAGTCCTTATGACCGATCTTGTAAGACCGCGTGTCAAATATGTGATCGGTCCGGACGGCAGTCCTTTGACCATCGCTGATCTTCCGCCCGCCGACACGCGCCGTTGGGTAATCCGTCGCAAGGCGGAGGTCGTGGCTGCCGTTCGCGGCGGGCTCTTGAGCCTGGAAGAAGCGTGCCAGCGCTATACGCTGACCACGGAGGAATTCGTGTCTTGGCAGGCCTCGATCGACGAGCATGGGCTTGCCGGCCTGCGCACCACGCGCATCCAGCAATACAGGCACTAGCGTCTTTATCTTACAGCCCTGACGGCTGAAGCAAGGTTACGCACGCCTTTGGCTTGCAGTACGATGGAAGAGTTGTGTCCGAGAGTCTCTCGAGGACGCCTGTCGTCACCGATTCAGCGTAAGCTAACAGAGACTGGTTGCAGCGGCACAAAGGCTGCCGAATGGTCGCCGCGTCTCACGATGCGGCATGATTGCTTGAACGGCTGTCTTACGTGCGCGGCGCAGGGCCGCGGCCGGGAAGGATCTTCTTCTTCGGCATCGGCAGAAGACCCTCGCGCTGCGCCTGCTTGCGAACCGCCTTGCGGGCACGGCGCACGGCTTCCGCCTTCTCGCGCACACGCTTCTCCGAGGGCTTCTCATAGGCGCGGCGCTGCTTCAATTCGCGCAGCACGCCCTCGCGCTGAAGCTTCTTCTTGAGCACACGCAGGGCTTGATCGACATTGTTGTCGCGGACGAGAACTTGCATGCTTGCTCCTTCAAATGAGAAGAGCGCCTGCGGGGATCGCAGACGCTCGCTCGCCAGATGATGAAAGTCCGAAGAGGGGCGCTGGTCCCAGTACATCCGTGGTCACCGGCGCGTCAACTCAACAGTCGGCTTTCATCCTGGCTGGTTTGTGACTCAGGCGGCGCGAAGATTATCGGCCGATGACTTGCCGCTCTTGCGGTCGGTCACGATGTCGTAGCTGAGCTTCTGGCCTTCGACCAGGCTCGACATTCCCGAACGCTCGGCAGCGGAGATATGAACGAACACATCCGTGCCGCCCTGGTCCGGCTGAATGAAGCCGAAGCCCTTGGTCGCGTTGAACCACTTCACGGTTCCAGTATTCATGACGATTCCTTTCAATGATAGTTCTCGGCCCGCCCGGCCGAATGCCGGTCAGCGCCATCGAGATCGATTTTGAAGAGGAATTCGCCGGAAGGAGTGCAGGCACTCGGAAGACAAAGTGGTCTGGCAAGATCGATGCGGTGCATATGGGCGATGAGTGAGTTCAAAGCAAGGCAGGCGGCGATTTTTGTCTTCCGCTCTGGCGCCGTGTGGTCGGACGATCTAGGCTGGCGCCCATGAAAACCGCCGGCACGCTGACATCGACCGAGAAGAAGAACCTCGACAAGGCCGAGCGCACGACGCAGGCCGCCACCGAGATCATCCAGGGCGAGGCCAAGGCAGCCGCGGCAAAGACGGAGCGGCTGAAGGCGGCACGGCTCGCGCGCGATACCGACGCGCCGCCGCCCGCAGCAGTCAAGCGAACCCGGGCGCGCAAGACCTGAAAATCCAAAACGGCGGGCCGCGCGGCGAACGTGCTTGGCGGGTGTCGGCCGGGTCGTGCCGATGCTCTTCCGGCGAAGATCTTTTTGCGTTGTGATCAGCAGGCGAAGCGGATGCTTCGGCTGGAAACGCCTTAGCCCGCCAGCGCGCGGGGTGCCTCGCCGTCGCGGCCGCCGCGAACCTCAAGCGCTTCAGCCTTGGAAAGCTCCGCTTCAGCTTCACTGAGTAGCGATGTGGCGAGGCTGCGTCGGCTCAAGAGGTCGGCCTGGCTGTTCTTGAGATTGTCGCGCCGGGTTCGTGCGGCCTTGGCGAAGGTGGGATAGGCGAAATGACTGACGTCGGTGATGCCGGCCTTCCGTTCCTCGGCCGTGATCTGCGCGTCGAGTTCGTTGGCCATGCGGTCGAATTCCGCGATCATCGTGTCGAGCTGAGCCAGTTGCCGCCTCTTGTCGTTCACCTGAAACTGCTTCAGCCGAACAAGGTTGTCCCGTGACTTCATGCCTTAACGCTCCTACTCGCCGCGCGCGCCTTTTCGTTCCGCAGTTGAACAACCCTACGCGGAACAACCCAATGGCAAACAATTCCCTAAGAACGGGCTGCCACGGTAACCCTTCGTTTACGGGCTTGGTTAATCATAGGAGTGAGGTTTTAAGGCTAGGTAAAAACGTTTGGTCGGAGGCAATCTATTCTGCCTTGAACAAACAAGCCGGGAAGATAAAGGAATGACACAGGACCAGCCCAAGCCCGTTCATTCGGCGTCGACCAGCAGCAAGGCGGCGGCGTGCGGACGGAGAAGCGGCCACCCTTTGTTAACCATTCGATGCCAGCTTTCGGTTCTGGAAATCAGTGTCCCCGTCCGTGCCCCCAGGGCCCGGGAATGGGTCGGCGGAAAAGGGGATTAAGATGCGCGTTCTCTTGATTGAAGACGACAGTGCGACCGCTCAAAGCATCGAGCTGATGCTGAAGTCGGAAAGCTTCAACGTCTACACGACCGATCTGGGCGAAGAGGGTGTCGATCTCGGCAAGCTCTACGATTATGACATCATCCTTCTCGACCTCAACCTGCCGGACATGTCGGGTTATGAGGTGCTCCGCACCCTGCGCCTTTCCAAGGTCAAGACGCCGATCCTGATCCTGTCAGGCATGGCGGGCATCGAGGACAAGGTGCGCGGCCTGGGCTTCGGCGCCGACGACTACATGACCAAGCCCTTCCACAAGGACGAGCTGGTCGCGCGCATCCACGCCATTGTCCGCCGCTCGAAAGGTCACGCCCAGTCGGTGATCCAGACCGGCGACCTGATCGTCAACCTCGACGCCAAGACGGTTGAAGTCGGCGGCCAGCGCGTCCACCTGACCGGCAAGGAATACCAGATGCTGGAGCTGCTTTCGCTCCGCAAGGGCACCACGCTGACCAAGGAAATGTTCCTCAACCACCTTTACGGCGGCATGGACGAGCCGGAGCTCAAGATCATCGACGTCTTCATCTGCAAGCTTCGCAAGAAGCTCGACCATTCCTCGGGCGGGCAGAATTACATCGAAACGGTATGGGGCCGCGGCTACGTGCTGCGCGAGCCTGAAGAAATCCGCGCGAGCGCCTGAGGCGTCATATCCTGATCCTGTTGCGCCGCGCGAGGCTCCGCTTCGCGCGGCGTTTTCATGCGCGTGAGCCGGCCGCGTGACAGGGAGAAGCGTTCAGGCGGCAGCCGCCGTGGACCGTGTGAGGGGTGCCGCGGCAAGCGCCTCGATGCGCGCCAGAAGCTGCGCGCGTATGAACGGCTTTTGCATATAGCCCTGCCCGCCGGCCCGCTTGGCGCGCATGATGGCCCCGAGATCGGCCTCGATTAGGCAGATCATGATGCGCGGCTCGTTTCCGAGCGGCATGGCGCGCACATGACGGATGAAGTCGCTCGCTTCGAGATCGGGCAAACAAGCATCCACGATGATGATGTCGAAGCTGTGTGACGCGCAAAGGCTAAGCCCCTGGCTGCCCGTGGCGGCATCCAGAACCTCGTAGCCCTCGCTTTGAAGGATGCGCCGAGCAACCTTGCGAATGATGCTGGACGCTTCCACCAACAAACAACGCTTCATGCCCCGCCCTGCCTCCTCCGACAGGTCGCGCATCCCGCTGCGCAACCCCGGCGATCAGGCAAACCTAGGCCGGCAGTCTGAAGGCCAGCCAAAGGAACGCGGTAAAATTTTCCTCAATCCCTGAATGCAGCAATCATTGATCAGGTTGCAGTCAGCACGATCTCCTCGGCCGCGGCGCGGATGGAAATTTCCATGCCGGCCTCCTGGGCGAGCAGCAATGTGTAATAGGGCTGCACCGAATGAGCGTCGATCGGCTCGTCGGGTGTCTGCCCTCCATGGAGGGCGAGGAACTTCGGCGGCACCCGGACCATCGGCCCGCTGGAGGCGAGCATGAATCGCGGGCTCGTTTGAAGTGCGTCGAGCATAACCGCGATTCGCCCGCCACGCGGGATCGCGCCGCTGGCGATCAGCAGCAGGTTGAGCAGCAGCTTGACCTTGTTCTTGGGCAGAAGCGCGCGCTCCCCGCTCCAGGTGAGCTCGGGCTTCTCGTTCTTGAAGAAGGCGGTGGCGACCGCTTCGGCGTCTCCGGTATCGATCTGCATGCCGGCCGAGCCGGCCGCACCGAAGGCGATGCGGGCGAACTGCAGGCGGGCCGACGCGTTGCGGGCGCTTTGGCGGATCAGCCGCATCGCATCCTCGTCCGCACCGCCTTCATCCAGCAGTTCCAGACCGTTGTTGATAGCGCCGACCGGCGAGATGATGTCGTGGCACACGCGCGAGCAAAGCAGTGCGGCAAGGTCGGTTGCCGAAAGCGCGATCAGGTCAGCCATGGGTTCGTTCCTTCAATCTTCCAAGGAGGCCGAACGCGTGTCTGCCCGGCCGAGCCCGTCCGTGCCCGGAAAACCCTTTCCGATGCAAGGCAAACTCCGCCTGTCTCGCCGCGCCCCTTTCGCGTGAAAGGAAGCCCCCAACCATTGCCGTGATGCGAGCCACCATCCTCGCAACCGGCGATCCACCAAAACCCCGTTATGGTTTTTGGGTCCTTAATGGTTGAGGAACGATTACGACTTAATGTCGAAGAAGAGACAGGCGGGCGGCCGCGACAAAAAGAGCCGCGAGCGCCGCTCACACAGGGTTGGGCGTCTTGTTGAGGTCGCTTCGGATACGGAGAAAGCGAACATGTACGCCAATCTGCGCTTCTGCCTGAAATTTCTTGTTCTTTTCGTTTCGCTCGCGGGAGCGGGCTTCGCCACGAATGCGCGCGCCGAAGGCTACACGGCGCAGGAAATCGTCGATTCCGGCCATCAGTTTTTCGGCTCGACCTCGGGCGGGCTCGCCACCGTGGTGGAGAAGGTGTTCTCCACCTATGGCCTGCCAAACGGCTATGTGCTGGGCGAGGAAGGGTCCGGCGCGATCGTGGGCGGCCTGACCTATGGCGAGGGAACGCTCTACACCAAGAATGCCGGCGACCATAAGGTGTTCTGGCAGGGCCCGTCCCTTGGCTGGGATTTCGGCGGCGAAGGCTCGCGCACCATGATCCTGGTCTACAACCTCAACGAGGTGGGCGGCCTTTATCACCGCTTCGGCGGGGTGGCGGGCTCCGCCTATGTGATCGCGGGGCTGGGCTTCACCGTGCTCAAGAACCAGGACGTGCTGCTGGTGCCGGTGCGCACCGGCGTGGGCGCCCGTCTCGGCCTGAATGTCGGCTACCTCAAGGTGACCGAGCGGCCGACCTGGAACCCGTTTTGAGCGGAACGCCTGGCCATGTCCGCCAGCCTGGCTGTTGAAGGTCGGGCTGGATTCGGCGGGTGCTTGCATGCCAAAGGTCGGAACGCGGTGTTCTGACCCTTTTCCGGTTTCCCCTTGATCCAGTCCGTCCTGTTCTTTGTTCTGGGCATCTTGTGCGCGAGTGCAGCGGCACTTCTGGCCGGGCCGTTCTTCACACGCCGCGCGCGGCGCCTGGAGCGCGAAGCGCTTGAAAGCGCCCTGCCCATGTCGATGAACGAGCTATTGTCGGAAAAGGACCGCCTGCGCGCCGATTTCGCGGTGGGCGTCCGCAAGCTTGAGATCGAGGCCAAAGCGGCGCGCGACCGGCTGATCGAGCAGACCATTTCGCAGGAGCGGGAGCGGGAAGAAACGCGCCTCTTGCGCAACCAGCAGGCCGCGCAGGCGGAAGCCGCGCTCGCCCTCGAAAAGGAACGCGATCTCTTGCACGACAATCTCGCCCAGGCGAACGCACGGGAAAAGGCGCTCGAGGAACGAACTGTCGAGCAGGCCGCGACCATCGAGGCGCAGAAAAGCGAAGCCTTCGCCCTCGGCCGCCTTTACGAGGAAACGAGCTTCGCGGCGAGCAGCCGGCAGATCGAACTCGCCGGCCGGGACGGCGATATCGAGCGCCTGCATGGCGAGCTTTCGGCTCATCTCGCGGCGCAGCGTGCAAACGGCCCTTTTTCCGAAGGCGACGCCGCGCTGCGCGAGGAAATGATGCGCCTCGCCGCCGAAGTGACGGCCATGGTGGCCCGGCTCGAAGGACCGGACGGAACGATCGACAAGATCCTCGGCGAGGCCACATCTTCCGCCAACGATACTGCCCCGACCCTTGCCGACCGCATCCGCGCGCTGCGGGATCAGGCGCGCGGGCCGTCCCGCGCCGCTATCTGATAAAGCGCGATCGCGCTCGCGGCGGCGACGTTCAGGCTGTCCCAGCCGCTTGCGATCGGAATGCGCACCGTTTGCATCCGGCTGAGCAGATCGGTCGGCAGTCCGGGCCCTTCGGTGCCGAGCCAAAGTGCCATGCGGGGCTGCCGCGCGACGTCGCGAAGATCATTCGCGCCCGAGGGAGACAGGGCGACCGAGGCGAAACCGTTCCGGCCAAGCGCGTCCAGCAACCCGCCTGCTTTCGCGCAACGCGCGAAAGGCACTTTCAGCACGGCGCCCACCGAAACGCGGATGGCCTTGCGATATAGCGGATCGCAGCTTGTTTGGTCGAGAAGCACCGCACTTGCCCCAAAGGCCGCAGCGTTGCGGAAGAGCGCGCCCATATTGTCGTGATTGCTGATCCCGGCCGCTGCGAGCACGAGCGCACGGTCGGAAAGCGAGGCAAGCAGGGCGTCGATCCCCTCCTCCTCCCGTTTCCTGCCGACAGCGAGCACGCCGCGATGGAGCGGAAAGCCCGCAATGGCATTCATCACCGCGGGCGAAGCGAGATAGACCGGCGTGTCGGCTGCTGCTTTCGCCAGCACCCCTTCCATGCCGGAAAGCCGGCTTGGCAGGAGCAGGATCGATTCAGCCGCAAAGCGTCCCGCGCTCAGGAGAACGTCGAGGACGACCTTGCCTTCGGCGATGAAGCGGTTCTGCCGGCCCACAAGATCGCGCTCGCGGATGTCACGATAGGCCGCGACGCGCGGGTCGTCCGCATCCTCGATCGTGACAGGCCGCGAGGCAGCCACCGCGCTCAGGCGGCGGCGCGGGCGTCCCGCGCCATCTCCGCCAGCGTGCGGCGCAGGTCTTCGGCGGCGCGCAGAGGCTCGGCAAAGAAGACGCGCCGCACGTCGTCGCCCAGCATGAGGTCGAGGCCGTCGGCATCGATTCCCGTCACCGTCCAGGCGCCCTCCGGAGCCTTGGCGAAGTGCCTGGCGTAAAGCGCCACCGCATCGGAATGATCGGCATTCATGTGGCTCACGGCACCTTGCTCGAACTGGGCCAGGTTCTCGTTGGCTGTGCCGGTCGTCAGCAGGTCGGCAGGCGTCATCTCATAAGCGCGGCCGAAGCCGCCATTGAAGCTCGCGTGCTCGATCTCGAGCCGCACCATCGTGAAATCGCCCAGGCCCGCATAAAGCTGGGCCTTGGGATTGCGGGCCAGATAACGGCGCTCGGCATGATCATAGGACGGCGTGCCGCGCGCCAGCACCTGGGCGCGGCAGCAAAGGGTAATGCGGGCATGGGCGAGCGGATCGCCCTTGCCCGGCTCGCCCAGGAGCAGCGACACGCGCCCGTCGGCTTTCAGCGCCGGCGTGTGGGATGCGAGCTGGGAAACCAGGATCAGCGGCGAGCCGTCGGTGTCGGTTGCCACCCCCACCCGGCTTGCCAGCGGCCAGCCTGAACCGGGCTCGATCACGGCCAGGGCGCCGAAGCGGGCGGAGCGGATCACCGTTTTGGCGCGCAGGATCGCAGCCGCGTCCACATCCAGCAGCACCTTCTTTTCCGCAGTTTCCATCTTCCGCTCTCCGCTTACCTGATCCACGAACGGCGTTTCTTTCCTACAGATGCGATCCGGGAACAAGGGCGGAAGCGCGATGGGCATGGGTGACCGCGCCTCGAAAGCGGGCCAGCGCGCCGGACGCGATTTCATGGGCGAGCAGGCGGGCGGGATCCACCGGCCGCGGCATCACAACCTGGCCGTACGGCACGCGCGTGAAACCAAACTGTTTGTAATAGGGCTCGTCGCCGACCAGCAGCACCAGCCCCACGCCCTGTTCGCGCGCGGCTTCCAGCGCGAGCCCCATGAGATGGCGGCCGATCCCCATGCTCTTGAAGGCGGGCGACACGGCAAGCGGTCCGAGGAGATGAGCGCGCCCCTCACCGGCCGCGATCGGCGTCAACCGCACGGAGCCCACAAGGACCTCGTTCCGGCAGGCCACAAAGGAAAGCGCGCGGTCATGCGGCCCTTCCTCACGGATGCGGGTGGCGGCGCGGGCGAATCGGCCCGGCCCGAAGCTCAGGGCGTGAAGTTCCTCGATAACCGCGTCGAAGCACGGGGTTTCGGCGGCAAAGGAGATACCGGCAACAAGCATGGTCGCGTGGAGAACCTGGACAGGATGAGAACAATCCGCGCTTGGAAAAAGCACGGGAAGCGGGAGGCATGCGCGTGCGCGCGTTCAGGCCGCTCGTCGTCGCTCGATAAAAAGAAAGGTCCACCTGTCCATGGGGGCCGCGCTAGCATGTCGTGGAACCGGCGTCCATCGCCGTATGGAGAAAGTGAGCGCCTTGCCGAACACAGCGTTCGCCGAATGCGGGATTTGCCCAATCCCGCCCTGCCCTACCTGAGAGCATTGAAGGAGAACGACCATGGGGCTTCTGATCGACGGCCAGTGGCGCGACCAGTGGTACGACACGAAAAGCACGGGCGGCCGCTTCGAGCGGCAGGACGCGAAATGGCGCGACTGGGTGACGGCGGACGGCACGCCGGCGCCCGGCCGGACACGCAGCTTCAAGGCGGAGCCGAAACGCTACCACCTTTATGTCAGCCTCGCCTGCCCATGGGCGCATCGCACGCTGATCATCCGCGCGCTGAAGAAGCTGGAGGATGCGATCTCCGTGTCGATCGTCCATCACTTCATGGGCGAGAATGGCTGGACCTTTCTGCCGGAGGACGGCGCCACCGGCGATGACCTCTATGGCTTCGACTTCCTCCACCAGATTTACACCAGGGCCGATCCGCATTTTACCGGCCGCGTGACCGTGCCCGTGCTTTGGGACAGGCGGGAGGAAACGATCGTTTCCAACGAGTCCTCCGAGATCATCCGGATGCTGAACACGGCGTTCGACGCCTGGGGCGACGCCTCGCTCGACTTCTATCCCGAAGAACTGCGTGGTGAGATCGACCGGATCAATGCGGAGGTTTATGACAACGTCAACAACGGCGTCTACAAAGCCGGCTTCGCGACCGAGCAGACGGCCTATGAGGAGGCGTTCGACAAGCTCTTCGCCACGCTCGACCAGCTGGAGGAGCGCTTGGGCAGCCAGCGCTTTCTCGCCGGCAACCGGATCACGGAAGCCGACTGGCGGCTTTTCACCACGCTCGCCCGCTTCGACCCCGTTTTATGTCGGCCATTTCAAGTGCAACCGCCGGCGGATCGCCGACTACCCCAACCTGTCCGCCTATTTCCGCGAGCTTTATGCTGTGCCCGGCGTGAAGGAGACGGTCGATCTCCTCCACATCAAGCACCATTATTACCGCAGTCACCCGACCATCAATCCGACCCGCATCGTACCGGCGGGGCCGGAGCTGGATTGGGATCGGCCACACGGGCGGGACGCGCAGTCAGGCTGAACTCGACACCTTCATGAGAACGAGGCCTGCCACGATCAACAGGGCAGCCGTGATCCGCAGCGGGCTCGCAGCCTCGCCCAGCACAGCGACGCCGACGACGAACGCGCCGACAGCTCCGATCCCGGTCCATACCGTATAGGCAGTGCCGAGCGGCAAGGTGCGCATGGCCCAGGAAAGCAGGCCGAAGCTCAGGATCATGGCGACGATCGTAACCACGGTCGGCCCCAAACGCGTGAACCCGTCCGACTGCTTCATGGAAGACGCCCAGACGATTTCAAGCAGCCCTGCGATGATGAGAAAAAGCCAACGCATGACAGGCCCTCTAGTGGATTGACCACCGGGCCGTCCCGGACTTCTATCCCATAAGAAGGAGGAGGACGTGGCCTCGCGCTTCTGAGATGGGCCAAACGCGCGCAGGGATCAAGGCTCGATTCTGCCGCCCTTCACTTGACCTCACCAGTCTTCGCCTGGCGCGATGCCTTCCATCACCTCCGCAATCCGCCGGCGCGTGGCGGGCGTCGTGCCGTCAGGCAGGGCATCGAGCGGAAAGAAGCCGCTTTCGGCGATCTCGCGGTCGGGCAGCTTCGGCGCAGTCTGCTGGAACCGCTCGATCACGAAAAGCGCGACATGGTCGCGGCGGCTGATCCGGCGATTGAAGTAGATGGCGAAGAGCCTCGGCGCGCCCGTCAGGGCGATATTGCCCTCTTCCCGCATCTCCTTCGCAAGCGCCTCAGCCGTCGTTTCGCCGGTTTCCACGCCGCCGCCCGGAAGCTGCCAGCCGGGCACGTAAGTGTGCCAGATCAGGAACACGCGGCTTCCCGCGCGGTCGATCACCAGCCCGCGCACGCCAAGCGTCATCGGGCGTCGAAGACGAAAATAAAGGTGGAAGAGACGGCGGCGCAGACGCGGCCACCACCTTTCGCGCAGCTCGGCTTCAGGCGAAGTGCCCATGGTCATATCGCGCCCGCCCGGTGGAAAGCGCCGCCGCGATACCCTACAACGTTGAAATGTTCAGGCTCGCGCATCTTTCCGACGTCCATCTGGGACCGTTGCCCGACGTAGCCTATCGTCAGCTCGCCTCCAAGCGCGTGGTGGGCTACGTCAACTGGCATCGCAACCGCTCCGCCTTCCTGAACGACGACGTGCTGGACGCGATCGTGGCCGACATCAAAAGCCAAGCACCCGACCACATCGCGGTGACGGGCGATCTGGTCAACCTCGCGCTTGATCGGGAGGTAGAACTGGCCCGCCTGTGGCTCGACGAGCTCGGCCCCCCGCTCGACGTTTCCGTGGTGCCCGGCAATCACGACGCCTATGTGCCCGGCGCCTTCGACAAGGCCTGCGCCGCCTGGGCGCCCTTCATGCAGGGCGACGGCGTTTCCGAAATCCCCCGGCGCGAGCTGTTTCCCTATCTGAGGGTGCGCGGCGATGTGGCGCTGATCGGCGTAACCTCCGCCCGCGCCTCTGCTCCCTTCATGGCGACAGGCTATTTCAAGGAGAACCAGAAGCAGCGGCTGGAGAAGATCCTGGAGGAAACGGGCCGGCAGAAGCTGTTCCGGATCGTGATGATCCACCATCCGCCGGTGCGCGGCGCGGTGCCCCAGCACAAGCGGCTGATGGGAATCGGGCATTTCCAGGAAGCGGTGCGCGAGCATGGCGCGGAACTCGTGCTGCACGGGCACTCGCATCTGCCTTCGCTTTATTCGATCGCCGGCCCGCGCGGACCGGTTCCTGTCGTGGGCGTCGCGGCCGGTGGTCAATCGCCCGGCGGCTCGAAGCCGGCCGCCCAGTTCAACCTGATCTCGATCGAAGGCTCGGCTCCCGACTGGAGCGCGACGCTCGTCCGGCGCGGGCTGACGGAAGCCGGTCGTCCGCCTTCGGAGATCGAGGTGGTGGAACTCGCCCGCCCGCGCGTCGTGACCTCGGCGGGAACGGCCGCCTGAGAAACGCTAACGCCCGTCCCGGCGCTTCTGAAAACGCGCGCGCAGGCTGAAGATCACGAAAGGCGCGAGAAGAAAGACAACGGCCACCGCGATGGCGGCAAGCGTCGAGACCTGTCCCAGCGCCAGCATGATCACCGGCAGGAAATAGGCAAACAGGCCGAGGCCGAGAAAGACCGCCGCCGCGCCGATCAGCGTGGCGCGGCTGGTGCCTTGGCGGGAGACAGAATGAGGATCGCTCATGCCGCGCTCCGATGCTCGGTGATGCCGCATTGATGCGCCCCATCGGCGCAGGCGCCATATTCGGGCTCGACCGTGGCATGTGCAATCCCGTGGCGCGTCTTGAGGCGGCTCTTGATCGCCGCGATCACCGAGACTGCCTCCGCTCCGTCCCGCAGGGAAGCGTGCAGCGTCGCCATGTTGCGCGCGCCATCCAGCGACCAGATATGCATGTGGTGGATGTCGACCAGCCCCGGCACATGGCCCTGGAGGTCTCGGATGATGGTGTCCCGGTCGAACGAGGCGGGCATGCCTTCGAGCAGGAGATGGCCAGATTCCCGCGTGAGCGCCCAAGCGCTGCGAAACAGCAGCAGGGCGACCAGCACGGAAAGGATCGGGTCGATCGGCGTCCAGCCGGTCAGCATGATGGTGCCGGCGGCGACAAGCGCGCCCACTGAGCCGAGCAGGTCGCCCAGCACATGCAGCACGGCGCCCCGCATGTTGAGGTTCTGGCTGCCGCCCGACAGGATCCAGAAGCACAGGATATTGACCAGCAAACCCAGCCCCGCGACGACCAGCATCGGCCCGCCGAGCACGGGCGCCGGATTCCAAAGGCGCTCGGCGGCCTCGACCAGGATCCAGAAGCCGATAGCAAAGACGGACAGGCCGTTGACGAAGGCGACCAGCGTCTTCACCCGGTCGAAGCCGTAGGAAAGTTTTGCGCTGGGCGGCCGGGCCGCAAGGCTGAACGCATACCAGGCGAGCCCGAGCGCCACCGCGTCCGTCAGCATGTGCCCGGCATCCGCCAGAAGCGCCAGCGAGCCGGTCAGCACGCCGCCCGCCGCTTCCGCCACCATGAAGCCGCCGGTCAGAAGCGCGGCGAGAAGAACGCGCGTCTTGTTGCTCGTATCGCCATGCACATGGCCGATGCCGCCATGATCGTGATCAGCATGACCATGCCACGCATGATCATGCGCGGCATGGCTCGCACCGTCATGATGGGCATGATCGTGGAAATGGTCGTGCGCCATGAGCCTTCCTGCGTTCGGATCAGCCCGCCTGCCGGAAGTCCTCCAGCCGCCGGCGCTGCGCTCCGCTTTCGTCGAAATTGGCAGGGTCGAGCCAGGCCTCATAGGCGCGGCGGAGCGCCGGCCACTCCTTGTCGATCATCGCATACCACGCCGTGTCGCGGTTTTCACCCTTGGCGACCATATGCTGGCGGAACACGCCTTCATGGGAAAAGCCGAAGCGGAGCGCTGCGCGCTTGGACGGCTCGTTGCGGTTGTTGCACTTCCACTCGAAGCGGCGATAACCGAGCTCGTCGAACAGGTAGCGGCCGAACAGGAACAGCGCCTCGGTCGCGGCAGCCTTTCGCGAAACGGGCGGCCCCCAATAGATGTTGCCGATCTCCGCCACGCCGTTGGCGGCATCGATGCGCATCATGGTCTGGCGGCCCGCGACCCGGCCGCTCGCTTTGTCGATCACCGCGAAATAAAGCGGATCAGCGCTCGCTTCGGCCTGGACGAGCCAGGGCTCGAACGCGGCGCGGCTCTGCGGAACCAGGTCGAACAGCCAGCGGAAGCGCTCGTCCGCATCCGGAATGCTGGACGCCTCGAACAGTTCATCGCCGTGATCGGCAGCGTTCAGGGGTTCGAGCCGCACATAGCGCCCCTCCATCGCCGTGCGCGCAGGCCGGAGTCGCGGCGTCCAGCCGGACAGATCCTCTTCCATGTCATGATCCTCCCATTTGACAGCGCGCCTTCCACGCTTTCAAGGAGAGCACGCGCCCGCGCTAGCGCCAAGGAGGCTCCTTTCATGCTCCAGACGATCCACACCGTGCCCGCCTTCGACCGGCTCGGCGAGGAAAACGCCTTTGCCGTTCTCGCCCGCGCCACGGCGCTCGCGCAGGCGGGACGAGATATCGTCAATCTTGGCATCGGCCAGCCCGATTTCCGCACGCCCGAGCATATCGTGGAAGCGGCGATCCGGGCGCTGCGCGATGGGCATCACGGCTACACGCCGGCGACGGGGCTGCTGGCGGCGCGCGAGGCCGTGGCGCGTCGCACGCTGACGCGGACTGGCGTCGAGGTCTCGCCAGAGAATGTCATGATCCTGCCCGGCGGCAAGCCGACCATGTTTGCCGCGATCCTGATGTTCGGGGAGCCGGGAACGGAAATCCTCTACCCCGATCCCGGCTTTCCGATCTATCGCTCCATGATCGAGTTCACCGGCGCTGCTCCCGTTCCGGTGCCGATCCGCGAGGAGAACGGTTTTGCATTCTCGGCCGAGGAAACACTGTCGCTGATCACGCCTCAAACGCGCCTGCTGATCCTCAACTCGCCCGCGAACCCGACCGGCGGCGTGACCCCGCGCAGTGAAATCGAGACTCTGGTGAAGGGCCTTGAGCGGTTCCCCCATGTCGCGATCCTGTCGGACGAGATCTACGACACCATGACCTATGACGGCGAGGAGCACTGCTCGTTGCTCCAGTTCCCAGAGATCCGCGATCGGCTGGTGGTGCTCAACGGCTGGTCGAAGACCTGGGCGATGACCGGCTGGCGCATGGGCTGGTCGATCTGGCCGAACGGAGAACGTGGTGCCTACCTCTACGACAAGGTCCGCAAGCTCGCGGTCAATTGCTGGTCCTGCGTGAACGCGCCGGCGCAATTTGCCGGGATCGCCGCAATCGACGGCCCGCAGGAGCCTGTCCAGGCCATGATGGCGGCATTCGACCACCGCCGGCAGCTCGTGGTGAGGGAGCTGAATGCGCTGCCCGGGATTTCCTGCGTGACGCCCAAAGGCGCGTTCTACGCCTTCCCGAACATCAAGAACACAGGATGGAAGGCGAAGAAGCTGGCCTCCGCGCTGCTTGAGGACGCAGGCGTGGCATTGATCGGCGGCCCCGACTTCGGCATCCTCGGCGAAGGCTACCTTCGCCTCTCCTACGCTAATTCGGAAGAAAACATCCTGCGCGCGATCGAACGTATCAAGCAGTTCCTCCAGTCACGCAGCGCGAGCTGAAACTGCCGACAAGCAAAGGGCGGTCGCTGTTGACCGCCCTTTGTCGAATCACGCTCGGGAGGAGGAGGAAAGCTGATCCGATTGCCGAAGATTGAAGCAGGAAAGTTAATGAAGCATTAACTTTGAAATCCCGGCTTCTACGCCCATTTTGGCGCCTGGGGATTGCTTCCGCCTTTCGCGGCCGAGACGGTCGCCTCCACATGGGCGATCAACGCATCCTCGAGGCCGAGCCGGCCGGCGAGCTGATCGAGGAAGCCGCGCTCGGCCCGGCTGTCGGCCTCGATCGCAAGGCGTGCCGCCGTGAACAATTCGACGCGCTGCGCTTCCGTGTGGATCTGCGAAACGATGTCGTCCAGATCGATCGGCTTGGCGAACTCGTCGCGCATGAACTGCTCGGCATCCTCGTCCAGGCCCGCGAGCTTCAGCCGGTCGCCGATGCGAGCGCGTTCCTCGTCATCGATGCGCCCATCGGCCTTTGCGGCCGCGATCATCGCGCGGATCAGCGCCAGGGCAAACTGGTCCTCGCCCTGTGGCGCAGAGGCCGGATCAAAGGGCGTGTTGGGCGGCGGCGGCAGGAATTCGGGCTCTGCGCCTGCCGTGCTCGCGCCTGCCTGCTGCGGCGCACGGCCGGCCTGATGGTCCTGATAGGCCTTGTAGGCCATGCTCGCGATGGCAGCGAGCCCACCGAGCTTGATGGCCGAGCCGGCAACGCCGCGCCCCGCGCCGGTGCCCAGGATTCCGGCAAGCAGCGCACCCGCCGCCAGCGGGTTGTTGCGAGCGATGTCCGCAGCCTGGCCGGCCTTTTCGCGGATGCCTTCGGGGCTGCCGAGGCTTGTCACCAGATCGCCGAGGATGCCTCCTGCCGAGCCACCGCCAAGGCCTCCACGATTGGCGAACACATCTCCTGCATTGCCCGACATGCCGGACCTGTTGGCGCCGAGAAAGCTGTCGAGCAGCGTCTTAGGGTCGAACATGGATTTCAAACCTCCGCGAATGGCAGCCGAAACGCTTCCGGCGCCCGATGGCTGGTGAGGTAGGAAATCTTGCACAGATTGCAATCGCGGTAATCTCACTCCCCTTCGCGCGCGGCCGCAAGCTTGGCCTGACGCTGGCGCTCGGCGAAGCGGGCGCGGTCGGCCTCCGAACGCTCGTCGACGCAGGCCGCGCAGGCGATGCCTTCGCGGTAAAGCGGCGAGGCGCGATCTTCGGGCGTCAACGGGCGGCGGCAGGCGCGGCACAGGCTGGCCTCGCCTTCTTGGAGGCCGTGCCGCAGGCCCACCCGTTCGTCGAACACGAAGCATTCGCCCTGCCAGAGGCTGTCTTCCGGCGAAACGTCCTCGAGATAGCGCAGGATGCCGCCCTTGAGGTGGAAGACCTCGGCCGGCCCAAGGCGGCGCAGATAGGCGCTCGCCTTCTCGCAGCGGATGCCGCCGGTGCAAAACATCGCCACGCGCTTCCCCTCGAGCTGCGCCTTGTTGTCTTCGGCCCAGCGGGGGAAATCGCGAAAGCTCTCCGTGCCCGGATCGATCGCGCCCCCGAACGTGCCGAGCGCCACCTCGTAGGCGTTGCGCGTATCGATCAGCACCGTATCCGGATCGGACAGGAGCGCGTTCCAGTCGCCCGGCTCCACATAGGTGCCGGCGTCAGCGCGCGGATCGATGTCGTCTACGCCCATCGTCACGATCTCGCGCTTGATGCGGACCTTGGTGCGGCGGAAAGGCTCGGCCGACACGGCCCGGCTCAGCTTGACGTCGAGCGGCGAAAGCGCGGGCCGAAGCGCGACCAGCCTTTCCAGCAGCGCGGCGACCGCCGCGTCCGTGCCCGCCACGGTTCCGTTTACCCCCTCGGCGGCGAGCAGAAGCGTGCCCTTGATCCCGTTTTCGCGGCAGAAGCCGAGCAGCTGGCCGCGCAGCTCATCCAGCCCGTCGAGAGCGGCAAAGCGGTAAAGGGCGGCGACCGTCAGGGGATGAACGGGGGGCGTTGCGTGCATGGCCTGTCGCGTAATCCCGCCGCGACGCCCGCGCAAGCGGCGGGCACACGCTCCCGGTTCGTCCACCTCGCCGCCGGTACGCCGATCATCGCTGAAAAGGCAGACAAAGGCGGCGGCGATGTTCAGGCAGGATGTCAGGCAGGCGATCGAGAAGGTTGCGATCGAATGGCGGTTTGATCCGGCGGCCCTTCTGGCTGTGGCCGAGGTGGAATCCGGCGGCACGGTCTTTGCCACCGTCCATGGCGCGGCCGAGCCGCTGATCCGCTGGGAAGGCCATTATTTCGACCGGCGTCTGGAAGGAAAAACGCGCGAGATCGCCCGCACGGCCCGTCTCGCCCATCCGAGCGCAGGCGCGATCCCCAATCCGCGCAGTCAGAGCGCGAGGTGGCGCCTCCTCGCCCGTGCAGAGGCGATCGACCGGGCGGCCGCGCGCGAATCCACGTCCTGGGGGGTCGGGCAGGTGATGGGCGCGCATTGGCGGCTGCTGGGCTTCCTCAATGTCGATGCGCTTGTGGCCGAAGCGCGCGCGGGCGCTGGCGGTCAGGCGCGGCTCATGAGCCGGTTCATCGTGGCGTCGAGCCTGCGCGACGCGATCGCACGGGAAGACTGGACAAGCTTCGCGCGCGTCTACAACGGTCCCGGCTTTGCGAAGAACGCCTATGACAAGAAGATTGCCGCGGCCTTCACGCGCTTCTGCAAGAGCGCGGCGCTTCGAAGCAGCATCCGCGGCGAGCGCGTTCGGCGACTCCAGACTGCGCTCCTTGCACGAGGATACACGTTGGCGGCCGATGGTGTGTTCGGAACGAAAACGAAAGCGGCCGTCTCGGCCTTCCAGTCCTCGGCCGGCCTCATGGCAGACGGAATCGCGGGACAAAAGACATTCGCGGCGCTTCAGCCGTCGCGCGCGATCGACCACCGCGCTCCCGATTGATCCCGGCGCGGATGAGTTTATACCGCGGCTCATGGCTCACCGCTCGCAAACGCTGCTTTCACTTCTCGGCGCCCAGACCGTCATTCCTGTGATCCGCATCGCGGATGCGGCCAAGGCCGTGCCGCTGGCACGCGCACTCGCGCGAGGCGGCCTGCCCCTGATCGAGATCACGCTGCGCACGGATGCGGCCCTGGAAGCGATCCGCCGGGCGAGCGCCGAGGTGCCCGAGGCACGCGTGGGCGCGGGCACGATCCTGTCGCCCGACCAGTTCGATGCGGCGGCCCAGGCCGGCGCCTGTTTCATCGTCAGTCCCGGCGTCACGCCCGCTTTGCTGAAACATGCTGAATCAAGCGAGGTGCCGTTCCTGCCGGGAGCCACAACGGCATCCGAGGTGATGGCCGCGCGTGACGCAGGCCTGACCTTCCTGAAATTCTTTCCGGCCGAGCAGGCGGGCGGCGCCGCGTTTCTGAAGGCGCTATCCGCGCCGATCCCCGGCATGGTCTTCTGCCCCACCGGCGGCGTGTCGCCGGGAAACGCGGGCGATTACCTGTCCCTGCCCAACATCGCCTGTGTCGGCGGCTCCTGGGTCGCGCCCGATGGCGCAGTGGAAGCAGGCGACTGGGACCGCATCGAAACGCTCGCCCGCGCCGCCGCGCGCCTGCCCAAGGCGTTTCGCGGCTGATCCTGTCTGATCTCTGGCAGTGTAGAAGGGTTTGACCAAGACGCGCAGCGCTGTTGGTTGCAGAGACCTGCCTGCTTGAACGGAGGGAAAGCAGCATGGACCGGTTCACGGGCGGATGCCTGTGCGGAAAAGTCCGCATCATGGCCTCTGGAACTCCATACCGCGTCGGCCTTTGCCACTGCCTCGACTGCCGCAGGCATCATGGGGCGCTTTTCGGTGCGTCTGCGATATTCCCGCAGGATGCAGTGACGATCGAGGGTGAAACAAGCTGCTATGCCGGGCGGCACTTCTGTTCCCGCTGCGGCTCGTCTGTTTTCGCGCAGACCGATGACGAGATCGAGGTCAGCCTTGGATCGCTCGATGCGCCTGACCAGCTGATGCCGACTTATGAACTTTGGACGGTGCGTCGCGAGTCGTGGCTGCCACCATTTCCGCTCGCGACGCGATACGAGGGCGACCGCAACGACACGAGCCGCGGTGAGGGCTAGCGGCGCCTAGGGTCTGAAGGACCGACTCGTTGAGAAATCAAAGCCCAAGCTCGGTGACCGCAACCCGAGCGCGATCCCTGCCGAGAAACGAAGCCCGCCCCAAGCGCACTCCAAAATGAAAACGCCGGCCACGAGGACCGGCGTTTTCATGCGATATGGAGGCGCTCAGTTGGTTTGGAAGCGCGCCACCGACAGGAAGGTCACAGCCTTGCCGGAGAAGCGGTTGGCCGAAGCCACCTGCGTGTTGGCGCCAAAGCCCGCGGTATAAACCTCGCGTGGAGCGGTCCGCACGATGTTGTAGGCGAAGGACGGCGCCTTGGTGCCGGCAGTGCGGGTGGTCACGGCTTCACCGCGAAGCGCCCAGCGCGCCGCATCCGGGGCTGCTGCCAGCACAACCGGGCGGGCATCGGGCTTGAGGTCGCGGCGCGACGGACGGCCGCTCTTGCCGGTGGTCTTCACATCCGAGAAGGACGCGACCTTTTCACCGTTCCTTGCGGCTGCGGCGAACGCTGCACGGGGGCTCGCACTCTTGGACACCAGCGCCCGCTCGATCGCCGCCGGGCTTTCGGTGTTCGCGGGAAGCGCATCCTCGGAGGACAGGCTGGCCAGTTCCACCGACGCATCATCCTTGGCCGGCGCAAAACCAGGCACTATGGCCTGATCGGGCAGCATGGCCGACGCGAGGACCTCCGCCGCCTCAGGCCGGTTGGACGGCAGGGTGGAGATGAGCGAGGCAGCCTTTTCCCTGGTGCCTTCCGACTCGGCCAGCGCGGTCAGCACGGATGCCTCAGGCGCAGCGGCTTCTTCGCCGACCATCATTCCAGCCGGACGCCAGCTTGGCAGCGGTGCGCTGGACGCAAGCTCGACCGGCGCCTGCTCGGACAGCACGGCAGGCTGCTCGGCAGCGGCATCCGCGATCACGTCGGTGACGGCATCAGCCAACTTCGGCACATCTTCCGGGCGGGGTGCCGCGAAGGGCAGCGGAACCTTGCGCGGATTGAGCGAAGCGATGACGGTTTCCGGTGTTTCAGCCGCCGGCTGATCGGCGACCGGTGCTTCTTCCTCCCGCGGCATCTCGGCAGGCGTCGCATCTTCAGGCGCGATGACCTGGATTCCCGGCTGCTTGGTCTTTTCGACGGATTTCACGAGTTCGGCCTGCGCCTTGCGAGCCTTTGCGGAAGGCTTGGCCACGGGCATTTCCTCGCCCGACGCGCCGCTGATCTCTTCTTCGTCGTCCTCGCCGCCGCCAAACAAGGCAGCCAGCAGGCCCTTGCCCTTTTTCGCGCCGCCGCCCGTGGCGCTGGCGATCGCAAGCGCGCCTGCGCTCTGGCGTGACTTGTAGGAGGCGAGCGCCTGCTCGAAGCCGGGCAGCGGCTTGCCGTCGGACGGCACGTGAAGCGTCTTGCCGTTCGGGAACAGCGCAACGAGCTCCCTGCGGCTCATCTTCGGCCAGTGGCGCACATTGCCAACATCGAAGTGAACGAAAGGCGAGCCGGAAGTGGGATAATAGCCCACGCCGCCGCCCTGCATCTTGAGGCCGATCTCGCGCAGCGTCTTGAGCTTCACACCCGGAATATAGAAGTCCATGGCCTTGCCGAGCATGTGCTGGCTTTTCTTAGCCACGCCCTTCGAGCGCGAACGGAGCATGGAATTGGTCGAGGGCGAACGATAGCCGCAGACCACATTGATGTAGCCGGTGGCGCCCGACTGGCGATAGGCCTCCCAGACGAGGTCCATCAGCCGCGGGTCCATCTTGGTGGGCTCGTTGCGGCGCCAGTCGCGCAGGATGTTGTTGATCTTCTTGAGACCTGCCTGATCGTAGCGGCCGTCGCGCTTAAAGACGATCTCGGCCTTTTCGCCGGTATGCAGGTAATAAAGCTTCAGCGACCGCGTTTCCGCGCTCGCGCCGTGGATGAAGGAAAGGGAAAGAGCCAGCGCGCCCAGCGCACCAGCGACCCATTTCCGGCTCCTGCTCCCGTTTGGGCAGAAACCGTTTTGTACCTGTTCGTTGCTGTTCAAGTCGAAGCGCCCCGTCGGCTGCAAGAGTCGGTTGCGTTTCCCCCGGATCAAATCGTGGGGGCTCATCCCTGACCCCGACTATCAATCCTAATGGTTAATCACCACTTATTGAAGCTGAAATGCGGTAATACGATGGCACTTCGAAGGCGGCGCCCTTGGCTTGGCCAACCGTGGTGAATCAACCCTTTAAGTCTCCAAGCTTGCGCGGATCAGGAGGCGAGGCGGTCGCGCTCCTCCTCGGCGTGGCCTTCATCGAGGCCGTATTCCTTGAGCTTGCGGTAGAGCGTGGAGCGACCGATTCCCAGCCGGCGGGCCACCTCGCTCATCTGCCCATGGTAATGGTCGAGCGCAAAGCGGATCATGTCGAGCTCGACATGGGCGAGGTCACGGACATGGCCCTCGGCGTCGAGCGCCTGCAGGGTTCCCGAGGATGGAGCCTGGGGCGGCGGGACAAAGGAACCAGCGTCCTTCACATCTCCCGCTGCCGTCATCCTCGGCGCTGTCGTTCCCTCGTCGACCTCCACTGGCTCGGCTACGCCCGTCACCTGCGCCCTGATCTGCGGGAACTCGTTCGCCGTCAGGATACGGCCGTCACACAGCACGATACCGCGCAGAACCGCGTTTTCGAGCTGGCGGATATTGCCCGGCCAGTCATAGGCTTGAAGCAGCGCAAGCGCCTCCCCCGAAATGGAATCGACCTGCCCGCCATATCGCGCGCCGATTCGCGCGATAAACAGTGAGACGAGCCCGGGAATATCGCCGCGTCGATCGCGCAGAGGCGGCAACGTGATCGGGAAAACGTTGAGGCGGTAGAACAGGTCCTCGCGAAAGCGGCCTTCCGCCACCTGCACAAGGAGGTCGCGATGCGTGGCCGAGATCAGGCGGACGTCCACCTTCAGAGTCGCGCGGCCGCCCACGGGATCGATCTCACCATCCTGCACGGCACGCAGGAGCTTCACCTGCGCGTCGAGCGGCAGGTCGCCCACCTCGTCCAGAAAAAGCGTGCCGCCATTCGCCTCGGCGAACTTGCCGGCATGACGCTCGGTCGCGCCGGTGAACGCGCCCTTCTCGTGGCCAAACAGGATCGACTCGACCAGGTTCGCGGGGATCGCCCCGCAATTCACGGTGACGAACGGTTTGTCTTTCCGCGCGCCCGCCGCCTGGATCGCGCGGGCCAGAACCTCCTTGCCTGTTCCCGATTCGCCCTCGATCAGAACGGGCACCTCGGACACCGCCGCCTTTCGGGCCAGAAAAACCGCCCGCTCCATGAGGGGACTCCCGGTAGGAAAGCTCTTCGCCAGCGATGGGGCGGATCGGCGCCCCTCCTCCGCGTCCTTTCGATGAGCGTCCCCCTGCACGGCCTCCACCCTGAGCGCGCGTTCGACCGCGCCATGCAGCTTTTCGGGCGAGGCGGGCTTCACCACGAAATCGAAGGCGCCCTCGCGCATCGCGCTGATCGCCGTTTCGAGCCCCCCCTGCGCCGTCTGCACGATCACCGGAAGCCTGAGCCCCCGAGCTCGGATGGTTCGCAGCACGGCGATCCCGTCCGGTCCGCCGGGCATCACGAGGTCGAGCAGCACGGCCGACACGTGCGCCGGACGCTCTTGAAGCAGGCGCAGCGCCTCCCCGCCTCCTTCCGCCGTCGTCGTTTGATAGCCGAAGCGCGCCAGCGCGGCTTCCGCCAGACGGCGCTGGACGGGATCGTCATCGACAATCAGGATGGTAGGAGGGTTCATGAAAGGGTGGCCGCGAAAATCAGGAAGCGCGTGTGGAAAGGGGATTGGTCTGGATCATCCTCGCGCGTGACGATAAACAGGCCCTCAACAAGGCCGGTGAATGATCCGTTTCCGCTGGAAGTGGTGCACATTCGAGAGCCTGACCGCGCCGATCGGCAGCCCGGACGGTAAGCCGGCACCGCAACAAAGGATCGTTCGCCCATGCCAGCACCTTCCGCTGCTTCCCGGCCGGCCGACGCTCTCGGCGAGCTTCCCGAATGGGACCTTCGCGACCTTTACCGGTCGATCGACGCGCCGGAGCTCAAGCGTGACATCGATCAGGCTTTGAACGACGCGGCGGCCTTCGAAACGCGCTGGAAGAACACTCTTGCGACGGAAGCCGGCAAGGGTCCGCATGGCAGGCTGGGCGAGGCGCTCACCGAATATGAGAATCTGGAAGAGCTGATCGGCCGGATCATGTCCTATGCCGGCCTGGTCTATGCCGGCGACACGGCCGACCCCGTCCGCGCCAAGCTTCACGGCGACGTGGCCGAGAAGATGACGGATGCCAGCGCGCATCTTCTGTTCTTCGGCCTCGAGCTGAATACCGTGGACGATGCGCTGATCCTGTCCGCGCTGGATGCCGATCCCCTGTTCAACCGCTACCGCCCATGGGTGCTCGACCTCCGCCTCGACAAGCCCTTCCAGCTCGAGGAGCGCGTGGAGCAACTTTTTCACGAGAAGAGCATCACCGGTCGCGGCGCATGGAACCGCCTTTTCGACGAAACCATGACCGACCTGCGCTTTCGCGTGGATGGCGAGGAACTGCCGCTCGAACCCACGCTGAACAAGCTCCAGGACGCCGATGGCGCCGTGCGGGAAGCCGCGGCAAAAGCGCTGGCGGAAACATTCTCCCGGCACACACGCACCTTCACGCTGATCACCAACACGCTCGCCAAGGACAAGGAAATCTCCGACCGGTGGCGCGGCTTCTCCGACATCGCGGAAGCACGTCACCTGTCCAACCGCGTGGAGCCGGCTGTCGTGGATGCGCTGGCTTCCGCCGTACGCGATGCCTACCCCCGCCTGTCGCACCGCTATTATGCGATGAAGGCGCGCTGGCTCGGCATGGAGCAGATGAATCATTGGGACCGCAACGCCCCGCTGCCCGAAGCGCCCAAGGCGCTGATCGGCTGGGCGGATGCGAAGAACACCGTGCTTTCTGCCTACAACCGCTTCGCGCCCGAGATGGCCGACATCGCCCGGCGCTTCTTCGACCGCCGCTGGATCGACGCGCCGTCGCGTCCAGGCAAGGCGCCCGGCGCGTTCGCGCATCCGGCGGTGCCCTCAGTTCATCCTTACGTGCTGCTCAATTATATGGGCCGGCCGCGCGACGTGATGATCCTCGCTCATGAGCTCGGCCACGGCGTCCACCAGGTGCTGGCGGGCGACCAAGGCGCGCTGATGGCGTCCACGCCGCTGACGCTCGCCGAAACGGCCTCGGTCTTCGGCGAGATGCTGACCTTCCGCATGCTGCTCGAGCAGACAACGGACCGGCGCGAGCGGAAGGCGATGCTCGCCCAGAAGGTCGAGGACATGATCAACACGGTGGTGCGCCAGATCGCCTTCTACGAGTTCGAGCGCAAGATCCACACGGAACGCCGCGAAGGCGAACTGACCGCCGACCGCATCGGCGCGCTATGGCTGGAAGCGCAGAAAGAAAGTCTCGGCCCGGCCATTGCCTTGCGGGAAGGCTATGAGACCTTCTGGTGCTACATCCCCCACTTCATCCACTCGCCCTTCTATGTCTATGCCTATGCCTTCGGCGACTGCCTCGTGAACTCGCTCTACGCGGTCTACCAGAATGCCGAGCAGGGGTTTCAGGAGAAGTATTTCGCCATGCTGCGGGCCGGGGGCACCAAGCACCACTCCGAGCTTCTCGCTCCCTTCGGCCTCGATGCCACCGATCCCGGCTTCTGGCAGAAAGGCCTGGGCGTGATCGAGGGATTGATCGATGAGCTGGAAGCACTGGACTGATCCGTGCCGCGCCTGATCCCAGCCCCCTGATCTGAACCATGGTCGCGCAACGAGGATGGATACTTCTCCCTTTGTCCTGTTCCGCGACGATCCCGCCGGACAGACCCTCTTCTTCAGCAAGCCGGATATGGTGCTCGCGCCCGCGACGCCCGAAGAGTTCGAGCGTGACTTCTCCCGTCTTGAGGAGGCCCGGCGGGAAGGAAAGTGGTTAGCTGGCTACTTGTCTTATGAATCCGGCTACCTGCTTGAGCCGAAGCTTCACTCTCTCCTGCCTGAAAAACGGCGAGCGCCTCTTTTCTGCATCGGCATCTTTGCAGGCCCGTGCGACCCTCCCCCGCTACCATCGCCCGGCCCGGAACCGATCAGTTCCGCTCACGCCGCATGGTCGTTCGGAGACTACGAAAGGCGCTTCTCTCGCCTTCACCAACATCTTCGCGAAGGCGACTGCTACCAGGCCAACCTGACCTTTCCGGTTCAGGCGCGCTGGGAGGGCGAGCCCTTGACTGCCTTCTCGACCCTCCAGGCGCGGCAACCGGTGCGCTATGCCGCGCTTGCCGCACTGGGACCGGGACCGATCGTCCTGTCGCGCTCGCCGGAGCTTTTCTTTCAGGTCGACCGCGACCGCTTCATCGAGGCCCGGCCGATGAAGGGCACCGCCCGGCGCGGGCGCGATTCAGTCGAGGACCGGGAAATCAAGCGCTTCCTGCAGGAAGACGAGAAAAGCCAGGCCGAGAACCGGATGATCGTGGACCTCCTGCGAAACGACATCTCGCTTTTGAGCGAGGTCGGCTCGCTCCACGTGCCGGAATTGTTCCACGTCGAGACCTATCCCACCGTCCACCAGATGGTGAGCCGCGTGCGTGCCCGGCTGCGCCGCGACCTCACCTTACGCGAGATTTTCGCTGCCCTTTTTCCCTGCGGCTCGGTGACGGGTGCGCCGAAGATCCGGGCGATGGAGATCCTGCATGAGTTGGAAGGCGTTCCGCGTGATGTTTATTGCGGTGCCATCGGCTTTGCCGCGCCGGACGGCACGATGCGCTTCTCCGTCGCCATCCGCACGCTGTCGCTTTTTCCCGGCGGCGAGGCCGTGTTCAATGTGGGCGGCGGCATCGTCTTCGATTCGACAGCGGAAGCTGAATATGCCGAATGCCTGCTCAAGGCCCGCTTCGCGACCGGCCACGAACCGTCCGCCCCGCCGCCTTAAGGGTCTGCAACTCTTCACTCTGTCATGCTTTCTCGCTAAGCCGGATCGAAACAATGATGGAGCGCAAAAGAATGGCGGAAGCGAACTGGCCGGTGCACGGCACGATCAGCGGACCTGTGGTGATGATTGGCTTCGGGTCGATCGGGCGCGGCACGCTGCCTTTGCTTGAGCGGCACTTCCAGTTCGACAAAAGCCGTATGGCGGTGATCGACCCGCGTGACACCGACAAGGCGCTTCTGGACGAGCGCAACATCCGCTTCATCCAGAAGGCCGTGACCCGCGATAATTACCGTGAGCTGCTCACGCCGCTCCTCACCGAGGGCGCCGGCCAGGGCTTCTGCGTCAATCTGAGCGTCGATACCGGCTCGCTCGACCTGATGCGGCTCTGCCGAGAGCTGGGCGTGCTCTATATCGACACGGTGGTGGAGCCCTGGCTGGGCTTCTACTTCGACAAGAACGCGGACAATGCCAGCCGCACCAATTATGCGCTGCGCGAAACGGTGCGGGACGAAATCCGCGCCAATCCCGGTGGCACAACGGCCGTGTCCTGCTGTGGCGCCAATCCCGGCATGGTGTCGTGGTTCGTGAAGCAGGCGCTGCTCGACCTTGCAGGCGAGCTCGAACTCGACTTTTCAGAGCCTGCCGCGGGCGATCGTGCAGGCTGGGCGCGGCTGATGCAGCAGGCCGGCGTCAAGGGCATCCACATCGCCGAGCGCGACACGCAGCGCGCCAAGTTGCCGAAGCCGCTCGACGTGTTCTGGAATACCTGGTCGGTGGAAGGCTTCATCTCGGAAGGCCTCCAGCCGGCCGAGCTCGGCTGGGGCACACATGAGAAGTGGCAGCCTGCCAATGCCCGCGGGCACAAAAGCGGCTCGAAGGCCGGGATCTTCCTCGATCAGCCCGGCGCTAACACGCGTGTGCGCTCCTGGTGCCCGACGCCAAAGGCGCAATACGGCTTCCTGGTCACCCACAATGAGGCGATCTCGATCGCCGACTATTTCACCGTGCGCGGCGGGGACGGCGAGGCCGAATATCGCCCGACCTGCCACTATGCCTATCATCCGGCGAATGATGCGGTCCTGTCGCTGCACGAGATGTTCGGCAATGGCGGCACCGCTCAACCCGTGCAGCATGTGCTGGACGAGAACGAGCTGGTGGACGGAGCGGACGAACTCGGCGTGCTGCTTTATGGCCACGCGCGCAATGCCTACTGGTTCGGCTCGCAGCTTTCGCTCGAAGAGGCCCGCCGGCTTGCGCCGTACCAGAACGCGACCGGCCTTCAGGTGACCTCCGCCGTTCTGGCCGGCATGGTCTGGGCGCTGGAGAATCCAAGCGCGGGCATCGTGGAAACCGACGAGATGGACTTCCACCGCTGTTTGGAGGTCCAGCGTCCTTATCTCGGCCCGACGCGGGGCTTCTATACCGACTGGACACCGCTCGACGGGCGGCCCGGCCTGTTCCCCGAGGACATCGACGAAAGCGACCCCTGGCAGTTCCGCAACATCCTGGTGCGTTGACGGCGCACACGTCACGCATGGACCTTGCCATCGGAGATGAAAAAGCCAATTGAGTGAACATCTTGTCGAGGAGCTCGCGATGTCTCGTTCTTTGATCCCGCTTCGTCTGCTGGCGCCCGGCGCCCTTGCCGCCGCTATGGCATTGACCGGCTGCATGCGCTCCGTGCCCGTTGACGGGGGATCCGGCGGTGGCCCGATCGCGTCGCTCCCGCAAGGCTTCGACGGCGAATGGATCTCGACGGACGGCGTAGCCGTGTCGCGCTTTTCCGGTGGTCGCTTCGAAACATTCGCGACCGACACGGGCAACACGCTCGCCGACGGCAATTACCGCATGGTCAATGACCGCACCGCCGAGATCACCGTGAAGTCGCGCATCCGCCAGACCACGAGCACGGTCAATTGCGGGCGCGCCACGACGAACCAGCTCAACTGCACGAGCTCGACCGGCCAAAACTTCGTGCTCACGCGCCGCGCTTCCGCCGCGCCGGCCTGAGGCCCGGTTTCAACACTCCGGCTTTTCTCTTGCGCCGGCTGGAAGGGAGTGGAAACATCCCCTTCCAGCCGTCTTTTTTCTGTTCGATATTGGCCTGCAATGCAGCGGTCATCAAACACCGATAGGGTCGGCCGATCAGGGGAAGGAAGGCGCCGTTCTTCCGCCCGAAAGGCGGAAACAGGCCTGCTCAAAGCGATGGTAGCGGCTAACCAAAAAACCTTCGACCAGATGCTTCTCGTAGAACAATCGGGAGTTTTCCAATGACGCCCAGACTTCTTGCAGCCCTTTCGGTTTCGGCGCTTGCACTCATGGACACCTCCGCCCGCGCCGACTACACGCTCAACATCCTTCATTTCAACGATTGGCATTCGCGCATCGAGTCCAACAACAAGTCCGAATCGACCTGCTCGGCGGAGGAAGAGGGCAAGAACGAGTGCACCGGTGGCGCCGCGCGCCTGGTGACCGCGGTGAACGCCGAGCGCGAAAGGCTCAAGGGGCAGAATGTCCTGCTGCTCGACGCGGGCGACAATTTCCAGGGCTCGCTCTTCTACTCGACCTTCAAGGGCAAGGCCGAGTCCGAGTTCCTCAACAAGATGAATGTCGACGCCATGACGGTCGGCAACCACGAATTCGACGACGGCGAGGATGCGCTCGCGCCGTTTCTCGACGTCACGAAGTATCCGGTGCTCGGCGCCAACGTGAAGGCAGCGCCCGGCGCCAAGGTGGGCGACCGCATCAAGCCCTCGGTGGTTCTCGATGTGGGTGGTCAGAGGATCGGTATCATCGGCGTGGTGACCACCGATACAACTGAGATCGCCTCCCCAGGCCCCGACATTTCCATCGGAAGCGATGCCGAGGCGGTCACGGCGGAGGTGGCGAAGCTCGAAGCACAGGGCGTCAACAAGATCATCGCCCTCACCCATGTCGGATATGTACGTGATCGCGACGTCATCGCGAAGATTCCCGGCGTGGACGCCGTGGTGGGCGGCCATTCCCACACGCTCCTGTCCAACACCGATCCGAAGGCCGAGGGCCCCTATCCGACGCTGGTCGACAATGGATCCGGCGCCAAGGTGCCGGTCGTGCAGGCCGCTTCCTATTCCAAGTTCCTGGGCGAGGTCAGGCTGGTCTTCGACGATAGCGGCGTCTTGAAGGAGGCGTCCGGCGATCCCATTCCGCTCGACAGCACGATCAAGCCCGACGAGGCTGTGCTTGCCCGGATCAAGGAGCTCGGCGCGCCGATCGAGGAACTCAAGGCGAAGGTGGTGGCGGAAAGTGCCGCTCCGATCGATGGCAGCCGCGAAACCTGCCGCGCAAAGGAATGCGCCATGGGCAACCTGATTGCGGATGCCATGCTCGAACGCACGAAGGATCAGGGCGTGACGATCGCGATCCAGAACGGCGGCGGCATCCGCGCCTCCATCGATGCCGGCCCCGTCACCATGGGCGAGGTGCTGACGGTTCTACCCTTCCAGAACACGGTGGCCACCTTCCAGCTCTCAGGCGCCGATCTCGTGTCCTCGCTCGAAGGCGGTGTTTCCGAGATCGCCGAAGGCAAGGGCAAGTTCCCGCAGGTCGCGGGCCTGCGCTACACGCTCGACGCGTCAAAGGCACCGAACGGAGGCCGCGTGTCGAACGTGGAGGTGATGGAAAACGGCGCGTTTGCGCCGATCGATCCGGCCAGGACCTACACGGTCGTCACCAACAATTATGTGCGCGGCGGAGGCGACGGCTATCACCTCTTCGCCGAAAAGGCGCGGAACGCCTATGATTACGGGCCGGGCCTGGAACAGGTTATGGCCGACTACCTCGCGAAGAACCGGCCCTACCAGCCAAAGCTGGAAGGGCGCATCACGGAAGTCGCGCAGGCGGCCGCAGCCGAGCCGGCGAACACGCCTGTTTCGCCCGCACCCGCCGAACCGGCACCTGCGGCGGCCCCGGAAACATCGTCGCCCGAGCCAGAGCTTCCGCAACTGCCTGCGGGCTCGAACGAGATCGCTAATAGCGCCCCGCCAGTGACCGATGTGCCGTCATCGGCTCAAGGATCGCCCGAGGCTGCGAAGCCGGCGGCGGAAGACTCCCTGCCATCCGAGCCCGCCGAGCCGGAAGTGACGGAACAGCCTGCCTCCCCTCCGGAGCCCGTTGCCGCCGAGCCTGCAACTCCCGCTGCGCCAGCCACGCCTGATGTGGCACCCGCGCCCGCAGAAGAAGCTCCAGTGCAGGCGGGTCAAGGATCACCGGAAGCTGCCAAGCCTTCTGCCGAGGACTCCCTGCCGTCCGGGCCGGCACCAGCTCCAGCCGACGCCACGCCTTCCGCGCCGGCTCCCGGTGCAACGGCTGCCTCGCCCGAGCCTGCCACAACCGCCGAACAACCGCCTGCCCCGGCATCCGCTTCGACAGGCTCGACGCATGTGATCGTGCAGGGCGACAGCTACTGGAAGCTGGCGGAAACGTTCTACCGCGATGGTGCCAAATGGCGCTCTATCGCGAAGGCCAATCCCGGTTTCCGCCCGCGCGCTCTGCCGATCGGCGCGACGATCCAGATCCCGCCCGCAGGCTGAGGCGCTTCCTTCAAGGCCGGCCGGGCAACGTCCGGCCGATCCTTTCGCGTCCCTGGCCACACTGTTTAGGTTGCGAACAAGGACCGCTGCCCCGGATAGCAAGCCGAAAGCGGATCATACCGCCGGCCGGCAACGATGAATTGAAGTCCCTGCGGCCAGACGCGACATTGCATTCGGCGCCTCTTCTTCACAGATAGCGCCTCCATGCAGGTTCTTTTTCCATGAAGCCGCCCTTCGAGGCCGGCGAAGCGCTTGAAAGCGTGCCGGACAGCCCACGCGGCCCCGCGCTGTCATCCGCGCCATCGTCCTCCGAGCCCCATGCGGTCGGCCCGTTGCCGCCGAACCATCCTCCAGTGCGGCAAGGCCGGGTCGGCGTGCTGCTGGTCAATCTCGGCACACCCGAAGGGACCGACACGCCGTCCGTTCGCCGCTATCTGCGCGAGTTCCTGTCCGACCCGCGCGTGATCGAGCTGCCGCGCGCCGTGTGGTACCCGATCCTCTACGGCATCATCCTCAACACGCGCCCGCGTAAGTCTGGCGCGAACTATGCCAAGATCTGGGATCGGGAGCGCAACGAATCCCCGCTTCGCACCATCACGCGCGCGCAGGCCGAGAAGCTCGCGCAGCGCTTCGCCGGCGAGCCGCAGATCGAGGTGGAATGGAGCATGCGCTACGGCAACCCGTCGATCGCGAGCGCGGTGAAGCGGCTGCAGGAAAAGGGGTGCGATCGCATCCTGTCCTTTCCGCTTTATCCGCAATATTCCGCCACGACCACCGCAACCGCGAACGACCAATTGTTCCGTGCGCTGATGCGCCTGCGCTGGGCACCCGCAGTCCGCACCGTACCGCCCTATCACGACGAGCCGGCCTATATCGACGCGCTCGCGCGCTCGCTGGAAACGCAGCTGGCAGCGCTTCCCTTCGAGCCGGAACGCGTGCTCGCCTCCTATCACGGTATCCCCAAGAGCTATTTCCTCAAAGGCGATCCCTATCACTGCCATTGCCAGAAGACGTCACGCCTCCTGCGCGAGCGCCTGGGCTGGGACGAGACGCGCTTCATGACAACCTTCCAGTCGCGCTTCGGCGCGCAGGAATGGCTCCAGCCCTACACGGACAAGACGGTGGAGCGCTTAGCGCGCGAAGGCGTCAGGCGCATCGCGATCATCAATCCGGGTTTCTCCTCCGACTGCATCGAAACGCTGGAAGAGATCGACGGCGAGAACCGCGAGATCTTCATCCATGCCGGCGGCACGCATTTCGCCCATATCCGGTGCCTCAATGACAGCGCGGAAGGCATGGACGTGATCGAGACGGTGACGCGCCGCGAACTCGGCGGCTGGGCCTGAGGCGTTTCTCGACCGCCGATTGCGGCGCGGCGTGATTGTTCCTACATCTTCCTCGCGGATAAGGCGCTTTGAACGCTTTTGACGGGCCGCAAGGGGGGACCACCGATGACCGCTTTCGACATCACCATCATCGTTCTGGCGGTGCTGGTGCTTCTGGTGCTGTTCGCCGGCATCAAGACGGTGCCGCAGGGCTACAACTACACGGTGGAGCGCTTCGGCCGCTACACGCGCACGCTGAGCCCCGGCCTCAACCTGATCGTGCCCTTTGTCGATCGCCTGGGCGCCAAGATGAACATGATGGAGCAGGTGCTCGACGTGCCCACCCAGGAGGTGATCACGCGCGACAACGCCATCGTGGCAGTGGACGGCGTGGCCTTCTACCAGGTGCTGAGCGCCCCGCAGGCCGCCTATCAGGTGTCCGGCCTCCAGAACGCCATCCTCAATTTGACCATGACGAATATCCGCTCCGTGATGGGCTCGATGGATCTGGACGAGTTGTTGTCCAACCGCGACGCCATCAATGAGCGCCTTCTCCGCATCGTGGACGAGGCCGCACATGTCTGGGGCATCAAGGTCACCCGCGTCGAGATCAAGGACATCAACCCGCCCGCGAACCTCGTGGATTCCATGGCCCGCCAGATGATGGCCGAGCGCAACAAGCGCGCACAGATTCTCGAAGCCGAGGGATTGAAGCAGGCGCAGGTGCTGGAAGCCGAGGGCCGCAAGGAGGCCGCCTTCCGCGACGCCGAGGCACGCGAGCGCGCGGCGGAAGCCGAGGCGCGCGCCACCCAGGTCGTGTCCGAGGCCATCGCCAAGGGCGACGTTCAGGCGATCAACTATTTCGTGGCCCAGCGCTATACGGAGGCCCTGTCGCGTATCGGCTCGGCACCCAACAGCAAGATCGTTCTGATGCCGTTTGAAGCCTCGTCGCTGATCGGCAGCCTGGGCGGCATGGGCGCCATTGCCCGCGAAGTGTTCGGCGAGGCGGCGCAGCAGCCGCGCGCCGCGCCGCCGCGCGGCTCCCGCAGTGTTCCCGCCACGAACC
>CAUQXI010000007.1:0-131605 GCA_963522145.1 uncultured Mesorhizobium sp. | reverse complement strand
CAACACCCAACAACGAACGACGATCAATCATCATAACAAAACTCCTCCCTTGGAACCGTTTGAACTTCAGACTAGGTATCTTGTCACTCTTTCTTCGATTTCTCCATACAGTCTGCTTCCATTTCCATGTGCAAAGCAGGCGGAGCAAGAATCGATATCGCTTTATCAGGCTGCCTGCACCTTTTGTTGCGACCCTTCCAGTATCATGTCCGCGGCTTTCTCGGCGATCATGATCGTTGCGGCATTGGTGTTTGCGCTGACCATGGCCGGCATGATCGACGCATCGACCACGCGCAAGCCGTCGAGCCCATGAACCTTCAAGCGGCTGTCCACCACCGCCATCGTGTCCTGCCCCATCTTGCAGGTTCCGACCGGATGATACTGCGTGTGGCAAGTGCGGCGCAGATATTCGTCGATCTGCGCATCCGTCTTCACTTCAGGTCCCGGCGTAAGTTCCGGCCCGCGGTAGGGATCAAAGGCACGCTGCGCCATCACATCACGACAGATCTTGATCCCGTCCCGGAGGACCCGCAAATCCTCCTGCGAGGCGAGATAGTTGGGGTCGATGTCCGGTGCTTTCGTGGGATCGGACGAGTTGATCAGCACGGTGCCCAGGCTTTCGGGCCGCTGTACGTTGATCAATGGCTGAACGCCGTGGGACTTGTGAAGCTCAAGCCCGTGCTCGCCATACATGATCATGATGAAGTGGAACTGGATGTCGGGCGCCACGATGTCGGGACGCGACTTCACGAAGCCGACGGCCTGGATGCCGGGGTGGGCGATCGGTCCATCCCGCGTCAACGCATAGCGCAGCAGCGACTTGGCGACGTTGAAGGGCTTCAGCTCGCGCAGGAGCGAAATGGGCTGGGTGCATTCCTGCTGGATTTCCGTCGCTACATGATCCGACAGATTCTGGCCGACGCCTTTCAACTCATGGACCGTTTTGACGCCGACCGAGCGCAGGTGGTCGCCATCGCCCACGCCTGAAAGTTGCAAGAGCTGGGGCGAGTTGATGGCACCGCCGGCGAGGATCACCTCGGCATCGGCATAGATCACTTCCTTTCGTCCTTTCCGGACATATTCGACGCCGACCGCCCGGCCGCCCTCGATCAGCACACGAGATGCCAGCGCATGCGTGATAACCTTGAGGTTCGGCCGCTGGAGGGCGGGGCGGAGATAGCAGTAAGCAGTGCTCGACCGCCTGCCGTCGGCGATCGTGCTGTCGAGGGGGCCGAAGCCTTCCTGGCTCGATGCATTCACATCGGGATTGCGCGGATAGCCTGCCTGGACGCCGGCTTCGATCCAGGCCAAGGCGAGAGGGTGGAAATCCCTGACGCGCGAGGTGCGAAGCGGGCCGCTGCCGCCGTGGAACTCGTCTTCGCCGAGTTCCCAGCCTTCGGCACGCTTGAAGTAGGGCAGCACATCCGCATAGGACCAGCCGCGGTTGCCGAACTGCGCCCAGTGGTCGTAGTCCGACGCATGGCCCCGGATATAGACCATGCCGTTGATCGAGCTCGATCCGCCGAGAACCTTTCCACGCGGCCACTGGAAGGTGCGGTTATAGCAATGCTTCTGCGGCACCGTGCGGTAGCCCCAGTCAACCGAGCCGGAGATCATCAGCTGGCGGTAGCCCGCAGGCATGTGGATGAACGGGTTTCGATCGCGGCCGCCTGCTTCGAGCAGGGTCACCGTCACCGCCGGGTCGGCGCTCAGCCGGTTCGCCAGAACGCATCCTGCCGAGCCGGCACCCACGATGATGTAGTCGGTCATCGATCCTCCTACCTGCTTTCACGCCCGCTTCGCCAATAAAGGCGCAGGACTGACGGCCGTCGCGCCATGATCCCGGCGGATCAGGCCGCTTCGCTCTCGGTGGTTTCGTTGCGCACCCATTTCATGAGGTGCTCGCCCACAGCGACCAGCACATCCGACTGGTTGTGCACTTCGACTTTCGCGCGCGTGCGCCTGCGCTCGGGCTCGACTTCGCTGATCGTGTAAGTGACGTTGATCGTGTCGCCGAGGAAGACCGGGTTCAGGAACCGGACGCGATCGTAGCCGAGCGAGACAGGCGTCGAGTCGATACCCTGCGAAAGGCTGCGGTCGATCATCAGCGTCGAGGCGGTCGACATATAGCCGACCATCAGCGCCCCATGGGCGATGCGCCGCCCATAGGTCGACTTCTTCATGAACTCCTCGTTGACGTGGTTGCCGGAAAAATCGCCGGTCACGCCCGCGAACAGATAGACATCCGTTTCGCCGACAGTCTTCGAGAACCGCACCGCGTCGCCGATCTCGGCATGCATCGCCTTCATTGCCTGATTCCTGCTCGTGTCGGCCGACGTCATGCCGGCGTGTTTTCGGGATGAGCGGGCGCTGCCGCCTGCGGATGCTCGCCGGCTACCACGCCCTGCTCGAAGAGGAGGTCGATCTCGTCGGCGCCGTAGCCGAGCTCGGCAAGGACGTCGCCCGTCTGGGCGCCGAGCTTCTGCGGCGGCAACCGCACATCGGGCGCCTGTCCGTCATAGCGGACGGGGTGAGTGACCAGCGTCACGGGCGTGTCCGTCGCGCCCGGAACAGTGACGAAGTTCTTGTTGTGGAGGACCTGCGGATCCTCGGCGAGATGGGTGTAATCGTTGACCGCCGAATGCCAGATGCCGCGCGCGGCGAAGATCTCGCTCCATTCGGCGGTGGAACGCGCCTTCAGGGCCTTGGCGATACCGGCCGCTGCCTCCTCGCGCCGTTCATAGGCTTCCGTATTGGGAACCCGCTCATGCTCGGGAATGCCAAGCGCCTCGCTGATCGCCTCCAATGTGCCGAGCGAGATCGCAATGAAGCTGTCTTGGGTCGAGTAGATGCCGTAGGGCGCGCCGTAATACCAACCGGAGATACGGCCGACCTGACGCACGTCGTCTTGGCGCTTTCCGTTCAGGAAGCACACCAGCGACTCCATCTGGAGGTCGAGGGCGGCCGATAGCAGGCTCACATCGACCCGACCACCCTGGCCGGTCCGCTCGCGCCGAAAAAGGGCGGCCAGGATGCCGGCCGCAAACAAGGCTGCGCCATGATGATCGATCGCCGACACGCCAACCGCGCGCGGCCCGTCGTCCTGGGTTCCCGTAATTGCGGCCAGGCCCGACATCGCCTGGATGATCAGGTCCTGGCCCGGGCGATCGGCGTAAGGGCCGTCGGGGCCGAAGCCCGAAGCGGCGGCATAGATCACGCCGGGATTGGTTTTCCTGATGTCTTCGTAACCCAGCCCGAGCTTGGCCATCACACCGGGGCGGTAATTCTCGGCCACCACATCGGCGCTGTCTACCAGCCTGCGGGCCGCTTGTAGTCCCTCGGGACTCTTGAGGTTGAGCGCCAGGCTTCTTTTGTTTCGGTTGCCGGTGAGCTGGAGCATGGTTTGCCCGTCGATCTGACGGTTCGCGCCACCCCACTTGCGCTGGAAGGCGCCCTCGACGGGCTCTACGGCAATCACGTCCGCGCCAAGATCGGCCAGGAACTGGATGCCGACCGGGCCCATCAGAAAATGGTTGAAGCTGACAATGCGAATGCCGTCGAGATGCTGCAAGAAGTGCTCCACTCCGCTCAACGCCCGCCTGAAAGCGCTTTCAAAACGGCTAGCTTTGTTTGGGCGAGGTTGCAACCGGAAAGTTGGGCTGAGTGGGATGCGCGCTGCCCGGAAGTAGCTAGGAGTGCGGCATTCCGAGGATAAACGCCGCGTTCAGTCGAGGCAGCCCATGCGACGGTGGGTACGAACGTGGCGAGTTATCGCTGCTGCAGATCGAACGTGAAAGCGCTTTCAATTCTGGATGATCATGCGATAGGATGCCGTTGGCGGGCATGATGAGGCTGCTTCGAGAGGATGGCGAAGCGCCTCGATTGATTGGATGGATCAGGCTCTGCGGAGTGGCGTGTTCGGGTGGAGCAGGGTCAGGCTGGCTCGGTCGTTCCTGCCGACTGGGATCTGGAAGGGAGCGCGATGACGGAGTTCTATCTCAAGGCGGGCGACGAGGTGGTCCAGCATCGCGATGTCAGCGAGGCGCTGGTCCATGCCTTTGCCGATGTAAGCGGCGATCACTCTCCCAACCATGTAGACGCGGGCGCGATGTCCGCCTCGGCCTATGAAGGCCGGATCGCGCATGGTGCTCTTCTGATCGCGTTCATGTCGGCCTGCTCCACCGAAATCGTCGAGCGCGTACCGAATGTGCGGGCAAGCGAGACGCCGGTTTCGCTTGGCTATGACCGGATCCGCTTCCTCAAGCCCGTTTTCATCGGCGACACCATCCAGCTGCGTTACGCGGTGCGCGAGGTGGATGCCGACCGGCGCCGGACGCGCTCCGAGATCACCGTCACCAACCAGAAGAACGAGCTTGTCTGCGTCGGCGAGCACATCCTGAAATGGGTAGCCTGATGGGGCCGGGGACGACGATCGGGAAGAAGCGCAAGCGCCCGGCCTGACTCAACAAACAGCATCGCAAGGGAGGAACGCCGATGTTCGACTTCATCATTGTGGGCGGCGGATCGGCCGGCTCCGCGCTCGCTGCGCGCCTGTCGGAAGATCCCGACGCAAGCGTGCTCCTTCTGGAAGCCGGCCCGCGCGACTGGAACCCCTACATCCACATGCCCGTAGGCTTCTACAAGACCACGAAGGGGCCGCTCACCTGGCGTTACGAACTGGCGCCGCAGGAACACCAGCACGGCATCTCGCCGCTTTACCCGCAGGCCCGCGTGCTGGGCGGCGGCTCGTCCATCAATGCGCAGGTCTATATCCGCGGCAATGCGGAGGACTACGACAACTGGGCCGAGATGGGCGCGACCGGATGGGCCTACAAGGACGTGCTGCCGTTCTTTCGGCGTGCCGAAGGCAATGAGAAGTTCTCAGGAACCTATCACGGAACCGACGGTCCGCTGAGCGTGGTCGATCAGCGCCATCCCCACAAGCTGAGCAAGGCCTTCGTGCAGGCCTGCCAGGAATATGGCATCCCGTACAATCCTGACTTCAACGGGGCCTCCCAGGAGGGCGCAGGTCTTTACCAGACCACGAACCGCGAGGGGCGGCGCTGCAGCGCGGCCGTTGGCTATCTGCGCCCCGCGAAGAACCGCCGCAATCTCACGATCCGCACCGGTGTCACCGTCAACCGCATCCTGATCGAGAACGGGCGTGCGGTGGGCGTGGAGATCGCCAGGGGAAATGGCGTGACGGTGGAGCGCGCCTCACGCGAGGTCGTGGTCACCGCCGGCGCCATCGGCTCGCCCAAGCTCCTGATGCTTTCGGGCATCGGGCCTGCCGCCCACCTGGCGAGCCACGGGATCAAGACGCTCGTCGACCTGCCCGGCGTCGGCCAGAACCTGCACGATCATCTCGACGTGTTCATGATGTACAATGTCAAGGACGTCGATTCCTATGACGCCTACAAGAAGATGTCCCGCAAGATCATGCCGGGGCTGCAATACGCACTGTTCCGCAACGGTCCGGTGAGCGGCACGATCGTGGAAGGCGGCGCCTTCTGCCGGACGGACGAGAGCCCGCCTGCGCCCGACCTTCAGTATCATTTCCTTCCCGGCACGGGTGTCGAGGAGGTCAACGACACGGCCGAAACCGTCACGGGCAACGGCTGCACGCTCAACGGCTACTTCATGCATCCGCGCGCGAGGGGAGCGGTGACGCTCCGAAGCGCCGATCCGCGGGTGGCGCCCTCGATCGATCCGAATTTCTTGGGCGATCCCTTTGATGTCGAGCGCACGATCGACTGCGTGAAGGTGGGACAGGAGATCATGGCCCAGCCTTCCATGGCGAAGTTCGTTTCCAACGAGTTCGTGCCCGGATCGAAGGTGCGGACGCGCGCTGAATACGAGGCGTTTGTCCGCAAAATTGCGCGGTCGGGCTACCATCCCGTTGGCACCTGCAAGATGGGACAGGACGAGATGGCGGTGGTCGATCCGCAACTTCGCGTTCGCGGCGTGGACGGCCTGCGCGTGGCGGATTCTTCCATCATGCCTCGCCTTGTGTCCGGCAACACCAACGCGCCGAGCATCATGATCGGCGAGCGGGCGTCGGATTTTCTGCGCGGCAACCGTGCGGGCATGACGGCGGAAAACGCGCAACTCGCTCATGCAAGCTGAGCATCGAGCTTCATTTCAGGAGCGGGCCTGTCCTTGAGATCAAGGCCACGCAACAAAGAGGATTTTGAGCGATGAACTATGTTTCCACCGTGCGTGATTACGCGCATGAGATCGCCAACCATTCCGGCCAGTCGAGCGAACTGATCGAGCGCGTGTCGCCCGGCTCGGGCCGGCTCGTGGCCCGTTTCGCGAAGGGAACGACGGCCGATGTCGCGTCCGCCATCAGCGTGGCGCGCGAAGCCTTCGACAAAGGCCCCTGGCCGAACATGACCGGCATGGAGCGCGCCGCCGTGCTGCGCCGCTGGGCCGATCTGATCGCCGAGGACAAGGAGCGGCTCGCCCGGATCGAGGTGGACGAGGTCGGCAAGCCGATCCGCATGGCGCGCGGCGATCTGGACGGCGTGATCGAACTCACCCATTTCGCAGCGGGCCTTGCCATGCAGGTCCATGGCGAGACCTATACCAATCTCGGCCCCGACAAGACGGCGTGGATCCATCGCGAGCCTGTCGGTGTGGTCGGCATGATCATTCCCTGGAACTTCCCGGCCATCATCTTCGCGCAGAAGGTGCCGTTTGCGCTTGCCGCGGGCTGCACCGTTGTCGTCAAGCCATCGGAATTCACTTCCGGTACGGCGCTCGAACTGGCGCGGCTCGGCGCACAGGCCGGCATTCCCGACGGCGTTCTTTCGGTGGTGACCGGCTATGGCGACCCGGTCGGCGAGGCGCTCGTCAAGAGCCCGGATGTGGACTTCGTGTCCTTCACCGGCTCGACGGCGGTCGGCCGCCGCATCGTCGCCAATTCGGCGGAAACGCTCAAGCGCGTGTCTGTCGAGCTCGGGGGAAAATCCGCCAATATCGTCTTCGCCGATGCCGATCTCGACGATGCGATCGACGGCTCGATGTTCGGCATCTTCTTCAATTCCGGCGAATGCTGCTGCTCCGCCACCCGCCTTCTGGTGGACGAGAAAATCGCGGATGCGTTCGTGGAAAAGCTCGCTGCGCGCGCGAAGGCGCTCAAGCTGGGCGACATCCATGCAGATGATTCGGATGTCGGCGCGATGATCAGCCCCAACCATTTCGACAAGGTGCGTTCCTACCTTGAGAAGGGCAAGGCCGAGGGCGCGACCCTCATGGCCGGCGGCGATGCCGACAATTCGGATGGCGCCCTCTTCGTCCAGCCCACGGTGTTCGACCATGTCGCGCGCGATATGACGATCTTCCGCGAGGAGATTTTCGGGCCTGTGCTTTCGATCAGCCGCTTCAAGACCACGGAGGAGGCGGTCGAGATGGCCAATGACACGATCTACGGCCTGGCCAACACGATCTGGACCAAGAACTTCGATACCGCGCATCAGGTGGCGCCGCGCCTGCGCAGCGGCACGGTGTGGATCAACACCACCATCGACGGCGGCCCGCAAATGCCGTTCGGCGGCTACAAGGCGTCGGGCTTCGGCCGCGAGATGGGCCAGGCAGGACTGGACGAGTTCACCAACATGAAGACGGTGGTGGCGCGCCTCGGCAAGCGCACGCATTATTACGCCGAGCGCGCGGCGGAGCCGCATACCCACGTCGGCTGACGTGTTCCGGTTCCAGGCGATTCTAACGGACCGCCTGGAACGACCTGGTTAAAGCTCGCCGAGGCGGGCGCGAAAGAAGCCTTCCGCGCGTGTTCGATCGAGCACGATGTTGTGGTCGAGCGAGGTTTTAGGCGCGGGTGCATCCTCGCGGTAGTGGCTGCCGCGGCTTTCGCGGCGGTTGAGCGCGGCAACTGCCATCAGCTCGCCAACCGTGATGAGGTTGTCGAGTTCGACAGCGGCGACCCGGTCCTCCGGCGCGTCGATGCGGGCATTCCGCAGAAGTCGCTCGCGGAGCGAGGCGCACTCGGCAAGCAGCGCCTTCAGTCCCGCCTCGTCGCGCAGGATCAGCAGGTGACGATTGGCTTCTGCCTGAAGCGCGCGCCGCAGCGTGCCGAGATCCTCGTCGCCTCCACCGTCGAAGCGGCTCATATAGCGCGCCTGCTCCTCGTAGAGATCGGGAATCGCCGGGTGTTCCAGCGTGGCCGCCCGCCGGGCCGCCGCGCGACCCGCGCGCGCGCCGAACACCTGGCAGGTTACCGACATGTTGCCGCCGAGCCGGTCCGCCCCGTGGGGGCCGGCTGCCACTTCGCCCGCCGCGAACAGCCCGCGAATGTTCGACTGCGCATGCTCGTCGATCCGCAGGCCGCCATTGATCGCATGGGCCGAGCAGGTGATCTGCACCTTGTCGGTGTAAAGGTCGGTGCCGCGCGCCTTGTACCAGTCATAGGTCAGCGGCCACATGCGGGCGATGGAGCGGCTCTTGTCGGCGAGGATGCGGTCGAAGTCGCAGCCGATGAAGTCGAGATAAACGCCGCCCTCATCCGTGCCGCGCCCGTCATTGATCGCTTTCTGGATGCTGATCTCGATATAGCGCGAGATGTCGCTCGAGCTGAACGGGAAATGCCGCTGCTTCTCGTGGATCACAGCATCGAGCGTCAGCCCCTCGGGCAGGTAGTCCTCGACGAAAGGCACCCCGTTCCGATCGGAAAGGTTCGGCCGCGCATCCCAGAGATAGTTGCCGAACAGATTGACGAAGGGCTTGATGATGCTGACACCCGCCTGCATGAACTCCATGTTCACGAGGTGGGCGCCGGCGCGATGCGCCATCGCATAGCCGTCGCCGGTGATGTCGGAAGGGTAGAGGTTGGTGGCGAAGAGCTGGCTCGCCCCGCCCGTGGTCAGAACGGTGGACTTCGCGCGGATGATGACGGGCTTGCCGTCCGCATCGATCGCATAGGCGCCCAGGCATTTGCCATTCCGCACGATCAGGTTCACGATCATCAGGCGGTCGTTCGCCTTGATGCCGCGCCGCGTCGCCTCGGTGCCGAGCGCTTTCACGATCGGCTTGAAGTGATCCTTGATCACATGCGATCGGGGCCGTGAGGAAAAGCAGGCCTGGAAGGTGAGATAGCGGTCGTTCTCGCGCTCGAAGAAGACGCCGTAATCTTCCAGATAGTGGAGCGCATCTTCCGCCTCTCGCGCAAGGATCTCGCTCAGGCGCGGGTCGGACATCTCCTGACCTGCCTTGAGGATATCGGCGAGGAAGACGTCCGCGCTGTCGCTCGCATCACCGGCGCCGTCGGGCACGTTGAAGGCGCCGACCTCGGCTACGCTGTGGAAGGTTGCGCCGCTGCGGCGGAATTCGCCCTTGATGACGACCGTCACCTCCGCTCCCGCGGCCTCGGCATCAAGGGCGGCACGAAGTGCCGCGCCTCCGCTGCCCACGATCAGCACATCGGTTCTGATTTCGTGAAAATCCACCGTCATTCGCCGCCACCCATGTTCTTGAGCCAATGCCGGATGCCATAGCACCGCAATCAGTTGACTATGAAAGCGCTTTCAGAAATGTTTAGCGACCGAAAGTGACTGGCGCAATCGGGCAGTCGAGGTCGAGAAGAGGGGGCAAGCCCTTCCTACCAGCCTTTGTTGACAGCTTTCGGGAAAGTTCAGAAAGCCAAGCTGCAAGCCTTTTGACTGCCGTTCTCACGAGCGGCGGCGTCGTGGAGCGAATATGCTGCTTAACGGGATTCGCATCGTCAGCTTCTGCCATTTCCTTCAGGGGCCGGCGGGGGCGCAGTATCTGGCGGACATGGGCGCCGACGTGATCAAGGTCGAGCCTGTCGATGGCGCTTACGAGCGTCGCTGGTCGGGCGCCGATGTTTACGTGGACGGCGTCAGCGGCTTTTATCTCTGCGCCAATCGCAACAAGCGATCGATCGGCATCGACCTCAAAAGCACCGAGGGCAAGGAAGTGGCGCGCCGCCTGATCAAGGGTGCGGATGTGGTGATGGAGAATTTCCGCCCCGGCGTCTTTGCCAAACTCGGCTTCGGCGAGAATGAACTCAGGGAGATCAATCCGGACCTGATCTTCGCATCCGCTTCCGGCTTCGGCTCGACCGGGCCGATGGCGCAGAAGCCCGGCCAAGACCTTTTGATGCAGGCGCGTTCCGGTCTGATCAGCGTGACGGGCACGCCTGAAGGCGGGCCGACTGCAACGGGCGCCGCGATCATCGACCAGCACGGCGGTGCGCTGCTCGCGATGGGAATTCTGGGCGCCTTGATCCGCCGCATGAGGGAAGGGGTCGGCACCCGCGTCGAGGCAAGCCTGCTCAATGCGGGCATCGATCTGCAGGGGGAAGCGCTGGTCAACTTCTTCGCGGGCGGCATGACGCGCGACGTGCTCGACCGCGAGCGCAATCTGGCGACCTGGTTCCATGCCGCGCCCTACGGCGTTTACCCCGCAAGCGACGGTCACGTGATCGTTTCGCTTTCCGATCCCAAGGACATCGCCGAAGCGCTGGAAAGCGAGCCCCTGCGAGAGATCGCTGGGGCCGACCGCTACAGGGGGCGCGACGAATATGCCCGCCGCCTGAGGGAAGCGACTGCGCGCTTTTCCAGGGAGGAACTCGCCCGTCGCTTCGACGCGCACAGCATCTGGTGGGCTCCGCTCAATTACTATGACGACCTTCTATCCGACCCGCAGCTTCAGCACTCCGAAGTGTTCCGCCGCATCACCGTTCGCGGGCATCCGATGGTGCTCGTGAACCATCCCAACCGCTATGACGGCGCGGTGCCCGACCTTCGCGTGCTGGCGCTCGAGATCGGTGAGCATACGCGCGAGATCATGGGCGAATTGGGCTATGAGCCAGCGGAGATCGAGCGTCTCGCGGCGGCTCGCGCGGTCGCGGTCTTTGATGGAGAAGCAGCGCGAAGAAAGGCGTCCTGATGCTGCAGACGGCCATCGACGCAGCGCAGGGTACACTCGGGCACGCCGTTTCTCGCGGAACCGCGCTTGTCACTGGCGGCCGGCGCGGCATCGGCCGTGCGATCTGCCGGGCACTCGCCGAGGTCGGGTTCGACATCGCCGTTTCCGACCTCGTGGAGGCCGAAGGTGCGCGCGACACCTTGGCTGAGGTCGAGGCAGCGGGCCGCAAAGGCCGTTATTATCGGCGCGATGTTTCCAACACCGACGACAACGACGCCTTTGTGTCGGGCATCGAGGACGATCTCGGTGTTCTGACTTGCCTCGTCAACAATGCCGGGATCCAGGTGCCGGTGCGCGGCGACCTGCTCGACGTTTCGGAAGAGGATTTCGACCGGCTCATCGCGGTCAATCTGCGTGGCACATTCTTTCTGACGCAGGCCGTGGCAAGGCGAATGGTGACGCGCGCCTCCGAGGCCGAACGTTCGATCGTGACCATCACCTCGGCCAATGCGAGCCTGGTGTCGCCGGAAAAAGGCCCATATGGAATCTCGAAGGCCGGGCTTTCCATGGCGGTTCAGCAATTCGCCGTCCGGCTCGCCGAGAACAACATCCGCGTCCATGAGATCAGGCCCGGTTTGATCCGCACCGACATGACGGCGGAAGTCTTCGAGAAGTACTCGCCTCGGGTGGAAGCCGGACAGGTTTCCCCGATCCGGCGCTGGGGCGAGCCCGAAGAGATCGCCCGGGCGGTCGCGGCGCTCGCGGCCGGAATGATCCCCTTCAGCACCGGCGATATCTTCCATATCGGCGGCGGCATGCAGATCCACCGGTTGTGAGCGCGTCCTTGTTTCCCATTCAGTCCGACCGCCGCGGGGCCTCCCCGCCTCGTCTCCTTGTGTCCGATGTGGACCGGACACTGCTCACGCATGACTATCGGTTGCCCGATCGCGTGGTTTCCGCCATCGAGCGGGCGCGGAAAGCGGGCGTGGCCGTGGTGCTGGCCACCGCGCGCTCGCCTCGTGCCCTGCTTCCTTATGCCGAACGCCTCGGCGTGGCGGAGCTTGCAATCTGCTTCAATGGCGGATGGACCGGCAATATCACGACCGGCGCGGCGCTCGAAAGCCACCCGCTCCCTCGGGAGGCCGCCCTGCGGGCGATGCAGGAAGCGTCGGATCTCGGCCTCGCCGCCATGTGGTTCGCCGGCGATGCCGTCCACGTTCTGGCCGGTAACGCGATGGTCCGGCAGGAGGCTGCGATCACAGGCGAGCCGTTGCATGTGGCGGAGTGCCTCGACGCCCTTCCGGCATCTCCTGGCAAAATCTTGTGCGTTGCCGATCCCGACGAAGCGTCCGGGCACTTTGCGGTTCTGCGCCAGCGTCTCGCAGGCGTCGTCGAAGCGGCCGGTTCCCATCCGCGGCTGCTGGAGATCGGCCCGCTCGGCGTTTCCAAACGCCGTGCGGTCGAAACGCTGGCCGCCCGGCTGAACGTCGAGGCCGCCGATTGCGCGGCTGCGGGTGATGCCGAGAATGACCTGGGCATGCTGGCCTGGGCGGGTTGCGCAATCACCGTGGCCAATGGTGTGGCGGAAGCCAAGCGCCTCGCGTCATTCGTCGGACGCTCCTGCGACGAGGGCGGACTGGCGGACGGTGTGGACTGGCTCCTCGGCGAACGCGATGTTCCGCCTGCTCCGCATCCCGCTCGCATTTGAAGGAGGAGCGGCATGTCGGACGGTCGCAAGATCGCTGGTCGGAGATGTTCGATCCCCGAGCCTCTTCATTCAAATCATGCAAGGAGCTGACCAGTGGTCAAAGCGGTGTTCGAACCCAAAGGCGTCATTCCCGCCTGCCTGATGCCCTTCGATGCCGATCTCGCGGTGGACGAGAAGGCCTACCGCCGGCATCTGGCCGACATCGCGGCCGTGGAAGGCATCACGGGCATCACGATCAACGGGCACGCTGCCGAGGTGCATGCGCTCACGATCGAGGAGCAGAAGCGGACGGTGACCGTCACCAAGGATGTGCTGGGCGACCGTGTGCCGATGATCGTCGGAATCTACACCAATTCGAGCCTCGAGGCGGCACAACTCGCAGCCTATGCGGAAGGGGAAGGGGCGGAAGCGCTGCTTGTCTTTCCGCCCGATTTCATGACGCTGGGCGGCCATCTCCGCCCGGAGATGATCCATGAGCATCTGCGCCGCATCACAAACGCGTCGAGCCTGCCGATCATTCTGTTCCAGTACCCGCTTGCCTCGAACCTTACCTATCCGCTTGCGACCCTGCTGGACCTTTGCCGCGCTTTCCCCGCGATCAAGGCCATCAAGGATCAGTGCGGCGATGGAAACCTGCACGAGCGCCACATCCGCGAGTTGAAGGCGCTAGAGCGGCCGGTCAACACGCTGACGACCCACAGCGCTTGGCTTCTGGGCTCGCTGGCGCTGGGCTGCGATGGTCTGCTTTCAGGGGCGGGCAGCACGATCGCCCCGCTTCAGGTGGCGCTGTTCCGCGCCGTGCAGAAGGGCGACCTTAAGGAGGCACGCGCGATCAACGACCGAATCTATCCGACCGTCCGCGCCTTCTATGATGCACCGCTGCTCGACATGCACAACCGCATGAAGGAAGCGCAGGTGCTGCTCGGGCGCATGGATGCAGCCTATGTCCGTCCGCCGCTGATGAAGCCGAACATGGCCGAGATCGAGAAAATCCGCGGTCTGCTGATCGAGGCTGGTCTGCTCGACACTGTTAAAGCCCACAAGGCCGCCTGAGACGGCGTTGGTCGGTTCGTTCACTCGATCAGTGCGGCCGGCTCCTTTCGTGTGGTCGGAACCAGCCCGGATGGGAGCGCCGACCCGGCGGAACGGTTCGGCTCACCGGTAGAATCGCGTAGGATGAGGGGTGCATCGAACGCCGCCGCCATCGGGATCGGCACGCCTTCGATGGCGCTGATCAGGTGGTCGGCCGCGAGCCGCCCGATCTCGACAGCCGGCACATTGACCGTGGTGAGCGGCGGATCGGCTTCGGCCGCGATCTCGATATTGTCGAAGCCGGTGACGGACAAATCGTCGGGAACGCGGAAGCCTGTATGCTTCGCTTCCGCGAGGACGCCGACGGCCAGAGCGTCGGTGGTGCAAAGGAAAGCCGTCGCATCCGGGCTGCCGACCCTGAGGCTCGCAAAGGCGCGCCGGCCATGCGAGATCGTCGGCTGCGTCGTTTCGATGACCGAACCCGGCGGGAGGGAGATGCCGCTTTCGGCAAGTGCGGCCAGCATCCCCGACAGCCGGGCCCTCGACCGATCATTGGGCATGGCGGTGTTGGCGACGATCGCGAATTTCCTGTGTCCCATGCCGATGAGATAGCGGGCCATCTTGAGGCCTGCCTGGTAGTTGTCGATGCCCACCGCTGGGATTCCCTGCTGCGAGGCGCGGACATAGGTCGTCACCAGCGGCACGCCGTGATGACGGATGAGCGGCAGGGTTTCGGGTGCGAAAAGGTCGCCGACGAGCACAAGGCCGCCCACGCCGTGTTCCAGAAAGGCGCGAATCTGCGTGAGCTCGCGCCCGAGATCATACTGCGAATTGGCGAGCAGAAGCGTGTAACCTCGCTCGCCCAGCCGATCCTGAAGCGACTCGACGCCATCGGCGAATATCGCGTTGCCGAGCGTGGGGACAACCGCGCCGACCGTATGGCTCTTGCCCGAGCTCAGCGCCTTGGCCATGCGGTCGGGGGCGTAGTTCAGTGTCTCGACCGCCTGCCTGACGCGTTCCCGTATTTCCGGACGAACGATGCCGGGCTGGTTCAAGGCGCGAGAGGCGGTTGCCAGCGAAACCGCCGCAAGGCGCGCCACATCGGCGAGCTTGGCGCGGTTCGTTCCCGTCGTGGAGGAGCCCGGCAGGCTCGGCAAAGGTTTGTCGGCCATGTCCCGGCAGCAGGCGCTTGGCCCCGCCTCCTCGATTTCAACGATGTCCGCGTGTGTCGGCGAGAGCCACCACGTCCGGGTTCAGAAATAGCGGCATCAATCCGGAAAGCACAAGCCCGGCACTTGTTCACTAGGCAACGGGCCTGTGCACCATGCGATGAATGCGCCACTTGCGCCAGGTGATTTCACGCTTGCGGACGCCGCTGCCCGGTGCTCGCGGCGTTCGAGCCTGCCTGTCATCCCACTGTCACCGGCCGCTGCATAGGAACCACCTAGCCATTGCAGGAGGTTTCGATGTCGCTCAGGACCATCACCGGCGTGCTCACGCTGTCGCTTCTTTCGGCTACCACGCTTGGAGGCACAACGCTTGAAGCCGGGGCCGAACCGTTCTTCGATCGCGTGGCGACGATGATGGTGCGCGACAATCTTCCCGCCGACATCGCCGGGAACAAGGAAAAGGAAGCCGTGGCGGAGATCATCTCGGCCAGCGCGGACGGCATGACCCTCGTCTACACGGATGCTCCGGGCGAGCGCGTCGGTTTGATCGACCTGACCGATCCGGCAGCACCCAAGCCCGCCGGCATCGTGGCTGTCGGCGGCGAGCCTACCTCGGTGAAGATCGTGGGCGGAACGGCCTTTGTGGCTGTCGACACCACCGAGGATTTCACGCAGCCGACAGGCAAGCTCGTCGCGGTCGATCTCGCGACGAAGGCTGTTTCCCTCCAATGCACGCTGCCGGGCCAGCCCGATTCGATCGCGGCTGCCCGCGATAACAGCTTCCTCGCAATCGCCATGGAGAACCAGCGAAACGAGGACGTCAGTGAAGGCGATCTGCCGCAGATGCCCGCGGGAAGCCTGGTGACGATCGAGCTCGACGAAGCGGGCCTTGATTGCGCCAGGATCAAGAACATCCCGATGACCGGGCTCGCCTCCGTGGCGGGAGACGATCCGGAGCCAGAATTAGTCGACATCAACGACGATGGCGAGATCGTCGTCACGCTTCAGGAGAACAACGCGATCGCGATTGTCGACGGCAGGTCAGGCGCGGTGACGGCGCATTTCGATGCCGGCACGGTCAGCCTCGATCATATCGATACGAAAAAGGATGGCTGGATCGATCTCAGCGGCTCGATGACAGACGTGCCGCGCGAGCCGGACGGCGTCGCCTGGCTCGGCACGGATCGCTTCGTGACCGCGAATGAAGGAGACTGGAAGGGCGGCACGCGCGGCTTCACGATCTTCAATCGCGACGGCACGGTCGCCTTCGATGCCGGCACCAGCCTCGAGCATGAGATCGTCGCGCTCGGGCACTACCCCGAAAAACGCAACAAGAAGGGCATCGAGATCGAAGGCGTCGCGACCGGAACCTATGGCGGGGACCGGCTGATCTTTGCGGGCTCGGAGCGGGGCTCGGTGATCGCCGTTTATCGCGACGAAGGTGCCACACCCAGGCTCCTGCAAACGCTTCCGGGCGGCATCGGACCGGAGGGTTTGCTGGCGATTCCTTCACGCGACCTGTTCGTCACGGCGACCGAGACGGATCTCACAAAGGACGGCGGCATCGGCGGCCAGGTGGTGATCTATCGGCGCGCGGAACGCGCCGCGCCCGCTTACCCCACGATCCGGTCGGCCAATGATGCCAGCAGGCTTCCGATCGCCTGGGGCGCCTTGTCGGGCCTGGTGGCTGACACGGCGGATGAGGGAAAGCTTTATGCAATCACCGACAGCGCTTATGGCGGCGCGCCGCGCATCCTGACGATCGACGCCACGAAGACGCCCGCGCTGATCACCACCGAAACAACCGTGACACGCGACGGAGCAATGGCGGAGAACCTCGATCTGGAGGGCGTGGCCCTGGCATCAAACGGCGGCTTCTGGCTGGCTTCCGAAGGCAATGCCAAGGATCGCAAGAACCTGCTGCTCCGCGTCGATGCCACGGGCGCGATCACGCGCGAGGTCGAGCTTCCCGCTGACGTGGAGGCGACCGCCACCGCGTCGGGCTTCGAGGGCGTGACGGTGACCGGCACCGGGCAGGAGGAAACCGTGTGGCTCGCGCAGCAGCGGCCATGGAAGGGCGACGCCGAGAACGAGGTGAAGCTTTTCAGCTTCAAGCCGGCTTCCGGCGAGTGGGGTGCGGTGCGCTATCCGCTGGAGCCGAAGGGCGCAGGATGGATCGGCCTGTCCGAAATCACGGCAGCGGACGACCGGTTGATCCTGATCGAGCGTGACAATTTGCTGGGTGCGGCGGCGCGCGTGAAGCGGCTTTACGCCGTGCCGATGGACGCCATGAAGCCTGCGCCGCTCGGCGGTGAACTGCCGCTCGTGACCAAAACGCTGCTGCATGATTTCCTGCCCGCGCTTCAGGCCCCCAAAGGCTACGTCCTGGACAAGATCGAGGGCTTCGCGATCGATCGCGCGGGCAACGGCTTCGCTGTTACCGACAATGACGGCGTGGACGACTCTTCGGGAGAAACCCAGTTCCTCCGCCTCGGGCGCCTTTGATCGCCCTTGACGTGGCGATGAAGAGGCGGAACCGGCTCTAGCGCGCGGAGATTACCATCTGCGCGGCCACTAGAGTTGCCGCCCCGGACAGCGGAGACCTTCAGGCAAGGCATGCAGAACGATCATCCGGCCGATGAGCAGCCAAGCGCGCTCGAAACCACGGCTCAGACATCCGATGCGTCTTCCAGCACTTCTTTACCGGCGGAGCGCGCGCAGGCGGAGATCGAGTTCAAGCTGGTCAGCGCCCACACACCGCCAGCCGCGCTTCTGACCGACCCCGCCGTGCTCCGCCACGCGCAAGGCGTTCCGGCGACGAAACAGTTGCGCGCGGTTTATTTCGATACGGCAGATTTCCGTCTGCGCGAATTCGGCGCTGCCTTGCGCGTCCGAGCCGAGGGTGGCCGCTTCGTTGCGACTGCCAAGACGGCGGAAGGCGGTTCGGGGCAGGACGGGACGGTTCGGCTGGAAACCGAGCGCGAGGTATCCGGCATGGAGCCCGATCTCGACAGCCTGCTGGCGATCCTGCCGCCATCGATCCGCGCTGAACTCGGCGAGGAGAAGCTCGCGCCCGTCTTCCGAACGGAGATCGAACGTCAAAGCGTGCAGCTCGATCTGCCCGCGGGGCGGGTCGAGCTGGTGGTGGATGAAGGGCGCGTGATCGCCGGCGAGGAAAGCGTTCCCGTCAGCGAGGCGGAACTGGAGTTGAAGGGCGGCAGCCCAATCGCGCTCTGGCAACTCGCGCGCGACATCGCTCCGGATGGCGGCTTTCGGCCCAGCCTGCAAACCAAGTCTGACCTCGGCTTCGATCTCGCGCGCAAATGCCCGCCCGAAACAGCAAAGGCGGGCGACGCGGAACTTCCTCCGGAGATCAGCCTTGATGAGGCGCTGAGCCGCATCCTGCGCGCCGCCTTCACGCATATGCTGAAGAACCAGCCGGCTGCGCTGGACGGCCGTGATCCCGAAGGGCTGCACCAGTTTCGCGTGTCGCTGCGCCGGCTTCGTGCCTTCCTTCGCCTGCTACGGGACCTCTTCGGGACGTCTGGGATCGAGGCCTATGAGAAACAGGCCAAGACGCTGATGTCGCCCTTGAACAAGGCGCGCGAGCTTGATGTCTTCCTTGAGACCACCTTGCCGCAGGTGGCGGAAGCCTGTCCCAGCCTGCAGGGCTTCTCAAATCTCGAAGCTGCAGCAAAGGCCGCGCGCTCTGAAGCCTATGACCGGGTGCGCGACACGATCTCGAACGCGGAAACAGGGCGCTTTCAGATCGCACTCGGCCTTTGGATCGAAGCGCGCGGCTGGCGTCAAAGCGCCTCGCCGGCTGGATTGGCCGCCTTGACGGCGCCAGCAGGCGAGTTCGCCGAGGCATCGGTGCGCAGGTTTCACCGCAAGGTTCTCCGGCGCGGCAAGGGGTTCAAGACGCTGGCCCCGCCGGAACGGCACAAGGTGCGCATCGCGGTCAAGAAGCTGCGCTATGTTTCCGACTTCTTCGCGCCGCTGCTCGGAAGCGACAAGGAAAGGAAGAAGATCAATCAGGCCGTTGAGGACCTTCAGGATCATCTGGGTGCCACCAATGATTTCGCAACCCTGCCCGAACTTGTCAGGCCGATGATGACGCAGGAAGCGGACCCAGCTCTCCATGGGGCGGGAGGTTGCGTCCTGGGATGGTCGGCGGCGAAACTCGAGGCGGAAGAGGACACTCTCCTCGCCGCCTGGAAGCACTTCCACCGCCTGTGCCCGTCCTAGCCGCGCGCTCTGCGGGCAGCCGCGTTTTGGTTACCGCGCTCCGCGGCGTTCCGTTTCGAGCAAAGCGCGCTTGCGTTCAACGCCCCAGCGATAGCCGGAAAGGCCGCCATCGGTTCGCACCACGCGGTGGCAGGGGATCGCCACCGCGATCGCGTTGGCGCCGCAGGCCTGCGCCACGGCACGCACGGATTTGGGCGCGCCGATGCGCCGGGCGATCTCGGTATAGCTCGCGGTCGTGCCCGCCGGAATGTCTCGAAGCGCCTGCCACACGCGCTGCTGGAAGACGGTGCCGCGCAGGTCGAGCGGCAGGTCGAGCCCGATGCCGGGCGCTTCCACGAAGCCTATGACCTGCGCGACCAGTGTCTCGAATCCGGCGTCGCCGCCGAGGAGATTGGCCTGGGGGAAGCGGTCCTGAAGATCGCGAAGAAGCGCGTTTGGATCGTCGCCGAGCGTGATGGCGCAGACGCCCTTGTCGCTGCGCGCTACCAGAACGGCGCCGAGCGAGCACTGGCCGATCGCGAAATGGATGTCGGCGTTTCTGCCGCCCTGCCGGAATGCGGTCGGGGTCATGCCCAGCACCTCGTTCGACGTTTCATAGAAGCGGCTGCCGGAGTTGAAGCCCGCGCCGTAGATCGCATCTGTCACGCTGGTAGCGTCTCCTGCGAGTTCCACCCTCATCCGTTTTGCGCGATGAGCGCTTCCATAGGCCTTGGGCGTCAGGCCGGTGACTGCCTTGAATTGGCGATGAAAGTGGAACGGGCTTACCCCGAGGGCACGCGCCAGATCGTCGAGGCGGGGCAACTCCTCCGCTTCCTCGATCAGCCGGCAGGCTTTTGCCACGGCTGCGGCAGCCGCCTCGGCCAAAGAGGGGCCGGCGGGATTGCAGCGCCGGCAGGCGCGATAGCCCTGCGCCTCGGCCTCTGCAGAGCTTGGATAGAAGCTGACATTGTTCGGCTTGGCGCGACGGGACGGACAGGAGGGCCGGCAATAGATGCCGGTGGTGCTGACGGCATAAACGAAATGGCTGTCCGCCGATCCGTCACGATCCACCACCGATTGCCAGCGCGGATCCTGCTCGGTCACGATCAAAAGAGGGGCGGTGTCTTGCATGGCGAGGCTCATTGTCATCCTCCAAAGCGTCTTGTCACGCGTTTTAGGATGCCGGCCCCGCGACCTCACTCCGATCCTTGCTTTTGAATTTCATCGACGGCACGCCTAAAGCGCCTTTCGGAATGTCAGGTTGATCCGCATGGCGCCGAATGCGGGATGGTGCCCGGATTTGAGGGCGAGGACGCCGTGATAGAACAGCCGTGAGGGACCGCCCCAGACCACCACATCGCCGTGGCGCAGCATGTGCTTCGTCACAGGATCCGTGCGCTTCAATCCGCCGAACTGGAAGGTCGCGGGCAGGCCGAGCGAGACGGAAACGATCGGGTTGGCGAGATCGCGCTCGTCCTTGTCCTGGTGCAGCGACATCCGCGCGCCCGGCTCGTAGCGGTTGATCAGACAGGTGTCGGGCCGAAAATCCGGGTGGCCGGCCTCCGTCGCTGCTCCGATCGCCAGTTGGAGGAAGGATGCCGGCATGACGGGCCATGGCACACCGGTCTGGGGATCGATCCGTTCATAACGATAGCCGCTCCGGTCTGTGACCCAGCCGGCCGCGCCGCAACTGGTCATGGCCACCGACATGGTGAAGCCGCCGGGCGTTTGCATGTGCCGGAACGGCGATTGCGCGGTGATCGCCCCGAGGTCGGGCAGCAGTTCGTCTTCGATTGCCAGCGCCCTGCCCTGCAGCAGCACTGCGCCCTCGGCCATTGCTTCCCGGCGTTCCTCGCGCAGGCCGGCGGCGTCGAAAAGATCAGCGCCCCGATGCGGATTATTCGGGAATTGAACCGGTCTTGATCTCAAAGCCCATCTCCTCGCATTCGGAGCGGCGGTAATCGAGGGCCTCCTTGTTCAGGCCGATCGGCTTGCCCGCCTCGCGCGCGACTGCATCGAACGTCTCGTCGAGGTTCTCGCACTGTTTTTCCAGCGTTGCGGTGTCGGCGGTGGGGCGCAGCACTTCGTGGAGCTGAAGCTGCCAGTAGGCGAAAGGCAGCGCGATCAGGGCGCCCAGAAGCACAGCAAGGCGGAGCGCCATCCGCTTGTCCTTGAGGCGCTCCCTCCGGCGCATCAGGCGCTGCTTCAGTCCCAGGGGGCCGAGAGCCATGTTCGTCTCCGTTCGAATTGGATGACGAAGTCTAGGCCGGCAAGCTTACGCGTGGCTCGCTTTGCTCAAGCAGCCAGGCAGGTCCGGCAGGTGCCGCGCAGCTCCACGGTGGTCTTGGCGAGCTTGAAGCCGTTTTCGTCCGCCCAGCCCTTGAGGCGCTCGGCAACGGTCATGTCGGAGAATTCATCGACCTGCCCGCAGGTCTCGCAGATGGCAAAGGCGATCGGACCATGCGCGCGCTCCTGCGGATGGGCATGATCGTGCGGATGGGCGCAGGCGACGAACGCGCTGATCGATTCCAGGCGATGGACATGCCCGTGATCCACCAGCGGCCCGAGCGCGCGGTAGACCTGGAGCGGCGAGCGCATTCCGTGGATGCGCACGCGGTCGAGGATGTCATAGGCGCTCAACGGCCCGGCCGACGCCGACAGGACGTCCAGCACCAGCTTCTGGTTCTTCGTCAGCTTGTCGGAAGCCATTGCTGCCCTGCTTATCACCGGTCGTCCGCGATCCTACCAGCCTTGACGTAATAACATTACCTGTTATGTCAAGGGAAGACGCCCAGCCTTGCGGAACGCGCCGACCTTCATGCCATCCCAACATGTTCTCGTCTTCAACGATCTGACGCTCGGTTACAACAACCATCCGGCGGTGCACCACCTTTCGGGTGCGGTCGAGGCCGGGTCGCTGCTGGCCGTGGTGGGCGCGAATGGCTCCGGCAAGTCGACGCTGATGAAGGGGATCGTGGGCATTCTTCATCCGATCGCCGGGGCGATCATCCGCGCGCCCGGCACCCGGCTCGCCTATCTGCCGCAGCAATCCGAGCTCGACCGCACATTTCCCGCGCGGGTTTTCGATCTCGTCTCGCTCGGCCTTTGGCCGCGTCGCGGCCTGCTCCGCCGCCACTCCGCGGCCGACCGTGCTTCCGTCAGCCATGCACTCGCCGCCGTGGGCCTTTCCGGCTTTGAGACGCGCGGCATCGACACTTTGTCGGGCGGGCAGCTGCAGCGGGCTTTGTTCGCGCGCGTGCTTCTGCAGGACGCGGACCTGATCCTGCTCGACGAACCCTTCAACGCGGTGGATGCGAAAACCGTGGCCGAGTTGATCGCGCTCATCAAGCGCTGGCATGGCGAGAAGCGCACCGTGCTGGTGGTGGTGCACGACCTCGATCTGGTGCGCGAGCATTTTCCCCAGGCGCTGCTGCTCGCCCGCCGTCCTGTCGCCTGGGGTCAGGCGGCGGAAACGCTGTCCGCCGACAACCTGCTTCTGGCGCGTCGCTTCGACGAGGCCTGGGATGAAAATGCGCCGTGGTGCGCGGCGCATGACGGGCACGACTTGGAACATGCCCATGATGCGTCGCAAGGGGACACGGCCCATCTGCATTTTGTCGGCCGGTCCGCTCATCCGGCGGACGGCAGGGATGTCGCCTGATGGAGGCGCTCCACTCCTTCCTGATCGCGCCCTTTGCCGAGTTCGGCTTCATGCAGCGGGCGCTGATCGGCTCGCTCCTGCTTTCGGCCAGCGCATGTCCGGTGGGCGTGTTCCTGATGCTGCGGCGCATGAGCCTGACGGGCGACGCGATGGCGCATGCGATCCTGCCAGGTGCGGCCGCCGGCTTTCTTCTGTTCGGGCTCGAAATCGTGCCGATGACGCTGGGAGGGCTCGTCGCCGGGCTGGTTGTCGCGCTGGGCGCCGCTGCCGTGTCGCGCAGCACGGTGCTCAAGGAGGACGCATCCATGGCGGCCTTTTACCTGATCAGCCTCGCGCTCGGCGTTCTGATCGTATCCCTGCGCGGCTCCGCGATCGACCTGATGCATGTGCTGTTCGGAACGGTTCTGGCCTTGAACGACGAGGCACTTGAGCTAATCGGCGGCATCGCCGTGCTCACCCTGGCGAGCCTGGCGCTGTTTTGGCGCGCGCTGCTGGCCGAGTGCCTCGACCCGCTCTTCCTGCGCTCGGTGTCGCGGCTCGGGCCGCCCGTCCATTTCCTGTTTCTCGGCCTCGTCGTGCTTAATCTCGTCGGCGGCTTCCAGGCGCTCGGCACGCTGTTGTCCGTCGGCCTGATGATGCTCCCGGCCGCCGCCGCGCGGTTCTGGACGAGCCGTGTCGAGCCGATGTGCGCGCTCGCGGTGCTTCTTGGCGCCTTTGCCAGCGTGGCGGGCCTGCTTCTGTCGTTCCACTTCGCGCTGCCTTCGGGACCATCGATCATCCTGTCCGCGGGCATCCTTTACCTCGCCTCGATCGTGATCGGCCCGCGCGGGCTGTCGGTCGGAAGCCCCCGCCGCGCCGTGCATCGCGCCGCCTAGCTCTTTCTTCGTCAACCAAAGGAGACTTTCCATGCTGAAGATGTTCAGACTTGCAGCCCTCGCAAATGTTATAACGTTAGGAGCTATGGGGTGCATTCCCGCATCTGCGGCGGATAAGCTCGACGTCGTGGCGAGTTTTTCCGTGATCGCGGACTTCGCGAAGAATGTCGGCGGCGAGCGCGTTGCCATCACGACGCTTGTCGGCCCCAACGGCGATGCGCATGTCTACGAGCCGAAGCCGGCGGATGCAAAGGCGATGGCGGGCGCCGACGTGATCTTGGTCAACGGCCTGGATTTCGAGGGCTTCCTCGAGCGTCTCGTCGAGACGAGCGGCACCAAGGCTCCCGTGATCGAGCTGACCAAAGGCGTCACCCCGATCAAGATGAAGGAGGAGTTCGCGGAAGAGGAAGGCGGGGAGGGTGAGGCAGCCCACGCTCATGAAGCGGGACAAAGCCATGAGGAGCACGCCCATGAAAGCGGAAAAGCCGAAGAGGCGGGCCATCATCACGATCGCGGCGACACGGATCCGCACGCCTTCCAGTCGATCGCCAATGCCCGCATCTATGTGAAGAACATCGCGGACGGCTTCTGCGCGGCCGACAAGGACGGCTGCACGACCTATGAGAAGAACGCCGCCGCTTACACGGTTGAACTCGACAAGCTCGAGACGGAGGTGAAGGAAACAATCGCCTCCATCCCCGCCGAGAAGCGCACGATCATCACCAGCCACGACGCCTTCGGCTATTTTGAGAACGCCTATGACCTGACCTTCCGCGCGCCTGAAGGCATTTCAACGGAGGCCGATCCGTCGGCGGCGGATGTCGCCAGGCTGATCGAGGATGTGCGCAGGGACAAGGCTGCGGCGATCTTCGTGGAGAACATCACCAATCCACGCCTGATCGAGCAGATCGCCTCTGAAACCGGCCTCAAGCTCGGCGGTGAGCTTTACTCGGATGCGCTGTCGGATGAGAGCGGCCCGGCCTCCACCTACCTCGCCATGATGCGCCACAACATCGAGACCATCAAAGGTGCGGTTCAGGGGAACTGACCGCTCTTGACAGGGCCGGATTATCCGATGCCGACGGCCCGTGCGAAGCTCCGGCAGGCGGCGGGAAGGTCGGGTTCGCTCAGCAGAGCGCCGCCGACGAGGTAGATGGTGTTGTCGCCATAGGCGGCCTGCATGTCCGGCACGCGCGCGGCCGACATGCCGCCGCCGGGCGCAGGCAGAATCGGCTTGAGACCGTGGAAGGGCCGCGCGCATTCCGCGGCGATCGCCCGGCACTCCTCGCGCGAAAAGCCGAAGCGGCCGCCGAAGCTCGGAAACACCACCGCGTCCACGCCCATCATCCGCTGGAGCAGGCCGAAAAAGAAGCCGTGCGAGAAGCCGGTTGTCGGCGTGATCACATTGGCGCCGCCGAATGCCGGATGCGACACGATCGGCAAGGTGAAGGCCGGGTCGGCGCTGAGTGCGCGCGCGACATCGTAGCCGGTGAGCGAGGGCGCCAGCATGACCCCGCCCGCGCCGCGATCCTGCGCGAGCCAGGCATGGTCGAGCACCTTGTTCGCCGGGCCGGTGATGTTGGGAACATAGGCGCTTTGGCCGCCCGTCGCGGCATTGGCCTCGCTCACCGCCTCGATGCATGCTTCGATCCGTTCGCGGAAGGGCGAGGTGCGCTGGTCCGCCAGCCCGTGATCGTCCTTGATCAGGTGCATCCCACCCAGCGCGAAGTGGTGAGCCAGCGAGGCGAGTTCGCGCGTCGAAAGCCCGACCGGCTTGATCGCCGACATGAGCAGCGGGCCTGAGGCGGCGCCGGTGCGCGCCCGCAGCCCCGATACGCCGTGCTTCGGGCCGGGGCAGAGCGCGACGAGCTCCTCGTTCAGCGTCATCGTCTCGACGCGCGTCTGCGTCTTGATCGAGGAATTGCCGAAGACCACGTTCAAAAGTTGAAGGAAATCGCCGCCCGCATCCTCGTTGCTGAACGAGATCGTGGCGAGATAGCCGCCTCGATCATCCGGGCACGGCACGATGGCCTCGACCTGCCCGAGGATCTCGTCTTCGACATAGCCGGCCGGCACGATCGCGCGCGGGATTTCCACGGTCTGCTCGACGGTGATGTCGGCGGCGCGTGCCTGCGCTTCCTCTGCGCTTGCGGTTCCCAGCCAGTAGGTGACGGTGAAACGTGCCGTCAAAGGGCTTCGGCCTTCTGGGCGGAATGAACCGTGTCGAGGCGCGCCGCCTCGAATTCTTCTTCCGCGATCTCCAGCGGTTTGCCCAGAAGCGCGCCGATCGCGGAAACCAGTGCCGAGGCGTCGAGCCCAAATTTCTTCATCAGGTAGGGCTTGGATGCGCCATGGGCAAAGGTGTCATTGAGGCCGAGGCGCTTCAAGCGTGCCCCGATGCCTTCTTCCGACAGGATCTCGGCCACCAGCGAGCCGAGCCCGCCGGTGATCGTGTGGTTCTCGATCGTCACGACGCCCTTCTTGCCGCGTGCGGCGCGCACGAGCCCGTCGCGGTCGAAGGGCTTGAGCGTCGAGGCGTGAAGATGGTGGATGCTGATACCGCGATCCGCCAGCGGTGCAGCGGCCCGCATCGCTTCTTCCGTGCAGACGCCGGACGAGACGACCAGGATGTCACCGCCTTCGGACAGCGTCCGCAGCGTGTTGAATCGGAAGGGCGTCGAGAACAACCGGGGCACCTCGCCGCGCAGAACGCGCACATAGACCGGCCCGTCGATGGCGTCGGCCACCTCGAGCACGGTTTCCACTTCTGTTGCGTCGCCGGTCTCGAGGATGGTCATGTTGGGCACGGCGCGCAGCACGGCGACATCCTCGATCGCCTGATGCGTGATGCCGCCGGGCGTGGTGATGCCGGGCAGAAAGCCCATCAGCCGCACCTTGCGGTTGGAATAGGCGATCGAGTTGATGAGCTGGTCGTAAGGGCGGCGATACAGGAACACCGCAAACGTATGCAGAAAGGGCCGGAAGCCCTGCATGGCGAGCCCGCCGGCGAAGCTCAGCATGTTCTGCTCGGCCATGCCGAGCGACAGGAACTGGTCCGGATGGCGGTCGCGAAAGCCATCCACCTCGCAGGAGGAGGTGAGGTCGGCCGACAGGCAGAGCACGTCGGGACGGGCGCTCGCGAAGGCCTCGAAGGCTTTCGCATAGGGGCGGTTGACGAGCTCGACCATCAGTGCGCCGCCTCCATGCCAGCCGGATCCACGCCGAGTTCGGCGGCGATCGCGGTCTTGGTGGTTTCACGTTCTTCCGCGGATTTGAAGCGGACGTAATGAAGGCGCGGGAAGCGCACCTTCAGGTGCTCCATGCCCTGGAAGGGAGAGGTGTTGGCAAGGATCACGAGCGGCTTGCCGGGCTCCGCGCTCTCGGCTGCCTGGCGCAGCCCATCGAGATCATGCCCGTCGACCGAGTGGGTGGTGGCGCCGAAGGCCGCGACGCGAGCGGGAAGATCGCCGAGGTCGAGCACTGAGGACATGGCCCCGTCGCATTGCTGGCGATTCACATCCACCAGAACACGGATGTTGTCGATGCTGTGATGGGACAAGGCTGCGAGGCACTCCCAGGTCTGGCCTTCCTGGAACTCGCCATCCGACATATAAACCCAGACCTTGCCGGGCTCGCCCTTGCGCTTGCGCGCCCAGGCAATGCCGGCGGCCATGGAAAGGCCCTGCGCCAGCGATCCAGTGGTCACTTCCATGCCGGGGCTGTGCTCGGCGCCGATCATCTCCACCGAGGAGCCGTCACGGTTGAAATGGTCGAGCGCGTGCTCGTCCATGCGGCCCATCTCGATCAGCGCCGAATAGATGACGAGCGCGTAATGCGCGGGCGAGATGATGAAGCGGTCATATTCGGGTGCTGCCGGACCGTGATAGCCCGCGCCCGTAAACGCGTCCGGGTTGGCGGCGGAGGGCACGCCCGCGAAGGGCAGTGGCACGGGCGGCAGCGTCGGCTCGCCCAGGTTCAGAACCTCGTTGTAAAGCAGCGCGAGGCTTTCGGCGGCGGAGCAGGCCTGGCTGAGATAGCCGCCATTGTTGCGGATCGTGTGGAAGAAGACGCGCTTGCGGATGCCCGACGCGACATCCTCCGTCTTCCTTGTGTTGGTCAGCGTCATGGCAGAGCGCGCTCGGGAAACATCTGCTTCAACCCTTCGGGCGAGGCGTTCGACACGCCGCGCTCCGTGATCAGGCCGGTGATCAGGCGCGCCGGCGTGACGTCGAAGGCCGGATTGGCCGCGCCGCTGCCTTCGGGCGCCACGCGCACCGTCACGATGGCGCCGTCGGCGCTGCGCCCCTGCACGAAGGACACCTCGTCGCCCGATCGCTCCTCGATCGGGATCTCGGCCACGCCGTCCTTCACCGTCCAGTCGATGGTCGGCGAGGGCAGGGCGACATAGAAGGGCACGTCATTGTCGTGCGCCGCGAGCGCCTTCAGATAGGTGCCGATCTTGTTGCACACGTCGCCATTCGCGGTGGTGCGGTCGGTTCCCACCACCACCATGTCGATCTGGCCATGCTGCATCAGGTGCCCGCCGGCATTGTCCACGATCAGCGTATGGGGAACGCCGTGGCCGTTGAGCTCCCAGGCGGTCAGCTGCGCGCCCTGGTTGCGCGGGCGGGTTTCGTCCACATAGACATGGACGGGAATGCCTTCTTCCGTCGCCAGATAGATGGGCGCGGTGGCCGTGCCGTAATCGACGGTGGCGAGCCAGCCGGCATTGCAGTGGGTGAGGATGTTGACGGGCTCGCCCGGCTTCTTGCGGCTGGCGATCTCGCGGATGATCTTCAAGCCGTTGAGCCCGATATTGCGGTTGAGCTCCACATCGTCCTCGGCGATCCGCGCGGCCCGATCGTAGGCGGCCTCCGCGCGCTCGTTTTCCGGGACGCTGCGCAGAAAGCCGCGCATGTCGTCGAGCGCCCAGCGCAGGTTGATGGCCGTGGGGCGGGTCTCGTGTAGCCTGTCCCATGCCTCGTCCAGATTGGCATCGCTCGCGTCTTCGGCCATGGCGACGGCCATGCCATAGGCCGCGGTCACGCCGATCAGCGGCGCGCCGCGCACCCACATCTCGCGGATCGCGCGGGCGACCTCGTCCACGGTCTTCAGCGTGACGACGCGGAACTCATGCGGCAGCCAGCGCTGGTCGATGATGTCCACCGATCGCCCGTCCTCGTTGAGCCAGATGGTGTGGTAATGCCGGTCTCCGACCTTCACGTCGTGAACTCCCTTTATGCCAGCTCTTCGCTGTCGAGCCGTTCCGCAAGGCCATTGACCTCGGCGATCGAGTGGATGCGATGACGGTTGACCACGAGATGCCGGCCGAGCTTGAGCGCCCTGGTTTCGCAGTGCGCGCGCAGGTCGGCGTCTTCAATGGTTTCGAAATCGGCATTGTGGGCGAGGCCCAGAATGCGCCGGTGCATCTCCACGCCTGCGAAGCCCAGCATGTCGCGCCAGATCCCGTCCAGCACCGCGCCCAGCGCCTGCTCGGAGGCGAGCCGGTCGTTCTGGTCTTCGAACAAAGTGCGCTCGTAGAGGATGCCGCGCCGCTCGGTGTGCCAGAGGTGCGAGAACTCCTCGCGGAATACCTCCCACAGCCGGACAGTGACGCCAAGCAGATAGCGCCGCATCTCTTTGCGCGAGCCTTCCGCCTCATGGCCGGCCTGGGAAAGATAGCTCATCCAGAAATTAGACAGCAGAATGCCGACATCGAAGGCCATCGGGCCATAGAAGGCGAATTCAGGATCGATCACCCGCGTCTCGTCCGCCGTCACCATCACGGAGCCGGTATGCAGGTCGCCATGCAGCAGCGTTTCGGCGGAAGTCGCGAAGAGATGCTTGAGGCGCTGGGCCTCGACCTTCAGATCGCGGTCGGCGCGCAAGGTCGCGACGATTCCGTCGAGCTGGGGCGTCGTGTGGCGGTTGAGCTTCGCCGCGAAATAGGGATCGGAGAAGACGAGGTTCTCCGTGATGTCGCAAAGCTCGCCATTGTCGGCGAACAAAGCGAGGTCGGACTTGCGACGCTTGGCCTCCATCGAAAGGTCCGAGCCGCGAAACAGCGTCCGCGCCAGGAACAGTCCGAGGTCTTCCGCTACGCGCGGCAGCTGCTGCCCCTCGATCAGAGCGCGGCGCAGGATGATGTGAGGGTGGAGAAACTCCATCACGATCATCGCCTGGTCGGCGTCGAAGTGAAGGATTTCCGGCACGGAGCCGGGATCGCGTTCTCCCTGCCGCACGAGGGCATGATACTCGAAGAAAGATCGCTTGAGCGGCAGGGGCCAGCTGTCTCCGACAAGGCGCACATAGGGCAGCGCCTGCTTGACGATCGCTGCGCCGGCCGGACCTTCCACGATGAAGACGAGATTGAGGTTGCCGTCGCCGACCTCGCGCGACTGCCATTGATCGGTGGCTTCGCCGATTCGCTCGCGCAGCGGCGCGAGACCGCTGAGACGCGCGCGCAGCGTTTCGACCGTCAGTGGCTCAAAGGCTTCCGATGTTCCCATCCGCTCCTCACCCATGCTCCTCATTCGACGCGGAAACCGCTAGCCGTCTCGGCCGCAATGAAGCAGTCCTGCCGCCTTCCCTGTCAATTGTCAATGCGCTTGACAATTGATGAGGTGGCATCCTACCTTGCCTGGTAAGGGAGGACCCGAGAGTGGAGGAAGCCGTCTTCCGTGTCAGCGGACTGCGCAAGTCGTTCGGCGCCATCCCGGTTTTGAACGGGGTCGATCTCGAGCTGCGCTCCGGCGCCATCACGGTGCTGATGGGCGCGAACGGCGCGGGAAAATCGACGCTGGTCAAGATCGTGAGCGGCGTTCATCGCCGCGACGGAGGCACACTGACGCTCGCAGGCAAGACCTTTGATCCCGCCACGCCAGCGCAGGCGATGCGCGAAGGCGTGGTCACCGTCCACCAGAGCATCAATGACGGGGTCATTCCCGATCTCGACGTCGCCACGAACCTCACGCTCGACCGCCTGAACGGCCGGGGCGCCCGGCTTCTTTTCGACCGGCGGCGCGTGCGCCGCGAGGCGCGCGAGGTGGCCGAACGCATGGGCCTCGCCCTCGATATGCGCGCAAACGTCGCCGACCTGTCGCTGGCGGACCGGCAGATGGTAGCCATCGCGCGCGCTATGGCGCACCGGCCCAAGGTGCTGATCCTCGACGAGCCCACCTCCTCGCTGTCGAGCGCGGAGGCCGACCGCCTGTTCCAGCTGCTGGACAGGCTCCGCGCGGGCGGTGTCGCGATCCTTTATATCTCGCACCGCATGTCCGACATCCGGCGTCTGGCCGACACGATCGTGGCGCTACGCGACGGACGCATCTCGGGTGTCTTCGAGGGGTCATCGCTCGACTATGAGGGCGCTGTCGATGCCATGCTGGGCCGCAAGGTGGGCAATGCCGAGGTGGATGTCCGCGATGGCGGACAACCGGTCTTCTCTGCCGAGAAGCTGGTGATCGCTGCCGGTGCCTGTCCGCTCGACATGGTGTTGCGTGCCGGCGAAGTCGTGGCCGTCACGGGCCTCGTGGGCGTGGGAAAGACGGTGCTTGCCGAAACGCTGTTCGGCGCGCGAGCGCCTTTCGCCGGAACGATGCGGCTCGACAACAAGCCTTATGCGCCGCGCTCCACCCGTGAGGCGATTGCGACCGGCGTCTTCCTGGTGGCCAAGGATCGCGGCGAGAACGGCATCGTTCCGGGCTTCAACATCTATGAGAACATGTCGCTGCCGTTCCTGCGGCGCTTTTCCTCCCTTTCCTTCGCCGACCGGCGCGCCGAACGGGCGGCGGCGCGCAACCAGATCGCGGAACTCGGCATCAAGTGCCGCACCGAGCGCGACGAGATGGACACGCTGTCGGGCGGCAACCAGCAGAAGGTGATGGTCGGCCGCTGGCTCGGCCAAGCCTCGCGCCTCCTTATCCTCGACGAGCCGTTTCAGGGCGTGGACATCGCCGCGCGGCGCGATATCGGGGCGAAGCTGCGCGCCTCGGCAGAAACACGCGCGACGCTGGTTTTCCTGACCGAGATCGACGAAGCCTTCGAAATCGCGGATCGCATTCTCGTGATGTCCGAGCACACGCTGGTGGGCGAGCACCGCAATGGCGAGCTCGACATGGAGCGTCTCCTGGGCGAGATCGCGGGCGAAAACCGGGCGGCGGCCTAGTGTCAGACACGCGTTCAGGGACTGTCATGTCTTCTTCCCCCCTTGCCTCGGACGCCCGGCCGGCGCAGTCCTTCTCCCTGCGCGATGCGGCGATCCGCTACGGCTTTCTCGCGCTGCTTGTCGCGCTCGTGCTTTATTTCAGCATCGCGACGAACGGCTTCGCTTCGCCGCAGAGCGCGGTCTTCGTGCTGCAATCCGTGTCGATCACGGGCATCCTCGCGCTCGGCGTGACGGCCACCCTGGTGGTGGGCGGCTTCGACCTGTCGATCGGCTCGGTCGCCACCACGGCGATGATGGCGTCCTCCTATGTAATGGTGGTGATGGGGGGCGACGCATGGAGCGCCGCGCTGGTCTGCCTCGCGGTAGGCGTCGTGGTCGGCCTCATCAACGGCGCGCTCATCGTTTACATGCGCGTGCCCGACCTTCTCGCCACGCTCGGCATGATGTTCCTGCTGCTCGGCCTTCAGCGCATCCCGACGGAAGGCCGCTCGATCGCCTCGGGCATGACGCTGCCGGACGGGTCGGTCGCGACCGGCACGTTCAGCCCCGCCTTTCTCGCGCTCGGCCGGCACCGCTTCGACTTCATCCTTCCCAATTTCGTGCCGGTCTCAGTGGTGGTGCTGATCGTGCTGGCCTTTGTGATCTGGCTGTTTCTGGAGCGCACCCGCTTCGGCCGGATGATGTATGCCGTGGGCTCCAACGAGCGCGCCGCGCAGCTCGCCGGGGCGCCCGTCAACGCCTACAAGATCTGGGCCTATGTCATCTCCGGCGTGTTCGCCTCCATCGGCGGAATGCTGCTCGCCGCGCGTCTCGGGCGCGGTGACATCGCGAGCGGAAACAATCTTCTGCTCGACGCGGTGGCGGCCGCATTGATCGGCTTTGCAGTACTTGGCGCGTCCAAGCCCAATGCCTTCGGCACGGCAATCGGCGCTTTGTTCGTGGGCGTGCTCCTTCAGGGGCTCACCATGATGAACGCGCCTTATTACACGCAGGATTTCGTCAAGGGCGCGGTTCTCGTCGTCGCCCTTGTGTTCACCTTTGCGCTCTCGCGGAGAGGCAAGCGCTGAGCCGCGAGGTTTCGGCACAACACGGCAACGAGGAGGAAACCTTCATGCTTCTGACACGCAGACTCTTCAACACGATGGCGCTCGGCCTCGCCGGCGCGGGCCTGATGGCCGGCACGGCGCTGGCGCAGACGGCGCCTGCGCCCTTCGACAAGCCCGGTGAGGTGAAGATCGCGCTCGTGCGCTACCTGTCCACGGGCGACTTCTTCCAGGCCTATCTGTCGGGCGTGGAAGCGCAGGCCAAAGCGCTCGGCGTCGATCTGCGCGTGCTCGACAGCCGTCAGGACGCGGCGCTGCAGGCCGACATGGTCGATCAGGCCATCGCGCTCGGCGTCAAAGGCATCATCATCCAGCACGGGCTGACCGAGTCCATGAAGGAAGCCGCGCAGCGCGCGGTGGATGCCGGCATCAAGGTCGTCGCATTCGACGTGAACGTCGAGAACGATGCCATCCCGCAGATCGAGCAGTCCGATCGCGACCTGGCCCGCCTCGCGCTGGAGCAGGCGATCAAGGACAATGGCGAGTCCTGGAAGGCGGGCTATGTCTATGTGGCCGGCATCGCGCCGCTCGACCGCCGCGACGAGACCTGGAAGGAATTCAAGAAGAAGTATTCCGGCATCAACGAAGCCGCGATGTTCGGCACCATGGACAACCCGATCGCCAATTCGGTGGCGAACCAGGCCCGTTCGGTGCTGTCGGCCAATCCCGACATCAAGGTCGTGTTCGCACCTTATGACGAGTTCGCCAAGGGCGTGAAGATCGCCGTGGACGAAGCCGGCCTGTCGTCGGACGTGAAGATTTATTCCGCCGACATCTCGACCTCCGACATTTCGGCGATGCGCGAGCCCGGTAGCGCCTGGATGGCGACGGCGGCGACTAATCCGGCGGTGGTGGGCCAGGTCTCGGTTCGTGCGCTTGCCATGCTTCTCGCAGGCGAGAACCCCGGCAAGTCGGTGATCGTGCCGCCGACGCTCATCACCCAGAAGGACCTCAACGATCAGGACATCAAGAACATGGAGGAGCTCGGCGCGAAGCTGCCCGCCTTCGCCCATGCCGATGTCGCCATGCCGGCCTGGATGCCGAACCCGAACGCGAAGTAAGCATCCGAGACCTCGTCAAAACTGAAAGGGCGGCCTTGGAGCCGCCCTTTTTCGTTGCAGGTGGCTTTGCTCTCTCAGCGCATCGCGGCTGCGATATTGCCGCCGTCCACCGTGGTCACGTCCGCCGTGGTGCTGCGTGCCAGTGCCTGATGCACAAAGGCCTGCGCCACGTCCTCGGCCGTCACCTCGCGCGCGAGCAGGTTGCCGGCCATGTAGTCGCCTTGGGAGAGTCCACGCGACGCCGAGCGCCGTGCGATCATCTCCTCCGTGAGCAGACCCGAGCGGATACGGTCGGCATTCACCGCGTTCGAGCGTATGCCGTCTGCCCCGTGCTCCAGCGCATATTGGCGCGACAGAAACAGCGTCGCGGCCTTTGGCAGCCCGTAGGCGCCGAAATTGGCGCCCGGATTGACCGCCTGCTTGCTCGCATTGAAGAGCAGCACGCCACCCGTTCCCTGCGCCTTCATGATGCGGACAGCGTTCTGCGCTACCGTCTGGTGCGCGAAGAAGTTGAGCTCGAAGCTCCGCCGCAGCAGCGTGTCGTCCAGCGTCGCGATCGCGCCCTCCCAGGCGGCGCCCGCATTCGACACGACGATGTCCACGCCGCCGAATACCGCGACCGCGCGGTCGAAGGCCGCGCGCACCGATGCGGGATCGGTGACGTCGCAGCCGACGCCGACCGCATCGTTGCCGGCCGCCTTCGCCGCTTCCCGCGCCCTGGTCTCGTCGAGGTCGAGCACGACGACATGCGCGTCTTCCTTCGCAAAGGCTTTCGCGGTGGCCGCGCCGATCGCGCCCGCGCCGCCCGTGACCACCGCCACCTGACCCGTGAAGGGCTTTGGCTTCGCGCCGGCCAGCTTGGCCTGCTCCAGCGACCAATATTCGAGGTCGAACAGATCGGGGCGGCTGACCGGCTCGAAACGGCCAACGGATTCTGCGTCGCGCGCCGCCTCGATCCACATCTCGCCGACATCGGCGGCGATTTTTGCATCCTTCAGCGTTCGGCCATGGCCGAACATGCCGAGGCCCGGCAAGAGCGTCAAACGCGGCATCGGGTCGAGCATGGTGCGCTTCACCGCGTCGCGCGCGTCGTTTGCCTGGAAGTAGGCGGTGTAATCCTCCACGAAGACGGCGACCCGCTCGGCAACCGCTGTCTTGAACGCCTCCAGCGCGCGGGCCTCGGGCGCGGGCAGGACCATCGGCCCCGTCTTGATGCGGATCGACAGATCGGGCGTTGAGACGCCGCGCCGTGCCATTTCCTCGACTTCGCCTGCATTCACGAAATCGAGGATGGCCGGTGAGGCGCGGAATTCGCTGACGAAGCGGTCGCGCACCTCGCCGTCCTGTTTGAACGCGATCGCACCGCGCAGGATGGGCGCGATCTCGACCGCATGGGCGAGCCTTTCCGGCAGCGCGGCCTTTGTGAACGGGTTGCGGCCATGAGTGCGCACATGATCCTCGGCCAGGGTCACGTAATGGATCATCCGGTCATAGGCTTCCCGCGCGGTGTCTCCGAAGGTGAAGATGCCGTGCTTGTCGAGGATGAGGCCTTCCACGCTCGGGTTCTGGTCGAAGATCTCGGCCGCCGCCTTGGCCAATGCGAAGCCGGGCATGATGTAAGGCACGAAGCCCATCTTTGGTCCGAACAGCTTTCGGCTCATCGTCTCGCTTTCCGCCTGGTCGGCAATGGCGAGGATGGCCGTGGAATGGGTGTGATCCACAAATTTGCGCGGAACGAAGGCGTGCAGCAGCGCTTCGACCGAGGGGTTGGGCGCGGCAGGGTCAATGAGGTTGGCGCGCTGGAGGGCCACCATGTCCTCGTCGCTCAGCCGGTCGAGCCTGCGCGCTTTCAGGAGCGGCGCGAGGCGCACGGCGGGCAGGCCCTGAGGCTCGATCGTGCCCATGTCCCAGCCGCTTCCCTTGACGCAGAGCACCTCGTGCTCGTCGCCCACGAGATCCGTGACCCGCGTCTTGACTGAGGTGTTGCCGCCGCCATGGAGCACCAGCCGGGGCTCGCCGCCCAAGAGGCGCGTGGTGTAGGTGCGCTCCGCCAGATCGCGGTTCACCCCCTTCGTCGCATAGGCGGCAACCGCCGCTTCCGCTTCAGCATCGTTCCACAAATTCTTCATGCGTCTTGTTCCGGCAGGTTTTCGGGACCCGGCTTTCGCCTGGCCCGCTGGTTCTTGGGTGAGGGGCGTCAGGCGCGCTGCGGCGCCTCGTTCCAGCGCGCCAGGAGCGCAGCGGCCATGGAGGCCGTGACGACGAGGTGGGACACGAGCCCGCCTTTCAGCGCCGCGACGAGCGGTTCGAACTTGGAGGCTTCCTGCACCACCATCATGCGCTTGGGGATGGCACGGATCGCATGAAGGTCAGCCGAGATGCAGCGCCGGTTGTAGGCGCAGTCGAGGCTTTCGCCGTTCCCGTCGATCAGCCGTCCCGCGATCACGCCTCGCGCGCCGAGGCGGCCCATGGCTTCCATCTCGGAGGCGGAAAGCCCGCCGCACTTGACGATGTGACTGTCGGCCTCGATGCCGCCCACCGAATAAAGGGCAAGCTGGCAGCGCGCGACGGAGGCGAGTTGCTCGCGGATCACCGGCTCGCTGCGAAGCTCCTCGGCGAGCCGTTCGGAACTCAGCACCAAGGGCGCGTAGAAGTTGATGCCTTCCGCGTTGAGCCGGCGCGCGATCTCGGTGGTGCACTGGTCGGGCCGGTAGGAATAGGGTGCGCCGAGATTACCGCAAAGCTGCACGACCGTGACATCCTGCAAATCCGCGAAGGGCATGACGTCGGCGATGTGGTACACCGTCCGCCCCCATGCGACGCCGATCTGGTCGCCGCGCCTTGCAAGCTCCAGGAACACGGCGGCTGCCACCTGCGGCATCTCGGTGGCCGGGTCGAGTGCTTCCCGATCTTCCGGCACGATCCAGACGCCCTGAAGGTTCAGTGCGTCCTCCACCTCGCGTGCGAGCGAGTCACTGCTGAAAAGCTGGGCCGAGGTGGAGATCGTGACGATGCCCGTTTCGCGCGCCCTGCGCAGATAGGTGGCAACGGAGGCGCGCGAAATGTCGAGGCGACGGGCAACCTCGTCCTGCCGAAGGCCGTGGGTGTAGTACAGCCATGCGGCCTTGTGAACGATCTGATCCGCCAGTCTCAAGGGCGTGTTCCCATTTTCTAACATTATTCAGGCGTGCTGAAAAAAGTCAATATGGATGCAGTTGGCTGGGCGGCGCACGATCCTTCTTCGGCCTTGCGCCTGCACTGCGCTGTCTTACCTATCAGGAGGGCGCCGGGTCCGGCTTCGGCTGGATATCCTCTTTCTCCAGCGCCTCGATGTGTCTCGACCGGAAAGAAATCTCATGAGTTTTGAACAGGCTTTACGGTCCGTCGTGGCTGTTCGCTCCACTGTTCCCGAGGGCGCCTTCACGGCTGACAGCCTGGGCACGGTGCGGCAAGGGAGCGGCGTCGTAATCCGCGACAATGGCCTCGTGCTCACGGTGGGCTATCTCATCACCGAAGCGGAAGAGGTCTGGCTCACGGCCCAGGACGGGCGTGTGGTGCCCGCGCATGCGCTGGCCTATGACCAGGAAACCGGTTTCGGCCTGGTGCAGGCGCTGGGGCGCCTCGATCTTCCCGCGCTGCCATTCGGCAATGCGGCAGAAGCGCCGGTTGGAACGCCTGTGATCCTGGCGGATGGGCTGGGGCAGTCCGTCGAGGCGGAGATCGTCGCCAAGCAGGAATTCGCCGGCTACTGGGAATATCTGCTCGACGAGGCGCTGTTCACCGCACCTGCCCATCCCTCCTGGGGAGGCGCTGCGCTGATCGACAGAGACGGCAGGCTGCTCGGCATCGGCTCGCTTCGCCTGCAGATGAGCCGCGGCGGCGATGTCCAAGACATCAACATGGTTGTCCCGATTGATCTCCTCACGCCCATTCTTGACGACCTTCTCGCGCGGGGCCGGGTCAACAAGCCGCCTCGTCCGTGGCTCGGCGCCTTTGCCGCCGAAAGCAACAACGAGGTGATCGTCATGAGCGTGGCCGAGAAGGGGCCGGCCGAGCGGGCGGGCTTGCGCCGGGGCGATGTCATCTCCGACGTGCGGGACGCGGAAGTTGACGGCCTCGCGGACTTTTACCGAAAGGTCTGGGAAAGCGGCCCGGCAGGAACGGAGCTTCCCATCAGGGTCGTGCGCGAGGGCCGCGAGACATGGCTGCGCATCAAGTCGGCCGACCGCGACAGTTTCCTTTGGAAGCCGCAGCTGCAGTGAACCGTAAGCGGCGCGCCCTTTCCGCCTGAACAGGCGGCTGGCCGCGCCCTTGGTTCGCGATTGTGACCGCTCGCGTTTCCCCCCCCGCTTGACACCCGCGGCAGCCGGGGCGATGGCCATGGGGAAGATGAACCCGCTGCCTGACTCCGAAAAAGCCGACTCCGTGATGCGAAGCTTCGGCAGGAGCGGTTCGCACACCCTGGTCTGGCATCTGGGTCGCCTTGCGCTCGGCATCCTGTTGCCTACGCTGATTTTTGTCGCCGTGCTGCTCTGGCAGCTCGCCGCATCCGAGCGGGCGCGGGTGGAAGCGGAAGCGCAGAGCCTCGCGCGCGGCCTTGCCACCGCGCTCGACCGCGAGGTCAACGGCATCGAGGCCACCTTGCAGGCGCTCGCCTCCTCGCCCGCGCTGACCTCCGGCGACCTGGCCGGCTTTTATGCTCAGGCCGTCGATCTGCAACGCGAAACCGGCATGCATGTGAGCCTGCGCAGTCCGGCGGGCGAAACCCTGCTGACCACGCGTGCGCCTTTCGGCGTGCCGGTCAAGACATCGCCCGATCTTCTGGATGTGGACCAGGAGGTGCTGCAAACGCATCTGCCCGCCGTCAGCAATGTGTTCATCGGCGCGGTCATCAAGCGGCCAGCCTTCCAGGTCGTGGCGCCGGTGCTGAAGAACGGCTCCGTGGTTCAGCTGCTCGGCGCGAGCTTCGAGCCGTCGGAACTGGCGGATGCGCTGAAGCAGGAAGGGTTCGGACCGGACTGGCTCGGCGCAATCGTGGACCGCAACGGGACATTCGTCGTCCGGACGCAGGATGGCGAACGCTATGTCGGCAAGCCGTCTTCCTCCACCTTCCAGTCGCATGCCACCAAGCAGGGCGGATTTTACTACGGACCCAACAGCGACAAGGTCGAGATGCTGGTCGGCTTTGCGCGCTCGACGATGACGGGCTGGAGTGCTGCGATCAGCACGCCGGCCGCGACGGTCGCCGCCGGCCTTTGGCGTTCCGTTCTTCTGCTGGTGGGTCTCGGCGCCCTTCTTGCGGTGGTGGCCACGGTGCTTGCCCTTTTCAGCGCCGGGCGGATCTCCTCGGCGGTTCGTGCCCTTCGCGATTCCGCGGCCGCGATCGGCCGTGGCGAGCCCGTCGAGCCGACCGCGACACGGCTTCTCGAACTCGACGAGGTCGGCCAGGCCCTCGCCAGTGTTTCCACCGATCTGCGCGCGCGTGCCGATGAGCGCGACCGCGCGGAAGCCGCCCTGCGCGCCAGCGAGACGCATCTGCGCGACGCCAATGAACAGCTGGAAGAACGTGTCACCCAGCGCACCGCCGAGTTGGAAGCCTCCAACCGCACCCTCGTCGCGGAAATGCGCGGCCGCGAAGAAGCGGAAAGCCAGCTTCGGCAGATGCAGAAGATGGAAGCCGTCGGCCAGCTGACGGGCGGTATCGCGCATGACTTCAACAACATGCTCGCCGTGGTGATCGGCGGGCTGAACGTCATCTCGCGACGGCTCAAGCGCGGCGATCATGATGTCCAGCGCTTCATCGATGCGGCGATCGAGGGGGCGACGCGCGCGGCGACGCTGACCCAGCGCCTGCTCGCATTCTCCCGGCAGCAGCCGCTTGCGCCTGAGCCGGTGGACGCCAACAAGCTGGTCGCCAGCATGTCCGACATGCTGCGCCAGACGCTCGGCTCGGGCGTGAGGCTTGAAACGGTTCTGTCCGATGGCCTGTGGCGCACCCACGCCGATATGAGCCAGCTCGAGAACGCGCTGCTCAACCTCGCCGTCAATGCGCGCGATGCCATGCCGGACGCCCAGGATGGCGGCACGGGCAGGCTGACGATCGAAACCGCCAACACCGACCTCGACGAAACCTACGCCCGCCTCAACCAGGGCGTCCGGCCGGGGCAGTATGTGATGGTCGCCGTGTCGGACAACGGTTCCGGCATGCCGGCCGAGGTGATCGCCAAGGCATTCGACCCGTTCTTCACCACAAAGGAGGTCGGCAAGGGCACCGGGCTCGGGCTGAGCCAGGTTTACGGCTTCGTCAAGCAGTCGGGCGGCTATGTGAAGATTTATTCGGAGCCGGGTGAGGGCACCACGATCAAGATCTACCTGCCCCGCTTCCATGGCGAGGAGGAGAGCCCGATCGGTGAGGCAGCGAAGCCGTCGCTCGATCTGCCGCAGGGTAACCCTCGCCAGATCATCCTGGTGGTGGAGGATGAGGAGGCCTTGCGGCTGATCTCCGTGGATGGCCTGCGCGAGCTCGGCTACACGGTGCGCCATGCCGATGGCGGGGCTGCCGCGCTGCGCGTTCTGGACAGCCAGCCCGACGTCGCGCTGCTTTTCACCGACATCGTCATGCCTGACATGAACGGGCGGCGACTGGCGGATGAGGCGCAGCGGCGCAGGCCGGGCCTGAAGGTGCTGTTTACCACCGGCTTCACGCGCAATGCCGTCGTCCACAACGGCATGCTCGATCCCGGCACCAATTTCCTGCCCAAGCCCTTCACGCTGCAGCAGCTCGCCGCCAAGGTGCGGGAGGTGCTGGGCGAGTAGGCGACCGGGCCTGCCTCGCTCTCGACCCGGCCCTCGCTCGTTCAATAAGTGGCGCGCCCGCCCGACAGGTCGAACACGGAAGCGGTGGTGAAGCTGTTTTCCTGCGACACCAGCCAGACCACCATATTCGCCGCCTCCTCCACCTCCAGGAAGCGGCCGCGCGGGATGCGCGACAGCATGTAGTCGATGAATTCAGGCTTGAGCTCGTCAAGGATGCGCGTCTTGGCGGTGGCAGGCGTGATCGCGTTGATCGCGATGTCGTATTTCGCGACCTCCTTGCCCACCGCCTTGGTCATCCCGATCACGCCGGCCTTTGCGGCCGCATAGGCCGAGGCATTGGGATTGCCTTCCTTGCCTGCGATGGAGGCGATGTTGACGATGCGGCCGTAATTGCGCGCCTTCATGCCGGGCAGCACCGCGCGGTTGACGTAGAACGCGCCGTTCAGGTCGATGTCGATCACGCGCCGCCATTCGTCGAGGTCGTACTCGTCAAGCGAAGCGTTCTTGCCGGCAATTCCGGCAGAGTGGACGAGAATGTCGATCGGGCCGACCCGTGCTTCTGTTTCGGCGACTGCCGCCGCGACCGCCTCATAGGAGGTGATATCGAGATCAACGCTCGATGCCGTTGGTCCCAGTTCGGCGACCGCCTGCTCGAGCAGCTTGGCATTCATGTCCCACAGGACGACCCGCGCGCCGCTTGCTGCGATGCGGCGGGCGATCGCGATGCCAAGCCCCTGCGCGCCGCCCGTGACAACCGCCACTCGCCCTTCAAGATCGATCCTGTTCATTCACCTGCGGTCCTTGTTTTGCTGCCGGTTTGATGTGCGGCCTCGGCTGCCGTGACGCTCACGCGGCGGGGAGCATCGCGTCACTTAAGGGGGCAGGCCCGCCGAAGAAAGCAGTACGTGCGTCCGAATCTACAGCGAAAACCACGCGCCCGATTGCAGAAGGGCGGAGAAAAAGCGCGAAAAAGAGACTGGAAGATATGTTGAAGCGCCAAGCCGCATCCGCATCCGCCCGATTCGCTCGTAGTCTTCATTCCGTTGGATCAGGAGAGCGCCGCATCTTGGCGGCGTGTCCACGGGAGGAGAACGAAATGAAGAAATGGTTGACCCTGACGGTTGCCACGGCGGCTCTCATGTCCGCGAATTCGGCATGGGCCGAGGACATCAAGATCGGCGTCATGGCGACGCTTGAAGGCACCTATACGGTGCTGGGCGAGGACGCCATGCGCGGCTTCGAGGTTGCGCTCAAGGAAGTCGGCGAACAGATCGACGGCAAGAAGGTCACCTATGTGGTGGCGTCCACCGACACCACGCCGGAAAGTGCCGTCCGCGCCGCGCGCAAGCTCGTGGATCAGGACGGCGTCAGCGTGATCGTCGGGCCCCTGTCCGGCTCGGAGGGCATCGCGCTGCGCGACTTCGCCAAGCAGAACCCGAACATCACCATCATCAACGGATTGTCGGGCGCGCAGGAAGCGACCATGGTCGATCCCGCGCCGAACTTCTTCCGCTACAACATGGACGGCGCGCAGTGGGGCGCGGGCCTCGGCGAATATGTGTATGACGTGAAGGGCTGGAAGACGGTGGCGTCGGTCGCCGAGGATTATTCCTTTGGCTACACCAACTTCCTCGGCTTCGCGCTCGGCTACTGCCAGGCGGGCGGCGAGATCACCGAGCGCCAGTGGGTGCCGCTCGGCACAAAGGACTTCGCCTCCATCATCGCTTCGCTGCCGGACGACGTGGATGCGATCTACGTGGGCCTGGGCGGCGGCGACGCCGTCAACTTCCTCAACCAGTATCAGCAGGCCGGCGGCACCGCTCACCTGATCGGCGGGACGATCATGGTGGACGGCACGGTGCTGAACGCCAAGGGCGAGGCCAAGAAGGCGCTGATCGGCACGCCGTCCGGCGGGCCGCAGGCTGACATGCCCGACGATCCTGCCTGGACGAAGTTCGTGAAGCAGTATCAGGACGCCTTCCCGGCCGATAAGCGCTTCCCGTCGCCCTCGCTCTTCGCCACCGGCTACTACAACTCCACCATGGCCACGCTGAAGGCGTTGCAGGCCGTCAAGGGCGACCTGTCCAACCAGCAGGCGCTGCGCGACGCGCTCCAGAAGGTCGAGCTCGATGCGCCGAACGGTCACATCAAGCTCGACCAGAACCGTCAGGCGATCGGCACGAACTTCATCTCGGAAGTCAGCGAGGGGCCGGACGGCAACCTGATGAACAAGCTGGTCAAGAAGGTGCCGGACGTGAACCAGACGCTCGGCCTCGCGCCCGACGTGTTCGCCTCCATTGGCCTGCCGTCGCGCGAAGCGCCGGAGTGCAAGAAGTACAAATAAGCTCTCGGCGTTTCCCGGCCGGGCGGCCAAGTCGCTGCCCCGCCGACGCTGCGTAAGCCTTTCCAACGTTGTTTGCGGCGCGGCATGATATTGTTGCGCTGCAGCAGCGTTGTTTTTCGTTTTTTGCCCAGGCAGTCTTGCGGGATGGGCGGATTTATATGCTTTAATCCGCCTCAATAAAAAGCCGCGTCAGCGGATGGAGGGAGGAATGAGCACGGCGCTTGCCGTTTACCATGGCTCGTTCGGGCGAGCCACGCTGTACAAGATCAACCGTCCGATGGCGACGCATGCCCATCGCGAAGGACACCTGACCTTTTTCGTGCAGGGCACGCCTTCGGTGGTCACCACCTCGGGCAACCACTGCCGTGTCGATGCGGGCACCGCGAATGCCGTCAACCCATGGCAGCCACACAACTTCGTGCCGGGCGACATGGAGGACGGAACGCTGTTCCTGGTTCTTTACATCAAGCCGGTGTGGTTTCTGGAGGCGGGCCGCAGTGCCGGCGGCGCGCTTCGCTTCGGGCGCGACCGGATCTCGGTAACGCCAACCGTCCACCGGCTTGTTCAGCTCGTCGCCAGACTGCTTCTTGAAAACGAGCAGTCCGATCTTTTCGATGGCTATCTCTACGAACTCACCAAGGAATGTTTCGACCAGACCTGGCAGTGGTCGCCCGAGGCATCACCCTTCGGCGATGAGGATGCCGCGCCGCAAAACCGGCAATGGACCGGCATCCGCGATTTTCGCGTGCGGAACTCGATGCGACTGATGAATGCTCGGCTGGGCGACGAGCTCGCGCTCGACACGATCGCCCGCGATGCCGGCCTCTCGCGGCCGCATTTCTACAAGCTGTTCCGGGAGCATCTGGGGATCACGCCCAATGTTTATCTCAACACGCTGCGGATGGAGATCGCTATCGACCAGCTTACCCGCTCGCATGAGCCCGTGACCTCTATCGGGCTGGGCTTGGGTTTCGCATCGCAGGCGAGTTTCACGCGATTCTTCACGGCGAATGTCGGCATCCCGCCCACGGACTACCGGCGCGTGGCGCATCTGGCCGCGTGACGCACTTTCGCCGAGCAGCGACACAGGAACAGACTGAAAGGTACGGCTTTCTTCCCGCCGCCGTCCTAGGCTTCGGTTCAGGATCGACGTCAACTGCATGGGAGGATGCAACTTGACTGCTTCGGTGGCCAATCGCGCCGTGTCGGAAGCTGCCCCGCCTCAAGCGAAAGCGCTTGGGGCATGAGGGCGTTCGCGGCGCGCCAGCCGGGCTGGTCGCTCATCCTTTTCATTCTCGCCGCCATTCTGGTGTGGGCGATCTTTGCCCCGTGGCCTGCCGGCCTTGAAGAGGTCGCCGGCAAGAAGAAGCTCTTCCTCAACTCGCTTTTCAACGGCATTACGCTCGGGGCGCTTTATTTCCTGGTGGCGAGCGGATTCACGCTGATCTTCGGGCTGATGAAGAACGTGAACCTGGCCCATGGCTCGCTTTACATGCTGGGCGGCTATGTCGGCTACGGCGTGGCGGCGGCGACGGGGTGGTGGCTGCTGTCTTTTGTCGCCGCCTTTGTGGTGGTGGGCGTGCTCGGCATCCTGCTCCAGGTCGTCGTGTTCCGCCGGATGGAGGGCGAGGATCTGCGCCAGACTCTGGTGACGATCGGCATCTCGATCGTGCTGGCCGACCTGATGCTCTGGATCTGGGGCGGGTCCTTTTACCAGATCCTCGCGCCCGACTGGCTGTCCGGCCCGATGGAGCTTCCCCTCGTGACGGCGGTGAAGCGCAGCGGCGAGCCGGTTTACCTGACCTATCCCATCGTGCGTCTCGTGATCCTGCTCGGCGCCATCGCTATCGGCGTCGGCATTTGGCTGGTGCTCAACCGCACGCGCATCGGCATGCTGATCCGCGCGGGCGTGGACGACCGCGACATGCTTTCGGCGACCGGTGTCCACATCCAGCGCGTCTTCGTTTTGGTCTTCGCCTTCGGCGCCGGGCTAGCCGGCATTGCGGGCGTGGTGGGCGGCACGTTCCAGTCGATGGCGCCGGGCGAGGATACGCGCTTCCTGCTCGCCTCGCTTGTCGTGGTGATCGTGGGCGGCATGGGCTCGATCCCCGGAGCGGCGCTCGGCGCTCTTCTGATCGGCTTGGCCGAGCAGTTCGGCTCCGTTTACTTTCCCACCTATGCCGTGGTGCTGACCTTTCTGATCATGGTGGTCGTGCTCGCCTTCCGCCCGCAGGGCATTTTCGGGCGGACGCGCTAGAATGGCTGTCGCCGATCCCTCGCTCGCTCCCGCCCGCGCGTGGAACGGCACACGCGGCGCAGGCGTCGCCCATCTCGGCCCGGCGAACATCCCGTGGAGCTACTGGATCGTCGCCTTTGTGGCTCTTCTGATGCCGGTGGTGGCATCCGGCTTCGTGCTGTTCCAGATCTTCGGCTGGGCCTTTATCCTCGGCATGATCGCGCTGTCGCTGATGTTCCTCGGCGGTTACGGCGGCATGGTAAGCCTGGCGCAGATGACGGTCGCCGGCATCGCAGGCTACATGGTCGCCGTGTTCGGCCATTCGGGCGTGACCACGATCAGCCTGGGCGCGCCCTGGTGGCTGGTGGTGCCGATCGCGCTCCTGATCGCCACGCTTTTCGGCACGCTGACCGGTGCGCTCGCCGTGCGCACCGAAGGCATCTATACGATCATGATCACGCTCGCGATCGCGGCGGCCTTCTTTTACTTCGCGCGGCAGAACTACGCCGTTTTGAACGGCTTCAACGGCTTCAACCAGGTGCTGCCGCCGCCCCTTTTCGGCGTCGACTGGCGCGCGCCGATCCCGCTCTACTACCTCACACTCTTCTTCGCCGTGCTGTCCTATCTCGTCGTGCTTTATGTTTCGCGCTCGCCTTTCGGGCTGGCGCTGCAGGGCGTGCGCGACAATCCGCGCCGCATGGCTGCGCTCGGCTTCAACGTTACCGCCCACCGCATCGCGGCCTATGCCTTTGCGAGCTTCATCGCCGCGGTGGCCGGGGTGCTGCTCGCCTGGCTGAACGCCCAGGTGTCGCCCGGCACCGTGGCGGTCGGGCCGGTGATCGACATCCTGATCATCGCTGTGATCGGCGGCATCCGCCATCCGATCGGCCCCTTTATCGGCGCGCTGATCTTCGTGCTGCTGCGCACCTTCGCGCTCGATTTCCTGGTGCTGATCGGCATTCCCGGCGAGCGCTTCCAACTCCTGATCGGGCTGGTGTTCCTGGCGATCGTGTTCTGGTCGCCGGACGGGATCCTCGGCCTTTGGCCGAAGCTCACGGCAAAGCTGCGCGCGGCCTCCTCGCTCACCGGCAACAAGAGCGCGGGGCTCTAGATGGTTCTGGCGCTCGCTCCCGTTCCCGCCGCAACTCCCGCCCCAGCTCCCGCTCCGGGTGGAGCGACGAGCATCGCGCAGCGGCTGTCGGCGACCGGCACGGCCAATGCGCTGGAACTGCGCGGCGTCACCCGCCTGTTCGGCGCGCTCGCGGCGCTGACGGATGTGTCGCTGACGGTGCGGCCCGGCGAGCGCCGCGCGGTGCTGGGCTCGAACGGCGCGGGCAAGACGACGCTCTTCAACTGCATCACCGGCGACTTCCTGCCGACCTCGGGCACGATCCGCCTGTTCGGCGAGGACGTGACCGCCTTTCCCGCTTTCGAGCGCATCCGTCGGGGGCTTCGCCGCACCTACCAGATCTCGCTTCTGTTCGGCGGCTTGAGCGTGCTCGACAACATCTATCTCGCCTGCCGGGGCGTGTCGCGCAACCGCTTCTCGTTCTTGCGTCCGCGCCGCAGCGATGCGCTGGTCCATGCCGCCGAGCAGCTTGCAACGGCCGTGCATCTGATCGATCTGCGCGACCGGAAAGTGTCGGAACTGGCTTACGGCCAGCAGCGGCAGCTTGAGATCGCGCTCGCGCTCGCCGGGGCGCCGCGCTTCGTGCTGTTCGACGAGCCGGCGGCGGGGTTGTCGCCCACCGAGCGCAAGGACCTGATCGAGATCCTCGGCAACCTGCCCGCCCATATCGGATTCATCATCATCGAGCACGACATGGACGTGGCGCTGCGCGTCTCCGAAAGCGTCACGATGATGCATAACGGCCGCGTCTTCAAGGAAGGCAAGCCGGCCGAGATCGAGTCCGATCCGCAGGTGCAGGAGCTTTATCTCGGCGGTCCCGGAGGGCTCGGGCATGGCTGAGCGAATGGGGGCTGAGCGTATCGACGCCGCGCGGGGCGGTCCGCCGGTGCTGGAGGTCAAGGGCCTCAACGTCTTCTATGGCGCGAGCCACGCGCTTCAGGGCGTGGATTTGACGCTTCCCTCCGGCGTGCTGTCCGTGGTCGGCCGCAACGGCATGGGCAAGACGACGCTCTGCAAGGCCATCATGGGCCTCGTGCCGGCGGCCGGCGGCTCGATCCGTTTCCTCGGCCGGGAACTGACCGGCATGGCCCCAGCCGACATCGCGCGGCTGGGCCTAGGCTATGTGCCGCAGGGCCGGCGCCTGTGGCGCTCGCTCACTGTGGACGAGCATTTGCGGCTGATCGGCAGGCCCGGAAAACGCGGGGCTCAAGGGGCGAACTGGTCGATCGAGCGCATCTATTCGACCTTCCCGCGCCTCGCCGAGCGCCGCAACAATGGCGGCGGGCAGCTTTCGGGCGGCGAGCAGCAGATGCTCGCCATCTCGCGCGCACTGCTCCTCAACCCGCGCCTCCTCGTGATGGACGAGCCGACCGAAGGGCTGGCGCCCGTGATCGTTAACCAAGTCGCCGAGATGCTGGTGCGGCTCGGCGAAGAAGGCGACGTGGACGTGCTCGTGATCGAGCAGAATATCGGCGTCGCCACCACGGTCGCCGAACAGGTCGCGATCATGGTCAACGGGCGCATCAACCGCGTGACCGATGCCGCGCGTCTCGCCGGTGACCGCGAGCTTCAGCAGCGTTTCCTGGGCGTCGGACGGCACGGCGAGGAAGCGGCCGAGGCTTCGGCGGAGTCGGCAGCTCCCCTCCAAACGAGTGCCAGGCCGCAGTCGGGTCCGCGCAAGATCTACCTGTCCAATCCGGTGCCGCCCACGCGTTGGTCGCAGCCGGTGCCGGTGCGGCTGATCGAGCAGTCGGCGCGCGTGGTGTCCGATGCGCCGCTCGGGCTTGGCGCCGCGCAGGCCGAGCTTCGTCCCTTGAGCCCCGGCGGCGAGCCCGTCGTGCTCGTGGCCGGCACGCTGGACACCAAGGGTGAGGAGCTCCGCTTCATCCGCGACATCATCAAGGCGGAAGGCCTGCCCGTGCGCATCGTGGACCTTTCCACGTCCGGAAAGCATTCGGGCGCCGACATCCCCGCCCATCAGGTGGCCGCCTTCCATCCGCGCGGCGCGAGCGGCGTGTTCACCGCCGATCGCGGACAATCTGTCGAAGGCATGACGCTCGCCTTCGAGCGCTGGATGCGCAGCCGAAGCGAGGTGGTGGGCATTATCAGCGCCGGCGGCTCGGGCGGCACCGCCATGGCGACGCCCGCCATGCGCGCCCTGAAGGTCGGCGTGCCCAAGGTGATGATCTCCACCGTCGCCTCCAGCGATGTCAGCTCCTATGTGGGCGCGTCCGACATCCTGATGCTGCCCGCCGTGGCCGATGTGCAAGGATTGAACTCGATCACCCGCCAGATCCTTTCCAACGGCGCCTATGCGCTTGCCGGCATGGTGAAGGCGCGCCGCGCGGCACAGGTGCAGAGCCGGCGCAATCCCGCACCGGAAGCCCGGCCCGCGATCGGCCTCACCATGTTCGGCGTCACCACGCCCTGCATCCAGCAGATCACGGCCATGCTGGAAGCCGATTATGACTGCCTCGTCTTCCATGCCACCGGCACTGGCGGACGGTCGATGGAGAACCTGGTCGAAGGCGGGCTGGTCGGCGGCGTGATCGACATCACGACCACCGAAGTGGCCGACATGCTGGTCGGCGGCATCTTCCCCGCCACCGCAGACCGCTTCGGCGCGGTAATCCGCCGGCGCATCCCTTATATCGGCTCGGTCGGCGCGCTCGACATGGTGAATTTCGGCTCGCTCGATACCGTGCCGGAGAAGTTCCGCAGCCGCCTTCTTTACAAGCACAATCCGCAGGTGACGCTGATGCGCACCACCGCGGACGAGAACGCCGCCTTCGGGCGCTGGATCGGCGAGCGCCTCAACGCCATGGAAGCGCCCGTGCGCTTCTTCATCCCCGAAGGCGGCGTGTCGGCGCTCGATCGCCCCGGGCAGCCCTTCTTCGACAAGCAGGCTGACCTCGCCCTTTTCAACACGCTGGAGGCAACCGTGCGGCAGACCTCCACTCGCCAGCTCATCCGTGTGCCGCACCATATCAACGATCCGGCTTTTGCCGCCGAGGTGGTGAAGGCATTCCGCAGCCTTCACGGCACCCCGCGCGCCAAGCCCAGCCGGGCGAGGATCTGAGACCGTGGCGATCGAACGCGCAAAAATCCTCGAGAAGTTCCGCGCGATGCGGACGGAAGGCCGGCCGATCATCGGCGGCGGGGCGGGCACCGGGCTTTCGGCCAAATGCGAGGAAGCGGCCGGCATCGACCTGATCGTGATCTATAATTCGGGCCGCTACCGCATGGCCGGTCGCGGTTCGCTGGCGGGCCTGCTCGCTTACGGCGATGCCAACGCGATAGTCCAGGAGATGGCGGCCGAAGTGCTGCCTGTGATCCGCCACACGCCCGTGCTCGCCGGCGTCAATGCGACCGACCCGTTCCGCATCATGGACGTGTTCCTTGACGAGCTGAAGCGTATCGGCTTCTCCGGCGTGCAGAACTTTCCGACAGTGGGGCTGATCGACGGCACGTTCCGCGCCAATCTCGAGGAAACGGGCATGTCCTACGGGCTCGAGGTTGACATGATCGCCAAGGCGCGTGCCCGCGACCTCCTGACCACGCCCTACGTGTTCAATGCCGGGGAGGCCGAGGCGATGGCGCGGGCGGGCGCGGATATCGTGGTGTGCCATCTCGGCCTGACCACCGGCGGCTCGATCGGCGCGGAAACTGCGCTCAAGCTCGAAGATTGTCCCCGCCTCGTGGACGAGTGGAGCGAGGCTGCGCTCACGGTCAACAAGGACGTGCTGATCCTCGTTCATGGCGGGCCCGTGGCGCAGCCGGAGGATGCCGAGTTCATCCTCAATAACACGGCGCACTGCCACGGCTTCTACGGCGCTTCTTCCATGGAGCGCCTGCCGGCCGAGATCGCGCTCACCGAACAAACCAAGCGTTTCAAAGAGATCAGGGGAAGGTGAAGGTCATGGTGCGCGCCCTTTACCGCGACGATTTGGGAGAACGGAAATGAACGGTCAGCTGATCGGCCAGGTCATTTTGTGGCTTATTCTGGCGATCATCGTCATCGCGGTGATCTATTTCGTGATGAGCTGGCTTTACCGCCGCTCCACGAAGGAGATCGCCTTCGTGCGCACAGGGTTCCTAGGCGAGAAGGTGGTGATCGACGGCGGCGCATTCGTGTGGCCGATCGTCCATGACATTACGCCTGTCAACATGAACACGCTGCCGCTGGAAATCGTGCGCTCTCGCGAGGCGGCGCTGATCACACGCGACCGCATGCGCGTGGATGTGGAAGCCGAGTTCTATGTGCGCATCCGCCGGACGCGCGAGGCCGTGTCGATCGCCGCGTCCACGCTGGGCCGCCGCACGCTGGAGGCGGGAACGCTCAACGCGCTTCTGACCGGCAAGTTCGAATCCGCGCTTCGGACCGTGTCGGCCGAGATGACCATGGAGGAGATGCACGAGCAGCGCGGCGAGTTCGTCCGCCGCGTTCATGACGTGGCGCAGGAGGGGCTGAGCAAGAACGGGCTCGAGCTGGAATCGCTCGCCATCACCGATATCGACCAGACCGACCTGCAATATTTCAATCCATCCAACCGCTTCGACGCGGAAGGCCTGACCGCGCTGATCCAGAACATCGAGGGCAAGCGCAAGCTGCGCAACGACATCGAGCAGGATGCGGCCATCCAGATCCGCGCCCGCAACCTCGAAGCCGAGAAGCAGTCGCTGGAGATCGAGCGCGCCAGCGAGGAAGCCAGGCTGGAGCAGGAGCGCGACGTGGAGGTCCGCCGGGCCGTGCAGCGGGCGCATCTGGCACGCGAGCGCGCCGAGCGCGACACGGAAGCCGAAAGCGCGCAGATCATCGCCCGCGAGGCGATCGAAAAGAACCGCATTTCCCATGAGCGCGCCGTGTCCGAGGCGCGGATCGCGTCCGAGCGCGACATCCGCCAGCGCGAGCTGGAACGCCAGCGCACGATCGAAACCGCCGAGATCAGCCTGCGCGAGGAGATCGAAAAGGCCCGCATCGTGCAGGAGCGCGCGGTGGCCGAAGCCCGCATCGACAATGAGCGCGAAACCCGGGCGCGCGAGATCGAGCGGGAAAGCGCGCTGGAACAGGCCGAGATCACGGCAAAGGAGGCGGTGGAACGCGCCCGGATCGAGCAGGAACGGCAGGTTGCGGAAGCCCGCATCCGGCAAGAGGGCCAGACGCGCGCGCAGGAGATCGGCCGTCAGCGCGCCATCGAGGAAGCGGAGATCGCCGCGCGCGAGGCCACGGAAGCCGCGCGTATCGCACAGGAAAGCAAGACGGCGGTGGAGCGGATCGCGTCGGAGCGGGACGTGCGCGAACGCGAGATCGAGCGCACCCGGCTCTTGAGCAGCGCCGAGATCACCGCCACGGAGGAGGTTGAGGCCGCGCGCGTCGAAAGCCAGGCGCGGCTCGATGCCAGCCGCATCTCGGCCGAGCAGGAAACCCGCAGCAAGCAGATCGAGCGCAACAGGGCCATTGAGGAAGCCGAGATCAAGCGCCGCGAAGCGGTCGAGCGCGAACAGATCATGTCCGATCTGGCGCTGGAAAAGGAGCGCATCCTTTCGGCGCAGGATCGCGAGGTCAGCGACATCGAGCGCAAGCGCCGGACGGAGGAAGCGGAAGAAGCCCGCGTGATCGAGCTCGCGGGGCGCAAGTCCGAGCGCGCCGAGGCGGATGCAAGGGTGCGCCAAGCCGAAATCACGGCGCAGCGCGAAGTGGAAACCGCCGAAGTATCACGCGAACGCGCGATCGAGGCGGCACGGCTGGAGCGCCGCCGCGCGATCGAGCAGCTCGAGATCGCGCGCATGCAGTCCCTGCGCGAGGCCGAGATCTCCTCGCGCGAGGAGGTCGAGCGCGCCCGCATCGCCTCCGAGCGCGGGCTGGACGAAGCCCGCATCATGCAGGAGCGCGACCGCAGGCGTCTGGAGGTCGAGCGCGAGCAGGTGGTGGAAACCGCGCAGATGGAAAAGGACATCGCGCTGCACCAGAAGTCGCTCGAAGAGTCTGCTGCCCGCGCGGAAGCCGATACGGCCCGCGCCCGCGCAGTGGAGGCCGAGGAAAGCATCCGCACGACGCGCGAGGCCGAGGAAGCCAAGCGCCGGCGCGAGGTCGACGTCGCCATGGCGGAAAAGGCCGCGCAGGAAAAGACGATCGCGGCCGGCGCCGAGCGCGTGCGCCGCGCGGTGGAGGCGGAGGCGCAGAAGCTCCTCAACGAGGCGGAAAACATGCTTTCCGACGAGGCACGCGACTCGCTCTTCCGCCGCAAGCTCCTCGAGCATGTGGAGGGGATCGTCGCGGCTTCCGTCAAGCCGATGGAAAAGATCAACGACATCCGCATCATGCAGCTCGGCGGCATGGGCGGGGGCAGCTTCGGGGAGGGGAGCGGCCGCAATCCGACCGACGAGGTGATCGAATCCGCGCTGCGCTACCGCGTGCAGGCGCCGCTGATCGACAACCTGCTGGCGGATATCGGCATCGAGGGCGGCAGCCTCGCCAAGATGGGCGGGCTGATCCGCGAGGCGAGCGACCTGCAGCGCATCGGCAAGGACGCCAACGGCGCCCGGCCGCCGAAAGGCGATGGCGGCGGAGCCGCACAGACGCCGCCGGGACCCGGCAGCCTGCCCAAGCCTGGGGCCAAGAGGTAAGCCATGCCCCGCGTCTTCATTTCCAGCGTCATCGATGCGCCTGCCGCCAAGGTGTGGGAGCGGGTGCGCGACTTCAACGGTCTGCCGCGCTGGCATCCGCGCATCCGCGACAGCCGCATCGAAAACGGTGAGCCGTCCGACAAGGTCGGCTGTGTGCGCGACTTCCACCTCCAGAACGGCGACCGCATCCGTGAGAAGCTGTTCGGCCTCAGCGACTACGACATGTTCTGCACCTATGGGATCCTCGAAAGCCCGATGCCGCTGACCGACTATGTCGCGACGCTGCGGCTGACGCCCGTGGTGGACGGCGACCGCACATTCGCGGAATGGACGGCAGAGTTCGACTGTGCCGCGGACGTCGCCGCCGACCTCGTTTCCGGCATCGGCACGAATGTCTTCCAGGCGGGCTTCGACGCCTTGAAGCGGCATTTCGGGGAACGCTGAGCAATGCCCCGGATCAAGACCAGCACGGTTCTGGAAGCGCCCGTGGACGCCGTGTGGGACGTGATCCGCGACTTCAACGGCCATGATCGCTGGCATCCGGCCGTCAGCGACAGCCAGATCGAGCGCGGGCTGCCGGTGGACAAAGTGGGCTGCGTCCGGCGCTTCCACCTCGCCGACGGCTCGGAGCTACGCGAGCAGTTGCTCACGCTGTCCGACATCGACATGGCCTTCACCTATTGCCTGCTCGACACGCCCGTGCCGCTTCTGAACTACGTCGCCCATGTGCGGCTGACGCCCGTCACGGACGGCGACCTGTGCTTCTGGGAGTGGGAATCACGCTTCGACACTCCGGCGGGCGAGGAGGAGCGGCTCAAGACCATGGTCCAGCGCGACATCTACGAAGGCGGCTTCCGGGCCGTGCGCGCGCATCTGGGGATCGTTCCCAAGGAAGCGGCGCAATGAGGAGAGACGAGAGCTCATGCCGATAAGCGTCAAGACCTTCGGAGGCGCGGACGAGGCGGCGCGCGCGCTCGCTGGTAGCCGCAGCGCGCGATATCTCGGCGGCGGAACGCTGGTCATGCGCGCGGTGAACGCGGGCGACCAGAGCTTCGACACGATCATCCGCGTGTCCGATCCGCGCCTCAAGCAGATTTCCACCCAGGGCGATGCCATCGTGATCGGCGCGGGCGTGACCATGTCGCAGATCATCGTGAGCCGCGACACGGGCTTCCTTGCGCCCGCAGCGAAACTGGTGGGCGGCCCGGCCATACGCAACATGGCGACGGTGGGCGGCAACCTCTTCGCCGCCACACCCTATGGCGACTTCACGGCAGCCCTCCTGGCGCTTGATGCAAGGGTCGTTTCCGCGGGCGGCCAACCGGCCTCGATCGACGAATTCCTGAACAACCGGAGCAAGGACACGGCGGCGCGCACCATCGTCACCGCGATTCATGTGCCGCGCCCGCGCGATCCGAATGCCTTCCGCTTCCTGAAGGTCAGCCGGGTCAAGCCCAAGGGCATCGCCGTGATGTCGATCGCGGCCTATCTGCCGACGCAAGGGGGCCGCGTGACGGGCGCGCGCGTCGCCTATGGCGCGATGGGCGCGCGGCCGCTTCGCGTTTCCGCCGTGGAGCGCGCACTGGAAGGACGGGCGCTCGACGAGGCCGGCATCGCCGCGGCACTCGCTGTCGCGACCGACGGCATCACGCCGCCTACGGACCCCATCGCGTCCGAGTGGTACCGCCGCCAGATCGCGCCGGTGCATCTGAAGCGCCTTCTGCTCGGACAAAAGAGGTAGGCACATGGCCAGGAAACCGATCCAGTTCACGCTGAACGGCAGCCCGCAGGCCGTGTTCGCCGAGGAGGGCGGCAACCTGCTCGACCTGCTGCGCCGCGGCGTCGGCGATCTTTCGCCGAAATATGGCTGTGGCCAGGGCACCTGCGGCACCTGCACCGTGCTGATCGACGGCGAGCCGCATCTTTCCTGCCTCACGCTGGGCGAGGCGGTGGAGGGGCAGAGGGTGGAAACCACGGCGGGCTTGGCTACCGCGCAGCTTCACCCGCTTCAACTCGCCTTTGCGGAGAACTTCGCGGCGCAATGCGGCTATTGCACGCCGGGCATGCTGATGGCGGCAAAGGCCCTGCTCGACCGCAATCCCTCGCCGAGCCGGGAGGATGTGGTGGAAGCCATCGGAGGCAATATCTGCCGCTGCACCGGCTATGAGCCGATCATCAACGCAGTGCTGAGCGCAGCACGCTCCGGCGGCGGAAGCCGCCGTTACGGATAACCAGGCCATGATCGAGTTCCGCCCATGATCGAGTTCCGCAAAGAATATTTCGCAGACGAGCGCGACGACAACCTGAACGAGGTCGGCAAGCCGACGCAACGGCAGGACATGCTCGGCCACGTCACAGGGCGCTCGCCCTATTTCGACGATCACCTGTTCGAGGGGCTGCTTCACCTCAAATGCCTGCGCTCGCCGCACCACCATGCGCGCATCCGCTCGATCGATACTTCCGCCGCCGAGCGGATGCCGGGCGTCAAGCGGGTGATCCGCGCCCGCGACGTGCCGCTCAACCTCAACACGCTGCTTTCGCTGATGAATTTTGGCATCGATGACGAGCCGATCCTGGCCGACAGGAAGGTCGCCTATGTCGGCGAGCCGATCGTGGCGGTGGTGGCGGAATCCGAGCGCATCGCCTATGACGCGATCGCCACGATGCGGGTGGACTACGAGGTGCTGCCCCATGTGCTGGACGTGGAAGAGGCGCTGAAGCCCGGCGCGCCTTCGGTCAACCCGGCTTATCCCGCCAACACCTTCACCTATCACGAGAAATACGACCGCCAGAAGCTGCGCTTCGGCGATGTGGATGCGGCACTCGCCCGCGCCGACCACGTGGTGGAAGGCCGCTACGGCATGTCGCCGATCGAGCAGGCGCCGACAGAGACCTGCGGCGCGATCGCAGCACCTGAAACCAACAACCGCTTCGTCGTTTACACCTCCACCCAGGCGCTGTTCTTCTCGCTGGGCACGGCGGCAAAGGTGCTCAAGATGCCGTCGAACCGGCTGCACTTCATCGGCGGCACGGTGGGCGGGGGCTTCGGCGGCAAGGTGGACAGCCTGCACGAGCCGATGGCGGTGCTGGGCTGCATGCTCACGGGAAAGCCGGTGCGTTATGTCTGGAACCGCGAGGAGGAGATGCAGGTCGGCGCACCGCGCGGCGCGGAGCGCTGGTACATCACCGATGGCGTGATGCGCGATGGCCGCATCGTCGCGCGGAAGTTCACCGGCTACTTCGATTCCGGCGCCTATACGCGCCTGTCCTCCTACGCGATCATCAAGAGCGTGGGGCACCTGCCCGGCCCCTATACGATCCCGAACGTGTCGGCCGACGTGTTCTGCGTGTTCACCAACCGCACGCCAGCCACCGCCATGCGCGGCTTCGGCATCACCGGCGTCGATTTCGCGATCGAGGCGCAAATGGACAAGGTGGCGAACACGGTCGGCATGAACCCGATCGAGCTCCGGATGCTCAACGCTTATCGCGACGGCGACATGAAGGCCCATCGGCGGCTCGCCAAGAACACGGCGCTGGTGGAGTGCTGCCAGGTCGTGGCGGAAAAAGCCAAGTGGAACATCGGCGCGGACTATCACGCCATGACCTCGCTCACCGCCGGCGGCGGCGAGCGCGCCGCGATCCCCCATACGGTGACGGACCAGAACGGCCTCGTGGGCGGCAAAAACGGCCAGCCGTCGCATACCTACCATCCGCCCCAGCCGACCGCCTATCCGCCGGGGCTCGATTACAGCGATACGCCCGCCTACGAGCATGCTGCTTCGGCTCCCACCCGGCCCTATGACCGGCCGTCCACGCCGGCGCCAAGGCCGTTCGTGCCGCCATCGCCGGGGGCAGGCGAGCCGCGCGCGCCGGTCAACCGGTTCTCGTCCATCTCAGGCTTGCGGAGGCGCTGAAACACATGGCGATCCATCGGGGACGGGGCTTTGCCTCGATCAACTATCCCATCGGCATGAACCTGGGCGGCGATCCCAGCCAGGCGCTCGTGCATTCCAATCCGGACGGCAAGTTCATGGTGGCGCTGTCCTCCATCGATCTCGGCCAGGGCATGAAGTCGGTCACGCGCCAGATCGCGGCGGAAACGCTCGGCATCCCGGTGGAGGACGTTTATGTCGACACAGCCGATTCCGACACGGGGCCGCATTGCATGGGCTCCTTCGCCTCGCGCGGCACGCATCGCGTCGGCAATGCGGTGATCGCGGCGGCGACGGAAGCGCGCGCGGTGATGATGGAGGCGGCGGCCGAGGAACTGGAAGTCAACGCCAGCGACCTCGTCACCGACGGCAAGGGCAACATCCACGTCAAGGGCGCGCCGTCGCGCTCGATCACCACGGCGGCTGCCTGCGGAGCCGCCCAGTTCAAGCAGGGCCGCACCGTATCGGGGCGCGGCATCTTTTTGATCCCGTTGTCGGATGTCGATCCCGATACGGGCGAGATGACGCCCGTTTCCTGCTTCGCCCATGCCGCCATGGTGGTCGACGTCGACGTGGACGACGAGACCGGCGAGGTCGCCGTGATCGAGATGAACAGCGCCTATGAGCTCGGCCGCGCGCTCAATCCGCGCCTGGTCGAGCAGCAGCTCGTGGGCGGCGCGTGGATGGGCATGAGCCATGCGCTGTGGGAAACCACCGAGCCCTATTATCCCGACCGCATCCACGGGCCGGTGGATTTCAACACCTATCTGATGCCCGGCCCCGGCGACATCGCTCCCCACCACATCTCCGTGCTCGAGCGTCCCGCGCCCGATGGGCCGTTCGGCGGCAAGGGGCCGGGCGAGATGTGCGCCAATCCGGTGCTGCCGGCGGTCGCGAACGCCGTGTTCAACGCGATCGGCGTACGCATCGACGAGCTGCCGATCACACCGGAAAAGGTGCTGCGCGGCCTCAAGACCAATGGCGGCCCGCAGCCGCAGCGCAAGTGGTAGGCGAGGATGCCCGTCAGGCCGACCATTGCCGGCATCGACAGCCCGCAAAAGCTGGCCGGAGCGCTCGACGCCGCGCAGTATATCGCGGATGAAGGGCTGGCCACGGCCGCCTATCTGGCGCTTGCGCTCGGCAAGCCGCTTCTTCTCGAAGGCGCGCCGGGCGTCGGCAAGACCGAAGCGGCCAAGGCCATCGCCTCCGTGCTCGCGCGGGGCCTGATCCGCCTGCAATGCTATGAGGGCATCGACGCGGCAGCGGCGCTCTACGAGTGGAACTATCCCCGCCAGATGCTCGCGATCCGGCAAGCGGGCGATGCTTATGTCAACATCTATGGTGACGATTTTCTTCTCGCGCGGCCGATGCTGGAAGCGCTTCATCGCCCGCGCGACGCCGTGCTCCTGATCGACGAGATCGACCGTTCCGATCACGAGTTCGAGGCGTTCCTGCTCGAATTCCTGTCGGACTTCCAGGTGTCCATTCCCGAGCGCGGAACGGTGCGGGCGGCGGAAGCGCCCGTGGTGGTGCTGACCTCGAACCGCACGCGCGAATTGCACGAGGCGCTGCGGCGGCGCTGCGTTTATCACTGGATCGGCTATCCCGATGCCGCCCGCGAGGCGCAGATCGTGATGATGCGGGCAAGCTCGGTCGCGCGCTCGACGGCCGATGCGGTGGTGGCAGCGGTCGGCCGGCTGCGCCGCGAGCCGCTCGCCAAGCCGCCGGGCGTGGCCGAGACCGTCGAATGGGCGGAAGCCGCGACCCTGCTGAACGCGCAAGGCGCGCCCTGGCCGACAGCTTTCAAGCGCGCGATCGGCGTGGTGCTGAAGGATCAGGACGACCTGCAGTTCCTGGCGCCGCGCATGGACGCGATCGTTTCGGGCGTCGCAGCATGAGCCAGCTTCTGCCGCGCGCCGCATGGCCCTTCGTGGAATTTGCCACGCTTCTGCGCGGGAATGGATTTTCCGTCTCGCCCGAGCAGACGCAGAGCTTCATCGCGGGCGTCGGCCTGCTCGGGCCTCGCAATATGGGCGACATCCACAAGGCGGCGCTGGCTACGCTCGCGCCCCCGCCGGAGCGGCGGGACGAGTTCGACGCGCTGTTCCGGCTTCTCTTTCTCGGCCAGTCGCTTGCCGCGCCGGCTACCGCCGACGACGAGGACGAGCTTGAAGCCTTCGATGAGCGCGAGGGCGGCACGGAGCCACCGGAAGCCGACGAGATCAACGAGGCAGGCGCGCAGGCGACGGGCGCCGAAGCCTTGTCGCTCCGCCGCTTCGTGGAAGCGGGCGAGGCAGAGGCGCTGCGTCGCTTCCGCCGCGAAGCGCCGGGTCGCATCCCGCGCCGCAGCACGTTCCGCCGTGCGGTGCGCAAGAGCGGCGATCGCTGGAACATGCGCCAAGCCCTGCGCGACGCGGTGAAGCGCGACGGCGAGGTCCTCCGCCTGTCGAAGCTCGGGCGCAAGACGCGGCAGCGGCGCATCCTGCTGCTGATCGACGTGTCCGGCTCGATGAAGGGCTACACCGAAAGCTATATGCGCTTCGCCCATGCGCTTGGCGCGGCGGCAGACGACATCGAGGTCTTCACGCTCGGAACGCGGCTCACGCGCGTGTCGCGCGCGCTTCGTCAGCGCAACCGCGACCAGGCGCTCGCACGCGCCGCCACGCTTGTCGCGGACTGGGACGGCGGCACGCGGCTGGGCGACGCGCTTCAGGCCTTTCTGTCCGTGCCGCGCTTCGCAGGCTTCGCGCGCGGCAGCCTCGTGGTGGTGCTGTCGGATGGGCTGGAGCGCGGCGACCCTGCTGCCATGACGGATGCGATGGCCCGTTTGTCGCGACGGGCATGGCGCATCATCTGGCTGACGCCGCTCGCGGGCGATCGCGGCTACGTGCCGCAAACGGAAGCGCTTGCGGCGGTGCTGCCCTTTGTGGACCGGCTGGGCAGCGGGGCATCCACCGCAAGCCTGTGCGCGGAACTTCTGGACACGGCGAGGCTGGCTGCATGATCCCGATCATCGACGCGCATCATCACATCTGGCGCCGCAAGGACCTGCCCTGGCTGATGGGACCGATGCAGCCGCGCATCTTCGGGCCCTACGAGGAAATTCGTCGCGATTATCCGATCGAGGAATATCTGGAGGACATCTCCACCCGCAACATCGTCAAGTCCGTTTACGTCCAGGCGAACTGGCCGCCGGAACGCTTCGTCGAGGAAGTCGCCTGGGTGCAAAGCGAGGCGGATCGAACCGGCTGGCCGCATGGCATCGTCGCCTTTTGCGACATGACCGTGGAAGACGCGCGGCCGGCGCTCGACCGGCTGGCGGAGATCGGCCTTCTGCGCGGCATCCGCCAGCAGCTGCACTGGCACGACAACCCCCTTTACCGCTTCGCCCGCGGCCCGGACACTGCTCGAGACCCCAATGTGATGCGCAATGTCGGCTTCCTCGCGGATTACGGCTGGAGCTTCGACTGCCAAGTCTTCGCCGCGCAGATGGAAGGAGCCGCCGAACTCGCCGCGGCATGCCCGAAGACAACCTTCGTTCTGCAGCATGCCGGCATGCCGGAAGACCTGTCGCCGGACGGATTCGCCTTCTGGCAGGCCGAACTGGCGAAGCTCGCGCAGCAGCCCAATGTGGCGACGAAGCTGTCCGCCTTCGGCACCTTCATCCACCGCAACGAGACCGGTCACATTTCGCGCATCCTGCACGAGGCGCTGCGGATCTTCGGGCCGTCGCGCTGCCTGTTCGGCTCCAACTTCCCGATCGAGAAGATCTGGACGGATTTCGGCCCGCTGGTGGACTCCTTCCTGATCGCGGCGAGCGACCTCGACGACGCCACGCGGCAGGCGATCTTCCACGACAATGCCATGCGCATCTATCGGCTTTGAGGAGCGCGGCGGTGGCGCATGAGGTGCTCGACCCTGCCTTCAAGAACCTGATCGACCCGGATGCGAGGGTGGTGCAGGCAGCGACGGGCTTCATCTTCACCGAAGGTCCGGTCTGGCACCCCGGCGGCCAGTTCCTGCTGTTCTCCGACATGCCCGGCGATGTGCGCCGCCGGCTCGACCGCTCCGGCGTTCGCGAAGTGGCCCGCCCGTCCAACAAGGGCAACGGCATGAGCTACGATGCCGAGCTGAACCTTCTCGTCTGCGAGCATTCGACCTCCAGCGTCGTTCGCATCGCAGAAGATGGACGGCGCACGGTGCTTGCCTCCCACTATGAAGGGCGCGAGCTGAACAGCCCGAACGACCTCTGCATGCGGTCGGACGGCTCGATCTATTTTTCCGATCCCTGGTTCGGCCGCATGGCCGGCTTCGGCGTGGAGCGTCCGCGGGAGCTCGGCTGGCAGGGGGTGTTCCGCATTCCGCCGGGCCAGGCCGCGCCCGCCGAACCGGAACTTGTATCGGGCCGCTATACGTTCTCGCAGCCGAACGGTCTCTGCTTCTCGCCCGACGAGCGCCTGCTCTATGTCAACGACACCGAGCAGGCGAATATCCGAGTCTTCGACGTGTCGCCGGACGGCTCGCTTTCGGCCGGCCGGCTGTTCGCCTCCAACATCCGCGACAGCCGCCTCCTCGGCCTGCCGGACGGCATGAAGTGCGACGCAGCGGGCAATGTCTGGGTGACCGCGCCGGGCGGCATATGGGTTTATGATCCGGGCGGAAAGCTTCTGGGCAAGATCGTCGCGCCCGAGGAGGTCGCAAATTTCCACTGGGGCGGCGAGGGCTGGCGCACGCTTTATCTGTGCGCAACTAGCTCCGTTTACACGGTGGAAACCAGGATCGGGCCGCGGGTGGAGCCGTTCATGCAGAGGCGGCCGGCGCGGAAAGGGGGAGGAAGCGAGATGGCACAAGCAGGCAATGACGACTTCCGTCTGGACCCGGCGCGCTGTGCCCTCATCATCCAGGACATGCAGAACGACGTTGTGATGGAGGGCGGCGCCTTTGCCACGTCGGGCGCCCCGGCGCATTGCCGTGAGCAGAACACGATCGAGAACATCCGCCGCCTGGCCGAGCATTGCCGGCGCGCGGGCATTCCGGTGATCCATGTGTGGTTCATCGTCGAGCCCGGCCTGCCCGGCTTCACCCTGAACGCGCCGCTGTTCGAGGGCGTGATGGACTCCAACGCCTTGGTGAGAGGCACCTGGGGTGCTGAGCCTGTATCCGGCCTGGAGGCGCAGCCGGGCGACATCGTCGTCCAGAAGATGCGCATGAGCGCCTGGGAAGGCACCACGCTCGAAACCGTTCTGAAGGCGCTCGATCGCGACATCCTGCTCGACACTGGCGCCTGGACCAACATGTCGATCGAGCACACCGCCCGGACGGGCGCCGACAAGGGCTTCATCATGATCGTGCCCGAGGACGGCTGCTCGAGCATGAACGCCGACTGGCACCGGGCGTCGATCGACTACGCGCTGACCAATGTCGCCGCCGTCACCACGGTGCGCGATGTGATCGAGGCCCTGCGCTAGGCTTTGCAAGCCTTCCTCGCTTCCCGCAGCCCTGAAACGGAGTAAGGTCGAACCCTGACAGCGCTGCTGCGGGCGGCGCATGGAACGGGGAGGGCCCAGGCCATGAACAAGGAACGGATCGGCTTTATCGGCGTCGGGCTGATGGGCCACGGCATGGCCGGCAACATCGTGGACAAGGGCTGGCCGCTGACCGTGATGGCGCATCGCAACCGTGCGCCGGTCGATGACCTCGTCAAGCGCGGTGCGAGCGAGGCGTCGAGCCCGAAGGCGGTCGCGGAAGCGAGCGACATCGTCTTCCTTTGCGTCACGGGTTCGCCAGAGGTGAAGGCGGTGATCGAAGGGCCGGACGGCATCGCGGCCGCTGGCGGCCCGCGTGTGATCGTCGACTGCTCGACCTCCGAGCCGTCCTCCACCATCGCGCTTGCGACCGCGCTCGCGCCGCAGAAGATCATCCTCGTGGACGCTCCCTTGAGCCGCACGCCGGCGGACGCGGTGGCGGGCACGCTGGACGTGATGGCCGGCGGCGACGACGCGGTGATCGCCCGTCTCCGACCGGTGCTGGAGGCGTTCGCCGGCCGCATCGTCCCGACGGGGCCGACCGGAACGGCGCATACGATGAAGCTTTTGAACAATTTCCTGTCGATGGGTTATGCCGCGATCTATTCGGAAGCGCTCGCGCTCGGGGCCAAGGGCGGGTTGACGCCAAAGGTCTTCGATAGCGTGGTCAGCGGCGGGCGCATGGATTGCCCCTTCTACCAGACCTTTCGCCGCTGGTTTGTCGAGCACGACCCGAACGCGCACAAATTCGCAATCCGCAACGGGCTCAAGGACCTGACTTATCTGGCCGGCTTCGCCCATGCGGTCGGCGTGCAGAACCCGCTGGGCGCTGCTGCCCGCAACAGCTTCGCCCTGGCCGTGGGCATGGGGCATGGCGACAGCTATCTTCCGACCATGACCGACATCATCGCCGAGGCGAACGGCGTTTCGCTGGAGGCTTGAGCGTCGTCAACCGGACGCAGCACGGCCCGGAAGCGTGTTCCGGGCCGGCTTTGACCATGACGAGCGAACGGCGTCCGATCGGGCTTGCGATGCGGCCCGCTCAATAATCGTCGGGCTGAGGCAGCAGGCGTCCGTCGCGGAAGCCGCCGCGACCGTCGCGGTAGCCGGATCGCTCGTCGCGGTTCTCGTCGTAGGAACGGTCATCACGCGGGTCGGGACGGTAGGCGGATCGATCGCGCCGCTCCTCGCGGTCGCGCCAGTCGTCATTGTCACGACGCTCCTCGCGGAAATGCCGCCGTCCCCCGTCGCGATGACGAGGGCCGTCATAAAGGTCACGCCGGTCTTCCCACCGCGCACGGTCCCGATAGAAGGAGCGCTTCCGATAGTGACGGTCCCAGTAGTCGCCCACGGAGAAGCTGACGACGGGAACTTCGATCACGTCCACCACCGGCGCGCCGACATAACGGCGGCCGCGCTCGACACGAGCCAGGTAGTTCGAGGACATCCAGCCCCGCTGCCCGCCATAACTCACATCGCACCAGGAGCGGCTGCTCAAACAGCCGAACACGCGGACATCGTCGCCGTAAGGCACGACATTGACTGCCGGGTAGCCGACCGAGGGGCCGGCGCGCAGATTCACATTCGCGGTCGCAACCGCAGTGCCGGCTGCGGAAGCCGGCGCGACGATCGCGCCCAGCAATGCAACAGCGCCCAAAACTCTCATCAACATGGCAGCATCTCTTTCCATGAGTTCGGCTCGATCCAGCCTGCGACCGGATTTACGACAGCCGGCCTGACGGGAGGATGAACGACGGTTTCAAGGATTGTTCACCAAGAGCAGACGGATCGCATGCCGGCATCGGCCACGGAGGCACGGCGCGTGGCCACGCAACGGCTCACCTTTCGCGCAGCATGTGCTGGAGTTGCAGCGCGTTCCCGGTGGCGGCGAAAGCGGCGGTGTTGTCGAGGATGCACCAGCACTCCGCACCTGCGGCGGAGGCCTGAGCGAGCTGCGTTGCGACGTTCCGAAGCGTCCGCTCGTCATACGGCGAATAATAGATGCGCGGGGAGCCGTGGAGACGGATGTAGCACAGGCCCCTCCATCCGCCCGGCATGGCGGCCGCGGGCGCCGGCGGCGGATCGGCGGCCACGCGGCCGATGCGCAGCGCTTCGAGCAATGCGCCGACTTTCGGTTCGAACCATGACCTGTGGCGCGGTTCGCAGACGATGCCTCCCGTCACCCGGCTTCGGAGTTCAGTGAGAAAGGCATCAGTCGTTCCGGGCTGAAAGGCGAGGCTGGGCGGAAGCTGCACCAGGATCGGGCCGAGCCTGGAACCGAGGCCGGAGCTTTCTTCCAGGAAGCGGTCGAGAAGATCTCCGCTCTCCTTCAGCCGCTGCTCGTGGGTGATCGCCTTCGGCAGCTTGACGGCGAAGCGGAAGCTTTCCGGGACCAAGGCCGCCCAGCGCTCGTAGGTGGACCGCCGATGCGGACGGTAGAAGGACGAGTTGATCTCGGCCGCATTGAAGCTTGCGCCGTAGCGTTGAAGGTGAGCGCCCACGGCCGGAAACGCCGCGTCATACTGCCTGTGGATGCTCCATCCGGCTGTGCCGATGCGAAAGCGTGTGCTCATGCCGATGATTGCCGCGGGATCGTTTCAGGCGCGTCGCGCATCGCGGTTCCGTTTGCAGTCACAAGAGAGACAGGTGGCGCAGGATGCAGCGGAATGAAGGATGGCATGATCAGGCTCCGCCGGCGATTTCAAGGATTCCATCCTCTCTGCAAGCCGTTCGTCTTTGCTAAAGGTCAGCCTCACAACTCCTATGCAGGAAGAGAAATTTCTTCGGCACCCGCCTTTCGGCCGGGTGCCTTTCAAGCATGTGAGCCGCCCGCTAAAAAGGGAGATGAGACTTGTAGCAGGAGCAGGATATGGATCCCAGCGACGCGGTAATAGCTGGAGCGGCTCCCAATGCCATCTGATCTGATGGGAGACACTGCCAAACCACAGCGGAAGGGCTCAGCGTCAATCCGTTCGGTTCTGATCATCGGTGGCGGCGCGAGCGGGGTGATCCTCGCGCTGCATCTTCTGGCGCGCGGCACTGCCGATCTAGAGGTGACGATCGTCGAGAAGCGCCCGGAGGTGGGGCGTGGTATCGCTTATTCGACGTTCGAGCCGGATCATCTTCTCAATGTGCGCGCGGCCAATATGAGCGCGCTGGCCGACCGGCCGGATCATTTCGCGCGGTGGGTCGAGGCGCGCGGCATTTCCGTCGATCCCGCGGGCTTCTATGCGCCCCGCCGCCTCTATGGGGAGTATCTCGGCTCGCTTGCCGCCGCGGCGGCTGAGGATGGCCGGCTGCGCATCATTGCCGGCATCTGCAGCGCTATCGTTCCGCATGGCGATGGCGTCGAAGCCCGGCTGGAGGATGGCTCTATTCTCCTTGCCGATGCTGCCGTTCTGGCAACCGGCCATGAGGAAACTCCGATACCGGTGCACGAGCACGCGGTGCGGTTCGGCGGCACCGGAGATGGTCCGCTTCCGGCGGAAGCGCCCGTCCTGATCCTCGGCACCGGCCTCAGCATGACGGACCTGTGGCTGGCGCTCAAACGGCGCAGCCATCACGGAACGATAACGGCGTTGTCGCGGCGCGGACTGCTTTCCTCCTCGCACCGCCGCAACACGCCGGTCGTGCTCGATGAGGGCGACATCCCTCTCGGCGCTGCTCTCAGCCAATTCATGCGCTGGTTTCGCGGGCAGGTCCGGGCGCGGGAGGCGGAGGGCGGCAACTGGCGCGAGGTGGTGGACGGCTTGCGCCCGTTCAACCAGCGAATCTGGCGCAGCTGGTCGCCCGACCTTCGCCGACGCTTCTTCCGGCATGCCAAGGCATGGTGGGACGTTCACCGTCACCGCATGGCGCCTGAGATCCATGCGCGCATGGCGCAGGCGCGAGAAACTGGCGCCCTGCGGCTCCTCGCCGGCCGGCTCCTTGCTGTCGAGCCTGCAGAGGGTGGTTGGGCGGTCACGATCCGGCATCGGCGGACGAAGCGGATAGAGCGCATGCAGGTGGCGCGGATCTACGACTGCTCGGGGATCGCGGCTGATCCTTCCAGCAGCACGAACCCGGTGATCCGCCGGCTGATCGCGAAGGGCTTTGCCCGGCCGGACGCGATGGGCATCGGGCTCGATGTCTCGCCCCGCTGCGCGGTGATCGACAAGGCCGGCGCACCATCCGAGCGGCTCTTTGCGGTGGGCCCGCTGACGCGCGGCACGTTCGGGGAGATCGAGGCGGTGCCGGACATCCGGCTGCAATGCCGCGATCTCGCGGTTGATCTGCTGGGCTGACCAACGGATGCTTGTTCGCATCGCCACGACAGGCGCAGAAACATGAGGGTGCGTCCGGATATTTCCTCCTAAGGAGAGTGCCATGAGCAAGGACGCCAAGATCACCACCGGCCTCAACGATCGGGCGCGCGATGAAACGATCGGGCAGTCGGGCGCCCGCCTGCCTGACGACAGCGGCCGGCCGGTGGAGATCAACGAAGCCGAAGCGGCCCGCCTGCGCGACAAGCTTCTCGAAACAACGGAGAAGAAGGGCGAAGCCTGAGGCGACGCTGCTTCACCTGATCTAACGCACTTGATCTAACGCACTGGGGCGAAGGGCGCGGGATAAAGGCGCCCTTCGCGGTCTATTCGGAATAAAGACGGAGGCCTTCGATCAGGCAGCGGCCGACTTGATCTTCCTCGACGGGGAAGCCTTGGCCTTCTTAGGGGCCGGCTTGTCGAGGGTCTTCACGGCGAGCGTGACGACTGCGGGCGCGGCTTCCGCCTTGCGGGCCATTTCGCGTTCGGCCAGCCACCAATGTTCCTCGGAGCGTCCATCCATGCGTCCGCCTTGCTCCCACAGCTCGTGAGCGCGGGCGCGGATTTTCTGCTCCATTTCCAGATGCATCATTTCCAGTCCTCTTCTTTGCCGGTGAGTTCGGATGACAAAGAAGAGGTAAAGCGTTGCGGTGAACGTTTGGCTAATGCGCCGCCGCTTTGGGGCTTGCCTGTTTCCAGCCGCTGCTTCGGTTGGCACCTGAAAGCCGTCGCGACGCTTCCTATATGGAGAGGCAGGATATGGATGGAGGGTTTTTCCTGTGCTTGCTTCACGCGCCGGCCGACTGACGACGCTTTTCGCGGGTCTTGTTCTGGGCCTTTCCATGATCGCCGTGGATCACGCGGAAGCGCGTCGAGGCGGCAGCTTCGGCAGCCGGGGGACGCGCACCTATCAATCCGCGCCGGCGACCCGAACCGCGCCAAAGCCTGTCGCGCCCGTGGAACGTTCGATGACGCCGAACGCCGCGCCCAACAATCCCGCGCGGCAGGGGCAGGGGGGCGTTCAGCCCCGTCCTGGCTTCAACAATGGATTTTTCGGCGGCGGACTGTTTCGCGGCCTGCTCTTGGGCGGCCTGTTCGGGATGCTGCTCGGCCATGGCTTCGGCGGCATGGCGGGCATGTTCGGCTTCCTGTTCCAGGCACTGCTCATCGGCGGCGCGATCTGGCTAGCGGTGCGTTTGTTCCGCTCGCAGCCTGCGCCCGCCATGGCAGGGGCAGCGCGCGCTCCAGCAGGGTTTCGACGCGATGACTTCGGGCAACGCCAAGCCACCCGCGATGACGCGTCTGGCGGCGGTCTGTTCGGTGGTGGATCGAGAGCGCACGATGTGCTGGCAGCGGCTGCAAGCAGCGCGATCACGCTCGCCCAAGCCGACCTCGACATCTTCGAGCAGCGACTTTCGGAGGTGCAGGAGGCATTTGGGCGCGAGGACCATGCCGCCTTGCGCCGCATTGCCACGCCCGAGATGGTGTCCTTCCTGTCCGAGGAACTGGCGGACAATGCCAGAAACGGCGTTCGCAACGACGTGTCCGACGTGCGCCTGCTGCAGGCGGATGTCGCGGAAAGCTGGCGCGAGGAAGGCGACGATTATGCCACGGCCGCGATGCTCTACGAATCACGCGACGTGACGCGGGATCGCACGAGCGGCCGCGTGACCGGCGGTGATCCGGATCGGCCCACGGAAACAACCGAGCTTTGGACCTTCAAGCGCCAGCACGGTTCGGAGTGGAAGCTTTCGGCCATTCAGGAAGCTTGACGCCCGGCCGCTGTGTCGGCGCTTCTTTGACCCCTGAAACCCACGACGTGCGGGTGTCTGCTTGACCACATTCCTTCTCGTCCGCCATGCCGCGCATGACAATGTCGGTGGCTTTTTGGCAGGGCGCATGGCTGGCATCAAGCTCGGCACGGATGGCCGCGCGCAGGCGGAGCGCCTGGGGCGGCGGATAGGGAAGGAGGCGGTTTCGGAAATCCTTGCCAGTCCGCGCGAGCGCACCCAGGAGACCGCCGCAGCCATCGCTGGCTCCTGTCGCGGCATCGCCGTCGGGACTGAAGCTGCGCTTGATGAGATCGACTTCGGCTCCTGGTCGAGCCGCGACTTCAATGATCTCAACAACGAAAGCGAGTGGCGACGCTGGAATACCGTTCGTTCCATCGCCCATACGCCGGCTGGCGAAACCATGCTCGACGTGCAGGCGCGCGCAGTGGGGCTGATCCACCGCCTTCATGCGAAGGGCGAGAACGGCGCAATCGCGCTTGTGACCCATGCCGATGTGATCAAGGCTATCGTGGCGTTCTATCTCGGGCTGTCGCTTGATGCCTGGCCGCGCTTCGATGTCGATCCCGCCTCGATCACCACTCTGGTGGTGGAAGACTGGAATGCGCGGATCGTGCGGCTGAACGAGCGCGGCGATTGAAGCCCGCCCGCTTGAACCGATGAGCTATCTCTTCTTCGGTGACCGTGCGCGAACCATCGAGCCGGACGACGCGCTGGCAGGGCTGCTGACGCTGCTCGACGGGATCGAGGTCAATAGTCCTGCCGCGTATGACGCGCTCACCGACCTTTTCATCGAGGCAGCGGAACTGGCGCAAGGCTTGACCGATGCCTTGTTCGAAGCGACCGGTTGCGATGACTGTTCCCCCGAGGCCGATGCCGCCATGGACCTTGCTTTGGCGGCGGCTCGGATACTCGATCGCTCCTGGCGGGGAGAAAGCGGGATCGACGGGTCCGCCTTCCGCGACGCCGTGGAGCGCCTGCATGCCCTTGGGCTGCCCCGACAGGTGACGGCGAAGAGCGCGGAAGGCTATGCCTTTTACGCGCTCTACCCGGAAAGCTTCCTCGAAGCGGGTCGCCAGCTCGGTGGGGACGGGCCGCTTCAGGTCATCGGCATCCGCAGCATTGGCCTCGGCCTGGCCGCGCTCGTTGCCGCCGCGTCCGGCGCGAAAAGACCCTTTTCGGTGCGCCCCGTGGGCCATCCGTTTGGGAGGCAACTCGCGCTTTCGGCAGGGCTGGAGGCAAGGCTCGCCAGCGCCGAGGGGAGCTTCGCGGTGGTGGATGAGGGGCCGGGTCTGTCGGGCAGTTCGTTCGGGGCGGTCTTGGATCACTTGGAGGGCTGTGGCGTTTCACGTGCCCGCATTCATCTGCTGCCGAGCCACCGGGGCGAGCCGGGGCCGCAGGCGAAGCCGGCCGCTCTCTCGCGCTGGCGCGAGACGCAGCGGCATGTGGTCGATTTCGAGAAAGTGGTGCTGCGGCCGCCCAATCCCTCGCGCCGGCTGAAGAACTGGTTCTGTGATCTTACCGGAGCCCCGCACGGGCCGTTGCGCGACATCTCGGGCGGCGCCTGGCGCGCACTCCGCTACCGGGATGAGGCGCAGTGGCCGGCCTCCAACATCCAGGCGGAGCGCCGCAAATACCTGCTCGACGGCGCGAATGGAATGTGGCTTCTCAAATTCGCCGGGCTCGGTCGCTACGGGCAGGAGAAACTGCGATTGGCCGAAGCGCTTGGTGCGTCGGGCTTTATCCCTCCTGTGCTTGCCATTCGGCACGGCTTTCTCCTCGAGCGCTGGATCACGGACGCGGTGTCGCTCGACCGGTGCGCGATCGCGGAAGACGAGATCGTTGCGCAGCTTGGCGACTATCTCGGTTTTCGCGCGCGGCACTTTTCGGCTCCCAGCACCGAAAGCGGGGCCGCGCTTCCAGCACTGGCCGAGATGTTCCGCCATAATACCGAGGTGGCGCTGGGACCGGAGGCGGGGCGGGCGGCTGTTCGGACCGCCGCGAAAGCCGAAGAACTCGCCGGCATTGCCCGTCCTGTGGTGACGGACAACAAAATGCACCGCTGGGAGTGGCTGCGGCGCGAGGATGGCCGCCTTCTCAAGACCGATGCGCTCGACCACGCGGCGGCGCATGATCTTGTCGGCTGCCAGGACATCGCCTGGGACATTGCCGGGGCGGCGGTCGAGTTCGGCCTCTCTGATGCGGCTGCGGAAGCCCTTGCGGATCGCGTCGCGCAAAAATCCGGCTATCCCGTCAGCCGACCGCTCCTGCGCTTGATGAAGCCCTGCTACCTCGCCTTTCAGCTCGGCGCGGCGGGCATGGCGATGGAAAGCCTGGGCGGCGTGCCGGAGGAATGCGCCCGGCTGGATCGCGAGTTCGAGCGATACCGCAAGCTGCTGTCGGCTGAACTCGGCATGAGCGCGCCTACATCGTCACGATCGCCTTGAGGAAATGATCGGGCCGGTCGCGCGTGGCGTCGAGCGCCTCGCCCAACCTGTCGAGCGGAAAGCTGTGGGTGAGAAGGGGGGCGAGATCGAGATCGCCCTGGCCGACTGCCTCCACGGCTCGCCGCACCCCATCCACATAGATCGCCGGGTCACGCTCATGGGCGTTGATCACGTCGAGCCCGCGCCAGTTCCAGAGCTGCATGTTCACCTGGCGCGGACCGTCCTGATGATAGCCCGCCACGACCAGCCGGCCGCGTTCCCGCGTCAGCTCGGCCGCGAGATCAAGCGGCCACTGCTTGCCGATGGCTTCCACGACCACGTCGCAGAAGCGGCCGTCCGTCAGCTCCTTCACCCGGTTGATGATCTCGTAATGGTCCACGAGCGGGATCGCTTCCGCTGCGCCCATCTCCCGCGCGAGATCGAGGGAGAAAGGCCGGCGCGAGATCGCGATCACGCGGGCGCCCGCGCGCACCGCCATCTGCGTGAGCAGCGCGCCCAGGAAACCGATGCCGATCACGGCGATCGTTTGCCCCGCACTAACGCCGCTGCGGCGGAAAATGTTCATCGCGCAGCCCAGCGGCTCGCCGGGAAAGGCCTGCCCGTCGAGCGCAGGCGGCAGGGGGATCACCGCATCGGCGCTCGCCACGTCATATTCGGCATAGGAATGGTAGGACAGGCTCGCCACGCGCGTGCCGCGCTCGAGCCCGCTCACGCCCTCGCCCAGCGCGTCGATCACGCCCCATCCTTCATGGCCGAGCCCGCCGGGCTCGGTCGGAAACCGCATCCATTCCGGCCCCGCCCAGGGTGTGAGGTTGGACGCGCAGACGCCGCAGCCTTCGAGGCGTACGCGCACTTGTCCCGGACCCGGCTCCGGCAGCGGAACCTCCCGCAACTCGGACTGGCCGGGGCCCGTCACCACAACCGCGCGCATTGTTTTCGGCGCTTCGCCCATCATCGAGCCCTTCACGTGTTCGTCTGTCCGGCAGCCACGATGTGGTCGAGCACGGCATCGGGCGCCACGTCCCGCTTGAGCTCTCCCAGTTCGGAATCACCGTTCGGCACGCCGAGATGGGCGGCGATGCGATCGACGAGGCTGATCAGCCGCGTCACCTCGTGCTCGGCGAGAAGATTGATCTGCAGGTCGAGCTCGGAGCGGCGGTCCTGCGCGGCGGCAAGGCGGTTCTGGCTGATCAGCACAAAGGTGGAAAGGAAGATCGCCTCGACTGACGCGACCATCGCCAGCGCCACGAAGGTCGGGTCGAAGCGCAGCTTTTCCGGTCCCCACAGGTTCACGGTGATCCAGGCGCCGAAGATCACGAGGTGGATCGCGACGAACAGCATGCTTCCGGTGAAATCGGTGATCCGCTGCGAAAGCCGATCGCCCCAGGAGGCGGCGCGCGCCTCGGCCTCCCGGCGCTCGCGCAGGAGCGCGACATTGCGCCGGAGCACGACGGAAAGGGAGCCCGGCGCGGAAGCGACAGTTGGCCCGTCCTCGTGCGGCAGCGCCTGGCTCATCAGGCTTCGACGGCCGTCCTGACAACCGGCTTCGGAGAACCTGCCTCCTTCTCACGGGCGAACCATGCGATCGTCATTTGCAGGCCGTCGCGCAAGCTTGTGGACGGGCGCCATCCGAGCACTTCCGCGGCGCGATCGATCACCGGGCGGCGGCGACGCGGATCATCGACCGGCAAGGGGCGATGCACGATGCGCGAGGAGGCGGATGTCAGGTCCAGCACCGCATCGGCCAGTTCGTGCACCGTCATCTCGGCCGGATTGCCGAGATTGATCGGGCCGGGCTGCGGGCCGTCGTGCTCCATCAGCGCGATCAGCCCCTCCACCATGTCGTCCACATAGCAGAAGGAGCGCGTCTGGCTGCCGTCGCCATAGATCGTGACGTCATCGCCCGCCAGGCACTGGCTGATCACGTTGGAAACGACGCGGCCGTCCGCTGCCGAAAGCCGGGGGCCGTAGGTGTTGAAGATGCGCGCCACGCGCACCTCGCCGCGGCCCATCCGCTCGTAATCGAAGCTCAACGTTTCAGCGGCGCGCTTGCCTTCGTCATAGCAGGCGCGGGGGCCGATCGGGTTGACGTTGCCGCGATAGGTTTCGGGCTGCGGGTGGATCTCGGGATCGCCATAGATCTCGCTGGTGGAGGTCAAAAGGAAGCGTGCGCCGGACGCTTCCGCGAGCCGCAGGAGATGCAATGTGCCGAGCACGCTGGTCAGCAGCGTGTGTTCGGGGTCGGCCTGGTATTGCGGCGGCGAGGCGGGGCAGGCGAGATTGTAGATGCGGTCGAATTTCTTGCGCGTGAGGCGCTCCGGCAGCGGCTGGACGATGTCCGCCTCGATGAACTCGAAGCCCGGCCTCCCTTCCGCCTCGCGCAGGTTCGCGCGGTCGCCCGTCATCAGATTGTCCACGCAGACCACCTGATAGCCCTGTTCAAGCAGGCGGTCGCACAGATGCGAGCCGAGGAAGCCCGCGCCACCCGCGACAAGGGCGCGTTTTTCGCTGGATGTGATCTTCATGGAAACCTTCTCACCTGTGTTTGTTCGCGCGGCGGAAAGCCGAGCCTGCGCCGCCTGGAGTTCCGTTTCGAGCGTTTGGGCGCGATGGCCGGGTGTATGTTCGGTCATTAAGCGGGCGTGTGCCGCGCGGCCGATCGCTTGGGCGGCTTCCTCGGGCAGGTTCAGCGCGGCCATGACCTCGTCGGCGTTCTTGGCCAGCACGATCTCGCGGCCGGGCGCAAATAGCTTGTCCAGACCTTCCCAGATGTCGGAGATGATGGGAACGGCACAGCTTGCCGCCTCGAACAAGCGGATGCTCGGGCTATAGCCCGCCGCCACCATGTCGGCGCGGGTCGTGTTCAGCGTGAAGCGGCTCGCGGCATAAAAGGCCGGGTGTTCGATGGGCGGCAGGTGCTCGATCCGCTCCACATTGGCGGGCCACTCGATCTCGGCGGGATATTGCGGCCCAGCCACCACGAAGCGCTTTTCCGGCATCCGCCGCGCCGGCTCCAGAAGCAGCCGTTCCAGAACCGGCTGACGATCCGGGCTGTAGGTGCCGAGATAGGACAGGTCCCAACGCGGCGCCGCATCGAGCGGACGGTAGAGCGCAGAATCGGCCGAGCAAAACAGCGCGCGCGCGGCCGGCGCGCCGAACTCTTGTTCCAGCCTTTGAAGCGTCGGGCCGCCCGTGAAGGAGAGATAGAGGTCGTAATTAGGGATTTGGGCGGCCGAAAGATATTCCTCGTCGCCGCGTCCGAGCTTGGCGAGCGTCACCGGCGTGTCGATGTCATAAAAGGCGACAACGCCACGCGCGGTTTTTCGCACCCAGCCCCCGACCGCCACACCCTCCGGCACATAGGAGCCCACGATCACCGCGTCGGCTCCGGCCACCTCGCTTTCGAAGCGCCCGAGATCGTCGAGGTCGTTATAGAAGTCGAGGCGGCAGTAGGATGGATCGCCGAGATCGCGATGGGAGGCGTACCAGGGTACGCGGCGTTCCAGGAACAGGATGTCGTGGCCGCGCGCAGCCACGGCCTTGAGCAGCGCCCGGAAGGTCACGGCATGGCCATTGCCCCAGGACGAGGACAGGCTCAAACCCAGCACGACGATCCGCATGGGCGCGCTCACGCCGCGCTCCTTTCGCGCTTCTTCGCCAGCGCTTCCCGGAACAAGGCATCGGCCTCGATTGCGCGGCGGGCATAAGTGTGTTCCGCCGTGATCCGCGCCCGCGCCGCCTCGCCGATGGCTCGCGCCCGCTCCGGCGTGAGGGCCTGGAGATGGGCGGCCACATCCGCGCCGTCGCGCGCGACCAGCACTTCCGAATCCGGCTCCAGGAAAAGCTCGATGCCCTCCCAGGCATCCGTGATCAGGCAAGCGCCTGCGCCCGCCGCCTCGAAGACGCGGGTGGCGGGTGAAAAGCCCACTTCGGCCATGCTGTCGCGCGCCACGTTGAGCACGGCGAGCGGCGAGCAGTTGAAAGCGTTGTGGTCGCGCGTGCCGACATGGCCGACGCGGCGGACATTTTCGCTCATCGGTTTGTCGTCCCAGCCATTGCCGCCGAGCAGGAAGCGATGTTCGGGCAGGCTGGCGGCCGGCTCCAGAAAGAACTGCTCGATGCGCCGCTCGCGGTCGGGCAGGCGGTTGGCGAGCAGCCCGAGGCTCGCCGCGAAACGCTCTTCCCCCTTGACCGGATGGTGAGTGGAGGGATCGAGCGCGTTGTAGATCGGCCGGCAGACGGGAGCACCAAGCGCCTCGTAGGCTTCGATCACGGGCGGACCGCCGCCATAGGTCAGCACATAATCCAGTTTCGGGAGTTTGCGCCGCAGCGGGTGCTCGGGCGCGACGCGCAGTTCGGCCAGCGTCGCGGGCGCGTCCACATCCCAGTAGATGTGTAAAGCGCCCGGCGCAGCGTGGTCGAAGACGGCCAGCAGCTCATTGTCGAAGACGCCCACGCCGCTCGCCTTGACCACTACATCGGCCTCAACCGCCCGCGCCACCACCGCCCGGCATGCCTCGGCAGTGTTCTCCCAAACCACCACCTCCGCCCAGTCGGGCGGGTCGATGTCGCGGTGCTTCTGGCGGTCGAAGGCGTCCGGCTCGAAGAAGGTGACCTGCCAGCCGCGCTTGGCAAGCTCGCCCAGCATGCCGCGATAATAGGTGGCCGCGCCGTTCCAATAGGCGGAAAGCAGGCTCGATCCGTAGAATGCGATCTTCATCAGGCGGGCTCCGCCTCCTTTGCTCGTGCGGCACCGCTGAGCGTTTCCACCACGGCCAGCAGCTCGTCCGCGCGATGGGCGCAGGTGTGGCGGGCGCGGATCGTTTCCAAGCCGCTTTCCACCAGGGCCTGGCGCAGAGCCGGATCGGATTTGAGCGCCCGAAGATGGCGCGTCATCGCGGCGCCGTCTTCGGCGAAAAGGAAGTCCTGCCCGGGGCGGAACAGGCTCTCGCTGTCGCGCCAGGGCGCGCTGATCAGCGGAATGCCGCAGGCAAGCGCCTCGAAGACCCGGATCGTCGGAATGCCCGGCAGCTGCTCGACATAGAAGCGGCGCGGCACATGCACGGTGAGAAGGTGTCGGGCGAAGACGTTCGGTGCTTCCGCATTGGCGATCCAGCCGCGATAATGCCCGCCGTAGCGATCGAGCATCGCGAGCGCTGATGCCGGGTAGCGCACGCCGTGAATGTCGAGCGACAGGCCTGCCTCTCGCGCGGGCGCTAGCAGGAAGCTTTCGATCTCGGCGGTGCGCTCCCCATCGCCCCAGTTGCCGATCCACACGGCGCCCTCGCGCGATGTCTCCGTTGCCGGAGGATGGAACAAGCGGGTGTCGGCCGCCTCGTGCCAGACGAAGACGCGGTTCTCCCAGCCCCAGCGGCGATACACCTCCGCGAGCGTCTCGCCGAAGGCGAGCACCCCGTCATAGCCCGACAGGTCGAAGGCGCGGATGCCGTTTGGCTCGCTCACGGCGCGGTGATGCGTGTCGTGGAACAGGAGGAGGAAGCGCGCGCCCTGCCGGCGCTTGCGCCCGATTGCAGCCACGAGTTCCGGATCGTTCCACTCGTGGACGATCACGAGATCACAGTTGTCGAGCGAAGCCTCGATGCCGGCCATTCTGTCATAGCGCGAGCTTTCGAGCTCGGGATAAGCCTTGCGCCAGGCGCCAAGCGCTTCCTCGCCGTGATCGGCCACAAGATTGGCGCGGCTCCAGGCATCCTTCGGCTCCAGCGCCTCCACCGCGTGGCCGCGCGCCTTCAGCTCGCGCAGCACGCCGCGCAGGAAATGGGCGTTGCCGTGGTTCCAGCAGGATTCCAGCGAATGGGTGAAATAGGCGATCCTCATGCCGCCGCCCTTTTCCGCGCCATCGGCTGGGCCATCGCGGCGCGGTAAACCTCCAGCGTGTTCCCCGCCATGGCCTGACGTGTGAAACGGGCGGCGCCATCGCGCGCAAGGGCGCCGAGTTGCGCGCAGCGCTCGGGATCGTCCAGCAGTTCGTCAAGCGCGGCGGCAAGGCCTGAATGGTCCAGCGGCGAAACGAAGATCGCCGCTTCCGCCCACAATTCGCGGAAGGTCGGGATATCGGACAACACCAGCGCGCAGCCGGCTTGCGCCGCTTCCAGAACGCCCAGACCGAACGGCTCGTAGAGCGCGGGCGACACGAACACCGCAGCCTCGGCCAACTCGGACGCAAGGGCTTCGGAGGACAGATGGCCGAGGGACGCCGCATTCTCGCAGGCGACGTGCTCGCCATTGGGACCGCGCAAAGAGCCCGCCGTACGAACCTTTCTCCGCATCCGGGCGGCGGCGCGGTCAAGCGTCCGGAAATTCTTGCCGTCGTCCCAGAGCCGGCCGGAGGTCAGGGCAACAGGCTTCTTTGGAGCCGCTGCGGTCGTCATTGTGTCACGCCCATTATGGACTATCTGCGGGACGACGCCGTAGCGCCTCGCTGTTGCGTCGCCAAAGGCGCGGCTTGGCGCGATCAATCGATCACAGGCCGCATAGCCGTTTCGCAGCCGCTCCGTGCGCCAAGCGAAGGAGGGCGGCAGCGCGCCGCCGCGTACGGCATCCCACCAAGTCGCAAGGCAGGAATGACAGGCGCCCACCACCGGCGTGGAAAAGGACATGCCTGCCGCGAGTGCGGGGCTGTTCAGGTGGACCAGATCAACGCCGAGCGCTTGCGCGAGCGCCGACACGGCTTTTCCGCTCGCGGTGAGCTGTTCGGGATCGTCTTCCATCCAGTCGAGCGTGAGACCGGTTTCCCTCACCGAAACCCCGTCAACCCTTTGCGCCGCGCGCATCTGCTCGGGCGATGGCGCGGGACCGAGCACGGCAAGGGTCACACGGATGCCGCGCGCGGCGAGTTCGTGGGCGAGATCGAGCGCATAGGTCCAGACGCCGCCCACCGCATCGACGGTCATCAGCACATGGGAGGGGACTGGCTCGCGCTCCGTCATGCGGCGACGACCGCCCTTGGCGATCCGCGATGCTCCTGTTCGAGCCATTGCGCGAGCTGCTTGACGCCTTCCCGCCAGTCGAGCGGCTGTTTAAGCTCCAGCGCAGTGCGGATGGCGGAGGCATCGGCCACGAAATAGCGCTGGTCGCCGGCGCGCCAGTCCTCGAAGCTCGTCTTCACCGGACGGCCGATCAGCTCCTCGATCTGCCTGATCAGCTGCACGAGGCTCACCGCGTTGGTTGGCCCGCCGCCGAGATTGAACGCTTGGCCGCTGACGGCTGCGATGTTGCGCCAGGCGGCGAGATAGGCGTCCACCGCATCGCCCACATGCAGCACGTCGCGCACCTGCTTGCCGTCGCCGAACAAGGTGATCGGCTCGCCTTTCAGCGCCCGGATCAGGAAATGGGCGACCCAGCCCTGATCCTCCGTGCCCATCTGGCGAGGACCGTAGATGCAGCTCATGCGGATGACGCTCGTCGGAACGTCGAAGCTGCGGGCGTAGTCCAGCACATACTGGTCCGCGCCGCCCTTCGAGCAGCCATAGGGCGTATGAAAGTCGAGCGGCCGTGCTTCGCTTACCCCCTGCCCACGCAGGCCTGCATCCGCCGGCATCCAGGCATCGTCGAGAAGCGAAAGCGGAATGTCGGCCAGGTCACCGTAAACCTTGTTGGTACTGGCGAAGATCACCGGCGTATGCTTCTCGCGCGCGGCCTCCAGCACGTTGAGGGTGCCAAGCAGGTTCACGTCGAAATCCGCGCGTGGATCGGAAAGGCTTGTGGTGACCGCCACCTGTGCGGCCAGGTGGAAGATCGCATCGACGCCCTCGGCCGCCCGGGCGATGCCGTCGCGATCGCGCACATCCACGGCCAGGTGGCGGATGCGCGCGCGATGGCGCGCTTGCAGCCATTGAAGGTTTCGCTCCACGCCGGGGCGCGCCAGCGTGTCGGCGACCACCACGTCACCGCCCTCGGCGGCGAGCCGGTCGGCGAGATTGCTGCCGATGAAGCCCGCACCTCCCGTGACGAGGATCTGCCCTCCCGTTCGGCCTTCGCCTCCGATCATGCGACCAGTCCTCGCGCTTCAAGCTCGCGGCGCGCTTCCGCGACACGATCGTCGGCCTTCTGGTGCGCGACCCATTCGGCCAACTCCTCCAGACCCTTGCCGAAATCCTGACGCGGCTCGTAGCCGAGCACGGTTCGCGCCTTGTCGAGATCGGGGATGTTGTGGCGGATGTCGCCCGCGCGCGCCTTTTGCGTGATCTCGGGCTCCACGTCCGGCCGGCCCATGGAGGCAGCCTGCAACCGCGCCACATCCGTCACGGAGCGATCCTCGCCCGATCCGATGTTGAACACCTCGCCGTTCGCCTCCGGTCTTTCCAGCGCGAGGCAGAAGGCGCGGGCCACATCCGACACATGCACGAAATCGCGGCGCTGGTTGCCGTCCTCGAACACCATCGGCGGCTGGTTGTTGGCGATGCGCGAGGCGAAGATGGCGAGCACGCCGGTATAGGGGTTCGACAGGGCCTGTCCCGGGCCGTAGATGTTCCAGAGCCGCAGGGCGCAGCCTTCCATGCCGTATTGAGCGGTCAGGGTCAGGGTCAGCCGCTCCTGAACGAACTTGTTGATGGCATAAACGCTTTTCAGCGCCGGCTGCTTGGTTTCCGGCGTGGGCACGGGGATCAGCGGGCGGCCTTGGTCATCTAGTGGGTCCCAGGAACCGTCCGAGTTGCGGGGGCCGCGCACCACGTCCTGTTTGAGCACACCATCAACGGTCCGATAGAGCCCCTCGCCATAGATGCTCATAGAGGAGGCGACGACCACCCGCTTCACCGGCTGGTCGATCAACTGCTGGAAAAGAACCGCCGTGCCGTATTCGTTGACGGAGGTGTAGCGATCGATCGCATACATGCTCTGGCCTACGCCTACTTCGGCGGCGAGGTGGATCACCTTGTCCACGCCGCGCAGTGCATTGCGAACGGCTGTCTCGTCGCGGATATCGCCCTGAACCAGCTCCACTTGCGGATCGAGCTCATCAGGGCGGCCATTGCCAGTGTGGACCTGCTCGATCAGGCTGTCGAGCGCGCGCACATGATGGCCCTGTTCAAGAAGGGCGCGCGCGACATGCCGGCCCACAAAGCCCGCGCCGCCGGTGATCAGGATCGTATCGGCCATTATGCTCCCGCATGATGATGAAAAGTCAGGACCCGCTTTGTCTTGCCCTACATTCCCCCCGATCGGGGAAAGCAGTCTGGGACTGTCGGGGTCGTTCCGCACCCTTGCAACAAAGATGATCCAATTTCCAGAAGTTTGTAGCGTCCAGAGCTGCAGCTTCAAGTACAGAAGGCGGAAGGGCGGCAGAGCTTGCCCCTGAGGAAATTAACATATGATAGATTAAGCGGTTTTTCTGGAATGAAGCCGACGCTTTAATGCTTTTTTGGATTGTAGATGCTTGCGTGATCGACCACCGTGGGTAATGTCCGCCCCAAAGAGGATCGCATGGCAGGTCGTAAAGTCAGAGTAGGCATCGTGGGCGTAGGCAACTGCGCGTCCTCCCTTGTCCAGGGCATCAGCCACTATGCGCAGGCGCAGTCCAACGAGACGCCGCCCGGGCTGATGAATGTGGAGCTGGGTGGCTACCATGTGGGGGACATCGAGGTCGTTTCAGCCTTCGACATCCATGCCGGCAAGGTCGGCCGGGACGTGTCGGAGGCGATCTTCGCCGAGCCCAACAACACGATGCGCTTCGCTTCCCCCAAGCGTTGGGGCGTGCCCGTGTCGCGCGGGCCGACGCTCGACGGCGTCGGGCATTACCTGGCCGACGACATCACCGAGTCGGAAGCGGCGCCCGTGGACGTCGCCGCCATGCTGCGGGAAACGGGCACGGAGGTGCTGATCTCCTATCTGCCGGTCGGGTCACAGGCCGCGACCGAATATTATGCCGAGCAGGCGCTTGCTGCCGGCTGTGCCTTTGTCAACTGCATTCCGGTCTTCATCGCTTCCGACCCGGCCTGGGCTAGGCGCTTCCAAGAGCGCGGGCTGCCCATCGTGGGCGACGACATCAAGAGCCAGGTGGGCGCGACCATCATCCACCGCATGCTCGCAAACTTGTTCCGCGACCGCGGCGTCCGGCTCGACCGCACCTATCAGCTTAATTTCGGCGGCAACACCGACTTCAAGAACATGCTCGAACGCGAGCGGCTGGTGTCGAAGAAGATATCCAAGACGCGCGCCGTGACGAGCCAGCTCGATGTGCCGCTTGACCCGGACAATGTTCATGTCGGTCCAAGCGATTTCGTACCCTGGCTGACCGACCGCAAATGGGCGCATATCCGGCTGGAGGGCACCACCTTCGGCGACGTGCCGCTCAATGTGGAACTGAAGCTCGAAGTGTGGGACAGCCCCAACAGCGCGGGTGTGGTGATCGATGCGTTGCGTTGCGCCAAGGTCGCGCTCGACCGGAAGATCGCCGGCCCGCTGATTGGCCCGTCGTCATGGTTCATGAAGTCGCCGCCGGAGCAGTTCACCGACGAGGAAGCCCATATGCGCACGCGCCGGTTCATCGACGACGAAGAAGAGCCGGCGGTGACGAGGCAGGGAGAGTGAGGGAAACTGTTCCCTTTTTTCATCCCTTACGCGAGAACCCGGAGAAACACATGGCGGCGCTGACGCGCGATCAGATCGAGGCGCGCGTCGCGTCCCTGGGTGACTGGTTCCACAACATGGAGCTGAACGGAGTTTCGACCGCGCCCAACCACTTCCTGAGCGATTATCCCCGCAACAAGTTCAAGCGCTTCGCCCACGCCATCCCGGCTTCACTCGAAGGCATGAGCGTGCTCGATATCGGCTGCAATGCCGGCTTTTATTCCATCGAGATGAAGCGGCGGGGCGCGGAGCGTGTGGTCGGCATCGACTTCGATGACCGCTATCTCGACCAGGCCCGCTTTGCAGCCGAGATGTCGGGCGCGGCGATCGAATTCCGCAAGCTTTCCGTTTATGACGTGGCGGCGCTCGGCGAGCGCTTCGACCTCGTGATCTTCATGGGCGTGCTTTACCACTTGCGCCATCCGCTCCTGGCACTGGACCTGATCCACGAGCATGTGGCGAAAGACCTGCTGCTGTTCCAGACCATGCAGCGCGGTTCAGAGACAGTCGAGCCGGTGAACGCCGACTACGACTTCTTCGAGCAGGAACATTTCAACGCCCAGTCCTACCCCAGGATGCACTTCATCGAGCACTCCTATGCGGGCGACCCGACCAACTGGTGGACGCCCAATGCGGCCGGCAGCATGGCCATGCTGCGAAGCGCGGGCTTCGAGATCCTCGATCGCCCGGAGACCGAGGTTTATCTCTGCCGTCGGTTGGAGCGGGCGGGAGAAGCGGGCGCCGTTTACCCCCAGCGCGGCGCTTCGGCGCCCGGAGCCGAGGCATGATCGAAGCCGTCAAGATCTGGAACGAGCCCAACAACAAGTCCCACTGGGACCCGGCTCTCGATCCGGAATGGAACCTGTTCGCCGAGATGACGCGGCTCGCGGGCCAGGCGATCCGCGCCGAGAATGCTACGCTCACACGCGTGCTGGGCGGCATGTCGCCCATCGACCCGTTCTTTCTCAAGCGGCTTGAAGAGCGGAATGCGCTCGAGCACGTGGACGCGGTGGCCGTTCACGGCTTTCCGCTCGACTGGAACCTGTGGCAGATCGAGGAATGGCCGGCGAAGCTCGCCGAGATCAGGGCGGTCACGCACAAGCCGGTCTGGGTCACCGAGGTGGGGGTTTCCTCCTTCGGCTCGGAGGAGGTGCAGGCCTGGGGCGTGCGCCGGACGGCCGAGTTGCTGTGCGGGCAAGCGCCGCGCATCCACTGGTACAGCCTTTACGACCTGCCCCGGACCTGGGGAGCCACCACGCGCCACAAGGAGGCCGAGGGCTCGTCCTATTACCGGCATTTCCATATGGGCCTGCTGCGCGAGGATGGGAGGCCTAAGCCTGCCCTCGACGCCTATGCGCCCTTCGCGGCCGAGATGGGCCTTTGCCAGTGGTTCCATTTCGAGGATCACCGGCTGGACGAGGCCGTGGCCTGGCTCAAGCGCCTGGGCGTCCGCCATCTGCGGACGGGGCTTTCCTGGGCCGACAGCTTCCGGCCCGACGCGCTGGCCTGGTTCGACCGGCAGATGGAGGCGCTGGCGCCTTTCGACACCACCGTGACCTTCTGCTTTACTCCCGAGCATCGCGGCATCGAGCCCCACCATACGAGCCCGCCACAGGTCGCGGAAGAATTCGCCGAGTTCTGCGCGAGCATGGTCCGCCGATACGCACCCGGAACCGTTGAACGGGCGAGCGCTTCGCCAAGCCTGGCGCCGGCCTATGATCTGGCCGAACCGGCGTGACGGCGAGGCGGATGCGTTGAAGATCGCGATCATCGGTTCGGGCTATGTGGGACTGGTGGCGGGCGCATGCCTTGCCGACTACGGCCACAGGGTTGTCTGCGTGGACACCGATGAGAGCAAGATTCGCGGACTGAACAACGGGATCGTTCCGATCTACGAGCCGGGGCTGGCGGAACTCATCGAGACAAACCGCCATGCCGACCGGCTGTCGTTCTCCACTCGGCTGGCGGAGGCTCTCGACGGCGCGAGCGCCGCCTTCATCGCGGTGGGTACGCCGACACGCGCGGGCGATGGGCAGGCAGACCTTTCTTTCGTTCATGCGGTGGCGAATGACATCGCCGCTCGCGCCTCGAGTGACCTCGTGGTGGTGAACAAATCCACCGTACCGGTTGGCACCGCGGATGCGGTTGCGCGCATCCTCCTGAAGGCGGGACGACCGGTTCGCTTCTCCGTCGCGTCCAATCCCGAATTCATGCGCGAGGGCGTCGCCATCCGCGATTTCATGAAGCCCGACCGGATCGTGATCGGCGCCGATGACGAGTGGGCGCGCGGGGTTCTGTGCGACATCTACCGGGTCGAGGGCTTTGCCGGGGTGCCGGTGGTCTGCACCTCCACGCGCTCGGCCGAACTGCTGAAATACGCCGCCAACGCCTTCCTCGCCATGAAGATCACCTTCATCAACGAGATCGCCGACCTGTGCGAGGCGGTGGGCGCGAGCATCGATGAGGTGTCCTGCGGCGTCGGCCTCGACCGCCGCATCGGCGCGGAGTTCCTGCGCCCCGGACCGGGCTATGGCGGCTCGTGCTTTCCGAAGGACACGCTCGCGCTGACGAGTGCCGCGCGCGCCCACGGCCTTGCCATGCGCACGGTGGAATCGGTGATCGGCGTGAATGAGCAGCGCAAGCGCGACATGGCGCTCAAAATCATCAATGCCTGCGGCGGCTCTGTGCGCGACAAGAAGGTCGCCGTATTGGGCCTGGCCTTCAAGGCCGACACCGACGACATGCGCGAGTCTCCTGCCGTGCCGATGGTGCAGGCGCTGCAGGAGGCCGGCGCAGAGATCCAGGCCTATGACCCCGAAAGTATGGAAAACGCGAAACCCCTGCTGCCCGGCGCCCGCTTCTGCGCGGATGCCTATGCGGCTGCGGAAGACGCGGAGGTGCTGGTGATCGCGACGGAATGGAAGGAGTTCGCAGCGCTCAACCTGCCGCAGCTTCACGCGCTGATGAAGACCCCCGTGATCGTGGACCTTCGCAACATCCTGCCGGAGAAGGATGCGTTTGCGGCAGGGTTCGGTTATTTCCGGATCGGCCGAGGCGATTTTCCTGCCGCATCCGACCGGTCGATTCCCGAAGCGGCGGAGTAGAAGCCGCCGCTCGCCAGTCAGCGCGCTGCTTGATCTCAGCGCGCCATCAGGATCGGCACCGGCGGTTCGGCCAGCATCGACCGCGTGACCCCGCCGAAGATGCGCTCGCGCAGGCGGGAATGCCCGTACGCGCCCATCACGAGAAGGTCCGCCGCCATGTCCACCGCATGGCCGCGGATCACCTCCGCCACGCTTCGGCCCATGCCGGGAAGACGATCCACCGTGACGCGAACGTCATGACGCGCGAGATAGGCGGCGAGGTCGGCGCCCGGCTCGACTCCATGAGAATCGGAGTCGGCCTGCGGATCGACCAGCACCAGACGCACCTCCTCCGCGCGGCCGAGCAGGGGCAGCGCCTCGCGCACCGCGCGAACGGCTTCCACCCTGCCGTCCCAGGCGATCGCCGCGCGCTTAGGCTGAAGCGTTGGCCTGGTTGAGCGCGGAACAAGGAGAACCGGCTTGCCGGAATGAAACAGCGCGCCCTCGACGACGCTTTCCCTCAAGCGCTCGTTTGCAAGCAGGGACGGCCCGATCAGGGTCAGGTCGGCATAGCGCGCGCGAAGACCGACGGCCTCGCTGGCGCGGGCGGCTTCCAGATAGTGCGCAGCGACATCCGACGAGATCGGCTGACCAGCCAAAAGGGCCTTGATGCTCGCGGCGCGGTTCTCGAGCTTCTCGATGCCGCCTTGCCGTTCCTCCAGCCAGAACTCCGGCACGATGCCGTTATAGCCGGACACGGGCGGCGGAGGCGCAAGCGCCACGACCAGCGCCGAGAGATGCGCGCCGGATTCTGCGCAGAGATCGATCCCGAGTTCGAGATCGGTCTCGTCCTGTTCATGGCCCACAACGCCGAGGATGGATTTGAAGCTCACGGAAACGCCCTCCTGCCTTCGCCTCGATAAATGACAGGGAGGATGCTAGAAGTTTCCGTTTATTCGGCCTTGTTCTGGATCAAGCCGAGGGCAGTCGTGCCCCTCGGCCTCCAGGAAAACCGCTTAGCTGTCCGAGCCCGACCAGCGCCAGTTCTGGATTTCCGGCATGTCCTCGCCATGCTCGCGGACAAACGCGCTGTGGGCGGCGAGCTTGGCGCGGAAGGCGTCGATCGCCTCCGCTCCGCCCTTGATCATGCCGGGCAGGCGCTCGACGGCTTCGATCGCAAGGTGGAAGCGGTCGAGCTCGTTGATCACCGCCATGTCGAAGGGTGTGGTGGTGGTGCCCTCGTCGATGAAACCGCGGACATGGAAATTGGGGTGGTTCGCGCGCTTATAAACCAGGCGATGGATCAGGTAGGGATAGCCGTGATAGGCGAAGATCACCGGCCGCCCCTTGGTGAAGATTTCGTCGAACCTGTCATCCGCCATGCCATGGGGATGATGCCCCGGCGACTGCAGCGCCATCAGGTCCACCACATTGACCACGCGGATGCGCAGATGCGGCAGCGCCCGGCGCAGCAGATCGACGGCGGCGAGCGTTTCCATGGTCGGCACGTCGCCCGCACAGGCCATCACCACGTCGGGCTCAAAGCCGCCATCCTCCGTGCCGGCCCAGTCCCAGATGCCCAGGCCCGCCTCGCAATGCGCTTCCGCTTGCTCCATCGTCAGATATTGCGGCGCCGGCTGCTTGCCCGCGACGATGACGTTCACGCGGTTCCAGGTGCGCAGGCAGTGATCGCCCACCCAGAGCAGCGTGTTGGCGTCCGGCGGAAGATAGATGCGCACCACATCGGCCGTCTTGTTGGCGACAAGGTCCACGAAGCCCGGATCCTGGTGGCTGAAGCCGTTATGGTCCTGCCGCCAGACATGGGAGGTGAGCAGGTAGTTGAGCGAGGAGATCGGCTTGCGCCATTCCAACTTGCGCGAGGCCTTCAGCCACTTGGCGTGCTGGTTGAACATGGAATCCACGATGTGGATGAAGGCCTCGTAGCATGAGAAGAAGCCGTGCCGGCCGGTGAGGAGATAGCCCTCCAGCCAGCCCTGGCAGAGATGCTCGCTCAGCACCTCCATCACGCGGCCGTCCGGTGAAAGATGCTCGTCGGTCGGCAGCACCGGCTCCATCCAGGTCCGCTTGGTGGTCTCGAAGACGCCGCTCAGCCGGTTGGAGGCGGTCTCGTCGGGGCCGAAGACGCGGAAGTTCTTCGTTTCCGAGTTGAGCTTGAGCACGTCGCGCAGGAAGTCGCCCAGAACCTTTGTCGCCTGTCCCTCCACCGCACCGGGGGCGGCGACGGGCAGGGCATAGGCGCGGAAGTCGGGCAAGGTCAGGTCCTGGCGGAGGAGGCCGCCATTGGTGTGCGGGCTGGCGCTCATGCGCCGCGCGCCGCGCGGGGCGAGCGCCTTGAGCTCAGGCTTCAGCGTGCCGTTTCCGTCGAACAGGTCGCGCGGATCGTAGCTCAGCATCCATTCTTCGAGGATCTGGCGGTGGTTCGCATCGTCGCGGCAGCCGGCGACCGGCACCTGATGGGAGCGCCAGTGGTTCTCCACCGGCTTGTTGTCCACCGTCTTCGGCCCGGTCCAGCCTTTCGGGCTGCGCAGGATGATCATCGGCCAGAGCGGGCGGGCGTCGGGATCGCTGTCAGCCGTTTCCTTGATGGCAGCGATGCGGTCGAACACCGTATCCATCGTTGCCGCCATTGCCTGGTGCATGGCGGCGGGCTCGTGGCCTTCCACGAAGAACGGCTCATAGCCGTAGCCGGTGAAGAGATGAACCAGCTCGTCGTTTTCCATGCGGGCGAGCACGGTGGGATTGGCGATCTTGTAGCCGTTGAGATGGAGGATCGGCAGCACCGTTCCGTCGCGGCTCGGGTTCAGGAACTTGGACGACAGCCAGGAGCCCGCAAGCGGCCCGGTTTCCGCCTCGCCGTCGCCGACCACGCAGGCGACAACCAAGTCGGGATTGTCGAAGGCCGCGCCGAAGGCATGGACCAGTGAATAGCCGAGCTCGCCCCCTTCATGGATGGAGCCGGGCGTTTCAGGCGCGACATGGCTTGGCACGCCGCCCGGAAACGAGAACTGCTTGAACAGCTTCCGCATACCCTCGGCATCTTGGCCGATCTCGGGATAGATCTCGCTATAAGTGCCTTCGAGATAGGTGCAGGCCACCATGCCGGGTCCGCCATGGCCGGGGCCGCAGACATAGATCACCTCGGCGTCGCGCGCTTTGATGATGCGGTTCAAATGCGCATAGATGAAGTTCAACCCCGGCACCGTGCCCCAGTGGCCGAGCAAGCGCGGCTTCACATGCTCGCCCTTCAGCGGCTCCGTCAGGAGCGGGTTGTCGAGCAGGTAGATCTGGCCGACGGCCAGATAGTTCGCGGCGCGCCAGTAGCGGTCGATGAGGGCCAGTTCGGCATTGTCGAGGGGAGGCTTGTGGGGCATCGCTTCATCCTTTCATGATTGCACCGGAGGAGGCTCGCGCCTCGATTCCCCTCTCGATCAGCCTGAGTCAATGATCGTCGAAGGGGATTGTTGACGGAGGCACGCCGGCAGGCGATCAGCTTTCGGAAAAATTTAGCTGCAGTCAGGAGGTCGAGTCCTCGACGAAGCGGGGCGCAGAACGTCATCAGCCTGCCATGGGAAGGCGACACCTGTGTGAAAAGCGGCGATCCTGTTTGCCCGCCCCCAGCATTCCATCGAGACCATCACGCCATGACGAGTGTTCGCTACCAAAGGTTCATCGAGGAGGCGAAAAGCCGCCCCGTGCTGCGCGCGGCGATCGTGCATCCCTGCTCGCCCGAGGCGATCCTCGCTGCCGTCGAGGCGCGAGACGAGGGGCTGCTCGATCCGGTTCTTGTCGGTCCCGAAAACAAGATCCGCGCGGCAGCCGAACAGGCCGGCGCGTCGCTTGCGGGGATGGCGATCGCACCGGCGGAGCACAGCCATGCTGCGGCAGCGCTAGCGGTGGAACTGGCCGTTGCCGCGAAGGTCTCCGTGCTCGTGAAAGGCAGCCTCCACACGGACGAACTGCTTTGTGCCGTGGTTGCGGCCGGCTCCGGCCTGCGCACGGAACGGCGGATCAGCCATGTCTACGCGATGGACGTGCCTGCTTATTCCAAGCCGATCCTCATCACGGACGCGGCGATCAACATCCTGCCGAGCCTCGAGCAGAAGCGCGACATCTGCCAGAACGCGGTGGACCTTCTTCTCCGGCTGGGCTGGACGGAGCCGCTGGTCGCGGTGCTGGCGGCGGTCGAGACGGTGAACCCGAAAATGCCCGTCACGCTGGATGCGGCCGCACTTACCGTGATGGCCGCGCGCGGGCAGATCACCGGCGCCCTGGTGGACGGGCCGCTCGCCTTCGACAACGCCATCAGCCCGGAAGCCGCCCGCACCAAGGGGATTCGCTCGCCCGTCGCCGGCAAGGCCGACATCCTGCTCGTGCCCGACCTGGAGGCAGGCAACATGCTGGCCAAGCAGCTGATCTATTTCGCGGGTGCGACGGCCGCCGGCCTCGTGCTCGGCGCGCGGGTGCCGATCGTGCTGACGAGCCGCTCCGATCCGCTTTCCGCGCGCATGGCTTCGGCCGCGCTCGCCAAGATCGTCGCCTCGACGCAAGCCCCGAAAGGCGCCCGGCCATGACACGCGATGTTCTCGTCACGGTCAATGCCGGCTCCTCGACGATCAAGATCGGCTTGTTCGCCGTTGACGGTCCGGAGCGGCTGGCGAAAAGCCTGATCGACCTGAGGAAAAGCCCGCTCTCCTTCGAGATAGAGGACGGAGCGGGACATGCCTCGCTCGACCTTTCAGGAGCAGCGGCGGATGATCTTCATGCGGTCGTGGACGTGATGCTCCGTGCCTTGGTCGAGCGTTTCGCAACGATGCGGATCGTGATGATCGGCCATCGGGTGGTTCATGGCGGCGACCGCTTCGACGGTCCCGCGCTTGTCACGGGCGAGGTCATCGAGGCGCTCGAGGCCCTGACCACGCTCGCGCCGCTTCACCAGCCCCAGAGCCTCCGCCTGATCCGCGCGGTGCAAAGCCGCCATCCCGATCTGCCGCAATCGGCATCCTTCGACACAGCCTTCCACCGAACGCAGGACGAGGTCGTGCGCCGCTTCGCGCTGCCGCGCGCGCTGCATGAGGAGGGGATCAAGCGCTACGGTTTCCACGGGCTGTCCTACCGCTTCATCGCCGGCGAACTGGCGCGCCGGATGCCGGACACGGAAGGCGGCAAGGCGGTGGTCGCGCATCTCGGCAGCGGCGCCAGCCTGTGCGCGCTCGATCGCGGGGTGAGCCGCGACACCAGCATGGGGTTCTCGACACTCGACGGCATCCCGATGGCGACCCGCTGCGGCGCGCTTGATCCCGGCGTGATGCTGCATCTCATGGGCAGGCACGACCAGGCTGAGATGGAGGAGCTGCTTTACCATCGCTCCGGTCTGCTCGGCGTGTCGGGCATCAGCGCCGACAGCCGCGTGCTGCTTCAAAGCGAGCAGCCGGAGGCAATGGAAGCGCTCGCGCTGTCCACCTTCCGGATCGCAGGCGAGATCGCGCGGCTGGGAACAACGCTGGGCGGGCTCGACACGCTGGTCTTCACGGCAGGCATCGGCGAGCATCAGCCGGCGATCCGAAGCGCCGTCTGCGAACGGCTCGCATGGCTCGGCGTCGTGCTGGACGAGACCGCCAACCGCGACAATGCGCCCACGATCAGCGCGCCGAGCAGCCGTGTCGCCGTCCTGGTGCTGCCCACGGACGAAGAGCAGGTCATCGCCACGGAAGCGCTTTCGGTTCGGCCGGCGTAACGGCGGAGAGGGAGGACGCGCGGCTACGCCGCCATGATCGCTTCCGGCAGTCGCCCGAGGTCGATCTGGTTGCGGCCGCTCGACTTGGCACCGTAGAGCCGCTGATCGGCCAGCGAGAACAGCTCGTCATAGGAGGTTCGCCGGCTGAAGGTCACGCCGCCGATGCTGACCGACAGGCCCCAGGGCCGCCCTTTCGGGCTGAAGCTGCTCGAACTGATGCCGAGCCTGATGCGATCGGCGATGGCGATGGCCGTTTGCGGCGTGGCTTCCGCGAGAAAGACGCTGAACTCCTCGCCGCCGATGCGCCCGACGATGTCGGGAGAGCGAAGGTTTTCCTTGATAGTCCGCGCGATCAGCCTGAGTGCCTGATCTCCTTCCTCATGGCCGAACTGATCGTTGATGCGCTTGAAGTGGTCGGCATCGATCACCAGCAGCGCGCCATGCGGCGTCCAGCTCTTTTCTCGCGTCTGCGCGAGATAGGCTTCCACTAGCATGGTGAAGGCGCCGCGGTTGAGAACCGCCGTCAGGCTGTCGGTCGAGGCGATGATGCTGAGTTCCCGATGCGCGAGCGACAGCGCGCGCACCTTCCACATCAGAAGAAACATCAGCGGGCCGGCAAGAAAGGTAGGCAGGAGCGTGTCCACCAGGATCGCGCGCTGGAATTCCTCAGGCGTCAGCGTCGCGAAGTTGAACGAGTCCACGAAAAGGGCAGCGCTCACGCAGAGCACGATGCCGCCGACCGTTGCCGCAATCACCCTGCCCCAGCCATAAGGGGAAAAGTCGATCTTCATGAGATGCCCCACCCCTCCGGCTGATGCCTGAAGAACTCAAGATAGGAGCGGGAAGATATTGAAGTGCTTAAGGCTCGCGAAAGGCAGGAAAAGCTTCAGCCAGAGTTAAGGAATGCTTGTTCCTCGACATGCTGCTTGATGCAGATCAAAGCGGGAAGAAGCGCCGGGACATAGCGTTTGTCTTGCCTCAGGACCGTTCAACGCCAAAGGAGCCGCCCGCGTGAAAACCCAATCCGGCATCAGCCTCGTCATCTACGGAATGGTCAACGCGGTTCTCTTTGGCGTCGGCACCATCACGGTGCTGTCCATTCCCTCGCTTCAGGAGCAGTGGAAGATCCTGATCCCGATCATCGTGGTGGCGAGCTTCGTGCTTGCCGTGCCGATCGCCCGCATGATCGCGCCGCGACTGAGGGCGCGCTACTGGCGCGACCGCAGGGATGGTTGAACGCGGGGACCATTGAAAACAGGACGAATGGAATGTTTGCCTTCAGAACGCAGGCGGGCGCGGAGGTTGCCGGGCTGCCGCGCCACTGCCGCTCATGCCTCGCGTGGGAACACGGGCTTTGCGGAACGCTGACGCCTGAGCAGCTGCGCCAGCTCGCCGCCGGCGCCAGTCGCCGCCGCGTTCCCGCTGGAGCCGAGATCATGTCCGGCTGGGACGACGCGGACGGCTGCGCGATCCTGCTTTCGGGCGTGGCCAAGCTGTCGAAGCTGATGGCTGACGGACGCCAGCAGATCGTTGCGCTGAAGGGCGCGCAGGACTTTCTCGGCCGGCCCTTTGCCGATGACTCGCCAAAGGAAACGCATATTTCCGTGCGCGCCGTAACGGAACTCGACCTGTGCTCGTTCTCGCGCCCTGCCTTTGAGGCGATCATCCGGCAGAATCACTCGCTGGAGCACGGACTCTACCTGCAGGCGCTCGCTGAACTTGACGAGGCGCAGGACCTGCTGCTCACGCTCGGCCGCAAGACGGCACGCGAGAAGGTGACGAGCTTTCTCCTTCTGGTCGCCGAGCGGCTGTCGAAGCACGGTGCGGAAGACGCGGAGGGGGATCTTTCCCCAGCCGATGTGATCGAACTGCCGCTTACGCGCGCCGAGATCGCGGACTTTCTTGGCCTGACCTTTGAAACGGTGAGCCGGCAGCTTGCCGCCCTCAAGCGCGACAACCTCATCGCGCTGCCCGACGCACGCCGCGTCGTGGTCCGCGACCCCAAGCGCCTGCGGGCCGCAACCGGCGTCTGAAGCGCCGATTTTGCCGCCCTGCCTTTGATCCACGTCAAGGCGCGGTTTTCGTCCCCCCGCTAAGCGTCGCTGACGATCACATGCGCGAGCTGTTTTTCGCGCCTGTTCGCCTGCCGCCGGAGAAACTGCCCATGGAACTGATTCAGCCGGGTATCCTGTTTGTCATCGCGCTCGCCTTTGCGCTCGCATCCGGCTTCGCCCATGACGCGCAGTTCGGTTTTCACATGGCGCTCACATCCGCCGTGGCGCTCGGCCTCGCCGTCTGGCGCATGCGCACCATGGAGCCGACGGGACGCGCCGTGCTCCACCGCGCGGATGCCGGCTACTACATGGACGGTCCCGTGCGCTTCGGCGTCGTGGCGACCGTGTTCTGGGGCGTGGTGGGCTTCCTGGTGGGCGTGGTCATCGCAGCCCAGCTCGCCTTTCCCGACCTCAACATCGACCCGGTTCTGAACTTCAGCCGCCTTCGGCCGCTCCATACCTCCGCCGTGATCTTCGCCTTCGGCGGCAACGCGCTGATCGCGACCTCCTTCTACATCGTTCAGCGCACCACGGCAGCAAGGCTGTTCGGCGGCAACACCGCGTGGTTCGTGTTCTGGGGCTACCAGTTCTTCATCGTGCTGGCGGCGACCGGCTATCTGATGGGCGTCACCCAGTCCAAGGAATATGCCGAGCCGGAATGGTATATCGACATCTGGCTGACGATCGTCTGGGTCGCCTATCTCGTGGTGTTTGTCGGCACGATCGTGAAGCGGAAGGAGCCCCACATCTATGTGGCGAACTGGTTCTTTCTGGCCTTCATCGTCACCATCGCCATGCTGCACGTGGTCAACAACATCGCCGTGCCGGTGTCCTTCCTCGGCTCGAAGTCCTATCCCGTTTACTCGGGCGTACAGGATGCGCTTGTGCAGTGGTGGTACGGGCATAACGCGGTGGGCTTCTTCCTGACCGCAGGCTTCCTCGGGATGATGTATTACTTCATTCCCAAGCAGGTGAACCGCCCGGTCTATTCCTACCGGCTGTCCATCGTGCACTTCTGGTCCCTGATCTTCATGTATATCTGGGCCGGCCCGCACCATCTCCACTATACCGCGCTGCCCGACTGGGCGCAGACGCTTGGCATGGTGTTCTCCGTCATGCTCTGGATGCCTTCCTGGGGCGGCATGATCAACGGCTTGATGACGCTGTCGGGCGCCTGGGACAAGCTGCGGACGGACCCGGTGCTGCGCATGCTCGTCATCGCCGTCGCCTTCTACGGCATGTCGACCTTCGAGGGGCCGATGATGTCGATCAAGGCGGTCAACTCGCTCAGCCACTATACCGACTGGACCATCGGCCACGTGCATTCCGGCGCGCTCGGCTGGAACGGCATGATCACCTTCGGGGCGATCTATTTCCTCGTGCCGCGCCTGTGGCAGACCTCCGGTCTCTACTCGCTCCGGCTGGTGTCCTGGCACTTCTGGCTCGCCACCATCGGCATCGTGCTCTACGCCGCCTCCATGTGGGTCGCGGGCATCACGCAGGGCCTGATGTGGCGCGAGTACAATGCCGAGGGCTACCTCGTTTACTCCTTCGTGGAGTCGGTGGCGGCGATGTTCCCCTTCTACGTGATCCGGGCGCTCGGCGGCGTGCTCTACCTCGCCGGCGGCCTGCTCATGGCCTTCAATGTGTGGAAGACGATCCGCGGCGAAGCACGCCAGGATGTGCCGGTGGGCGCCGTGCAGCCCGGCGGCCTCCAGCCCGCCGAGTGACGAACCAGGACAATCCCGATGCTCGATCCGCTTTCCAAGTTCCTCTTCCGCCACCACCACAAGGTGGAGCGCAACGTCACCGTTCTCCTGGTGCTGTCCTTTCTTGTCGTCACCATCGGCGGCATCGTGGAGATCGTGCCCCTCTTCTATATCGACAACACGATCGAGAAGGTGGAAGGCGTTCGTCCCTACTCTCCGCTCGAGCTCGCGGGGCGCAACGTCTATGTCCGCGAGGGCTGCTATGTCTGCCATTCGCAGCAGATCCGGCCCATGCGCGACGAGGTGGAGCGCTACGGCCATTACAGCCTCGCCGCCGAATCCATGTACGACCACCCCTTCCAATGGGGCTCCAAGCGCACCGGCCCCGATCTTGCGCGGGTCGGCAACCGCTATTCCGATGAATGGCACGTGCGGCATCTCGAAGACCCGCGCTCCGTGGTCCGCGAGTCGATTATGCCCTCCTATGGCCATCTCGCGCGCAACGAGCTCAAGACGGACGACATCGCCGAGCATCTGAAGACGAACCGCATCGTTGGCGTTCCCTACACGGACGACATGGTGACGAACGCCAAGGCCGACCTGCTCGCGCAGGCCACGCCCGACGCGGATACGGAAGGGCTGGCCCAGCGCTATCCCAAGATGCAGGCGCGCGACTTCGACGGAGATCCGACCCGCCTGACCGAGATGGACGCGCTGGTCGCTTATCTCCAGATGTCGGGCACGCTGGTGGACTTCACGAAATACGAGCCGCTCAGCCACGAGAACCTGAGATAAATCCGCGATGAACTTCTACGAGTTGCTCCGCCACTTCGCCGACAGCTGGGCGCTGCTCGCGCTGACGCTGATCTTCGCGGCCATGCTCGTCTGGATCTTCCGGCCCGGCTCCCGCCGCGCCTATCGCGACCAGGCCGACATTCCCTTTAGATACGACCAGGGAAAGGAACCCAACCGTGACTGATATCGGGGCAGACAAGGGTTTCCCGCGGGTTCCGGGCTCCGAGCCCTATCGGGGCGAGGTGGACGGGCCCACCGGCACGGCGACCACCGGCCATGAATGGGACGGCATAAAGGAGCTGAACACACCCATGCCGCGCTGGTGGCTGTGGGTGTTCTATGTCACCCATATCTGGGCGCTGGCCTATATCATCCTTTACCCTTCGATCCCGCTTCTGAAGGACGCGACGACCGGCCTGCTCGGCTGGCATTCGCGGACGGAAGTGGCCGAGCAGTTGAGCGCAGCGGACACCGCGCGGGCGCAGCTCTTCTCGCGCATCCGCGACCTGCCGCTGGAGGACATCGCGAAGGATCCGGAGCTGCGCGACGTCGCCTTCCGTGCCGGTTCCTCGGCCTTCAAGGTGAACTGCGTGCAATGCCACGGCGCGGATGCGTCCGGCGGCGTCGGCTTCGCCAATCTCAACGACGACGACTGGATCTGGGGTGGCTCGCTCGAACAGATCCACCAGACGATCACCCATGGCGTCCGCTACCCCGGCGACGACGAGACGCGCTTTTCCGAAATGCCGGCCTTTGGCCGCGACGGCCTGCTGACCCGCGAACAGATCACGGCCGTTACCGCCCATGTTCTCTCGTTGAGCAAGTCAGGGCCCGCCAATGCGGAGGGCGCCGAACTGTTCGCGCAGAACTGTGCCTCGTGCCATGGCGAAAACGGCGAGGGCAGTCGCGAACTGGGCGCCCCGCGCCTGAATGACGCGGTCTGGCTTTACAGCGCTGATCCGAAGGTGATCGCCGCGCAGATCACCAATCCGCGCCACGGCGCCATGCCGGCCTGGGGCCAGCGGCTCGATCCCGCGACGGTGAAGCAGCTCGCGATCTATGTGCACAGCCTTGGAGGCGGCGAGGGCGCGCAGGCGGCCGACCAGGCTGCGTCGCAGTAAACCAGGCGCGGAAACCTGCCGGGTTTGATGCGAAGCGTCGTTCCGGACGTTCAGCCACGGACCGCGCGGTAGCGTGATCCGCGGCATGATCCAGATCAAGGTTCGCTGGCGCAGCGAAGCGTAAGGGATGCGGCGAGAGGGGTGTTTTGAGGGCACGGCGCGAAACAGCGCCTCGCCCTGCACACGGAAACGCCGCAGCGAATGACCACGCTTATCGACACACTGGCTGACGACCCGCGCAGGCGGATGGCCGCGGATGACGCGCAGCCGCCGGTCGACGCGCATCCCGTCAACAGCCGCGACACGCGCGCCGACTACGAGGCGCGGCGCAAGATCTTCCCGTCACGCGTCCAGGGCTTCTACCGCCGGATGAAGTGGACGCTGGTCGCCGTCTTCCTAGGGATCTACTGGCTGTCGCCCTGGATCCGCTGGGATCGCGGCGCGCATGCTCCGGACCAGGCGATTCTGCTCGATCTCGCACGGCGGCGCTTCTATTTCTTCGGGATCGAGATCTGGCCGCAGGAATTCTATTATGTCGCGGGCCTGCTCATCATGGCGGGGCTGGGGCTGTTCCTTGTCACCTCCATCGCCGGACGCGCCTGGTGCGGCTATGCCTGCCCGCAAACGGTGTGGACCGACCTCTTCATCCAGGTCGAGCGCTGGGTCGAGGGCGATCGCAACGCACGCATCAAGCTCGATGCGGCGCCATGGACGGCCACGAAGATCCGCAAGCGCGCCACCGTGTGGGCTCTGTGGCTCCTGATCTCGCTCGCCACGGGCGGGGCATGGGTCTTCTATTTCGCCGACGCGCCAACCCTTTTGGTCGATCTGGTGACGTTCCAGGCCGCGCCTGTCGCCTATTTTACCATCCTGACGCTGGCCGCCACCACCTTCTGGCTTGCCGGCTTCATGCGCGAGCAGGTCTGCACCTATATGTGCCCCTGGCCGCGCATCCAGGGCGCAATGCTGGACGAGCAGTCGCTGATCGTCACCTATAATGACTGGCGCGGAGAGCCGCGCTCGCGCCATGCCAAGAAGGCGATCGCGCAGGGGCTCGACGTGGGCGACTGCGTGGACTGCAATGCCTGCGTGGCCGCCTGCCCGATGGGCATCGACATCCGTGACGGCCAGCAGCTCGAATGCATCACCTGCGCGCTGTGCATCGACGCCTGCGACCGCGTGATGGAAAAGGTCAACCGCCCGCTCGGCCTGATCTCCTATTCAACCTTGCGCGACTTCCAGCATCACACGGAGACCGCGGCCGCGAGCGGGCGCGACATCGCGCGCGTCGAGCAGAAATCCGTCTCCTGGAGCCATATCGCGCGTCCGCGCACGGTGCTTTATTTCGGCCTGTGGGCGCTGATCGGCGTCTTCATGCTGACCGTGCTGGCCACGCGCGGCCATCTTGAGCTCAGCGTGCTGCATGACCGAGCACCCTTGTTCGTCACCCTGTCGGATGGCGGCGTGCGCAACGGCTTCACCCTCAAGCTCGCCAGCAAGGCGCAGGAAGAGCGCACGCTGACGCTGACGCTCGATGGCATTCCCGACGCCACCATGTGGACCGGGGAAAGCGATGCGCGGTCGCGGGCGGTCACGGTTCCCGTTCCGCCTGATGCGGTGCGCGACCTTCGCGTCTTCGTGGCGCGGCCGCCCGAGCATGCGGTGCCGGACGAGTTCTCCTTTGTTCTGTCGGATGCTCAGACCGGCGAGACGGTGTCCGTGGAAGCCCTCTTCGAGGCGGAAAGGCCGCGCCAATGATCTACCTTCTTCCCGGAGAGAACCGTCCCTTCACGGGCTTTCACATGCTGGGCGTGGTGGCGCTTTTCTTTGGCACCATCATCACGGTGAATGTGCTGATGGCCTATTGGGCGGTCAGCACCTTTCCCGGCCTCAACGCGCATAATTCCTATGTGGCGAGCCAGAACTACAACCTGCTGCTGAAGGATGCCGCGGCCCAGGATGCGCGGGGCTGGAAGTCCGAGCTTTCGGTGGCGGACGCCCGGCTCACGCTTCATCTCACCGATCGGAGCGGATCGCCGCTTCCCGGTCTCGACGTGCGTGCGCTCGCCGGCCGGCCCGCCAGCGCGTCCACCGACCGGCTTGTGGAACTCGTGCCCGCAGGCGACATCTACCGCGCGGAGGAGCCGCTTGCTTCCGGCCGCTGGCTGGTGGAGATCGAGGCCAGGGACAAGGGCGCCGTGGTGTGGCGCCAAACCGAATCCGTTTCGGTGCGCTGAAGAGGCTTTCGCCATGTGCTGCTCCGCAACATTCCCGACCGCCGTTCTGCTTTCCGAGACAGGCGAGCCCGTCCGGTCGCGCGAGCCGATCGACCCGTCCTTTCTCCGTCCGGAAAAGGATGGCGGTTCGAGCATCGACTTCCTGGTAGACGATATGCACTGCGCTGCCTGCATCGCGGCGGTCGAGCGGACGGCAAAAGCCGTGCCGGGCGTTTCCCACGCGCGCGCGAACCTCACGGCCAAGCGCTTGTCGGTGCGGCTTGCGCCGGATGCCGCGCCGGAGCCCGTGCTGGATGCGCTCCTCGTGGCGGGCCGCTCCGCGCGGCCCTTCGAGATCGATCGTCGCGGCGGCGACAAGGCAACCGCCGAGCTGGTGCGGGCGATGGCCGTGGCGGGCTTCGCATCCACTAATGTGATGCTGCTTTCGGTTTCGGTATGGTCGGGCGCCGAAGGGCCGACTCGCGACCTGTTTCACTGGATCTCGGCAGCGATCGCTATTCCAGCGATAATCTATGCCGGTCGGCCCTTCTTCCGTTCCGCGTGGAAGGCGCTCCGGCATGGCCGCACCAATATGGACGTGCCGATCGCGATCGGGGTGATCGTGGGCACGGCGCTCAGCCTGTATGAGACAGCGACGGGCGGGCGCCATGCCTGGTTCGACGGCTCGGTGACGCTGCTTTTCTTTCTCCTTGTCGGGCGCGTGCTCGATCACCGGATGCGCGACGTGGCGCGCTCGGCCGCCGCGCGCCTCCTGACCCTGTCGCCGACCACGGCGAGCCTCGTGCTGCCGGACGACCGCGTGATGAAGCTGCCGGTCGCTTCCGTGCGGGTGGGCGACACCGTGCGCGTCATGCCGGGCGAGCGCGTTCCCGTGGACGGAACGGTGGCACGTGGCGCAAGCGATCTCGACCGCTCCGCTCTGACGGGCGAATCCGTTCCGGAAGCCGTGCTCGAAGGCGCGCTGGCCCATGCCGGTGCGATGAATCTTACGGGGCGGATCGACATCCGCGCCACCGCGCCTGCCAATGAAAGCCTGCTGGCCGGCATCATCCGCCTGACGGAAGCCGTGGAACGGCCCGACGGCCGCTTCGTGCGCCTCGCCGACCGCGCGTCGCGGCTTTACGCGCCCGCCGTTCACCTGACTGCGATCGTGACGCTGATCGGATGGCTCCTGCTCGGCACCGGCCTCCATCCGGCGATCACGGCGGGTGTGGCGGTGCTGATCATCACCTGCCCCTGCGCACTCGGCCTTGCCGTGCCCGCTGTGCAGGTCGTGGCCGCCGGACGCCTCCTCGCCTCGGGCATCATCCTGAAGGATGGTGCCGCGCTCGAAAAGCTCGCCGAGGTGGACACGATCGTGTTCGACAAGACGGGCACGCTGACGCGCGGCACGCCGCGCCTGATCGAAGGACCCGACGACGCGGAAGCCTGGGCCATCGCCGCAGCACTGGCGGATGGCAGCCGGCATCCGCTGTCCCGTGCCCTGGCCGAAGCTGCGCGCACCCGCGACATCGTATCGGCCAAGCTCAGCGAGCCGCTCGAACGGCCCGGTTTCGGCGTGGAAGCGAGCTTGAATGGCGAACCCGTGCGCCTCGGCCGTCCCGGTTGGGTCGGCGACAACGGTGAGACAACCTCCGCCGCCACCGAGGTCTGGCTTGGCTGGGGCAGCCGCCCGCCGTTCCGCTTCCGCTTCGCGGACGCCCTGCGCAGCGATGCCGTCGAGACGATCCGTGCGCTTGCCGCGCTGAACCTCGACATCCGTCTTGTTTCGGGCGACAGCGCCCAAGCGGTGGAAGCGGCGGCACGCGCTGCGGGTATCGGCGAAAGCCTGTCCGCCTGCCTGCCCGGCGGCAAGGTGGAGGCGCTGCAGGCGCTCGCAGCCCAGGGCCGGCGTGTGCTGATGGTCGGCGACGGGCTCAACGACGCGCCCGCGCTCGCTGCGGCCCATGTGTCCATGTCGCCGGCGAGCGGCTCCGACATCGCGCAGGCCTCGGCCGGCATCGTCTTCACCGGCGAGCGGCTCGCGCCGGTCTTGAACGCGCTTCAAACCGCGCGCGCCGCGCGGCGCAAGATTACGCAGAACTTCGTGCTCGCGATCGGCTACAACATCGTCGCCGTGCCGATCGCCATTCTGGGTTACGCCACGCCTTTGATCGCGGCGGTCGCCATGTCGGCGTCCTCCATCGTCGTGGTGGCGAATGCGCTGACGCTCGGCTGGTCGCTGCGCGGCGCGCGTCTGCCAGCGCCCGTGAAGGAAACACCGGCACTGCCTCAGCCAAGCGCAACGGCATGAGCGCGCTTCTTTACCTCATCCCGATCGCGCTGGGCTTCGGGGCGCTGGCGCTGGTCGTGTTCCTGTGGTCGCTCAAGGCCGGGCAGTACGAGGATCTCGACGGGGCCGCCGCCCGCATCCTGCTCGACGACGAGACGCCTGAAGAAGAAGGAAAGACGCGCCGTGTTTGAGCTTCTCAAGATGGCGCATCTCATCACGATCGCCATGGCCTCGGGCCTGATGCTGTCTCATTACGTGGCGCTGCGCGCGAGTGCGGGGCGCGAGAACGAGGCAGGACTGGCGCTTGCGCGCCGGACGCTCGCCGACATCACGAGCTTCGCCGTGGCATTCGCCTGGATCAGCGGGCTGACGCTGTTGTGGAGCCGTTATGGCGCAGGCGACCGCGAGTTGAGCGCCTGGTTCCATGCCAAGCTCGCGCTGGTTGTGTCCCTGACGCTTGCCCATATCCTGCAACGCGTGCGGGCTGCCCAGTTGCGCCGCGCGGGTGATTTCGTGAAGGGCCGGCGCATCGCCGAGCGCTGGGTCTCGGTTGCATGGCTGATGGCGCTGTTTGCGATCTGCTTTGCCGTGATCTCCTTCGGCTGAAGCCGAAGTCGGCGAGAAAAGCGCCTGCCGGAGCGGGCGCTTTTCTCGCCCTCCTTCAGTTGGCGGCTGCGGCCTCGTCGAGCAGGGCGGCGAACTTCGCCTTGGCCTTGCCGGGATGCTTCACAGCCTTGGCTTCTTCCGCATTGACGGGCTGGCCCACTACGATCAGCGCCACCATGCCCATGCCGTAGTGAGGCGTGCACTTGACGCCGTACACGCCTTCAACCGGCAGCGTCACCGTCACGTCCTCATTGATCTTGCCCTTGAACGGCTCGGCGCCCGCAGGCAGCATCCCTTTCACGGATTCCGCATCGTGGCCCTTGTCGACGGCCACGAAGTGAACCGTGTCGCCGGGGCTGGCGCGGAGGAAGTCGGGCTCGAACACCATGGCGCCCTTCTCGCCTTTGTTGAGCATTCGCACCTCGTGCTCGGCGGCTCCTGCGCCGGTCACTATGCCCAGGACCATCATGCAGCTGGCGGCCAGCGCCGACACAAACTTGCTCATCGAACGAACTCCATTCTCGCTTTCGATGCGCCTGGATAGACCCTCCGGATGGCGAACAGTTTGAGCTAGCTCAAGAGCCGACGGAAATTTTGATGGCGATGGAAGGCTTGTCGCTTCCTGAGTTGATTTTGATCAAGGCGGAAAGCTCGCGCTGACTTCACCTTCAGGGCTACCACCGCCGGAAGCACCCGGCGCGCCGCAGCCAAGCCCGGAGATGCCGATGCCCGCCCGTCTTCTCGCCACCGTGGCGCAAAGCCACGCCCGCCAGCTTGCCCTGTGCGGCGAGCTTGAGCGGGTCGCCGACGGCCTGCCCGGTGATGTCGACCGCCAGCACTGCCTGCATCTCGCGCGCGCTGTGTGCCGCACCGTGTCTGACGCCCATGCGGTGGAGGAGCGCATCCTTTTTCCCGCCGTGGAGGCCGCGCGGGCGGAACGGCCGGAAGCAGCCGCCAGCGTCGAGCGGCTGCGCTGGGAGCATATGTCCGACCTGTGCTTCGCCGAAGAAATCCACGACGCGCTGCTTGATCTCGGAAGGGGAGAGGAACGGTCGGCGCCCGAGGCGGTCGGCTATATGCTGCGCGGCTTCTTCGAGGGCGTCCGCCGCCACGTTGCCTTTGAGCGCGAGCTGCTCGCCCCCCTGCTCGCCGCGGCGCTGGGGGTCAATGGCGCGATTGCCGGCGGGATCAGCCGCAGCGCGCCTTGAGCCGGGCGAGGCTCGGAACCGTCACGTGGCGGTTGTTGGTGATCGCGATCACCTTTTCCGCGCGCAGCTTTGAAAGCTGACGCGACACGGTTTCGATGGTGAGGCCCAAGAAGTCCGCGATATCGGCGCGGGTGAGCGGCAGGTCGAAGACACGGGCATCCCCGTCAGGCGCGGCCGGATCGAGATGGGTGGCGATCAGGAAAAGGAAGCTCGCAACCTTTTCCGCCGCCGTCTTGCGCCCGAGCGTCAGCATCCATTCGCGCGCCTCGTCGAGCTCGCGCAGGGTCTGCTGCATCAGCCGGTGCTCCAGCGCCGGGTTCTCGGCCATCAGCCGCTCCAGCGCGGGCCGGGGTATGCGGCAGAGATCCACGTCGGACGCCGCTTCCGCCGTGACGGTAGACTCCGACGCAAAAAGACGGCCGAGGAAGTCGGGCGCGAATTGCAGGCCGACGATCTGCTGGCGCCCGTCCTCAAGCATCTTGGTGAGCTTGACCACGCCCCGCATGACATTGGCGTAGGACTGCGCCGCCGTGCTTTCGCCGAGCAATTCCTCGCCCGCTCCGTGCCGCGCGGTCCGCGTGTGCCGGGCCAGCGCCGTCAGCTCGGCCGGATTCAACACCCCGCACATGCCCTTGTGGCGCGCTTCGCAGGATTGGCAAAGCACGGGAATGTCGGAGTTGTGGATGTCCAGGCGGGGCTTGCTGCTCATGATGTCCGGGTCGCCGATCGGCGACGTTCAACGATGGGGGCTAAGGGGGCTCCGTGAAACCGTTCAGCGGCTTCCATAACCCAGGCTTGACCCATATCAAAGGTGAGCGTGCGTCGCAGGCTATATCGCTGGGGTGAACCGAAAGCTCTCCCGAGGGTGATCATGACCCAAGCTGACCTCGTCGCGCGCTATTCCGCGCCCGTGCCGCGCTATACGAGCTACCCCACCGCGCCGCATTTCCATCCCGGTGTCGACGCGGACATTTACGGCGCTTGGCTGGATACAATCCGGCCCGATGATCGCATCTCGCTTTACCTCCACATTCCCTTCTGTGACCGCCTGTGCTGGTTCTGCGGCTGCCACACCAAGCAGGTGCGCCGTTACGAGCCCGTGGCCGCCTATCTCAAAGCGCTGACGGCCGAGACCGCCACGCTGGCGGGCCGTCTCGGGGGGCGGGGGCGGTTGAGCGCCGTCCATTTCGGCGGCGGCTCGCCCACTCTGCTCCAGCCCGGCGACATCGACCGGTTGGGCGAAGTTCTGCGCAGGCGCTTTGCTCTCGCATCCGATTGCGAGATCAGCCTGGAGATCGACCCGAACGATGTTGACGACCTGCGTCTCGCCGCATGGGCGCGGTTCGGCGTCACGCGGGCGAGCTTCGGCGTGCAGGATTTCGACGCGCGGGTGCAGGCGGCCATCAACCGCCCGCAAAGCTTCGAGCAGACGCGCGATGCGATCGACGGGTTTCGCGCCCGGGGCGTCCGGTCGGTCAACCTCGATGTGCTGTACGGCTTGCCGCATCAGACGGTCGAAACGCTTCTCCGCACGCTCGACCAGTGCCTGACGCTTGATCCTGATCGCATGGCATTGTTCGGCTATGCCCATGTGCCCTGGATGAAGAAGCACCAGAACATGATCGATGCGTCGGTTCTGCCCGATGCGCCTGCCCGCTTCGCACAGGCAGAAGCAGGTGCGGAACGGCTCGCAGCGGCCGGGATGGTGCCGATCGGCATCGATCACTTCGCCAGGCCGGGCGACAGCCTGGCCGAGGCTTTCGCGGCTGGCCGGCTCCGGCGCAACTTCCAGGGTTACACGACGGATACCGCGGATGTGCTCCTGGGGCTCGGCGCGTCGTCGGTCGGCCGCCTGCCGCAGGGCCATGTCCAGAACGTGACCGCAACGGCCGAGTATCAAAGGCGCGCGCTGGCGGGCGAGTTGCCGATTGCGCGCGGCGTCGCGCTTGAGCCGCGCGATCGGGTGGCGGCGCATGTGATCGAAAAGCTGATGTGCGAGTTCGGCTTCGCGGTGTCACCGCTCAGCCGGAGCTTTGGCTCGGACGCCGACGAGATCGTGGCGATCGCGCGCGAGGCGAGCCGATCGGATGTTGATGGCCTGATCCGCTTCGACGGCGAGCATTTCATTGTTTCGCCGAAGGGCCGGCCCTTCGTGCGCACCGTGGCTGCGAAGTTCGACCGCTTTCTCGCCAAAGGAGCGGCGCGCCACTCCGCACCCGTCTGAGGTTTGCGACCGGGGAACCGGTTTCCGTCCAGAGGATTGAGCCTGCTTCGAAGGACAGCCTACGGAGCGCGCCATGCTGCAGACACGAATTCTCGGCCGCCAGGGCCTCACGGTTTCCGCGCTCGGGCTGGGCTGCATGGGCATGAGCCAGTCCTATGGGCCGGCCGACGAGGCCGAATCCATTGCCACCCTTCACCGCGCGATCGAGCTTGGCGTGACGCTGTTCGACACGGCGGAGGTTTACGGCCCGTTCAAGAACGAGGAACTGCTCGGCCGCGCGCTCAAGGGCAAAAGGGAGCAGGTCGTCCTGGCGACCAAGTTCGGCTTCGACATTCAGGACGGGAAGAGCATGGGCGTGAACAGCCGGCCCGCGCATATCCGGGACGTGGTTGAAGCCTCGCTGCGCCGGCTCCAGACCGACCGCATCGATCTTCTTTATCAGCATCGCGTCGATCCGGCGGTTCCGATCGAGGATGTCGCGGGAGTGGTGGGCGAACTGGTGCGCGAGGGGCTCGTGCGCTTCTTCGGGCTGTCGGAAGCGGGGGTTTCCAATATCCGCCGCGCCCATGCCGTGCATCCCGTTTCCGCGCTTCAAAGCGAGTATTCGCTGTGGGAGCGCAACCTGGAAGCGGAGATCATCCCCGTGCTGCGTGAGCTCGACATCGGACTGGTTCCGTTCAGCCCGCTCGGCCGAGGGTTCCTGTCCGGCACCGCCAAACGCGCGGAAGACTATCCTGCGGATGACTTCCGGCACGGTGACCCGCGCTTCCAGGGTGCTAATTTCGACGCCAATATGGGAGCGGCGGAGGTCGTGCAGGCGGTGGCGGCGAGCATGGGGGCAACGCCCGCGCAGGTGGCGCTCGCCTGGCTGCTGGCGAAAGGCGACGACATCGTGCCCATCCCCGGCACCAAGCGGAAGCGCTTCCTGGAAGAGAATGTCGGCGCGGCGGGTCTGACGCTTGATGCGGAGTGCATGGCGGCGCTGGATGATGCGTTGCGGCCGGAGCGGATCGCCGGGCCGCGCTACGGCGAGCGGGCAATGGCGATGGTGGATCGTTGAAGGCTGCTTCCTTCGCATAAAAATCGAAATAGCTGGAGGGAACGCTCCGGGGCCGCCCTAGTTGGAGGCGATGCCCGGCTTTGCGAGTTGATCCTGCTTCAAGCGTGGATGCGGCTCTCAAGCCCCGAGGCATGACGCAGAAGGGAGTTCACCATGACAACTGATCCGAACAGGGAAGACCGGATACGGTCGCGCGCCTACCAGATCTGGGAGCGTGGCGGCCGGGAGGAAGGCAATCACGAACAACACTGGCACGAGGCCAGCCGGTACGTCGATGAAGACGGCGACGCGTCTGAGGATGCTGCCGATAGCGGACACAGCGGCGACGCCGATGATGCGGTTGCGACCGGCCCCGCGGCCGATGAGAGCCCGAACGATGAAGGTCTCAGCAGCGGCCTGCAGACGGGCGGATCATCGGGCACTGGAGACACGTTCGGCGGAATTGGCGGGAGCGCCGGTGATGCCGCCGGAACGTCGGACATGCCCGAAACGGGCCGGAACCCGTCCCGTTAGGCCTTTTTCGAACGAAGCCCGTTCACTTCGCATTCGATAACGCGGCACAAGTTGTCGGCTGTGCTGCCGTTGAGAGCCAAACCGAACGGGACCGGAGTGCAGAAAGGCGGCGGCTTCCAGCGCAGGAAGTCGCCGTTCTTTTATGCCGGGAAGGCTGGCCAAACCGCTCCCGTGCGCCATGTTCGGCCTGCTTCGTTTTTCCGTCCACGACCGGCCGCGAGACTGATCCTTTTCGTCTTTGTTGAGCCTCCGCCTTTGCTTCATTTCCCTCAGTCACGTCTCGAAAAGCTCCCATGACATCCAGGTATCGCGTCTCGCACGGCTCCCCCGTTCCGCTCGGCGCGCATTGGGACGGGTCCGGCGTCAACTTCGCCTTGTTCTCGGCCAACGCCACCAAGGTCGAGCTCTGCTTGTTCGACAGTAGCGGCCGCCGCGAGATCGAGCGTATTCCGCTGCCCGAATACACGCACGAGGTGTGGCACGGCTATCTGCCGGATGTCCGGCCCGGCCAGCTTTACGGCTATCGCGTTCACGGGCCTTATGCGCCGGAGGGCGGGCACCGCTTCAACCCGAACAAGCTCCTGCTCGATCCTTATGCGCTCGAGATGCGAGGCGACATGCGCTGGCACGACGCGGCTTTCGGCTACCGCATCGGCTCCGCGCGAGAGGACCTGTCTTTCGACCGACGCGATTCCGCGCCCATCATGCCCAAATGCGTGGTGGTGGATCCGGCGGTGACCTGGGGCAACGACATCCGCCCCAACATTCCCTGGGCGGAAACGGTGTTCTACGAGGCCCATGTCAAAGGCATGACCGCGCTGCGCGAGGACCTGCCGCCGCAGCTTCGCGGCACCTTTGCCGGCCTAGCTGACCCGCGCGTCGTCGAGCATCTCGCCAAGCTCGGCGTGACTTCCGTCGAGCTGATGCCCGTGCAATCCTTCTTCAACGACCGCTATCTGGTCGAAAAGGGCCTCACCAACTATTGGGGCTACAACACTGTCGGCTTCTTCTCGCCCGCCGCGCGCTACATCTCGCCGGGCGGCGGCATCCACGAGTTCAAGCTGATGGTGCGCCGCCTTCACGAGGCCGGCATCGAGGTAATCCTCGACGTGGTCTACAACCACACGGCGGAAGGCAACCAGATGGGGCCGACGCTGTCCTTCCGCGGCATCGACAATGCGAGCTATTACGTGCTCGCCGACGACCCGCGCTATTATTTCGAGACCACGGGCTGCGGCAACAATCTCAACCTGCGACACGACCGTGTGCTGCAGATGGTGATGGACTCGCTGCGCTACTGGGTCAGCGAATGCCATGTGGACGGCTTCCGCTTCGACCTCGCCTCCACGCTCGGCCGCGACCGGGACACGTTCAGCGACCATGCCGTGTTTTTGGACGCGGTGCGGCAGGACCCGACGCTGTCGCAGGTCAAACTGATCGCCGAGCCCTGGGATACCGGTCCGGGCGGCTATCAGGTCGGCAATTTCCCGCCCGGCTGGGCGGAATGGAACGACAAGTACCGCGACACGGTGCGCGCCTACTGGAAGGGCGAGGAAGGCACCGCGGCCGATCTCGCGAGCAACCTTCTGGGCTCGGCCGGCCTGTTCGACAAGCGCGGTCGCCGCCCTTGGGCGAGCGTCAACTTCGTCACGGCCCATGACGGCTTCACGCTCGCCGACGTCGTGGCCTACAACGACAAGCACAACGAGGCGAATGGCGAGAACAACCAGGACGGCCATTCGCATAATCTGAGCTGGAATTGCGGGGCGGAAGGACCGACCGACGATCCCGCGATCCTCGCCCTGCGCGACCGGATGCGGCGCAACCTGCTCGCCACCACGCTGCTGTCGCAGGGCTCGCCCATGCTGCTCATGGGCGATGAAGTGGGCCGCACGCAGGATGGCAACAACAACGCCTATTGCCAGGATGCGCCGCTCGCCTGGCTCGACTGGAGCAAGGTGGAGGGACGGGATGGGGAGTTCTACACGTTCGCGGCGAGTGTGCTCCGCATTCGCCGTACGCGCCGCCTCTTGCGCCAGTGGAAGTTCCTTCACGGCCAGCCGGTGGACGAGGCGGGAACGCTCGACGTTCAGTGGCTGCGCCCCGATGGCCAGCCGATGGAGGATGGTGACTGGCATCAGCCGCACACACGCTCCATGGCGGTGCTCTTGGCAGGCCCTGAGGAGCGCCTTCTGATGCTCCTCAACGCTTATCACGAGAACCTGGACTTCACCCTGCCCGCTCCGCTCGCCTCCGGCTGGCGCAAGCTGATCGACACGGCCGCCGGAACCGCGCGCGAAAAGAACGGTGAACCGGTGGAAGGCTCCTATGGTGTCGAAGGCCGCAGCCTGATCCTTCTGGAGACGCTGGCGTGACGGGTGAGTTGGACTGGGCGTCGAACTGGGGCGCCAGGCTCAACGGGGACGGCGGCGCCCGCTTCCGCATCTGGGCACCGGGGACCGAAACCCTTTCGCTTCAACTGAACGGACGCACCGTTCCGATGGAGCGCGATGGCGGCGGCTGGTTCGAGCATCACGCGCAAGACGTGCAGGCCGGCACACCATACGCCTATGTGCTTCCTGATGGGCTCGCTGTGCCCGACCCGGCGTCGCGCGCGCAGGCGGGAGACGTACACGGGCCCTCGCTGCTCACCGATCCGGAGAGCTATCGGTGGCGCAACACGGACTGGCAGGGTCGTCCCTGGGAAGAAACTGTCCTCTACGAGCTTCACATCGGCACGTTCACGCCCGAAGGAACGTTCCGTGCCGCCATCGAGCGGCTGCCGCATCTGGCGGCGCTCGGCATCACGGCGGTGGAGATCATGCCCGTCGCGCAGTTCGCGGGGAACCGGGGCTGGGGCTATGACGGCGTGCTGCTTTATGCGCCCCATCGCGCCTATGGCTCGCCCGACGACATGAAGGCATTCGTCGATGCCGCGCACGGGCTGGGGCTGATGGTGCTGCTCGATGTGGTTTACAACCATTTCGGACCGGACGGGAATTACCTCCCCGCGCTGGCGCCCGACTTCTTCCACCTTGAGCGGCGTACGCCGTGGGGCGGCGCGATCGCCTATGAGAAGGAACCGGTGCGCCGCTTCTTTGTCGAGAACGCGCTCTACTGGCTGCACGATTTCCACCTCGACGGTCTGCGCTTCGACGCGGTGGATCACATCCATGACGAGGCCGACCCCGAGATCCTGGTGGAATTCGCGCAGAGCATCCGCGCGGCCTTTCCCGGCCGGCACATCCATCTCACCACGGAAGACAACCGCAACGTCACCAATCTGCACGAGCGCGACAGCGAAAACAGGGTTCCGCTCTACACCGCCGAGTGGAACGACGATTTCCACAATGTGGCGCATGTGGTCGCGAGCGGCGAGACGGATGCCTATTACGAGGATTTCGCCGCGGAGCCGCTGCGCTTGCTCGCCCGCGCCTCGGCCGAGGGCTTCGCCTACCAGGGCGAGATATCGATCCACGGCGAAAACAAGCCACGCGGCTATCCGAGCGCGCACCAGCCGCCGTCCGCCTTCGTGGACTTTCTCCAGAACCACGACCAGGTCGGCAACCGCGCACTCGGAGATCGGCTGATCCTGCTCAGCCGGGAAACCAAGCTGCGCGTGCTTCAGGCGATGCTGCTGCTTTCCCCGCATATTCCACTGCTCTTCATGGGCGAGGAATGGGGCGAGGTACGGCCGTTCTACTTCTTCACCGACTTCCACGGCGAGCTGGCCAAGGCGGTGCGCGAAGGCCGGCGGCGTGAGTTCGCGAAGTTTCCCGCCTTCGACACGGAGGACGAGCAGAAGCAGATCCCCGATCCGAACGCCGAGCAGACCTTCAACGCCTCCAAGATCGACTGGCACCGGCAGGACACGGACAAGGGCGCCGACTGGCTTGCCTTCACCAAGCGCCTCCTCGCGCTCCGGCACGAGCATATCGTGCCGCTGGTGAAAGCGGGCGGCGCGCATTCGGGGCGGGTGCTCAAGGCGGAAAAGGACGTGATCGCGGTGGACTGGCGTCTGGGCGCCTCGCTTCTTCAACTGCGCGCGACCTTCTCCGAAGGGCCGCATGAGGTGCCGCCCGTCGACGGCCGCGTGATCTTTGCCGAGCCCAAGCTGCGCGAAAGCACCGACATCGCGTCCTGGCTGATGCCGGCGGTGCTGTTCGCCATTGCGCCGGTTGAAGGTGGACGAGCGGAATGAGCGTCGAACAGTCGCCGCTTGATCGCCTGGCGGAGCGCTTTGGCGTCGCGCTCGGTCACGATGCCTGGGGGCGGCAAATCACGATCTCCGATGAGGCCAAGCGGCGGCTGCTGACGGCGCTCGGCCTTTCGGTCGATCGCGATGACGCGCTGGAAGAAGAACTGCGCCGCACGGACGGCACACGCCCGCCTGTTCTTGAGCCGGCCAAAGACAAGGCCTGTTTCTTGCCCTCCTGGCTGCGGGAACATCGCGCCTGGGGCATCACGCTTCAGCTTTACGAGCTGCGCTCGTCGCGCAACTGGGGCATCGGCGACTTCGCCGACCTGGTCGCCTTTGCGCCCCAAGCGGCAGAAACGGGAGCCGACTTCATCGGGCTCAATCCGCTTCATGCGCTGTTTCTTGCCGCGCCCGAGCGTAACAGCCCCTTTTCGCCATCCAGCCGGCGGTTCCTCAATCCGCTCTATATCGCACCCGATCTCCTGCCTGGCGGCGCGCCTCAGGCGCATGAGGCCGACGCCATTGCGTCGCTGACACAAAGCGATCACGTGGATTATCCGACTGTGGCCGGCTTGAAGCTCGGCGCGCTGCGGCGGGCCTGGGACGCTTGGAAGGCAGGGAACGGCGATCCTGCGCTGTCGCCGGATGCTTTTGCCGGCTTTTGTCGCGAGGGTGGTGACGCGCTCAGCGGACACGCCCGCTTCGAGGCGTTGTCGCTGCACATGGCGGCGGCTGGGCGCGGGGCCGGCTGGACAGCTTGGCCGGCCGAGTTCCGCGACTGCCGGGGCGAGGCCGTGGAGGCTTTCGTTTCAAGCCATGCGGATGAGGTGTCGTTTCATCTCTGGCTGCAATGGATCTGCCGTGTCCAGCTCGATGGTGCCGCGCGCGCGGCACGAGAGGCCGGGATGCGGATCGGCCTTTATCTCGACTTCGCCGTGGGCGAGGCGCCGGATGGGTCCGCGACCTGGAGCGGACCGAACCTCGTGGTGCCCGGCGTCACCGTGGGCGCGCCGCCCGACATGTTCACGACGGAAGGCCAGAACTGGAACCTCGCGGCCCTTTCGCCGCTGGCGCTCGCGCGCGAAGAGTTCCGGCCCTTCCGCGCCGCGATGGAAAGCCTGATGCGCTCGGCCGGAGCGCTGCGCATCGACCACGCAATGGCGCTTTGGCAGCTCTTCCTCGTGCCCGAGGGCGGGCGTCCGGCGGAGGGCGTCTATCTCCGCTATCCCATCGAGAGGATGCTCGACGTGCTGGCCGAGGCGTCCAACGCCGCAGGGACGGTGGTGATCGGCGAGGATCTCGGCCATGTGCCGCCCGGCTTCCGCGATGTGATGGGCGCGTCAAATATCCTGTCCTATCGCATCATTTATTTCGAAAACACGGAGGATGGCGGCTTCAAGCGGCCGGAACACTATCCGGCGCTGGCGCTCGCCTGCCTCTCCACTCATGACCTGCCGACCTGGAAGGGCTGGTGGCGTGGCGACGACATTCGCCTTCGGCTGGAACACGGGCTGATCACGGCCGAGGGGGCCGCGCAGCAGGAGCGCGAGCGGGCCTATCAGCGCGGTGCGATGGCGTCGCTGTTTCGTGAAACCGGCGAGACGCCAGGGGAGGTGCTCGACGCAGCGCTTCATGCCCCTGACGGCGAACTGCCGGACGCGCTCGCCGTCGCCGCGCATCGCTTCGTGGCCCGCACGCCGAGCCTGCTTTGCGGCGTGCGCCTTGCCGACCTGCTCGGCGAGACGCGGGCGACCAACCTGCCCGGCACCACCGACTCCTATCCGAACTGGCAGCCCAGGCTTTCCGTGCCCGTCGAGACGATGGGCGCTCAGCCGCTCTTTCAGGCAGTGACAAAGGCCGTGACCGCCGAACGACCGAGACAGTCATGACGCTTCCCCGCGCCACCTACCGCCTGCAATTCCGCGACGGGATGACGTTCGACCGCGCAGTCGAGATCGTGCCCTACCTCGCGCGGCTGGGGATCAGCCACCTCTACGCCTCACCCATCTTCACCGCGCCGAAGGGCTCGACCCACGGCTATGACGTGGCCGACCACAACGAGATCGATCCCGCGATCGGCGGACGCGAGGGCTTCGACCGCCTGAGCGCCGTGCTGAAGAAGGCCGGGCTCGGGCTGATCCTCGACATCGTTCCCAACCACATGGCCGCCTCGCTGGAGAACCCGTGGTGGCGGAACGTCGTGGAATGGGGAGAGCAAAGCCCCTATGCGCGGCACTTCGATATCAACTGGCGCGAAAGGCTGACCCTGCCGATCCTCGGCCGTGCCTTCGAGGAAGCCGCAAAACAAGGCGAGATCGGATTGCGCCTCCAGCCAGCCAAAGGGGTGCTCGGGCTCAGCTATTTCGAGACGGTTCTGCCGCTTCATCCTTCCACCTATCGCGAGGCCCTCGCCGGGGATCCGCTTGGCGAACGGATCGCGGAAGAGGCCGAGCAGGCCCAGCCGGAAGACGCGGAGGCGATGCATGGGCGCATCGGTGCGCTGCTGGCCGATGAGGCGGCAGCCACGCGTCTTCAAACGCTGCTCGACGCCCGCGCGCGGGATGCGGCCTTCCTCCGTCGCCTCCACGACGGCCAGCCATGGCGGCTGCTCTTCTGGAAGGAAGCGCGCAAGCATCTGAGCTATCGCCGCTTCTTCGAGGTGACGGGATTGGCCGGGGTGCGGGTGGAAGACGAGGCGGTGTTCCAGGACGTGCATCGCCTGACGCTCGAACTCGTCCGCTCCGGTCAGGTGGACGGGCTCCGCATCGACCATGTGGACGGGCTCGGCGATCCGGCGGCCTATCTGACCCGGTTGCGCGAGGCGGTCGGTCCGGATGTATTCATCGTGGTGGAGAAGATTCTCGGCGAGAACGAACCGCTCGCCGCCGAATGGCCGATCGCGGGGACCACCGGCTATGAGTTCGCAGCGCTTCAACCCGAGCTTTTCGTGGACGAAAAAGGGCTCGCTCAACTTACTCGCCGCCATGTGGCGATGGTGGGACAGGAATTCGACGTCGAGGAAGAACGCCGGGCGGCCAAGCGGCTGATGGTTTCCGACAATTTCGAAACCGAACTCAAGGGTCTCGCCCGCATCGCGGCGCAGCTGAGCGACGGCGCCGACGAAGCCGCCCTGCGCAATGCCATCACCGACCTGATCGTGGCGTTCCCGGTTTATCGCAGCTACGGCACCAGCGCCGGGATGGGCGAGCGGGATGCGAGACTGCTCGACAAGGTGGCGGCGACGGCCCGGAAAGCGCGGGGAAGTGCGGATGACGCGCCGCTCTCTTCTGTGCTCCGCCTTCTGCTGGACGGGGGCGAGGGTGCCGCCGAGTTCCGTACGCGCTTTCAGCAGCTTACCGGACCGGCAACGGCGAAGTCGGTCGAGGACACGCTGTTCTACCGCGCCAATCGCATGATCGCGTTGAACGAAGTGGGCGGCGATCCGGCGCAGGAGGTCGGCTCGGTCGCACGCTTCCACGCGGCCATGGCGGAGAGGGTGAACACGCAGCCGCACGGGCTTCTCGCCACCGCAACCCATGACACCAAGCGCGGCGAGGATGCCCGCGCGCGCCTTTATGCGCCGAGCGAGCGGCCCGACCAATGGGCCGACGCGGTTGGTCGCTGGCGCGAGATGAACGCGAACGGCGTGCGGCATCTGCCGGACGGGCCGGCGCCCGAGCCCGACACCGAATGGCTGCTCTTCCAGGCGCTCGCCGGCATGTGGCCGGTCACCGCCGATCCGGCCGATGCCGAAACGCTCGCCGGGCTGGCCGATCGCTTCGAGGCCTATGTCGAGAAGGCATTGCGCGAGGCCAAGCGCCGCACGAGCTGGAGCGAGCATGGCGAGGCCTATGAGGATGCGGTCAAAGCCTATGCGCGGCGGCTGCTCGATCCAGACAACAAGGCGTTCCTTGCCGACTTCGCTTCGGTGCTGCGCCCGTTTATCGAGGCCGGCCAGCGCAACAGCCTTGCGCAGACGCTGATTAAGCTGACTGCGCCCGGCATCCCCGACATCTATCAGGGCACGGAAGGCTGGGACTTGAGCCTGGTCGATCCCGACAACCGGCGGCCCGTCGACTTCGCGGTGCTATCCGCGCGACTCGACGCGTTGGAGGAGGGCGTGTTTCCGCCTGACTTCGAGAGCGCCAAGCTGTTCCTGATCGCCACGGGTCTGCGACTTCGCAAGGAGGATCCCGCGCTTTTCGCCGACGGCGCCTATCTGCCGCTTCAGGCGAGGGGTACCAACGCGGAGGGCGTCGTCGCCTTCATGCGCAGCGATGGTGCAGGCGCCGTGATGACGGTCGTGTCGCGGCTCGGACTCAAATCCGGGCAGGCGTCGGGCGAGGATGCGGAGATCCTTCTGCCGCCGGAAGCACGCGGACGGTGGGAGAACCGTCTGACCGGCGAGCGTCTCGAGGCCGGCGAGCGGCTCGACGCGCGCGATGTCCTGCAAGGCCGGCCAGTCGCGCTGCTCCGGCGCGCCTAAGGCGTGCAACGAGGCTGAACGGAACAGACATGCGCCGTTCATGTTGCGGTAGCTAAGGAGGATGGCTTCCGCAACCCATTGGGCCTCCTATGCCGACCATCGATCTTTATCGCATGCTTCTGGACGTAATCGCCCATCCAAGGGCGGACGATCGCCCTGCGGTGGAACGCGCGGTGGCTACCCTCAGCGAGCGGATCAACAAGCCGCATCTGGCCACCGAGCCGCATGATGCTCTGGTCAGCGCCATGGAAGCGGTGATGCGCGTGGCGGAAGGAAAGCCCTGCCTCTGGGCCATGGATGTCGCCCAGCGCCGGGCGCGCGCGGTGCTCCATCACTGCCGGATGCTCGCCCACGCCTGAGAGACAAGCGTCGAACGCGGGCTCGGTCGCTCCTCTTTCCCCATGCGCTATATGAGGAGGCGACGATTCCTTTTTTGCCGCATCGGATATCCGCCATGACCCTTCCCGCACGTCGCTTCGGCCGCACCGGCTGGACTGTTTCAGAGATCGGCTTCGGCGCCTGGGCGATCGGCGGCGCGTGGGGCGATGTTGGCGAAAGCGACGCCAAGGCGGCGCTTCATGCTGCGCTGGATGCGGGCGTGACGTTCATCGATACGGCCGACGTTTATGGCGACGGACGCTCGGAGCGCATCATCCGCGACGTTCTCCGCGAGCGCGGGAGCGATCGCCCGATCGTCGCCACCAAGGCCGGCCGCAGGCTCGATCCGCATGTGGCGGACGGCTATACGGGGAAGAACATCGAGGCCTTCATCGATCGCAGCCTCGATAACCTGGGCGTTGAGGCGCTCGACCTCGTGCAGCTCCATTGCCCGCCGACCGAGGCCTATTACCGGCCCGAACTGTTCGATGCGATGGACCGGCTCGTGGAAAAGGGCAAGATCCGCTTCTACGGCGTGTCGGTGGAAAAGGTCGAGGAGGCGCTCAAGGCCATCGCCTATCCCAACGTTGTGAGCGTCCAGATCATCTACAACATGTTCCGGCAGCGCCCGGCCGAGCTGTTCTTTCCGCAGGCGACAGAAAAGGACGTGGCGGTGATCGTGCGCGTGCCGCTCGCAAGCGGGATGCTCTCGGGCAAGATGACGGCTGCCTCGCAATTCGCCGCCGACGATCACCGCAACTTCAACCGTCACGGCGAGGCCTTCGATGTGGGCGAGACTTTCGCCGGCGTGCCCTATGATGTCGCGCTGGAAGCTGTGGAGGCGCTGCGCGAGGTCGTGCCGGATGGCGCCACCATGGCGCAGGCGGCATTGCGCTGGATCCTGATGGAGGATGCGGTGACGGTGGTCATTCCTGGAGCCAAGAATCCCGCCCAGGCCGAGGGCAATGCGGCAGCGAGCACATTCTCGCCCTTGAGCCCGGAGGCCATGGAGCGCGTCCGCGACATCTACCGGCGCAGCATCGCGCCTCACGTGCACCAGCGCTGGTAGCGCTTCCTCATTCGGCCTGAATGACGCCGAGAAAGCGCTCGCCGTAGCGCTGGAGCTTGGTTTCGCCGACGCCTGCGATCGCACCCATCTCGCGCAACGTGCCTGGTCGCGCGCGGACCATTTCGATCAGCGTCCGGTCGTGGAAGATCACATAGGGCGGCAGGTTCTGCTCGCGTGCGATCGCCATTCGCTCGGCCTTGAGGCTCGCGAGGAGCTTCATGTCGTCCTCGTCGAGCGCAGCACCGGCATCGACCCGCGCTGCGCCGGGTCTCGCCGCGCCCTTCGTCTTCTTCTCGTCCACCCGGAGCCGGATCGAGCGCCGCTCCCGCAGAAAGGCCGCGCCTTCATCGGTCAGCCGCATTCCGCCACCGGCATCGGGGTCGACTTCGAGCAGGTTGTGCACCACGAGCTGACGGAACAGGCTGCGCCATTCGGCTTCGCTCAGCTCCTTGCCGATGCCAAAGGTGGACAGGCGGTCGTGCCCCCATTTCGCGATGCGCGGATCGTCGCCGCCGAGCAGCACGGCGATCACATAGGAGGCGCCGAAGCGCTCGCCCGTGCGATACACGCAGGACAGGGCCTTTTGAGCGGGAAGGGTCGCGTCAAAGGTGCGGGGCGGCGAGACGCAGGTGTCGCACCGGCCGCACGGGGCGCACTCGTCGCCAAAGTAGGACAGCAGCACCTGACGCCGGCAGCGCGCCGCCTCGCAATAGGACAGGAAGGCGTCGAGCTTGGTCCTCTCGATGCGCTTCTGCTCCTCCGAGCTCTCCGCTTCAGCGATCATGCGGCGCTGAAGAACCACGTCCTGCATGCCGTAGATCATCCAGGCGACGGAAGGCAGGCCATCGCGGCCGGCGCGGCCGGTTTCCTGGTAATAGGCCTCGATGTTCCGGGGCAGGTCGAGATGGGCGACGAAGCGCACATCGGGCTTGTTGATGCCCATGCCGAAGGCGACCGTGGCCACCATGATCAGGCCCTCTTCGCGCAGGAAGCGCTCCTGGTTCTTCGCTCGTAGGGCATTGTCCAGCCCGGCATGGTAGGGCAGCGCGTTGAAGCCGCGATCGTTGAGGAAGGACGCCGTTTCGTCCACGCGCTTGCGCGACGTGCAGTAAACGATGCCGCTTTCGCCCGCGGGCCGCGTCTGGAGAAAGCGCAGGAGCTGGGTGCGCGGATTGTCCTTGGGCGCCACGGCATAGAAGATGTTGGGCCGGTCGAAGCCGCCTGTGAAAGTCAGGGGAAGGCTGAGCTTCTCGGCGATGTCCTGCCGGGTCGGGCGGTCGGCGGTGGCCGTCACCGCAATGCAGGGAACGCTCGGGAAGCGCTGCCGCAGGGCCCCAAGCTGCCGATATTCGGGGCGGAAGTCATGGCCCCATTGCGAGATGCAGTGCGCCTCGTCGATCGCGAACAGCGCGATGTCGAGGCTTTCGAGGCGGAGAAGAAAGTTCTCGCTCATCAGCCGTTCGGGCGCGACATAGAGAAGGTCGATCCGGCCGGCGCGCAGCTCCGATGCCGTTTCACGCAGCGCTTCGCCGTCGAGCGCGGAATGGATGGCTGCCGCGCGCACGCCGAGCTGGCGGAGTGCTGCCACCTGGTCGTCCATCAGCGCGATCAGCGGCGACACCACGATGCCCACGCCGTTCCGGCACAAAGCCGGGATCTGGTAGCACAGGGACTTGCCGCTGCCCGTCGGCATGAGCACGAGCGCGCTCGCCCCATCGGTTACTTGGGAGATGATCGTTTCCTGCTCACCGCGGAAGCTGTCATAGCCGAACACGGAGCGCAGCACCTCGGAGGGTTCGCGCGCGGAAGACGTGTCGGGCGCGGCCGCCGCTGAAGTGTTCGATCGTGGGTGAGACATGAACGGCTTCTAGACCGGGAGGCAGGGGCAGGCGAGAGACAATGGCGGGCCTCGCCATCTCGTGAGAAACGGCCTCAGGGTTGTTGCCCGCTAAAGACGGCCGCATTGACAGCCTCGTTCCGCGCGCTCACGAAGAGGGGCGATGGTGATCGGGACGCGCCCAGGGATGCACGAAGATCAGACACGCCGGGGCGGGGCTTGCGCATGAAGCGCTATTCGGCTTGGAGCCGCGCGCGCGAGGGACTGCGCACCCAGGCCGGCTGGCAGCCCGCCTGGCGCGATGCAGAGCCCAGGCCGGCCTATGACGCGGTGATCGTCGGCGGCGGCGGGCACGGGCTCGCCACCGCCTATTACCTCGCCAAGAACCACGGGATGCACAATGTCGCGGTGATCGAGAAGAACTGGATCGGCGGCGGCAATACGGGTCGCAACACCACCACCGTGCGGTCCAACTACTTCTATCCCGAAAGCGTCGCGCTCTACGATTTCGCGCTTCGGCTCTATGAGGGCCTGAGCCGCGAACTCAACTACAATATCATGCTAAGCCAGCGCGGCATCATCACGATCGGGCACTCCGAAGCCGAGATGGAAATCGCTGCCCGCCTCGTCAATGCGATGCAGATCAACGGCGTGGATGCCGAATTGTGGGGCCGGTCCCAGGTGCTGGCCCATGCGCCGCTGCTGAATGACAGTCCACAGGCGCGCTATCCGATCTTCGGAGGCGTGTGGCAGGGGCGCGGCGGCGTCGCGCGCCACGATGCGGTTGCCTGGGGCTATGCGCGCGCCGCCGACGGTCTGGGCGTGGACATCGTCCAGAACTGCGAGGTTCTGGGGTTCCTTGTCGAGGATGGCCGATGCGTGGGCGTCGAGACCTCGCGCGGGCAAATCCGCGCCGGCACGGTGGGGCTCGCGGTTGCCGGGCATTCGACCGTGATGTCGGCCAAGGCAGGCTTCGAATTGCCGATCCGCTCCTATTCGCTGCAGGCCATGGTGTCCGAGCCGGTGAAGCCGTGCCTCGACATCGTGCTGCTTCACCTCGGCACCGGCACCTATCTGTTTCAGTCCGACAAGGGCGAGATGGTGGTCGGCGGCGGGATCGACCGTGTGCCGTCCTACGCGCAGCGCGGCAATCCTCCCGCGGGGGCGGCCGTGATCTCCGGCATGCTGGAGATGTTTCCCTCGCTCGGACAGTTGCGGATGCTTCGGCAGTGGGCGGGGGTCGTGGATGTGGTGCCGGATTCGTCGCCGATCATCGGTCCATCGCCGCTGCCGGGCCTTTATCTCAACTGCGGCTGGGGCACGGGCGGCTTCAAGGCGATTCCTGCCGGCGGCTGGCTGCTCGCTCATCTGATCGCCACGGGGGAGCATCACCCGATCAGCCGGCCCTTCGATCTCGATCGGTTCCGCACCGGCCGGTTGATCGACGAAGCCGCCGGCTCCGGCATCGCGCACTGAGCCGGGCGCAAAGGAAGGACGCTTATGCAGCTTTTTCCCTGTCCCTTCTGCGGCCTGCGCGACGAAACCGAGTTCACCTTCGGCGGCGAGGCAGGCAAGGCGCGTCCTGAGCCGGCCGGCGCGGTTTCGGCGGAGGACTGGGCCGGCTTCCTGCATCTTCATGCGAACCCGAAAGGCGCCTCGCGCGAGATCTGGGTGCACAATCCCTGCGGCGAGTTCTTTTTGATGGAGCGGAACACGGCGACGCATGCCGTGGGGGCGGGGCGCTCCCAGCGCAGGAACACGGTCGATGCCGTGCCCGGGCTCGAAGGCGACGCTTCGAGCGACACGGGAGGCGGCCAAGCCACCTTCACCGTCGAGGCCCGGTCATGACCGCGCATCGACTGGGCGAGCTTGGAACGGTTTCCTTTCGCTTCGATGGAAAGAACTATCGCGGCCGCGCGGACGACACGATCGCCTCCGCACTTCTCGCCAACGGGGTGCGCATCGTCGGCCGCTCGTTCAAATATCATCGCCCGCGCGGCGTTTGGGGCTTCTGGTCGGAAGAGCCTAACGCCCTGCTCGACGTGACGATCGACAACAAGACCACGCCCAATCTGCGCGCCACCACCGAGCCGCTGCGCGCGGGCCTCGATGCGCGCGCGGTCAACGCCGATCCGAGCGCCGCAGAGGATCGTCACGGCCGCATCGACCGCCTAGCGCGGTTCCTGCCGGCGGGCTTCTATTACAAGACCTTTCTTTGGCCAAACTGGCATCGCTTCGAGGGCCCGATCCGCAACATGGCGGGGCTTGGGCGGCTCGATCCCGACCACGTGCCGCCGGCCGACGTGTCCACCTTGAACGCCCATTGCGACGTGCTGGTGGTCGGCGCCGGCCCGGCGGGGCTTGCCGCTGCCTTAGGTGCGGCAGGCGCGAACAGGAGCGTGATGGTCGTGGACGACCGGCCGGCGCCCGGCGGCTCGCTGCTCCACTGCGAGGCGGAGATCGACGGCCAGGGGGGAGCGGCATGGGCCGGGCAGGCGGTGGAAGGCCTGCAGGCTCAGGGTCACACGGTGCTGACGGGCGCCACCGCGTTCGGCGTTTATGACCACAATCTCGTTGCGGTCTGGGAGCGCCGCGACAGTCTGCCCGACCGCTTGTGGCGCGTGCGCGCGGGGCAGATCGTGGTCGCGACGGGCGCCATCGAACGTCCGTTGCTGTTCGCCGACAATGACCGGCCCGGCGTGATGTCGGCCGAAGCGGCTCTTTACTACCTCAAGCGCCACGAAGTGCTGGTGGGCGAGCGTATCGCGGTAAGCGCCAACAACGACCGCGCCGCCGCTATCGCAGGCGAATTGGCGCGCGCGGGCGCAAGCGTGACGCTGTTTGACACGCGTATGGATGGCGGGACCGCGCCGGATGGCGTCGTTCTTCATCGCGGCGCCGGGATCGAAGCCGTTCACGGGCGGCGCGGCGTGGAAGGCGTCTCGGCGGGCGGCAAAAGGATCGAGGCGGATTGCGTGCTCGTGTCCGGCGGCTGGACGCCCACGGTCCACCTGTTCTGCCAGAATGGAGGCAAGCTCCGCTATCGCGAGGAGATCGCGGCCTTTGTGCCGCGCGAGCCCGTGGCCGGCATGGACGTGGCCGGTGCGGCCAACGGTTCCTATGCACTGTCCGCAGCGCTTGGCGAGGGTTTCGAAGCGGGCGGCGGTGAAGGCGTCGGCGCGCCACGCGTTTCATCGCCCGAAGCCTCTTTCGCGCTCGCGCCCGCCTGGCCGAAGCCGGGCTCGAAAGGCCGGCAGTGGATCGACTTCCAGAACGACGTCACGCTGAAGGATGTGGAGCTTGCCGCGCGGGAAAATTTCCGCTCGGTCGAACACCTCAAGCGCTACACCACGCTCGGCATGGCGACCGATCAGGGCAAGACATCGAACATGAACGGCCTCGCAGCCATGGCGGCGCTGACCGGACGCACCATCCCCGAAACCGGCACCACCACCTATCGCCCGCCTTTCACGCCCGTGCCGTTCACCGTGATCGCGGGACGGCGGCGCGGCGAGTTGTTCAATCCCATCCGGCGGCTCCCGCTGGAAGCGCGGCATCGGGAGAACGACGCCACCTTCCGCGAATATGGCGGCTGGCTCCGTCCCGCCTGGTTCGGGCCGGGCAGCAAGAACGAAGCCGTTTTTCGCGAGGCGGAATGCGCGCGCGGTGCGGTCGCGCTCCTCGACGGCTCGCCGCTCGGCAAGATCGAGGTGATGGGGCCGGACGCCGGCGCGCTGGTCGACTTCAACTCCTACAACACGCTGTCCACGCTGAAGCCCGGACGGGTACGTTATGGCTTCATGCTCACCGAAGGCGGCGTGGTCTATGATGACGGTGTTTCGCTGAAGATCTCCGACGAGCATTACATCGTGTCCTGCTCGTCGGGCCACGTGGCGGGCGTTCATGCGCGTCTGGAGGAGTGGCGGCAGGACCGCTTCGATCCCGCCCGCGTATTCGTCCACAACGCGACCGCCCAATGGGTGACGCTGACCGCTTCGGGACCGCGCGCGCGCGACCTCGTGGCGGGCCTGGGCCTTGGCGTCGATCTCGATGACGCAATTCTTCCGCATATGGCTTTTGCCCAAGGGCGATTCGGTTCCGAAACGGCGCGTGTGGCGCGGGTAAGCTTCACCGGCGACCGCTCCTATGAAGTGTCCGTGCCGGCACACGCCGCCTCCGCCCTGCTCGATGCGATGGTGGAAGCGGGCCGGTCGCTGGACGTGGCCCCCATGGGTTCGGAGGCTCTGCTGCTTCTTCGGGCCGAAAAAGGCTATCTCATCGCGGGCAAGGATACGGATGGCACCACCATGCCGCACGATCTCGGCGTGACAGGCCCGCGCGACAAGCGGCGCGACGAGTTCGTGGGCAAGCGCTCGCTTTTGACCGAAAATGCGCAGCGCGAGAACCGGCTGCAGTTCGTCGGCCTTGCGGTTGAAGGCGACACGCTCCTCCCGACCGGCGCACATGGGGTGGAAACGATTGGCGGACGCCGCCGCTCGGTCGGATTTGTCACGACGAGCCACCACAGCCCGACGCTCAACCGTCCCATTGCGCTCGGCCTGATCGAGGGTGGCTTGAACCGCATGGGCGAGACGATCGAGTTCGCACATCTCGGCCGCACGATGCGCGCGACGATCACCGCCCCTTGCGCGCTCGATCCCGAGGGAGCCCGCCTTCATGCGTGACGCCGCCGATCATCCGAGCGATGCCGCGCTGCAGGCAAAATGGTCGCCCGCGCCGGACTGGAGCTCCGCCGCCATCACGCGCGAGAACTGGTCGGCCAGGCCTGTCGCCGGATTGCGCCAGGTGCTGGTCAGCGGCGATCTTCCTCGCGCCGTTGCAGCGGTCCTGCCGGGTGCGGAGGAAGTCGGCCTGTGGGAACAGGCGCGCAGGCAGGAGGTGCTGGTTCGCATCGCGCTAGACCGCGCGCTGATCGTCGGCGAGGGCGGGCCGGCCTTGGAGCATGGCTGGCACGCGGAGGGCTTCGCTTCGACCGCGGCCGATGATCTCTACAGAATCTTCGAACTGAGGGGAGAGGGCGTGCGTGACCTGCTCCGGGAAGGCACTGCCGCCGATCTCGACGGCGGAAGCCGCTCTGCCGCCCTCAACTTCGCGGGCGTTCCGGCGCTGCTCTATCGGACCGGTGATAACGCAACACGCCTTCAAGTGGAAAATCCGCTGGCCGCCTATCTGTGGCAGTGGCTGGTCAGCCGACCGTCCTGACAGATAGGCCGCTTTCCCGACGCTCTTCTAACGCCCGATTACCGAGACGATCGCCGCCGCCAGTTCGTCCAGCCGGTCTCCGGGAATGCCGGCGACGTTGATGCGGCTGTCGTCCACCATGTAGATCGCATGCTCCTCGCGCAGCCGCACGACTTCGTCGGGCGTGAGGCCGAGACGGGAGAACATGCCGCGATGATGGGCAAGAAAGTCGAAGCGGTCTGAGTTCGACTGGCGGCGCAGCGCATCGGCGAGGCCGACGCGGAGAGACAGCATCCGCTCCCGCATCCCGTCGAGTTCTGTTTTCCAGTTCGCGCGCAGTTCAGGGTCGCTCAGAACGATCCGCACGGCCGCCGCGCCATGGTCGGGCGGCATGGAATAGGAACCGCGCGCCACGCCCATCAGCTGGCCGACGGCGCGGTCGGCCTCCGCTTCGTTGCGCGCCATCAGGATCGCCGCGCCGACTCGGTCGCGATACACGGCGAAGTTCTTGGAGCAGGACACGGCGGCGGCCAGCTCCGGCACATGGGCGGCGATCGTCCGCAGGCCGGCGGCGTCTTCCTCGAGCCCCTCGCCAAAACCCTGATAGGCGAGGTCGATGAAGGGAAAAAGGTTACGCTCCGCGAGCAGCTTGGCAAGCTCTTCCCACTGCGCCGCATCGAGGTTGGCGCCGGTCGGATTGTGGCAGCAGCCGTGCAGCAGCACGATGTCGCGGGCCGGCGCCTGGTTCAGCGCCGCGATCATCTCGGCAAAGCGCACCATCCCGGTTGCCGGGTCGAAATAGGGATAGTTCCGCGCCTTCAAGCCGGCGGCGGAGAGCAGCGGCAGGTGGTTGGGCCAGGTCGGGTCCGACAGCCAGACATTCGCGCCGGGCTTCGCACGGTTGAGCAACTCGCCGATGATACGCAGCGCGCCCGAGCCGCCCGGCGCCTGCACGGCACGGACGCGGTTCGCGTCGAAGCCCTCGCCGAAAGCGAGCGCGGCGATGCCCGCATTAAAGGCCGGATCGCCGGCCATGCCGAGATAGGCTTTGCTGTCCTGCCCGGAAAGCAGCCGCTTTTCCGCCTCGCGCACGGCGGCCATCACGGGCGTCTTGCCGTCCGCATCCTTGTAGACGCCGACACCCAGATCGATCTTGTTCGATCTCGTGTCCGCGCGGAGCATGCCGATCAACGCCAGGATCTTGTCGGGTCTGGCGGCGTCCAGCGTTTCGAACATCGGCGTTTTCCTCAAGTGTTGCGGAACAATGCGGGCGGGCTTCCTCTAGCCGCGCATGACCGTCTCGCACAACAACCTTGAGGCTGTGGCCGCATTGCATCAGGCATGGCGGCGCGATGCGGACAGGCCCTTAGCCAGCACCGTTCCATTAACCCTTCGTCAACCACGTCTTGCCAGCATCACTGTGAGCCCGAAAATTGGGCGAGCCCAAAAAACAGGCGATCGAGTGGGGCACTCAGATGTGGAAGATCAGCATCCAGGACGATCTGCGGATCAGCTTTCCGGCGCGCGACGATTCTTTCAGCGAAGGCGTCGAAATCGGCATGCTTGCGACGTTGATGAGCACGGGCCAGCGCGAGTTCACACGCACGGTCTCGACCAGAGGCGTGGAGCAGGCGCAGCGCCTGGGCGAGAAGCTCGGCTATCACATCGCGGCGATGGAAGTTACGGAAGACGCCTTTGTGCGCCTCACCTTCCGGGACCGCACCCAGCGCCCCAGGCTCAAACTGATAGCGGGACGATCCGACAGCCCGTTCATCCGGCCCGGCGGCATGCACGCCTGACCCCCCACGCCGGTTCGCCGCGTCAGCCGCGCGGGATCATGGTGTCGTAGTCGGACACAAGCAGATGCAGCGGCGCCTCGTCCTCCTCGATCCGCGAGAAGCGGCCGATCGGCTCTGCGAAGACGTTGTCGGTCAGGTCGTCATTGACGGTGGACACCTCGCCGATCAGCACGTCGCCGCCTTCGCCCCAGAAGGCATGCCAGTCGGTGCGCGGCATCAGCGTGACGCTTTCGCCAGGCGAAAGGCGCAGGATGTCGCCGCCCTTCATGGTGCGGGCGATGCCGTCCGTTTTTACCCGCACGGGGAGCGCCTTGTCGATCGAGCCGTCCGGCGCGGCTGTGTAAAGCTCCAGCGCCAGCGTGCCGCCGCCGCGATTGATGATGTCCTCTGCCTTGAGGTCATGGCGGTGCATGGGCGAGAGCTGATCCCTGCGCGAGATCATGATCTTTTCGGCGTAGAGCATGCCCTGCCCGCGCGCGAGGTCGGCCGCATGCCCGTTTCGCGTGGTGAACAAAAAGAGGCCCATTTCGTCGAAGCGCCCTTGGCCGTAATCCGTGATGTCCCAGCCGAGCCGCGCGTCGATGATGCCCGGCTCGCGCCTGCCCTGCATCTCGGCGGGCGACCAGTAGGCGAAAGGCGGCATGACATAGCCGAAGGAGTGGATGAACCGGTCCCCCTCGCGGATGATCTCGTTCACGCGGCTCCGCTTCATGAAAAATTCTCCTCCGTGCTTTGTGCCTGGTGATGCTCCCAAAGCCTTGAGCACGCAAGGCATTGCGCCCTTCCGCTCTCGAGAGCGGCTTTGGCAGAAGTCGACAAAGGGTAAGTAGCGGCCTTGTTCTTCGACTCGCGCAGATTACACTGGCCGCGAATCAGTCGGCGCCGAAGGGGCTTGGGCGGAAGGTGGCTTGAGGGAAGGGCGGAAAACGCCCTGTCCACAGGTAAGATCCTTTGTCCATGCGCGAGAAACTCGCGGCAAAGGCGTCGGTGGTTCGGTTGTTGCGGCGTACCATGCTCGGCCCGTGCGTCTTCCACGGTCAAGGAGCGGCGTTTCGTTTTTCCAAGAGCCTGCGCAAGGTCCGGAGGGCAGCTTCCGGGCCCGCCGGGATTCGTCCTCAAGTCCAGCGCTTCCTCGATTCATGACGTCCTCCCGCCCGCCGAAATCCGGTCTGTCCAAATCTGTTCCGCCAGCTTCCGGCTCGCCGGGGTGCGGTGGTTCAAGCCGCGTTCTTCCCGGTCTTGAGGCGGCACTCGGCGCGGCGCTCGCGGGCGCGCCCATCCTTTCCTCCATGACCAGCCCCATCGAGCTTCAGGATGCGGCGAGCTACGGCACCAGGCTGCGTTCGCGCGGCGATCTCACTGCCTTTCTGACCGAGCTTGCCGGAGAGGTCGGGGCAGAGAACTACATGCTGCTTGCGGTTCCGCAGGCCAAGGGAAGCAGCGAAGCGCGCATTCTCGCCTCCAACTGGGTGTTCGACGCGATCGAGCTTGTGGGCCAGCCCCTGATCCAGCGGATCGCGGGCAGTGCGTGGTCCGCCGCGCCCGGAACCGCACCGCGGCCCATCACGCTGAGCGCCGCGCCCGAAACGGGAAGGCTGGTCAATGGCGAGGAGGCGCGGCTTCTCGACGTGCTCGGCCATGGCGAGCTTTGGGCCCTGCGCGTGGGCGCCGGGCGACGGCGCTTCTTTCTCCTGTTCTCGGGCGCGCGCCCCGGTGCCATCAAGGCGAACAGGCTTGTGAGCGCGCAGATGGAATGCGGCTATGCCCTGTCGCGCATGCCGGGCCTGCTGCTTGCCGCCGCTTCCGAGGACCCGTTGTCGGATCGCGAGCGCGAATGCCTGCTCTGGGTGTCCGAAGGCAAGACCACGGAGGATGTCGCCATGATCCTCGGCGTGGCAAGCAACACGGTCAACAGCTACCTCACCCATGCGGGACAGAAACTTGGAGCGGCCAACCGCCATATGGCGGTGGCCCACGCGATCAGGAGCGGCATCATTTGAGCGCGGTTCGGTCGTCCTCCCGCGGTCGCCGGAGCGGAGCCGGGGCTCCTGCGCTTCCCCTGGCGGAGGCACGGGCGCGTGCCGGTGCGGCGGCGACGGCCATCAATGCCCAAAGCTTTGCGGTGTTCACCGTTTCGTCCGGCGCGGAGCGCCAACTCGTCTGCCGCCTCGAAGGAGAACGGGCGGGCACGGCAGCGTTTCTGGCGGCGTTCCAGCTTTCGGTCGGTAGCGAGGTGGCGCGCCATGCGCTCGCATCCAGCGCGCCTTTCTGGTGGGAAGGATCAGCCAGGACGTGCAACGCGGCATCTGTGCTGTCCGCATTGCGATGGGTGGTGCGAAGCACGACAAGCGCCTTGCCTCAGCCGGGCGTGGGATTTCCGTGCGCCACGGAAAGCGGCGAGTGCGGCGCATTCGCGTTCTGGGGAACCGAGCTGCGCTTGGAGGCAGACGGCTTCTATGAGTTCCATGCGCGGCTTTGCCCCCTGTTCGAGCTCGTGGTTCATTCCACATCGCAAGGGGGCGAAGAAATTCCGCACATGTCACGGCGCGAGCTGGAATGCCTGCGGCTCGCCGCGAAGGGCGGCACCAGTGAGGAGATCGCCGTTCAGCTCGGCCTGTCCAAGCACACGACCGAGCAGTATCTCACCGCGGCCGGGGGCAAGCTCAATGCGGTCAACCGCGCCCATGCGCTGGCCAAGGCCATCCGGTTCGGCTTGATCGACTGAGCTGTTTGCTTGCAGCAGATGCTGGCGCTCAGCCGCCGACGGGTTCCGTCCGCCGAATGCGTGCCTCGTTGAGCGCCCGGGCGAGAAAGGCCGAGTTCGCTTCCGGATCGCCATCGGGTTCGGCAAAGGACACATAGGAGACTTCCACGCCCGCATGGGTCGCGCCGAGCGTGAGCGAGGCCCAGACGGTGACGCCGCGCGGGCGGAGCTCGAGGTCGAGCCGGATCACGGGCACGCTGTTCCAGGCGAGATCGGCGTCTCCGTCATGACCGAGCCGCACCGTCCCCGGCATAAAGAAAAGCTCGGCGGCGGAGGCCACGATGTCGGCCAGGCAGCCGAACTGCTCCAGCCGGATGAAGGCGACGTAGTCGGCCGGCTCCACGAGGCGAAGCTCGGCGACCACCGGTGCGATGGCCTTGGCGACGATCGCCTCGCGGGCGGCCGAATGGGGCTGCCGGATCATGCTCTTCCTCCGCTCGCGCTTTGGGCCGCACCCGTTGGCTTGGGCGCGTAAACGATGCGCACCAGTTCGGCGACCGCCTGGTAGAACTGGGACGGGATCACGCTATCAACCGAAACTTGTTTGTACATGGAACGGGCAAGCGCCACGTCCTCGAAGACCGCGATGCCGTGCTCGGCGGCGATCTCGCGAATCTTCAGCGCGAGCAGGTCCTGCCCCTTCGCGAGTACCACCGGCGCATCGGTTTCGCCCGCCACATAGCGAAGCGCGATCGAGAAGTGGGTCGGGTTGGCGATCACGAGCGTGGCGCGCGGCACGCTTGCGATCATGCGACGGCGGGCGCGGTCCCGCTGGATGGAGCGCATGCGGCCCTTGACGATCGGGTCGCCCTCGGACTGCTTCATCTCGTCCTTGATCTCCTGGCGCGACATGCGCAATTCGCGCCGCCAGTTGAAGCGCTGCCAGACGAAGTCGGCGACACCCACCGCTCCCATGGCGAGCGTCAGCGACAGGATCACGCGCACCGCGATCTCCCGGACGGTCAGCCCGAAAGCATCGGGATGCGACACAAGGCCCGACAGAAGCTCTTCCTTTGCTCCGCCGAGCGCGAAGAACACCACGACCAAAGCAATTGCGAGCTTGGCCAGCGACTTGGCGAACTCCACCCAGCCGGACACGCCGAAAAGCCGCTTCCAGCCGGCGGCAGGCGAGATGCGCGACCATTGCGGCCGGATGCGCTCGCCGACCAGCTTCGGGCTGTGCTGGACCACGGAAGCCGCGATGCCGGCCACGATCAGGAGAAGGAGAAGAAGCCCGATCGTGCGCCCGCTTTCGGTCACCACGGCGCCCAGAAGCGTTTCCACGTCCCGCTCGCTGTTCATCGGCCAGTCTTCCGGCTTTTCCAGGAAGACGGAAAGAAAGCGGCCAAGATCGGTCGCGGCCCGCATGGCGAAGAACATGGTGAAGACCAGCACCGCGCCGAAGGAGGCGAGAAGGGCCGCCTCGCGCGAATGCGGCAGCTTCCCCTTCTCTATCGTGTCGCGGATCTTCTTCTCGGTGGGTTCCTCTGTCTTGCTGTCCTTGTCGGCGTCTTCCGACATCCTCTAGAACCTCAGGCGGCGAGTTGCGCGGAAGGAAGCGCGAAAGCGCCTTCTCCAGCCATGCGGACGGCCGCCGAGGCGACCGTGCGGCGGGCGCGCGCAATATCGGACACGGACACATTGTCCGAGCCTTGCGCCAGTTCCGCTTCGATCATGCGCCGCGAGCGGGCGCCGATCGAAGACAGGACGGCTTCGGCCAGGTTCAACTCCGTGTTCCGCAAGGCGAGCGTGATGAGTTCGCTCGACAGGTTGTCGAACAGCGCCACCCGCGCCTTCTGGGTGAGAAGCGCCACGTCCTCGAAGGAAAAGAGCTGGGCGCGGATCGCGGCGAGATCCGGCGCCCCGGCTGCTTCCAGATCCTGCATCACGTCGTCCAGCGCGCTCTTGTCCATCTCGTTGAGCATGCTCGCAACCCGCGCCTGGGCGGCGGAGCTGTTCTTGGCAGCACTTTCCGCCTTGAGCTTGCGGCGCAGTGCATCTTCCACGATGCGCAACGCGGTGGGCGCCACGGTCGCGGTGGCCATCATGCGCTTGACGATCTCGCCGCGCGCGCCCTTGTCCACCGCAAGCAGGGCGGACGCCCCGACGCCGGGGGCGAGGTTGGACAGGATCACGGCTGCCGTTTGCGGATGTTCGCCGTTGAGCAGCCCTGCGATGCGCTCGGAAGGCAGCTTGTCGATCTCGGCCCAGACGGAGGGGGACGCGCTGGTCGCAGGAGCGGATACGCGCTCGCCCATCAGCGCCGTCATCTCCTCCGGCGAAAGCGTTTCGTTGAGCAGCGTGTCCATCTCGTCGGCGCTGTCCATCACGCCCGCCCCTTCGGTGAACTCAACCTCGAACTCGCCGACGATGCGCTCCAGCTCGCTTTGCGGCACGGTACGCAGCACACGCGCGGCCTCGATTAGTGATTTCAGCTCGTCCTGCTTGAAGAATTTGAGCAGGCGGCTTGCCGCGGGCTTCCCCATGGCGACCAGGATCACGGCCGCCTTCTGGGTGCGCGAAAGGGTGAGCGAAGCCTTGGTGCGGGGTTCGGGTGCTGCGGCCATGATCGTGTCGGTCAACCGGCGTTCGTCGCGGTGATCTCGGTCAGGCGGATGCCGAACCGGGAGGCGTCTCCTTCCAGCACGGTGATCTCGCCGCGCGCGATACGGCGGCCGTTCACCACCACGTCCACCGGCTCGCCGATGCGGCGGTCGAGTGCGACGGTCGAGCCCTTCTGGAGCGCCATCAGCTCGGACACCGCCATCTCGGCCGTGCCCAGCACGATCTGCACGTCCACGGGAATGTTCATGATGATGCTGCTGTTGCGCGCGGGCGCGCCGCCGAGCGGGGGCAGGACGGAGGAGGGGCGGCGGTCCTCCTCATGGAGCACGCCGCGCAGTTCGGCGATCGCGCGGTTGAGCTGCTCCTCGCCGGGATCGCCCGCGGCATCGGCGGAAAGGTCTGGCGCGGGCAGGGCTGCGGCTTGAACGGACATGGAAAGGAATGTCTCCGGAAAAGAGAAGCAGGGGATCAGGCGGATGGAACACCGGCGGAAAGCGTGACCGCGTCGATCAGCTCGCGAGCGGGGTCATGGGGCTCGCCGAGGCGCAGCGTGTAGGTCTGGCCGGCGCGGCCGAACTCGCAGGTAAACAGGCTCCTGCCGCGCGCGCTCAGGCGAACGGCCGAGGGCGCGTCGGCATCGATCGCCACGACCGCCCCGACCTGCCATTCGGAAACGACCCCGAGCGTCAGCCGGCTCAGCGGCATGGCGGCTTCCAGCGTGACGGTCGAGCGCATCAGCTCGCCTTCGATGCGAGGCGCCCAATCGGTGCCGGCGGCGGTTGACGGCATGTCGGAGGCGCGCCGAAGCAGGAGGCGCTGCGGAACGAACACCGTGATCGTGCCGCCCGCGCCGCTTTCTCCCACACGAAACAGGAGGCACACGGCCGGGTTGTCGCGCAACACCTGCCGCCGAAGTGCGGTGCCGGCAAGCAGTTCGGGTAGCGGCAGCCGGAGAACAGCCCCGGCTGCCCCGGCACCCTAGCGCGCGCCCCCGCGCCCGCCCAGCCGCAAGCCATCCC
>CAUQXI010000006.1:0-152048 GCA_963522145.1 uncultured Mesorhizobium sp. | reverse complement strand
GGCCGGGGCTGTAAACCGGAAGGCTCCGGTCAAGTCAACGGCGGCGCGGCCGCGGCAATGCAGGGATCAGCGGCAGCTCAGCGCGGGGCCGCCCCGCCTCTTGCGATACGCTCGATCTCCTCGCGAACGAGCTTTTCAACGAGATGAGGCAGGTTGTCGTCGAGCCACTCACGCAGCATCGGGCGCAGCATCTCCTCGGCGATCTCATCGAAGCTGCGACGGCTGCGCGCTTCCATCGCTTCCGACAATTCTCCGAACGAAGCGGCAACCTGATTGCCGATATGAGGCGACAGGATCGTTGACGAAACAACGGCACCGCCGCGCATATCGGATGCCGAGGGCGAGGCAGGCTGCGACGGAACCGCCGCGGCGGCTCCGTTCACTGCACCGGGCGCAGGCATGTCGGGCACGTCAACTTCCTCATCTTCGAATGCGAAATCCATCTCGATGTCGCCCCCGACATCATCACCAGCCGCTTCACTCGCGGCCTCGGCTTCTATACCAGAACGTGGAGTTTCCTCTTTATCGAGAGATGCGCTTGAAGGCGGCGCATTCTTCTCGCCGGCGCTGTCTGCCCGACGTTCATCCGCGGGTTCACCCTGAAACTCGGCGCGGAACGCGGCGACATCCACCGAGGACGCCGGCTGTGGAGCGGGCGAAGGAAGCTCATCTGCCTTGCGGGTGGTATCGCTGTCCTCGATAATCCGGCGAATGGAAGCGAGGATTTCTTCCATCGAGGGTTCGCGTTGCACGCCGTTCGCCTGCACCATCTCTGTACTCGTTCCTGCCATCGGCATTCAGGCTAATGCATCGAGCCGGGCTCTTCCGACTCATGCAACAGCATAACGCGGGCGCCCACAGATAAACACGCGTTGGTGCGCTGTGCTCGCCCTTTCAACAGCTAAGCCGGCTGACGCAGGAAGCAAGGCCGGTGATCAGCGGCCGTCGGGCGTGCGCAGCCCGCCCCAATTATCCTTGACCGCCTGGTAGTGCTCCTGCGGATGGTAAACGGCAACCTTCAGATCGAGCCCTTCGGCCGTCAGGCTGCCCATCGAAGACAAGATCGCATAGCTCGCGACGACGACATCGCGCTCCACGCCGACAAGCGTGATCTGCGCATTGATCACATCCGCCTGCGCGTTGAGCACATCGAGCGTCGTGCGCTGGCCGACATTCCGTTCCTCGACCACGCCGTTCAAGGCAAGCTGCGCGGCGGAAACGAGCTGGCGGTTCGCGCTCACGCTTTGTACGGCGGCGACATACTGGCTCCACGCGGAAGCCACATTGGCCCGCACCTGATCGCGCCTCACATCGACCTCGATACGCGCCTGGCCGAGCGACTCCTTGCTCTGCCGCACCCGCGCCGAAACGCGGCCTCCCTGATAGATCGGCACGGTCAGAGTCGCGCCGAATTGGGCGGTTCCGTCGCTGTCCGTTGAGGTTGGAACTGAAATTCCGCCCGCCTGAAGCCCGGCAGTCCTTTGAATCTGCTGGCTCAAGCCCGCATTCGCCGTGATCTGAGGCAGCAGTGCGCCCTCAGCCGACTTCACCGTATAGGCGGAGGCATCCACCAGATACTCAGTCGCGCGGATGGCCGGATGGTCTTCGCCGGCAACGGCATAGGCGCGATCGATGCTTTTGGGCAGTCGCTTCGATTGCGGGCCGGCTGCCTGAAGCTGCTTCGGATCCTCGCCCACCACCTGACGGTAGGTCGCTTCGCTGATCGACACCTGCGCGCGCGCCGAGCTCACCTGTGCGAGAGCGGCGGCGCGGCTGGCATCGGCCTGGGCAACATCCGTTCGCGTGCCCTCACCCACATCGAAGCGCGAGCGCGCCGCCCGCACCTGCTCGGACAGAAACTCCAGATTGCGGCTCGTCAGCGCCGCGATCTGGCGGTCGCGGATCACATCCATATAGGCCGATGCCGCGCTGAAAAGGATGTTCTGCTCGGTGTTGCGAAGGGATTCGTTTGACGCGAAGACGCGCGACTCTGCCGCGCGGATGTTGTTCCGGGTTTGAAGTCCGTCGAACAGTGTCTGGTTGATCTGCACGCCGAAAGAGAAGGTAGCGATCCGCGTGCCCTCCTGCGTGACATAGGTGGGCGAGGCCGTTCCGGCGATCGTCGGCCGGTAGCCCGACTTGGCGATTGCCACGTCCTCATCCGTGACCCGCACGCCGGCGCGGGCGGAATTCAGCTCGGAGTTGAACTGGTAAGCTTTTGCTAAGGCGCCGAGGATAGTTTCGGCATGGGCTTTCAAAGGCAGGATCACTGCCGAGGATGCAACGAGAATAGCGAATAGGCGACGGCTTTGGAGCGACACGGCAGGAACCTCATGCGTTTTGCGAGGGCCTGACACAACCACGGCCGCTCCACTGCAACCGCACGACGTTCATGCCCCCAGCTGACGCTCGCCCAGAATGGCGCGAGAATCAGCAACGACTCTTTTGAGCGCAAGCATCATGCCAGCGGCAGATGGCGCAAGCCGAAAAGGCCTAGAACTGGAAGGCCGGAGTGCGCTCGAAGCCGGGCAGTGGCTTAACTGCCGCATTGAAGCCTCGACGCCCGGCAACCACGCCACCTGATTTCACATAGAGGCGGGCTGTTCCGGCGTTGCCTCGACCTTCCACCGCCACCAGCCTCCCACCTTCGCGCAACTGGTCGAAGAGGTGTGGAGGAACGGCATCCACCGCTCCGTTGATGAGGATCACGTCATAGGGCGCGCCGTCGGCGTGTCCGGCCGTCAGCGGGCCGACAACTACTGTCGCATTGGACGCCCCCAGCGATGCGAGAGCTGTTCGGGCGGCTTCCGCCAGCGACGCTTCACTTTCCACGCCAGTGACGTGTTCGGCGATCAGCGCAAGGACGGCGGTGGAGTATCCCGTGCCGCAGCCGATATCGAGCACGCGCTCGCTTGCGCCCACATCAGCAAGTTGCACGAGCTTCGCGAATGGAGACGGCTCCATCATGAAGCGGCCCGGCGCGATCTCGAGGTCTTCGTCGATATAGGCCAGAGGCTTGAGGCGTGGCTCCACAAAGGCCTCGCGTGGAATGGCGAGCATGGCATCGAGCAGACGGTTATCGGTCACGTCGGTGGTGCGGACCTGGCCGTCGACCATCCTGACGCGAAGTTCAGCAAATTCGGGATTCATCGTGATCCGGTCCACCACTCACGCCAGCGCCCGCATCAGAAAGCGGGCGGAGGCCAGAGGCCCAGAGGCCTTATCGACGGATCTGACGAAACGCTGGAGGCCTCGCCCGGAATCGAACCGGGGTGCAAGGATTTGCAGTCCTCTGCGTAACCACTCCGCCACGAGGCCTTTTGCGCCGACAGATCGCCCCCGTTCCTTAGGGGCGCGGAGGCTGCGTCGTCAAGCGCCCGGATCGTCCTTGTTTCTAGCGGCTGGCGCACTCGCCGATGGAGGCACTGCGCGAACTCTGACGCGTCCCCGGCGACGCTCCCACCAGACGATCGAGCGCCGCCGCAACCGCCGCACCCGCGCGAATTCGTAGGACAGCACCAGCAGCCCGAGCGGGATCATCCAGAAGCCGAGCACCGGCAGGAAGCCGAGGCAGCCAAAAAACACCAGAGCGATGCCCATGGCGATGCGAGCCTTACGCGAGCGGGGGAGTGCGAACTCGCGGTTGAAGATCTTCAGCTTGCGATCGACCGGATTGTTCTCCGGCTCTGTGCTGCTCATCTGGAGACCCCACTTCTTGACCGGGACGGCGGTTTTGGAGCCTCGAAGATAGGCGGGCATGCCACGGAAACTAAGCCCCTGCCCGGACCGCATTCGCCGGCACAGCATGAAAGAAAGAAAGAATTGCTTCTTTGCAAAGCCGGAACGGGTTTGCTATAGGCGGCGCGCTGATACGAGCGTCGCTTTGTTCCCCGGTAGCTCAGTGGTAGAGCAACCGGCTGTTAACCGGTTGGTCGCTGGTTCGAATCCGGCCCGGGGAGCCACCTGCTCGATCTCTCGCCTGCCTTCATCTTAGCGCAGATACGAGAAAAGCTCCGAAGCTTTCGCCCCGGAGCTTGGTCGAACGCATCTCAAGACATGTGTCGAAGATAAAGCGGATCAGTAATCCAGGATCGGGCATCCGCGCGAGCGGCCGACCGTTACCACGACGCGTTCACCCCGCAGACGACCCCGCACCTCGATCGTCCGACGTCCAACCCGATCCACACGGGCACGGCGGACGCCAAGCCGCTCCGCTTTGTCGAGCGCGCGCTCCGGCGAGCAGTCGTCACCGGGACGACGGCGCTCTTCCCGATAGCGTGAGCCGCGCGACCTGACATCATCATCGTCATCGTCGACACGCAGGCGCGGGCCGCCCTTGCGATCGAGATCGATGATCACATCCTGCGCCTTGGCGAAATGCGGCGCCACGAGCGTGCTGCTCGCGGTTACCATCAGCGCAAGTGCCGACATCTTCAACTGTGCAAACATTCAAGAACCCTCCGTTCACGCCCCTCAACGCAGCAAGAGCCACTTCGTTCGCGTTGAGCGGCGCCGATCGTCACTTTTCCGCAGTCGACGCGATTGCGCCGCGTCACTGGAACCGAGCAAGTCAGCGCGCTGCGACGATGTCGGCCGACAGCCGAAACTCTCTCAAGGGTCGTACGTTTGCCGTCGATTCGGCATAGATCGGATGAGCCTTGTAGGCCGCGAGCGCCGCCTCGTCGGCGAACTCGGCATACACGACGACATCCACGTCGTTCCCCAGCGGATCGACCTTCGTATTCACCGCGACCTCGAACACCAGCGAATGTGGAATGCGGCCGAGCGCTTCCAGCCCGGCCTTGATGACAGGTATATCGGTGCGTGCTTTGGCGCTGAAGAAAACGATGTGGCGGATCATTGCTCGGTCCTGTCGCGGAAGGCGCTTCATTCCGCGTACCGTCTTGTCCGTCAACCCGGCTCGCCGATGGTCGCTCCGTTCGCACCGAGGCCCGGAGGCCGATCGGCCCGGCATCTTGCTGGGGGAGAGCGCCGTCAGAAACTGCGAGGTGCTTGAAATCCCTGTATTCTCATGGAACATCCTGCCTAAGGGTAGGACGATCCATCGCAGGCTAGCATGCAGACCGAAGTTCTGGAGCTGAACCAAGAAAACTTCGCAACAATCGCCAGGGGCGTTCCGGCCCGCGCTCGCATGATGCTGAAGGCGCTCATCAGCCTGCCCAAGGGGGCGCTTCGTCTCGTTTTGCCGGATGGGCGTGCGGTAACGGTTGCAGGCGCCGAGCCGGGTCCTGAGGCCGAGCTCATCCTGCGCAACTGGAAGCTGCCCGGCCGCGCCTATCTGGGCGGAACCATCGGCCTGGCCGAGTCCTATATGGACGGCGACTGGGAGAGCCCCGACGTCGCGAACTTTCTCGAGCTCTTCGTGGTTAATGAAAACGCGGGCGAGGAACTTGCCGGCGGAGCAAGCTGGCTGCTCACCGCCGTTCAGCGTATCCGCCATTGGCTGAATCAGAACACCCGCACTGGATCGCGCCGCAACATCTCGGCGCATTACGATCTCGGCAACGAGTTCTACCGCATGTGGCTCGACCGCAGCATGACCTATTCGTCCGCATTGTTCTCGACTGGCGCGAACGATCTCGAAACCGCCCAGGCGGAAAAGTACCATGCCCTCGCCCGCGACACCGGGATCACGGCGCAGGATCACGTGCTGGAGATTGGCTGCGGTTGGGGCGGCTTCGCCGAGTTCGCGGCGGCGGAGATCGGCTGCCGCGTAACAGGGCTGACGGTCAGCCGGGAGCAGTTCGACTACGCCCGCGCGCGCATTGCGCGAGCCGGGCTCTCCGACAAGGTTGAGATCAAGCTCCAGGATTATCGCGACGAGACCAATTCCTATGACAAGATCGTTTCGATCGAGATGTTCGAGGCGGTCGGCGAGAAATATTGGAGCACCTATTTCGACAAGGTGCGAAGCTGCCTGAAGGCCGGCGGCGCGGCCGGGCTCCAGATCATCACCATCAACGAGAAAGCCTTCCACACCTATCGTCTGCGGCCGGATTTCATCCAGCGCTACGTGTTTCCGGGCGGGATGCTCCCGACGCCGAAGATCCTGCGCAGTCTGGGCGCCGAAAGCGGGCTTTCCGTATTGAAGGAACGTGTCTTTCCACAGGATTATGCGCGCACCCTTGCAGAGTGGCGCGAGCGGTTCTGGGCGTCCTGGGAAAAGATCGTGCCGCTTGGCTTCGACGAGCGGTTCAAGAAGCTGTGGGAGTTCTACCTGTTCTACTGCGAGGCAGGCTTTCGCACGCACTATATCGATGTGCGGCAAGTCATCTACAGGGCATAGGCCGGCTTAATTATATTCGAAGATCTGCCGGAAGATCCCGGGTGCGATGACCGACAGCGGATTGACGTCGAGGTCGGGCGACTTCGCCCTGCCCTCGAGCCGGAAGGTAACCCCGATCAGCCCGCGATCATTGCCGTTGCCAAGGATCGCACCGACGATCGGCAACTCCCCGAAGATGCGGTTGAGTCCATAGGCCGGCATGAAGGTCCCGGTCAGGTTCATGTTCCCCGCTCTGTCGAAGACCGTGCCCTGGAAGGTTGCGCCGATGGCGGGGCCGCGCAGCACGCCGTCAGCGATCGTCAGGAAGCCCTGCCCCTTGGAAATTTCGGCGGAGCCGCGCTCGAAGCTGACGCGCCGTGTGTCGATCCCGCCGTTCACCGCTTCATTGAGGCTTTTATCACCGCCGGCCGGCCGGCTCGATACCAGGGAGCCCAGCCGCGGTTCATTGGCGATCACGAAGTTGTTTGCCGAGATGCGACCCTTCAGCGGCCCGCCACTCTCGCTCGCCAGCGCAGCCTTGATCGCGCCGCCCTGCATGTTGGGATAGATATTCAAGAAGCGCAGCACGGAGCCTGCATCCTCCGAGCGCAGGTCAAGCTTGCGGACACCCGCCGCCGAGTTGTCTTCCACCGCGACGACAGCGCCCGTATCGGTATTTCCTTGAAGCGACAGCCTCCCCCCGCTCCGGTAGGCCACATCCACGCCGCTAAGCGTTTCTCCGTTGAAGCCGGAAACGGCGCCAAGCTTCGCCTGCACGGAAACACTCGGCGCCTTGCTGTCCTCGGGCTTTCTTTCCTCTCCATTGATCAGCTTGAGAAGCGAGCGGGCATCGAACGCCTTGCCGTTGACGCCGACCTCGTAGGTCTTGCCATCACGCCGCACGGTCACGGCGAGGTCGTCACCACGATTGAACTGCACCTTCGCGAAGTCGGCGGATGAGAGACCGCCAGCATCCAAGGCGACCGACCCTGTGGCGCTGAAGGAGCTTCCACCGATCGTCAAATCGGAAATCTGTGTCCTTGCGCCGGATTTCCTCATCAGGAACCGGGCCGTCGCGGGGATGCCGCCGCCCTTGCTCCATCCGATCCAGGGAACCTGAAGGCGCGCTTTATTGAGGTCGACCGAGACCTCGCGCGTGTCATCGCTGACATCGAGGTCGAGGGTCACAGGCCCCGAAACCAGGCCGGTCAATCCAGGCGCAAGCTTGGTGAGAGCCGTGTCATTCAGCGAGAGTTCGACCTTCCTTTCTCGCTCCGGCCCGCCAGACCGCAGAGGTTCGAGCAAATTGATTGTCGCGGGCACGCCGTTTAGGCGGCCTTTCGCTGCAACAACTGCACGAGCAGGGTCGACATCCAAGGTGCCTGAGGCGTCGCTGAGCATCTGTCCGTCGAAAGGCTTGTCGATCGACAAGCCCTGATAATCGAGCTTCACGGCCCAGCCCAGTTTCTCGCGCGGAACACCCTTCTGAACAGGTATGTCAGCCGTGACATTGCCCTTCACGGTGCCGTGCAGCTCATCCGCAGCGAGACCGGTCCGCTCCATCGCATTGAGGGGCTGGAGGCTCGCCAGCTCGGCAGCCGCTGCGGCGTCCCCGGCGATGTCGATATCGAGCTTTCCGATCACCGGCGGGATCGATACGTCGCGAAACACAAGCCGTCCGTCGCTTGCACGCAATGAACGGCCGCTGGGCAGGATCATCGATCCCGCCGCGAGCGAGATTTCCGCGTCGGTTCCCCGCACCACGAGATAACCGTCGGCATCGTTCACGGGCGGGAGCTGTCCATAAGTATCGAAGCGCGTTCCGAGGATCCTGAACTCGCCGGACAGTTCGTCCGGGTGCAACGGCTCGCCGCTGCCGATCCGGCCGGGTTCGACATGATAGGACAGGCTGCTTTGCTCCAGCGTTCCGCCCGACACATGCTGAAGCGCCCACAATCGCGCGTTTCGGCCTGTGAACCACGGCCAGAGCTGCTTTGCCTCGGCAATCGGCAGAGTATCGACAGTCAGGGCCAGGCTCGCGCCTGGGGTCGATCCCTTCCTCAGCTGGACAGCAGCCGAACCGTTTACGCGCCCGTGCTCGGTGCGCGCGTCGATCTCGTTCGCGTCGAGACGCTGGGCGTCTGCGTAGAAAACCGCGGAGACCGATCCTTGAAAAGTGAGCGGTGGATCGGGCGAGGTTTCCGCAGCAGCCGTGATCTGGTCGCTTCTCAGCTCGATGTCGTATTTGCGTCCGCTGTCTGCGCCCGCATTTCGGGGCGTGATGGTCCCGGTGGCGAGAATGGACGATCCGCCGCTGGCCGCACGAAGCTGCTCGACCCGGAGCTGCCCGGTGCCATCCTCGGCGGTCAGGACCAGCGTCGCATCGCCCGACATCGCACCGCGCGGTCCGAGATCGAGAGTGGAGGAGCCGATCCGCGTCGAAGCCGTCAGGCGTGTGCGCGTGCCCTCGGCTACGGCGCCGTTCAGCGCCGCGTGGATGTCTCCGAGACGCGAAGCACCGGCAGTGGAAGCCGGAGCGGGAGAGATGAGGTCGAGGTCGAGACGCGACACCTTGTCGGACACGCCGTCCGTGCCCGCCGTTCCTTCGATGCTCCACGCTCGCCCGTCGAGCGTGCCTTCACCGCTGAGCGAAAGCGCGTCGGCCGATGCAGAGGCCTCGGCGCTGGTGATGACAAGCGTGTGCGCGGTTTCTCCGGGAAGGACTACCGTGACATCCGAAAGGCTCAGCGTTCCCGATGCGCTGCCTCGTAGCGCCGCGAGAACGCTTTGCAGCCCGCCAAACACCACAACAGGCACCTTGTCGGGATCAAGCAGGCCATCTTCGTTGCGGAACGGAAGCGTCCAGTCGCGCGGCTTGTCGCTGTCGAGGGGTGCCGCCACGAAGCTCGCATCCTCGATCCGCGCGCCTGCCAGTTCCAGTCGGCCGAAAAGGAGCGGAAGAAGCCTCACGCCGAAGGAAAGCGCCCCCACCTCTGCGACCGCAGCTTGCGCGCGCGCCGGCCTGAGGCTCACATCGGTGACCTCAAGCCCCAGCAGCGTCGAGCCGTCGAGCGCGATGCGGGCGCCGCCGATGGCGGTCACCATACCACGCCCGACAGCCGCCTCGATGGCGCGCTCGGCGCGGGCACGCAATTGTTCACGCCCGACCCCTGAAACGCCGACAAGGTAGACCAGCCCTGCCGCCAGGATCAGAAAACACGCTCCAGCCACAGAGAAGCGTGCTGCCCACCGCTTCGCGCGGCGGCGACGCATCGGCCGGCGCGTGCGGAACTTCTGGCCTTCAGCCGAAGGCAAGCCTCCGAGGTTCGCGATCTCGCCCCGCGTGAAACGTATGCGCTCATGTTGCAGCGCGGGCTCTGCCACTCTCGAGTCTCGCCTGGAACCGCTCATTGGACGAAGGCCGTTTCGCCCGTATATGCGAAGACCCCGAGCGATGACCATGAAGAAAGGCAGGCTGATGGCGATACCGGCAAAGGGCGATCCGGCGCCCGACTTCGAGCTTCCCCTGGGCGATGGCAGCAACTGGCGCCTGAGCGACCGGCGCGGGAAACTGGTCGTGCTTTATTTCTATCCCAAGGACGACACCAGCGGCTGCACCGTTGAGGCCATGGATTTTACTCGGCTCGCGGACGACTTCACTGCCGCAGGAGCGGAGGTCGTCGGCATTTCTCCGGACAGCGCGAAGAAACACAGCAAGTTCGCCTCAAAGCACGGTCTCACCCACTCCCTTGCGGCCGACGAACAGCGCACGGCCATCGAAGCCTACGGCGTCTGGGGCGAAAAGAGCATGTATGGCCGCAAATATATGGGCGTGCTGCGCACGACATTCCTTCTCGACGGTGCCGGCCGCATCGCAGAAGTATGGGAGAACGTGAAAGTGCCGGGACACGCAGAGTCTGTCCTCACCGCTGCCCGCGCCCTTGGAACCGCAGCCGTCTGAGATCGTTTGAGCCGGCAAGTGGAACGCGTTCAAAAACATCAACACCGGAGAGAGCCATGCTGCGCGGACTTATGCTTTGGATGATCGGCATTCCGATCCCCATCATCATCCTGCTTTTGCTGTTCCTGCGCTGACATTTTTCTCCAGATTTCCCATCAGGCGGCCGCGTTCGTTCGCGGCCGTTTTTGTTTCTGCCGAGCACTCCAAGCTAAAATTTGTTAACCTTAATCAGGCGTAATCCGTCGATCAGCGCGGCTGGTTGAAGAACGATATGCCTGAACTCCCATCTCCACATGCAACCGTGTTCGGCAGGCGCAAGGAGCCGCATACGGTTATCATCGCGCAGGGCGACAAGATCCGCCACTTCACCGTGCGGCCCTGGGCCGTGGCGGTAGCCGGGTCAGCGATATCCGCGATCGCCATCGGCTATCTCGCGGCGACATCTTACCTTGTGCTGCGCGACGATCTGCTTGGAGCCGCGGTGGCGCGACAGGCGCAGCTTCAGCACGCCTATGAGGACCGGATCTCGGCGCTGCGCGGACAGGTTGACCGCATCACCAGCCGCCAGCTGCTCGATCAACAGCTCGTGGAAAGCAAGGTCACGGAGCTGCTCGATCGCCAGACGCGGCTCAGCCAGCGTCATGGCCGGCTCGAGCCGATCCTTTCGCGCACAGACGCCCCTGCCCCCCTTCCCGCCGACGCGCCGCTGCCGGTTGCCAAGCCTGACCTGCGCGCCGCCCTGGACGCGACGGAAGGATCGAGCGGCGAACTGGCATTGCTGGACAACAGCCGGGAAAAGACACCGGCTCTCCTTTCGATGTCACGCGCCGATCGCGCGGACAAACTTTTCACAGAGATCAACCAGTCGCTGCGCACGATCGAGTCCGACCAGCTGGAAAAGCTCGATGCGCTCGCAAGCGACGCCTACCAGGCGACCGGCGGCATCAAGGACGCTCTCGCCTCCGTCGGCCTCAAGCTCGACGACGATCAGGATCATTCCGCGGTCGGTGGTCCATACCTTCCTGCCGACCCCGCTTCCTCCTTCGATGTCAAGGTCCGGGAAGTGGACGAGGCGCTGGAAGAGCTCGAAAACCTCAAGGCGGAAGCCAAGCGGCTGCCGCTCGCGAACCCTGCCGAGGGCCGCGCCGTCACAAGCACCTTCGGCGTGCGCAAGGATCCCCTGCTCGGCTCGCCCGCGCTCCACTCAGGCATCGATTTCCGCACGCCGATCGGCGCCAGTGCCGTGGCAACGGCCGCTGGCAAGGTGGTGAAGGCCGGCTGGAACGGCGGCTATGGAAGGATGGTCGAGATCGACCACGGCAACGGATTCTCCACCCGCTACGCGCATCTAAGCCGCATCGACGTGTCCGAAGGCGATGCAGTGAGCCTCGGCCAGACGATAGGCGAAACGGGCAGCAGCGGACGCTCGACAGGCCCGCATCTCCACTATGAGGTGCGCAAGGGCGGCAGCGCCGTCGATCCGCTGCGTTTCCTCAAGGCCGGCAAGACGATCAGCAAGTTCCTTTGAGGGCAGCCCGCCGTACAAAAACCGATCAATCCAGATCGGCAACGGCAGCTTCCGCGCCGCCTTCGATGCGTTGCGACAGCGACGCCTCCATGAACTCGTCCAGCTTGCCATCCAGAACGTCGCCGGGGCTAGTGCTTTCCACGCCGGTGCGCAGATCCTTTACGAGCTGATAGGGCTGGAGCACATAGGAGCGGATCTGGTGGCCCCAGCCGATGTCGGACTTGGTGGCCTCCGTCGCGCTTGCGGCCTCCTCGCGCTTCTTCAGCTCCTCCTCATACAGGCGCGAGCGCAGCATCTCCCACGCCTTGGCGCGATTCTGATGCTGTGAACGGCCCGCCTGGCAGGCCACCGCGATGCCGGTCGGGATATGCGTGATGCGCACGGCCGAGTCGGTCGTGTTGACGTGCTGGCCGCCCGCGCCGGACGAGCGGTAGGTATCGATACGCACCTCCGATTCCGGGATCACGATCTCAATCGAATCGTCGATCACCGGATAGATCCAGGCGCTGGAAAACGAGGTGTGCCGGCGCGCGTTCGAATCGAATGGCGAGATGCGGACGAGGCGATGCACGCCCGATTCCGTTTTCAGCCAGCCATAAGCGTTGTGGCCCTTGACCAGCAGCGTCGCCGACTTGATGCCGGCTTCTTCGCCGTCATGCATCTCGAGAACCTCGACCTTGAAGCCGCGGCGCTCGGCCCAGCGCGTATACATGCGCAGAAGCATGGAGGCCCAGTCCTGGCTTTCCGTGCCGCCGGCGCCCGCGTGAACTTCCAGATAGGTATCGTTCGCGTCTGCTTCGCCGGAAAGAAGGGCCTCGACCTGCCGTGCCCTGATCTCGCCGGACAGTGAACGGATCGCGGCTTCTGCCTCGGCGATGATGCCGGCGTCGCCTTCTTCCTCGCCGAGTTCGATCAACTCGACATTATCATCCAGCGCCTGGGAAAGGCTGCGCACGGCGGTGGTGCCGTCTTCCAGGCCCTGACGCTCGCGCATCAGCTTCTGGGCTTCGACCGGGTCGTTCCACAGCGCGGGATCTTCCGCGCGCATGTTGAGATATTCAAGCCGCTTCAGCGCTTGATCCCAGTCAAAGATGCCTCCTCAGCAGGCTTATGGCCTGCTTGATCTCATCGACAATGTTCTGCGTTTCCGCGCGCATGGCTCGGCGTCTTTCAGGAAGTGTGTGGGGCAGTGGCCCGCGATATATGGAGGCGCGCCGAACCTGTCAAAGCGAAACGGCCGGCATCAAGCCAGCCGCATCGCCAATGGTCAGTAGAGTCCTCCGCCGCCCGTGTTGATCGCTTCGCTCGCTGCCGGTGAGATCGCGGCCGTGCCGGCCGCATCGTCCATGCCGATCACCCAGTAGCTGTCTGCCGGCCCCGTGCCCGGCTTGAAGGCCTCGATGATCGTGCCGGCCTCGCCTTCATGCGCGGCCATGCCCGTCTTGCGGTTGATGGCGATCAGCTTCATGCCCTCGGGCACGCGGAAGTCCACGACCGGCTTGTCCTTCATGGCCGTTGTCATGAACTCCTTGTAGATCGGCGCGGCCAGACCGCCGCCGGTGGAGCCTTTCCCAAGCGGCGTTGGCTTGTCGTAACCCATATAAAGGCCGACCACGAGATTCGGCGTGTAGCCGATGAACCAGGCATCCTTCTCGTCATTCGTCGTACCGGTCTTGCCCGCGATGGGACGGTTGAGCTCAAGCAGCGTCATTGCCGTGCCGCGCTGCACCACGCCTTCCATCATGGACGTGATCTGGTAGGCGGTCATCGGGTCGAGCACCTGCTCGGCATTATCCGTGAGCTGCGGTTCTTCCTGATTGCTCCAGTCCTGCGCGTTGCAATTCTCGCAGGCGCGCTCGTCATGACGGTACACGGTCTTGCCGTAGCGGTCCTGGATGCGGTCGATCAGCGACGGCTTGATCTGCTTGCCGCCGTTCGCCATCACCGCATAGGCCGACACCATGCGCATCACGGTCGTCTCGCCGGAGCCAAGCGACATCGCGATGTGCTGGGGCATCTTGTCGTAAACGCCGAAGCGCTCGGCATATTCCGCGACGAGCTTCATGCCCATGTCGTTGGCGAGCCGTACCGTCATCAGGTTGCGCGAGCGCTCGATGCCGGCGCGCAGCGTCGAGGGCCCGCCTGCCTTGCCGTCATAGTTCTTGGGCGTCCAGGTCTCGTTGCCGATCCGGATGGTGACCGGGCCGTCCATGATCACCGAGGCCGGCGTGTAGCCGTTGTCGAGCGCGGCCGAATAGATGATCGGCTTGAAGGACGAGCCCGGCTGCCGCAGCGCCTGGGTCGCGCGGTTGAACTCGGAATCGGCAAAGGAGAAGCCGCCTACCATCGCGACCACACGGCCCGTATGCGGGTCCATCGCAACGAGCCCGCCCGAGACGCCTGGCGGCTGGCGCAGCACGAAGTCGTTCGCCGAGCCGTTCTTGGCTTCAACATAAACCACGTCGCCCGCTTTCAGAACATCGGCCGGCGACTTGGCCTTGACCATCTTGCCATCCGCCGAGTGGCGCAGCGCCCATGTCATGTCGGCAGCTGCAATGGTGCCCTGCTTGCGCTCGGCGGCGAGCGCGCCGGAAACCTCCCGCTTGGGCTGCAAGCCGACCGTCACGCCCTGCTTGGAGCTTTCAAGCACCACAGCCAGCTGCCATTCCGGCACATCGGAAAGGGCGCTGATCTCACCGAGCGGCACACCCCAATCGGCGCCCATCTCAACCGTCTTCACGGGCCCGCGATAGCCGCGCAGCGTGTCGTACTTCATCAGGCCGTTCTGCATCGCCTTGCGCGCGACCAGCTGTACGGCGGGATCAAGCGTCGTGCGAACGGATAGCCCGCCCTCGTAGAGCGCGCTCTGGCCGTAGCGCGCGATCAGCTCACGCCGCACCTCCTCGGTGAAATACTCTCCGGCGAAGAGGTAGGTGCCATTACGGCGCGGGGACACGCCAAGGGATTCGGCCTTGGACTTCTCGCCCTCTTCCTTCGAGACATATCCGTTCTCGACCATGCGATCGATCACGAAATTGCGCCGCGCGATGGCGCGCTCGGTGTATTTGAAGGGATGATAGTTGGACGGAGCCTTGGGCAACGCTGCCAGGTAGGCGACTTCGGCCACCGTCAATTCGTTGACGGACTTGTTGTAGTAGGTCAGCGCCGCTCCGGCGATGCCATAGGCGCCCATGCCGAGATTGATCTCGTTGAGGTAAAGCTCGAGGATCCGGTCCTTGGAATAAGCCTGCTCGATGCGGAAGGACAGGATCGCTTCCTTGGCCTTGCGCTCGAACGAGCGCTCGTTGGTGAGCAGGAAGTTCTTGGCGACCTGCTGCGTGATGGTCGAGCCGCCTTGCATCGGCCCGCCGGTCACGTAATTCAGCGCAGCGCGCGCGATGCCTTGGAAGTCGACGCCGGGGTGCGTGTAGAAATTCTTGTCTTCGGCGGAAAGGAACGCCGCCTTTACGCGATCCGGCACCGCCTGGATCGGCAGGAACAGCCGCCGCTCGCGCGCGAACTCCGCCATCAACGCACCGTCCGAGGCGTGGATGCGCGTGGTCACCGGCGGCTCGTAGCGCGCCAGCACCTCATAGTCTGGCAGTTCCTTCGTCAAATGGCCGACATAGATAGCGACGCCGCCCGCAACGAGCAGCATGAGCATCACGCCGATGCCGAAGAAATAGCCGATCAGACGAATCATGCCTGCTCCAGTGCCACGCGGATTGATCCTGGAGAAGCACGCTTGCGCGTACCTCCTCCGCCGGGATGGCTTTGGCGTGCCATGTCGCGCCGATGTGGGGAAAATGCGGCGACGAGGGCGTTCGCGCGGCGATCAGTGATGAAGCCGGCAATTGTGTCGGATCGGCAACGACGGCGGATCAATCGGCCTTGGCGGTCGCGGCGGTTTTCACGCCTGCAAATTCCGACACGGCCGTGGTGATCGCCGCGATGGCCGTTGCCCGCCAGGCGGGATCGCGCAAACGCTCCTCGTCCTTGTCGTTGGAAAGGTAGCCCAGTTCCACCAGCACCGACGGCACGTCGGGCGCCTTCAGCACCTTGAAGCCCGCGGAGCGGTGCGGGTTCTTGATCAGCCCGACCTGACCAGTCATTTCCGTCACCAGCGAGCGCGCGAACCGCATGGAGAGGCCGTGTGTTTCCCGGCGGATGAGATCCACCAGAATGTCGGCCACCTGCTGATTGTCCTCCTCCACCGTGATCCCCGACAGCGCGTCGGAAAGATTTTCGCGGATGGCGAGCGCCTCGGCTTCCGGGTCCGACGCCTTGTCCGACACGGTATAAACGGTTGCGCCGTGGATACCGGGCACACGGATCGTGTCGGCATGGATGGAGATGAGCAGGCTCGCACCCTCCCGCTGCGCAATCGCGACCCGCTCGTCCAGGCGAAGGAACTTGTCGCCATCGCGCGTCATCACCACGTCGAGCGCCTCGAAACCGGAAAGGGCGGCCTTCAATTCCTGCGAGAAGGCGAGCGTGATCTCCTTTTCGATCGTTCCGTTCAGGCCCTCCGCGCCGCCGTCGACGCCGCCATGTCCGGGGTCGATCACCACCTTGAACCGCTTTGCGGCTGGTGCCGGCGCAAGTGGTGCAGGCTTGACCGAGGCCGTGGTCTGCGATTGATCGCCCAGTGCCTGCGAGAACTCCGCCTCCGTTGCGGCCGTCAACTCGGCCGTCAGGCGGTAACCGTGCGCATCTTCCTGGCGGACGACCTCGATCTTTTCCACCGCGAACGGTCCGTCGAGACCGATCACAAGGCGAGATGCTTCACCGTCGAGGCTTCCATAGCGCACACTGCGCACAAGCCCCTTTCCCCGCGTATCGGCTGGATCGAAAGCGAAGCGGGCGCCCGGCAGGTCGATCACCAGCCGATGCGGGGCACGAAGCAGCATCCAAAGGAAAGACGGTTCTTGGTCGAAGTCCACCACGATCCGTGCGCGCGTGGCGTCTCCGACAAGACGAAAGTCCCGCGCTTGGTTTTCCGCAGCATGTGCAAGGGGGGTGAGGAGAAACACGCTCGCGAACACAAGGATTGCTCGGAGGAAAGAAGCCGCCGTGATCACCGGCGCGCGACCATGCAACCACCAGGCAAAGTTTGAAGCCATCACGCTGTTCTCTGCAATCATGGTCCCGCGCTGCCGTGCCATCACGCGGCAGCGGCCAAATCTTGCCGATTGGTAGAGGAACGAGGTTAACGGAGCCTTCCCAGCCCCCGCGGCCAACGGGACAAAGGATGCGCCGGTCTGATTGAGGCTTGCACGCAAGCTTATCAAATCATAAGACTATCAATCGATTATCTGCACGCCGGGAAACCGCTTTGCGCCGAACACGGAGGAAGAACTCCGGGCGCCGCCCGATTTCCACTCGCATCTGCGATGGCTTGGATGATCGCGACGATTTTTCTTCATGGCGCTCCCGAAAGCGGAGTCCTTCATCTGAGGAAAAGCCGCCGGAGCGGCCTTTTCAGGGCTGGTTCGGTTTTGCTTAGCTGGTCCGGTTTCCGGGCCGTAATTCAAAGAGGTCCCGCCCGGGTCGAACAATGGTTCTGAGCGCGCAATCGGAAAAGATGGACAGGCTTGGCGTTTTTGCGCCGAGCTGCCTTTCCGGCGTGTCAGACTGTTCACCGGCGGCCAAACAAACATCCGGCACCCGATCTTCCGAACGCGAGAGGCGGCAGTTTGCGCCACTCTCGGCGTGGCGTGCGGCTGCCGGGGAGACAAGGTATAATGCCCAACAAAATGCTGATCGACGCCTCCCACCGGGAGGAAACGCGGGTCGTCGTCACACGCGGTAGCCGCATCGAAGAATTCGACTTCGAATCACAGGACAAGAAGCAACTCCGGGGAAACATCTATCTGGCGCGCGTCACGCGCGTCGAACCCTCGCTTCAGGCCGCTTTCATCGAATATGGCGGCAACCGCCACGGCTTCCTCGCCTTCTCTGAAATCCATCCGGACTACTACCAGATCCCCGTAGCCGACCGGCAGGCGCTTCTTCGCGCGGACGCCGAGGCCCATGAAGCGGCGGAAGACGACGAAGAGGGCGAAAACGGCGAGGAACGCCGCGGTCGCCGTCGTCGTCGCGGCGGCAAGGATCGCAGCAAGCAAGCAGGCGACACGCAGAGCGCCAATACCGGCGAAGAGTTGAGCGACGGTGAGGCCGAGCCCGCTTCGCTCGTTGAGATCGAGGAGTTCTCGTCCGGCGAGGAAAATTCCGGCGATCAGAACGATTCGGATGCGCATGATGGCGCCGAGGAAGGCGACGATTCGGTTTCCGAGGGGGGCGACAGTATCGAGCCGATGCCCGCCGTGGTCACCGAGCGCGAGGATCAGCCCGGGGAGGAAGCGGACTCCGACCGCGAGCCTCCCGCTGCCAGCAACGCCGATGCGGCGCTGGGCGAAGAGCGTTCCGAGCCATCGGATGACGATGCGCCCGGCGGCCCCTCGTCAATGGCCATGACGGTCGATGCGGAGGTCGTGTCCGAGCCGATCCCCGAGGCGCCTGAAGCGTTGCGCGGCGAGGTCGAGGAAGTGCCTCACGCAACCAGCGAAGATGGCGAAGTGGAATCGGTCGGCGCAGGCGATGCGCTGGAAGAAGTGCGGGAGCGCCGCCGTGCGCCGCCGCGCCGCCATTACAAGATCCAGGAAGTCATCAAACGCCGGCAGATCCTGCTCGTTCAGGTCGTGAAGGAGGAGCGCGGCAACAAGGGCGCAGCCCTGACCACCTATCTGTCGCTCGCCGGCCGCTACTCGGTTCTGATGCCGAACACAGCACGCGGCGGAGGCATCTCGCGCAAGATCACCGACGCGGCCGACCGCAAGAGGCTGAAGGACGTGGTGAAGGATCTCGACGTGCCGCAGGGCATGGGCGTGATCCTGCGCACGGCCGGCGAGAACCGCACCAAGGTCGAGATCAAGCGCGACTACGAATATCTGATGCGGATGTGGGAAACGGTTCGCACACTCACCCTTCAATCGACGGCCCCTGCCCTCGTTTATGAGGAAGGCAGCCTCATCAAGCGTTCGGTTCGCGACCTCTACAACAAGGACATCGATGAGGTTCTCGTCGCGGGAGAGGAAGGCTACCGCGAAGCCAAGGACTTCATGCGGATGCTGATGCCGAGCCATGCGAAGGTGGTTCAGCCCTACCGCGATCCGACGCCGATCTTCGCCAAGAACGGCATCGAAGCGCAGCTCGATCGCATGCTGCAGCCGCAGGTCACGCTGAAGTCGGGCGGCTATATCGTCATCAACCAGACCGAAGCGCTGGTTTCGATCGACGTCAATTCAGGCCGCTCCACGCGGGAGCACTCGATCGAGGACACCGCGCTCCAGACTAATCTGGAAGCCGCCGAGGAGGTGGCCCGCCAGCTTCGCCTGCGCGACCTCGCCGGCCTGATCGTGATCGACTTCATCGACATGGAAGAGAACCGCAACAATCGTGCGGTCGAGAAGAAGATCAAGGACTGCCTGAAGAACGATCGCGCGCGCATTCAGGTCGGCCGCATCTCGCATTTCGGACTGCTCGAGATGTCGCGGCAGCGCATCCGCACGAGCATGCTCGAATCGACCATGAAGCCCTGCCCGCACTGCGGCGGCACGGGCCATGTGCGGTCAGATTCCTCCGTCGCGCTGCTCGTCGTGCGTTCGATCGAGGAGTTTCTTCTCAAGGATTCTCATCACCACATCACGGTGCGGACGCCTGCGCAGACAGCATTCTACGTTCTCAATCACAAGCGCAGCACGCTTTCCGATTTCGAGCGTCGCTTCGGTGTCACGATCACGGTGGAGGCCGACGAGACCGTCGGCGCGCAGCACTATGTGATCCTGCGCGGCGCAGTGGCGGAGAAGCCTTTGTCCATGCCGGATGAGGCATCCCGAACAGCAGTTCCGTCCCTTCCCGAGGAGCCGGAAGTGGAGGTCGAGGAAGAGGACGCGGTTTCCATTGGAGACGACGCCGAGGAAACCCAGGCAGCCGGGGATGATGCGGAGGCGGATGAGAGCGGCGACTCGGCCGATCGTCGCCGTCGCAAGCGCCGCCGTCGCCGTGGTGGCGGACGCGAGCGCGAGCATGGCGTCTCGACCGATGCCGCAGCCACTGCGGAAGCAGCGGCCGACGTGGGCAGCGAGGGAGCCGATGGTGAGGAACCTGAGTCTGCCGGAGCGGCGGAAGTCGATGCTGAGGCAGCGGGCGACGCGGAAAGCAAGAAGCGCCGGCGCGGCAAGCGCGGCGGTCGCCGCAGTCGCCGGGATGAAGCCGCCGGCTCGGAGGATGAGGTGTCTGCATCAGGCACTGCGGGCGCCACAGGCGAGGACACCGGCACGGCCGTTCAGGCCGTCGCGACGGCGGCTGACATGAGCCGCAGTGAAGAGCCCGCCGAGAATTCGGCCGACGATCATGCACCGTTGGACGAAGCGGCTCAGCCGTCCGGCAGCGACCCGACGGATGAGGAGGAAGGCGTCGCTGCGGTTGCTCACGCGGCCGACGACGCGCCTGCCGAAGTCGCCGCAGTGAAAGAAGAGGCTGCAGACGTCCCTTCAGCGGACGCGACACCGGATGAGGCGCCAGCGGCCCGGCCGCGCTCGAACCGCCGTCGTCAACAAGAGGCGGACTCGACGCCGTCGGCCGCGCCGACCGTGTCGTCCGCAGATGCTGAAAGTGCCGGCGGAGAGGAAAAGCCCAAGCGTGGCGGCTGGTGGCAACGCAAGAGCTTCTTCTGACCCGAGGGCTTCTGAATTAACCCATGAAGAAAGGCCGGGCAACTTGCCCGGCCTTTCTTCATGTTGGGGCGACAAAAGCCTAGGCGAGACCGACAGTTCTCACCGTTGCCGGACTCATCCCTTAAGCCTCAGCCTGCACCCAGCCAGCGGCCGATTCGGTTAAGCGCCTCCGTCATCTCGGCGGAGCTTCCGGCATAGGAGAAGCGCATGGTGCGGCTGCCCGACACGGGATCGAAGTCGATGCCCGGTGTCGCCGCGACGCCTGCCTCGGCCAGCATGCGGCGAGCGAAATCCATGCTGTCATTCGTCCATCGCGACACATCGCAGTAAGCGTAGAAAGCGCCGTCCATCGGCGCGGCAAGCGGAAGCCCGAGCGCTGGCAGCCGCTCGGCGAGCAGCGCCCGGTTGGTCAGATAGCGCGTCCTGACGAGATCAAGCTCAACCGTTGCTGCGAAAGCACCAAGGGCACCTCGCTGGGAAAGTTCGGGTGCCGAAATATAAAGGCTCTGGCCGATGCGCTCGATCGGACGCACCAACGCTTCGGGAACCACCATCCAACCGATGCGCCACCCCGTCATGCAATAATACTTGGAGAACGAGTTGATGATCACCGCTTCGTTTCCGAACGCCAGCGCGCTGGTGTCCGGGCCGGCATAGTTCAGACGGTGATAGATTTCGTCCGAGATCACGGCAATTCCGAGCTGCCGCGCTTCGCCCAGCAGTTCTTCCAGGGCATCAGGAGGCAAGGCCGCGCCGGTGGGATTGGCCGGGCTGGCAAAAAGAAGGCCTTTCAGCGGTTTCTCCGCATGAGCCGCGCGCAGATGGAAGGCGTCGAGGAAAGGCGCTCCGGCCAAGTCGATCTCGACCACCGCCAAACCGAGCGCGCCCATGATGTTGCGATAGGCCGGGTAGCCGGGCCGCGCGATGGCCACCCGGTCGCCGGCATCGAACATGGAAAGAAAAGCGAGGTTGAACCCGGCCGACGAGCCCGTTGTCACCACGATCCGCTGTGCCGGAACGTCGAGGTCATAATGATCGCGGTAGTGGTCGGCAATGGCCTGCCGGAGCTCGAAAAGGCCCAGAGCATCCGTGTAGGCGCCGCGCCCTTCCGCCAACGCCTTCGCTGCGGCCTCCCGCACGGCGGAGGGAGCGGGATCGGAGGGCTGGCCCACTGCCATCGACACGATGCTCCGCCCGCAGGCGCGCAGGCGATTGGCTTCCGCCAGCACATCCATCGCATGGAAGGGCTCGACCGTCCCGCGCCGCGACACCAGCATCACGCACCACCTCGTTCAATCGCATGCCAGCCCCTGCTTTGAGGGGCACGCGGCCGCAGAAATGCCCGAATGCTGTGGCGACCACAAGCATATGAGCGCTGCCCCTTTTCTGCCCGCTTCGTTCCGAGCCACCGCCCGCCTGAGCTGCCGGCTGGCCGTCGCCGCAGGCCTGTCGCTCACCGTGGCGCTTGGCGGCATCCTGCCTGCGCAGGCACAGAACAATCTGCCGATCGTGCGCGATGCCGAGATCGAGGCGCTTGTGCGCGATTATGCGCGGCCGATCTTCAAGGCCGCCGGGCTGGGCAGCGCCAATATCGAGATCATTCTGGTGAATGACAGCCGCTTCAACGCCTTTGTGGCCGGGCGCCGCATGTTCATCAACACGGGCGCGCTGATGCAGGCGGAAACGCCGAACGAGATCATCGGGGTAATCGCACACGAGGCGGGTCACCTTGCCGGCCGCCATCAGGAGCGCCTCCGCCAGCAGCTGGAGCGGGCGCAGACCATGGCGATCGTGGCGAGCCTGCTGGGCGCTGGCGCGGTGGCAGCCGGCGCCGCCTCGAAAACGGGAGAGCTGTCCAAGGCGGGCGCAGGCATCATCGCGGGCGGCGGCGAGTTCGCCCGGCGGGGTCTGCTGAGCTATCAGCGGACGGAAGAGATTACGGCCGACCGCTCGGCGATCACCTATCTCGAGAAGACCGGCCAGTCGGCCAAGGGCATGCTGAAAACGTTCAACCGGTTCCAGAGCGCGCTTTCTTTGTCTGGCGCACGGGTCGATCCCTATCAGCAAAGCCATCCGATGCCCCGCGAGCGCGTCCAGAACCTGGAAGTCCTCGCCCATAAGAGCCAGTATTTCGACAAGCTGGACGATCCCGCCCTTCAAGCGCGCCATGACATGATGCGGGCGAAGATCGCGGCCTTCACGCAGGGCCAGGGAACAGCCGCCCGCATGTTCCGCAAGGAGCCCGGCGGCCAGGCCGCGCAATATGCCGGTGCGCTCAACAACTACCTGCGCGGCGACCCGCGCACGGCCCTGCCCAAGGTTGATGCGCTGATCAAGAGTAATCCGAAGAACCCGTATTTCCAGGAGTTGCGGGCCGACATTTTGATGAAGGCGAACAAGCCGGAACAGGCGGCCGAGAGCTATCAGAAGGCGATGAGCCTCGATCCGGCACGATCGAGCATCCTCCAGATCGGCTACGCACAGGCGCTTGTCGCCAGCGGCAAGCCAGCGGCACTTGAGAAGGCGGTCACTGCCCTTCACAAGGCGCTCGATCGCGACCCAGAGAATGTTGCAGGCTATCAGCTTCTGGCGCAGGCCTATGGACAGCTCGGCCAGGTCCCCGAAGCCGAGCTTGCGACGGCGGACAGCCATTTCTATCGTGGCGCCTATCAGGATGCGAAGATCTTCGCCGGCCGCGCTCAGCTCAAGTTCAAGCGCGGCACGCCTGGCTGGCTTCGCGCGCAGGACATCATCAACTTCCGCAAGCCGAAAAAGAACGGCTGAGCGCGACGCTAGGTAAAATGATGGCCCGCTTTCAACGGGCCGAGGGGGACGACATGAAAACATCATTTCTCGCGCGTGCGGCTGCCGGTTCACTGGCTCTTGGCTTCGCCGCCCTTGTGGCTATCCCCAGCCTGGCCCAAGACGCGCCAGCCGCAGGTCTCGATCGCGCTCAGGTCGAAACAATCGTGCGTGAATATCTTCTGGCCAATCCCGAGCTTCTGCTCGACGTTCAGGCCGAGCTCGACAAGAAGCAGAAGGAGGAGCAGCGGCTCGCCCATCTCGACACGATCAAGGATGCCAAGGCCGAGATATTCAACGCCGCCTATGATGGCGTTGTCGGCAATCCTGAAGGCAAGACCACGGTGGTCGAGTTTTACGATTACAACTGCGGCTACTGCCGCCACGCTTTGTCCGACATGCAGGCTCTCACCAAGGCAGATCCCGACCTTCGCTTCGTCTTGAAGGAGTTCCCGATCCTCGGGCCCGACTCGCAGAAGGCGCATGTGGTTTCCATGGCTTTCCGCACGTTGATGCCGGAGAAATATGGCGCCTTCCATCAGCAGCTTCTTGCCGGCCCCGGCCGAGCCGGCGAAGCGACCGCGATCAAGATCGCGCTGTCTCTCGGCGCTGACGAAGCGAAGCTGCGCGAAGAGATGAAGAACCCTGCCATTACGGCTGCTTTTGACAAGACCTACGACCTCGCTAACAAGCTTTCGGTCACCGGCACGCCGTCCTATGTGGTGGGCAACGAGGTGGTTTATGGCGCCCTTGGTGTGGACGTGTTGAACGAGAAGATCGCGGCAGCGCGCGCCTGCGGCGCCGAGTGCTGACGAAAGCGGCGCGTTCAGGCCCTTCACCTCATGCAACAGCCCCTTTATAGAGGCTTTGACGCGCATCTGTTCGCGCGACGAGGTTTGCCGGCTTGAAGCCCATCTTTGTCTTGAACGGTCCCAACCTGAACATGCTCGGCAAGCGCGAGCCGGGCATCTATGGCGGCAAGACGCTGGACGCCATTGCAGATGACTGCCGGGAGGCCGGAGCACGGATCGGCCTCGACATCGACTTCCGCCAGTCCAATCATGAAGGACATCTGGTGGACTGGATCCAGGAAGCCGGGGAAACGGCTCATGGCATCGTCATCAATCCGGGCGCCTATGGGCACACGTCGATCGCGCTGCATGACGCGATCCGTTCCGTGTCCCCGCTGCCCGTGGCGGAGGTTCATCTGTCGAACATCCACACGCGCGAGCCGTTTCGCCATCACACGATGACCTCTTCGGCCGTTGTGGGCGTGATCTGCGGTTTCGGGCCGCTGGGCTATACACTCGCGATCCAGGCGCTTGCCGCGCGGTCCTGAAACAAGAACAACAGAAGGCTTCATCATGTCGACCGACAAGCCGGGCGTAGACCAGGCCCTGATCCGCGACCTCGCCAACATCCTCAACGACACCAATCTCACCGAGATCGAGGTCGAGCAGGGTGAGTTGCGCATCCGGGTTCTCAGGCAGCCCGCGCCGATCCAGGCGGTCGCACAAGCGCCGCTGCAATATGCGGCGCCAATCGCCTCCGCCCCCGCGTCTCAGGCCGGCGCGCCGTCGGCGCCAGCGAGCGCGCCCGACAATCGCAATGCGGTGCCCTCGCCCATGGTCGGCACCGCCTACGCTTCGCCTGCGCCCGGCGCGCGGCCTTTCATCGAGGTCGGCGACACCGTGCGCGAAGGCCAGACGCTTCTGATCATCGAGGCGATGAAGACCATGAACCAGATTCCTGCGCCTCGCGCGGGCAAGGTCGCGGCAATCCTGTTCGAGGACTCGCAGCCGGTGGAATTCGGCGAGCCTCTCGTCGTGATCGAATAAGGGACGCGCGCTTGCCCTCCATCCAGAAGATCCTGATCGCCAATCGCGGCGAGATCGCCCTGCGCGTGCTGCGTGCTGCCAAGGAGCTCGGCATCAGCACCGTGGTCGTGCATTCAACCGCCGACGCGGACGCGATGCATGTGCGGCTGGCCGACGAGAGCGTCTGCATCGGCCCTCCGCCGGCGCGCGACAGCTACCTCAACATCCATCAGATTGTGGCGGCCTGCGAGATCACGGGCGCGGACGCGGTTCACCCCGGCTACGGCTTTCTTTCCGAGAACGCGAAATTCGCCGACATCCTCGCCGCCCACAACATCACCTTTATCGGGCCGACCGGCGACCACATCCGCATCATGGGCGACAAGATCGAGGCCAAGCGCACGGCCAAGCGCCTCGGCATCCCTGTGGTACCGGGCTCCGATGGCGCGGTGACGGACGAATACCAAGCCAAGCGGATTGCCGCCGAGATCGGCTATCCCGTTCTTGTGAAGGCATCGGCAGGCGGCGGCGGACGCGGCATGAAGGTGGCGCGCTCCGAGGCCGACATAGCCGAAGCGCTGCATACCGCGCGCTCGGAAGCAGGTGCCGCCTTCGGCGACGATGCCGTCTATATCGAGAAGTATCTGGAAAAGCCGCGCCACATCGAGCTTCAGGTGTTTGGCGATGGTGCAGGCGCGGGCATCCACTTGGGCGAGCGCGACTGCTCGCTCCAGCGCCGCCATCAGAAGGTCTGGGAAGAAGCCTTGTCGCCCGCATTGAATGCCTCCGAGCGCGACCGCATCGGCGGCGTCGTGGCCAAGGCGGTGGCCGATCTCGGCTATTCCGGCGCAGGCACGATCGAGTTCCTGTATGAGGACGGCGAGTTCTACTTCATCGAAATGAACACGCGCCTGCAGGTGGAGCATCCGGTGACGGAAGCCATTACCGGCATCGACCTCGTGCATGAGCAAATCCGCGTCGCATCCGGCGGCGGCCTTTCGGTGCGCCAAGAAGACATCCGCTTCCAGGGTCACGCCATCGAGTGCCGCATCAATGCCGAAGACCCGCGAACCTTTACCCCCTCGCCCGGCACGATCACGCATTTCCACACGCCGGGAGGATTGGGCATCCGTGTCGATTCCGGCGTTTATTCCGGCTACAAGATCCCGCCCTATTACGACAGCCTGATCGGGAAGCTGATCGTACATGGGCGGAACCGCGTGGAATGCATGATGCGGTTGCGGCGCGCGCTGGACGAGTTCGTGGTGGACGGCATCAAGACCACCCTGCCGCTCTTCCGCGACCTCGTTGGAAATGTCGACATAGCCAATGGCGACTACGACATCCACTGGCTGGAAAAGCACCTCGCCCAAGGCGAGTAGGACATCTTCTCAATGGCACGGCCTCACGCTCCGGGCTCCAGCATCCCACCGGAGCTTCTGCTGCGCGCCTATGCGACCGGCGTCTTTCCCATGGCGGAAGCAGCGGACGACGACGAGGTGTTCTGGGTGCGCCCCGAGATGCGGGGCGTGATTCCGCTCGACGGCTTTCACGTGCCGAAGAGCCTCGCCAAGGCGATCCGTCGCGGACCCTTCGCCATCAGCTTCGACCAGGACTTCGATGCGGTGATCGAGGCTTGCGCCGAGTCGCGCGTGGAACGCCGCACAACATGGATCAACGGGCCGATCCGGGAAGCCTATGCGGCCCTCTTCGCCTGCGGACACGCCCATACGGTGGAAGCGCGGCGCGAAGGACGGCTGGTCGGCGGCCTTTATGGCGTGACGCTCGGCCGAGCCTTTTTCGGCGAGAGCATGTTCTCGCGCGAAACGGATGCCTCCAAGGTCTGTCTCGTCAAGCTTGTCGAGCGGCTGCGGGCGCGTGGCTTTGCAATGCTGGACACGCAGTTCACCACCGACCACCTGAAGCGCTTCGGCGCTGTGGACGTGCCGCGACGCCGCTACGAGAAGATGCTTGCGGAAGCGATCGAGGGCGAAGCGATCTTCGCGCCGTAGCCGTAGAGTTACCTAGGACTTCGCGTTGGGCGCAGGCACGTCGGACTTCTGCTTGCACTCTTTCAGCCACACATCATAGACGGCGTGCTCGACAGCGTTCAGGCCGGGGCTCTCAGCAAACATCCATCCGGTGAAGATGCGCCTGATCTTGCGGTCCAGCGTGATCTCATCGACTTCCACGAAAGAGTCGGTCTTCGGCTCCTCCGCATCCGGGCGCGAGTAACACACACGCGGGGTCACCTGAAGCGCGCCGAACTGCACCGTTTCATTGATGTAGACGTCGAAATTGCTGATGCGGCCGGTGATCTTGTCGATACCGGTAAACTCGGCAACCGGATTGGCGACGCGCTGCGGCGCGACGGGCGCTTCCCGCTGCTCGGGCACCGTCTCGATCTGCTCGTCGGGTTCGATCTCCGGAAGGTCTCCCGACTCGTCCTGCGCCCGAACAACGGCAGTTCCGGCTATCAGGCCGACAAGCAGCGCCAGCGCGCAAGGGCGAAAGATCGGCAGGCGCTTCAACAAGAACATTCCCTCGAATCCACACGCCATCGCAGTCTGACGCTGTCTGGATTCCGGCTAAACGAACAATGTGGCGAGAACAGCGCGCGCCGCGCTTAGCCGCCCGGCGTCCAGGCATCATAGTCGCCCGTAACGATCGGGCGCTTGCCTTGCGCGAGGAGCGAACCTCTGGGCCTGTAGGCCTGGTTGGTGCCGGTCAAATTCGGCACATGCGGCTTCTGCCAGTCGCGCGGGCGATAATCCTCGCGCGTCGGCGGCGTGTCCACGCGATGGTGCATCCAGCCATGCCAGCCTGGCGGGATCTCTGAAGCTTCGGAGAAGTCGGCGTAAATGACCCAGCGCCGCGTGCGGCCCTCGGAATCCGTCCCGCCTTCGTAATAAACATTGCCGCGCTCGTCCTCGCCCACCCGGGTGCCGAAGCGCCAGGTGTGGAACCGGGTGTTGAGGTTCTGGCCGCGCCACCAGGTGAAGAACTGCAGCAGGAACTTCTTCATCGCATCCTCTCAGGCGCACGTATCCCGCAGGCCGGGCGAACCTATCGCGCGTCCCGAAGCGGGACGCAAGCCGGCGGCCCCGGGCAGTTCGTCACTCCTCGATGCCGAGCTTTTGCTTCACCAGCGCGTTGACCGCTTGCGGATTGGCCTTGCCGCCCGTCGCCTTCATCACCTGTCCGACGAACCAGCCGGCGAGCGTCGGCTTGGCCCGAGCCTGCTCCGCCTTCTCCGGGTTTGCGGCGATCACCTCGTCCACGGCTGTCTCGATCGCGCCGGTATCGGTCACCTGGCGCAGTCCGCGCTTCTCCACGATCTCTCCTGGATCGCCGCCCTCGTTCCAGACGATCTCGAACACGTCCTTGGCGATCTTGCCGGAGATCGTGCCTTCCCGGATCAGGTCGATAATGGCGCCAAGCTGCTGCGGAGAAACGGGCGACGACTCGATCGCACCATTGTTGCGGTTGAGCGCGCCGAGCAGATCATTGATGACCCAGTTCGCCGCCGTCTTGCCGTCGCGGCCCTTCGCGACCTCCTCGAAGTAATCGGCAACGGCCTTTTCGGAAACGAGCACCGAGGCGTCATAAGGCGACAGGCCAAGCGTTTCGATCAGCCTGCGGCGCTTGTCGTCCGGCAGTTCGGTGAGGCCGGAGGCGAGCGCATCCACATAGGCCTGGTCGAACTCCAACGGTAAAAGGTCGGGGTCGGGAAAATAGCGGTAGTCATGCGCTTCTTCCTTCGAGCGCATCGAGCGTGTTTCGCCCTTAACGGGATCGAACAGGCGCGTTTCCTGATCGATGGCACCGCCATCCTCCAGGATCGCGATCTGGCGGCGCGCTTCCGACTCGATGGCCTGGCCGACGAAGCGGATCGAATTGACGTTCTTGATCTCGCAGCGCGTGCCGAACGCGCCACCCGGACGGCGCACCGACACGTTCACATCCGCGCGCAGCGAGCCCTCATCCATGTTGCCGTCGCATGTGCCGAGATAGCGCATGATGGTCCGCAGCTTGGTGACATAGGCCTTGGCCTCGTCGGCCGAGCGCATGTCGGGCTTTGACACGATCTCCATCAGTGCGACGCCGGAGCGGTTCAGGTCGACATAGGACATGGTCGGGCTCTGGTCGTGCAGCGACTTGCCCGCGTCCTGCTCGAGATGCAGGCGCTCGATGCCGACCTCGATTTCCTCGAACCGGCCCTCGCGGTCTGGTCCGACGGAGACGGAAACCGTCCCCTCGCCCACGATCGGCTGCTTGTATTGCGAGATCTGATAGCCCTGCGGCAGATCGGGATAGAAATAGTTCTTCCGGTCGAACACCGAGCGATGGTTGATCTGCGCCTTCAGGCCGAGCCCGGTGCGGATCGCCTGCCGCACGCATTCCTCGTTGATCACGGGCAGCATGCCCGGCATGGCTGCATCGACCAGGCTCACATGCGCGTTCGGCTCGGCGCCGAAGCCGGTGGAAGCGCCCGAGAACAGCTTTGCCTCGGAAGTGACCTGCGCGTGCACCTCCAGGCCGATGATGATCTCCCAGTCACCGGTTGCGCCCGGAATGAAGCGCTTGGGATCGGGCGTACGTGTATCGACAAGGGACATGCGAAAGGAACTCTGAGCAATTCAAAAGCCGGGTGTTGGCTAGTGCAATCGCCCGCATCCGGCAAGTCCGCGACCGAACCTCATGCCGTTGCGATATATTGCTTGATCTCTTCCGCCTCGCGTTCCGCGTCGTCGATCCGGCGCTTGACCACGTCGCCGATCGACACGATCCCGCAAAGCTGGCCGTCTCGTTCCACTGGCAGATGCCGGAAGCGGCCGCGCGTCATGATCTCCATGACCTCGTGCACCGAATGGTTCTCGTTGCAGATGTTCACCTTCGGCGTCATCGCGGCGCGCACGGACCCATGGAGAGCGCCCGCCCCATCCCGCGCCAGGCAACGCACGATGTCCCGTTCTGACAGGATGCCGATGATGCGGCTGTCGCCGTTGGTGACCACCAGCGCGCCGATACGATGTTCCGCAAGAAGGCGAACCGCCTCACCGAGCGTCTCATTAGGGCCCAGTGTCACCACCGCGCTTCCCTTGGCCTCGAGAATGGACCTCACCGTCATCCGCGTTCCTCCTGCCAGGCGTGCTTTCGGGTCGATGACCATCACGCGGCACGGGGAACATGGTGCCCGCGCGGGCCCCACATTTCAAGCGGATGGATGGCGGCCGGCCAGAAACGGCGTCAAGGCGAAGAAGCCGACGAGGAAGCCGCCGAGATGCGCCTCCCACGCGATCTGGCCCTCCACCCCCGGCCCGCCGCCAAGCAGGCCGGTCAGCAGGTTGATCGCGAGCCAGGCCGCGAGAAACACGAGCACATTGGTCGACTGCAGAGCTTGGGCAACAGACAGTGCGGGGCCGGAAAAGCCGGGAGGCACGCGGCTGCGATCAATCTGGAAGCCGAACCGCGCGGCTGCGCCCATCATGCCGGAGATTGCCCCGGAGGCTCCTACCAGCGGCGTTTCCATCAGCGGGTTGAAGGCGTAGAACAGCGCAGCCGAGGCAACAGAGGTCGCAATCCAGAACAGGATGAAGCGACCCCAGCCGATGCGGTTGGCAAGCGGCGATCCGAACGCCGCCAGCCAGACCATGTTGATGCCGAGGTGAATAAAGTCGCCATGCAGCAGCGAGTAGGTGACCGGAGCGGTGACCGAAAACAGGTCGAATTCAACGTCTCCGGAGTAAAGAAACGGGATGAACGCCGTGCGAAGAAGCAGCGCGAAGTCCGCATTCGCGTTAAGGATTTCGCTCCGCAGAAGATGCACGCCCACGCAGACCGCGATCGTGGCCAGAACCACCGGCGGAATGTTGAAGGCGCGCTCCCTTGCCTCTCCACGGCCGGCTTCTGCCTGCCGAGGATGATGTGGAACAGAGCTTCGCCGCCGAACAACATCGTCCGGGTTGTTTCCGCCTGACGGCTGGTCTTCGTTCCCGGACATGCTTCGCTCCTATGGCGGAACATCAGGTTTTTCAACTACTTGCCTGAAGCTGAGCGTGGCCCTGGCGGCTTTCGGTTCAGCGCAGTTAGAAGCAAAAGAAAAGCCGTTCAAGGTTTCCCTTGAACGGCTGGCCGAGCCCCCTTGGCCGAAATGCTGCCTTGCTGGAGAACAAAGGCGACAAACCCGCCGCCCTCGTTTGAAGTGAACAATGCTTCGCACGGAAAGCCGCCAGCGACAATGCTAACTCTTTGTTAACCTTAACAGCGAGGCGTCGAAAAATGTGATTCAGGGGTGCTGGCATCGATCCTGCGTAAAGGAGCATGAAGGTCGTCGCCGGGCAGCGATTTGTTCGACGATGGCACAACTCCAGCGCCAGGCGAGGCAATGCCGTCATGAAACAGGAAGGATCGATTGCCCTTTTCCGATACTGGAACAGTCTCCGCAACGGGCGCCCTGCCCCTCGCCGAGCGGAAGTGGAGCCCGGCGATATCCGCAAGCTCCTGTCCGACACCTTCATCTTGGAACGAGACGGCCGCGGCGAGGCCGTTTTCCGCCTTGCAGGCACGCGCCTCTGCGCGATTCATGGCCGCGAGCTGAAGGGCTTCTCCTTTCCCTCGCTTTGGCGCGCGCGCGACCAGCGGATGATCGCGCGGCTGACGCAGAACACCTTCGTCTCGCAAACCGTCGTTGCCGTCGATTATCAGGGCGAAAGCGAGAAGGGCCGCAAGATCCCGTTCGAGCTTGTTCTGCTGCCGCTGGAAGGCGGCGCGGAAACGCAGCGTTGTCTGGGGATCGCGGTCGCGGTGGAAAAGCCCTACTGGCTCGGCGCGGATCCGATCGTTTCATCCCATGTGGATGCCGTCCGGGTGATCGATCCCGATCGCGAACAGGTTTTCCTCCGCGACCGTCCGGGTATGTCCGCTCCTCCGCTCGTTCCAGACGAAGCATCGCTCGACCTGTCTCATCCCGCGGGCAAGCGCGTCCGCCACCTGCTCGTGCTCGACGGAGGGCGCGAAACAGCCGGGGCACGGAGAGCCGAAGGGGCCTGAAACTAAGAACGCGTTAACGGATCGTCCTTAGAGTTCAAAGCGAGACGCTCCGGCTTTCCGGCGCGATTTGCAATGATTGAGGCCGGCATGAGCTCAGCGGCGACAGATTACGCTACCGCTCGCTTCGAGCGGCGGACGTTTCAGCGCGTGCCTGTGAAAATCTACGGTCGTTACATGCTCGAGGATCGCACGGAGCATCCCTGCCAAGTGGTCGACATGTCGCCCGGCAGCGTCGCCATCCGCTGCGAGCGCGTCGGTGAACCCGGTGAGCGCGTGATCGCCTATTTCGATCACATCGGCCGTATCGAAGGCGTTCTCACGCGCCGTCTGGACGACGGCTTCGCGCTGACGGTGATCGCCTCCGATCGCAAGAAGGAGAAGCTGGCCGCCCAGCTCACCTGGCTGGCGAACCGGCACGAACTCGATTTGCCAGAAGACCGGCGCCATGAGCGCGTCGCGCCGCGCAACCCCCTCACCGTGCTTCAACTCACGGATGGCCGCCAATATCGTTGCCGGATCATCGACCTTTCTCTTTCGGGGGCCGCGATCGAGATTGATGTCAAGCCTGCCATCGACGTCGAGGTGGTGCTCGGGAATATGCGCGGCCGCATCGTGCGTCACTTTGAAGAAGGCGTCGCCATCGAATTCGCCACGCTTCAGCGGCAGGAAACGCTGGATACGACCTTCAACGGTCCGCTCGTACACGCCTGACCCCGGTCGACCATTCGAGGAAGTCGCATCGGCCGCAGTGCGGCCGATTTTCGTTTTTGCATCGCGAACGGTGACCACGCTTAACAAGCCTTCAACGAAGACACGCGCAATTTTATCATTCCAGTCTAGATTGCTTATTCTTCGTTGATCTCAGGTATACTCAAATTCTAATCAATATCGCGCCTCGGTTTTGGCGCGGAATCAATCCGTTCCTGCCACTATGTCTCCAAACAGGGGACAAGAAGAATGGCTGTTCGGGGCGGCTTGAGGATGATCCTGGCGGGAGCGCTGCTCTCCTGGGCGGGCGCGGCAGAGGCCGCCAGCGACACGATGCCGACGGGTGGGCGTGCGACCCAGCCGATCGGGCACTGGGAATTCTGCCAGACGCATCCCGCCGAATGCGCAGTGAAAAGCAATCGCGTTGCGCCAGTGCAGCTCACGAGAGCACGGTGGGCAGCGATGGTCGAGGTCAACAATTTCGTCAACGCCAGCATCCTGCCCGAAACGGACATGCAGATCTGGGGCCGCGAAGAAGTCTGGTCGTTCCCCGACGGAGTCGGCGACTGCGAGGACTATGTGCTGGAAAAGCAGCGCGAGCTGATTCGCCAGGGGTTTCCGGCCTCAAGCGTGCTCATCACAGTGGTGCGCCAGGGGAACGGCGAGGGGCATGCCGTGCTGACCGTGCGCACCGATCGCGGCGACTTCATCCTGGACAATCTGCAAGCGCGCGTTCTGCGTTGGTCGGAAACCGACTACACCTACCTCAAGCGCCAGTCGGAACGTTCCGCCAGCGCCTGGGTTTCGATCACGGACGGCCGCGCGACGGCCGTCGGCAGCGTCCGCTGAGCGAGACGCTGCAACAAACCAGCAGCATCGCCAATACCCGGTCGAGCCCCCATCCCCGAAAGACCGGGTAGAGGAGCCGGTCCGCGTCCCCGGACCGGCTCCTCGCTTTTCTCAGCTTCGATCCATCTCGATCAAGCCCGCCCGAAAGCGCCGTGCATTCTCGACGTAATGGAGTGCCGAGGCGCGTAGGCGCGTTACAGCCGCATCGTCCAGTGTGCGGACCGCCCTGGCGGGAGACCCGACGATCAGTGACCGCGGTGGAAAGCTCTTGCCTTCCGTCACCAGCGCCCCTGCCCCCACAAGGCTCTCCTCGCCGATCACAGCGCCGTTCAGGACGATGGCGCCCATGCCGATCAAGCTGTTCGCACCGATGGTGCAGCCATGCAGCATCGCGCGGTGACCGACCGTGCAACCCTCTCCGACGTCCAGCGGAAATCCCATATCGGTGTGCATCACCGAATGTTCCTGCACATTGGTCCGGTCGCCGATCGTGATCCATTCATTGTCGCCTCGCAGCGCCGCACCGAACCAGATGCTGACCTCGTTGCCGAGCCGCACCTTGCCGACCAGCGCGGCGCCGGGCGCGACCCAGGCAGATTGCGGATCGAAGACCGGGTGAGTTCCATCGAGTGAAAAGAGCGGCATGCGTCCTCCTGTGGGGCTGCACGCTCAGACTAGAAGCGCGCCGAGTTCCGCCGCAAGAGCCACGAACAGGAGTCCCTCCGCCAGAACCCACATGCCGGCGGCAGCGCCGCACGCGCCGAGCGCCAGCTTCGAGATAGAATGATCTCGCCACGCGGCCAGCGCGTCGTTCCCGAGCATGAACGGACCCGCGAGCACCATCACCGCGAATGTCTTGCGGAGGTTGTTCCGCGAGGCGAAAGGTTCGGCGAAACAGACCACGCGACCCGTCGCGAGCTCAAGAAGCGTGGCTGACAAGCCCGCCGGCACGAGGCCGATCAGGAAGGCCAGCGCGAAAAATTCCACAGGCGACATGCTTTACCCTCCGTTAACCACGAAAGACGCAACGTCTTCGTGGATGATCAGCAAGTGTCGTGCCGCTCTGGCTGTGTCATTTCGGGAATAAAGAAGGACCGAGCATCATGAGCCAGACCATTGCCGGCGAGCCGGAATTCCTGGTTCTTCGCCCGGCCTTCACCCGGCGCGCGCTCTATGTATTTGGCGCCATGGCTCTCGCCTGCGCGGCGCTGAGCGCCGGTGGGCGTTGGGTGGGGCACACCATCGCCATGGCCGGCAACACGGAAGATCGCACGCTCCACGCGGTCGCAATCGGCGATGACGTGGTCACCGCGCCGGCCAACATGATCCGGAACGCACGCGCGCGACGCGATGACTTGGCCTCACGGCTCGACCTTTACCTCCGCTGGCCGGACATGGAGGGCTACACGGCTGAGGCGCGGAACGACTTCAACCATGCCGGAGGCCAGCGCAACATCGTGTTCCTGAGCTTCGAGCCGCGGATGATGTCGCGCGACATGAGCGGCCGCCTCGACCTCGTTTACCGCAGGCTCATCGAGCCGAAGGGGCAACTCGGCCCGGCCGGCATCAGCCTGCACGCCTTCAAGGCACAGAGCGGCTACAGCGACGAGGTCCTCGCGGTAGCGGAAAACGGCGGAGAGTTGTTCGTCGCCCGCTGTCTAACGGGAGCAAACGCGGAGGAGTCGCTCGCGCCGTGCGAACGCGACATCAGCATAGGAAAGGGATTGAGCCTCACCTATCGCTTCCCGCGAGAACTTCTCGGAGACTGGTCGAGGCTCGATGGCGCGATCAGCGCTCAGGCGGCGGCGATGGTGAGGACGAAGGTTGGAGGCTGAAAGCGATCAGGCGAGGTCGATATCGAGGATCGCCATCGAGAAATTATAGTCGCCGTCATCCTCGTCCTTGAAGACGATGCCGAGAAACTCGTCGCCCATATACACTTCCGCCGAGTCTTCCTTGCGGGGACGTGCCTTCACCTGCAGGCGCGGATTGCCGAAGGCACGCTTGAAATAGGCGTCCAGCTTCTTGATCTCGTCGGGCTTCAAACCGCTTCTCCTTGGCTCGGGCTCGGCGTTTGGCACGGGCTGCCCGACCTGTAAAGGCTGGAAGCCCGCCCTGCCGGCGGACGCTCCGTAAGCGATCGAACACCGACCGCCTGTCAGATATCGAAAGACAGAACCTGGTCCATCGCCTGCGAGGGCAGATGCTGGTCCATCGCGCGCGCCGGCTGGTCGCAGCCGCTTTCGCCCACCACCCGGGCAGGCACGCCGGCAACTGTCTTGTTGTTGGGCACGGGAGCAAGCACGACGGAGCCGGCCGCGATCTTCGAGCAATGACCGATCTCGATATTGCCGAGGATTTTTGCGCCCGCGCCGATCAGCACGCCGTAGCGGATCTTCGGATGCCGGTCGCCGCCCGCCTTGCCCGTGCCGCCCAAAGTCACGCCGTGCAGGATCGAGACATTATCCTCGATCAGCGCCGTCTGGCCGACCACGAGCCCGGTGGCGTGATCGATGAAGATGCCTTTGCCCAGCCGCGAGGCCGGATGAATGTCGGTCTGGAACACGGAGGACGAGCGGCTTTGCAGGTAAAGCGCGAAGTCACGTCTGTTCCTGTGCCACAGCCAATGCGCGAGCCGATGCGTCTGGATGGCATGGAAGCCCTTGAAGTAGAGCACCGGCATCAGGAACCGGTCGCAAGCCGGGTCGCGATCGTAATAGGCCTGGATGTCGACGCGCACCCACTGCGTCCATTCCGGCTGGTCGCGCATCATCGCAACAAAGGTTTGCCGGATCAGGTCCGCGCCGAGGTCCTGGTGGGCGAGCCGTTCGGCGAGCCGGTGGATGACGGCATCTTCGAGCGAGTCGTGGTTCAGCACGGTGGAATAAAGAAAAGCCGCGAGCAGCGGATCACGCGCGACGGCTTCCGCGGCTTCGGCGCGAACAGCGTCCCAGATCGGATCGATCTCGTGCAGCCTGCCACGAACGGCGCTCGCTGTGCTCATCCCGGGATACTCCATCAACGCGTCCGTGCCGCTTAGCAGATGGCACGACACTGGTGAATGGTATTTGCTTCACCGCCCGTTCAATTGGAATGAACAGGCACCGGTTCAAGGCGATCGCAGAAGAAGTGATCCGTCAGTCGCCGATCGGGTGGGACCGCAGGAAGTCGAGCACGCGCGCCTTGAAGGCGCGGTCGCCGACCGCAAGCATGTGGTCGCGGTTCTCGATGGAAAGCGTTTCGGCATCGGGCATTAGTGCCGCCAGTGCCTGCGGGGAGCCGGCAATGTCGTCGCGCGTTCCAACCGCGATCAGCGTCGGCTGGCTGATGCGCGCGACATCTTCGACGGAAAGCAGGGTGCGCGAGGTCGAGATGCAGGCGGCGAGCGCCTGCCGGTCGCTGCGTGTCTGATCTGCAAAGGTCCGGAACGTTTTGGGCCGTCCTGGCGGCAGAGCGGATGCATCGGGAGCAAGCAGGGCTTCGGCGATCGGATCCCAGTCGCCCACGCCTTCCACGAGGCCGATGCCGAGACCGCCGAGCACGAGCGTTGCCGCACGTGCCGGCGCGGCAAGCGCTGCAAAGGCGCAGACCCGCGCGCCCATCGAGTAGCCCATGAAGTGCGCGCGCGGAATATCGAGATGGTCAAGCAGCGCGACGGCATCCGCTGCCATTCGCTCGGGCGCGTAAACCGAAGCATCGAGGCTCCTGGTCGAAGAGCCATGCCCGCGATGATCGAAGGCCACTACCCGGTAGCCCGCATCCGCAAGGGTCGTCGTCCAACTCGGCGCCACCCAATTGACGCGAAAACTCGAGGCGAAGCCGTGGACCAGCAGAACGCTCTCACCCGCCCCTTCGGGACCGGTGTCGATAAAGGAGAGATCGAACCCTTCGTGGGTGAAGAACTGCGGCTTCAACTCGGGCACAGGCCCTCAGCCCGAATTGCCGACGGCTGTGATCACGGGATGACGAACGATGTCGCCGCTCTCGATGCCGACACGCTTTGCCGTTCCAGCCTTGAGCTCCAGCACGAAGCGGACGGGCTCACCTGGAGAGATCACAGCCTCCGACATCGGCTCGCCCCGCATGATGCGCTTCACCTTGCCCTCGGGCCCGATGAACAGCAGGTCGAGCGGCATGGGCGTGTTCTGCATCCAGAAGCCGACCTGATCCGTGTTGTCCATCACGAACAGCATGCCGTGGTCCTCCGGCATGGTTTCCCGAAACATCAGCCCGGCCGAGCGTTCCGCCGCATCATCCGCGATTTCGATGGAGAAGTTGCGATCGCCCTCATCCGTGACGGCGACGAGCGGGGCGGGGTCGGTCGGCAGCATCATCGCTGCCTGTTCGGCTAGGCTTTGGCTGCCGAACAGATCGACCGCCGCGACAAGAGCCACGGCGCCCAAGCTTGAAATGAGTCTGACGGAAAGAAGCATAAACGAAAACCCCTGGCGAACCTGCTGCCGGCCGGCCGAGACGCCCGGCTCAGTGCGATGACGGCAGGGTGCCGATATCGGGATGAATTTCGGCGGCCATAAGGCCCTTGTCGCCGTGCCCGAACCGGACGAGCACCACCTGGCCGGGGCGAAGCTCGGCGATGCCGAAGCGGCGCAGCGTTTCCATATGGATGAAGATGTCTTCCGTGCCCTCGCCGCGCGTCAGGAAACCGAAGCCCTTGGTCCGGTTGAACCACTTCACGAGCGCGCGTTCGAGGCCGCTCTCGGGAGTGACGGACACATGGGTGCGCGGCTGAAGATCGGAAGGATGAACAGCGGAAGACGCGTCCATCGAAAGGACCCGGAACGCCTGCAATCCCCGCTCGCCCTGCTTGACGAGGCAGACGACGCGGGCGCCCTCCAGCGCAGTCTGATGCCCGTCGCGGCGCAGGCAGGTCACATGAAGGAGTATGTCTCCGCCGACGCTCTGGTCCGGAAGGATGAAGCCATATCCCTTGGCCATGTCGAACCATTTGATCGTGCCGGCAATCTCGGTCAGGTCTGCATCGGCCTCGATGCCCCGTCGCGCCGCATCCCCCGCCGCTTCGTCAGCCTGGATGAAAGAGCCCTTTTCCCCCATCCGATGAACCCTTCCCGACCGCACGCTGAACACTGATTCTCGAAGGAGATTGCCTTGCGTTTTTGCTGCGAGGCAAGAGCCGCCTCAAGCATTTTTAAACACTTGTGGCAGGCCGGCCATGTGGAGCGCGCCCCCGACGCGGTTGCCAGCGGTATTTAGCGCGGTATATGCCGCGCAATCCCCAGAGCGAGGCTCCTTATGCGCTATCTCCACACCATGGTCCGCGTCACCGACATCGACCAGTCGCTCGACTTTTACTGCAGCAAGCTGGGCCTCAAGGAGGTGCGACGTTTCGAAAACCGGGAAGGCAAGTACACGCTGATCTTTCTTGCTGCCCCCGAGGACGAGCATCGCGGCGTCACCGAAAGCGCGCCGCTGGTCGAGCTGACCTACAACTGGGACTCGGAGGATTATCCCGGCGGGCGCAATTTCGGCCATCTCGCCTATGAGGTGGACGATATCTACGTGACCTGCCAGCGCCTGATGGATCAAGGCGTCACGATCAATCGCCCGCCGCGCGATGGCCGCATGGCTTTCGTCCGCTCACCCGACAACATCTCGATCGAGCTTCTTCAAAAGGGCGAAGCGCTGGAAAAGGCCGAGCCTTGGGCATCCATGGAAAATACCGGAAGCTGGTGAGCCGCGGCGAAAGCGAGCCCTGCGATCTCGACGGGAGCCGGAATGTCGGCTCCCCTGCCATAAGCCGGGACGAGCGACGGCTCAGGCCGCGCGCGAGATCTCGTTATATTCATCGAGATCCACATAGAACAGCTTGAGAAGCTCGTTCAACAAATCGTTCTCGTCGCAGCCATGCTCGCGGAACACGGCAAGCGCCCGGGCAATCTCCATTCGATCGGTCAGACGCTTCTTCTGGTAATCCTCAGGGGTGGCGAAACGCATCTGAAGGGGCCTTCTGCTCCCGGCAGTCTTCTCCGATGCGCTATTGTCCATGCCCTTGCTTGCGCCAGGCTGGCCGCCTCACTGGGTCGTCCGGTTCAGTCCGGTCGCTCCAGCATGTCCTTGACCACGGTGGCGAGCTGCTTGAGCGAAAACGGCTTGGGCAGGAACCCGAACTTGGCATCGGCCGGCAGGTTGCGCGCGAAGGCATCCTCCGCATAGCCGGACACGAAGATGAACTTGACGTCCGGTTGAAGCTTGAGCAGTTCGCCCAAGAGCGTCGGCCCGTCCATCTCCGGCATCACCACGTCGGATACGACGATATCCACTTTGCCGCCTTCCGCGTGATAAACCTCCAGCGCTTCCACGCCGGACGAGGCTTCGAGCACACGGTAGCCCTTGGAGGTCAACGCGCGCATGCCCCCCATGCGGACCGCGTCCTCGTCCTCCACCAGCAGAACCGTCGCGGAACCGGACAGGTCGCCGCTCGCTTGCGACGGTTTGGACACCGGCGGAACACCTGCCTGCGGCTCCACAGCACTTTCTGCCTCGGCGGCAGGTGCGACGGCGCCCGGCACGTGACGCGGCAGGAAGATCAGGAAGGAGGCGCCCTTCCCCGGCTCGGACTCGCAGAAGATGAAACCTCCCGTCTGCTTGACGATGCCATAGACCATGGAAAGCCCGAGGCCCGTGCCTTTGCCGATTTCCTTGGTGGTGAAGAACGGCTCGAAAATCTGCGCCTTCACATCGGCCGGAATGCCGGTGCCGCTATCCGTCACCTCCACCAGCACATAGTCGCCGGGCGTCAGCTCACGATAGGCGAAGGCCTGGGCTTCCGAAGCCGAAACATTGCGCGTCCGGATGGAAAGGTCGCCACCCCCCGGCATCGCATCGCGCGCATTGACCGCGAGGTTCACCACGACCTGCTCGAATTGCCCGAGATCGGCGCGCACCGGCCAAAGATCGCGCCCATGCTCGATCTTGAGCCTCACCTCCGTGCCCACAAGGCGGGCGAGCAGCATGCGAACGTCCGCGAGCACGTCCACAAGATTGAGCACCTCCGGACGCAAGGTTTGCCGGCGTGAGAAGGCAAGCAGCTGGCGCACCAGCGAGGCGGCGCGGTTGGCATTCTGCTTGATGTTCATAATGTCTGGGAAGGACGGATCGGACGGACGCTGGTTGGTGAGCAGAAGGTCCGACGACATGATGATGGCCGTCAGCACATTGTTGAAGTCATGCGCGATGCCGCCGGCAAGCTGGCCAACCGCCTGCATCTTCTGGCTTTGCGCCATCTGCGCTTCAAGCGCCTTCTGCTCAGTGGTTTCAACGGCATAAACGATCGCCGCCTCCTCGGCGCCATCGGCGTCGGTGCCGTCGGCGACGGCGTTCACATAGAAGCGCATATGCCGCTCGCCGCCTTCGCCGGGCACACGCGTATCGATCGGCGAGATGTCGGCCTGTCGCGCCTGCGCCTTCTCGAGCGCCGCTGCGAGCGCGGGGCGGTCGCGCTCATCGATCACCGTGTCCAGCCGCACATGGCGGTCCACCGCATCGCGGTCCACGACGCTCGCAAACAGCGAAAGGAACGGCGCGTTGGTGCGCAGGATACGCCCGGCCTGATCCACACCTGCGATCGCCATCGGCGTCGAGTTGAAGAAGCGCGTGAAGCGGATTTCCGCCGCCCGCAACGCGCTGGACGCATCTTCTCCCTGCGCGCGGTTGAGCACGATGGTACGGCTCGGTCCCGGCGCGCCGTCGCGGCCCGCGGAGGCTCGGTGCATGAAGCGCACAGGCAGCGCCTTGCCGCTGCTGGTCGCCAGGTCGAGGTCGATCACTGCATTGCGCGTGGTGCCAGGATCGGCCTTGACCGAATGCACCAGCGCCATTCCGTCTCCCGCCACGATCTCGCGCAAGCTGAGCGAGCCCGGGGTGAAGCTGGCAAGGTCGATGCTGAGCCAGCCGGCCAGCGTTGCATTCACATAGGTGATGCGGTCGTCGCCATCGGCGGCGAAGAAGCCCGCAGGCGCATGGTCGAGATGATCGATCGCCTTCTGCAAATCGAGAAAGAAGCGCTCCTGCTCCGCCCGCTCGCGCGAGATGTCGGCGAGTTGCCACGCCGAAAGCGGCTGACGCTGGCCCGGAGCCTTGAAGCGTCCGGCACGCAGGCGATACCACCGCGCGCCGGGTGTCGAGCCGGGGCGGATCGCCTGCGTCAGCCGGAACTCGCCGTCGCCATTGATCCCGTCCTTCAAACCGGTCGCCAGACGATCGATCGTCGGCGCAGCGGCAGGATCGTCTGACAGCAGCGACTCAACCGTGCGGAGATCAGCCGCAGCGGACGCGCCGGTCATTTCGGCATAAGCGCGGTTGGCATAGATCACCCGGCTCTTGGCATCAGTGACCAGGAGACCCTGAGGCATCGAATCGACAAAAGCCTTGGAAAGCTCATCGCCGGTCGAGCGCGGCGCAATGCGAACAAAGCCGATCGCGGTCGCGAAAAGGTAGCCCACGCCGATCATGGCCAGCACGCCCAGCATGCCGAGCAGGAAGGGGTCTCCGAGGCGCTCGCGGAAGATGGCGAAGATCACGGCCGATCCCGTGAGCACGACGAAGAACACGATCAGCCGCGCCACGATGCCCGGCGAGGTGCCGCGATCCACCATCGGGGCAGGATAAAAGTCGTTGCGCGGCTGGGGGGCCATGGTTCCTCGAATTCCGCCGGATCGAACAAGGCCGGATCGAACAGGGCCGGATCGAACAGGGAACGATCGAAAGCGCTGCTCAACCGCCACGTTACGGCATGAAGATGTTGCGAGGCTTGAATCACATCGCCCCCGCCGCCGACAAGAGCAAGCTCACGCTACGTCGTCACAAACGATGCCTGGATCGCAAGCACGAACGCAGTTGCAGGCCGGAACCCGGACAGTCTAGTGTCGAGAGGGGCAGATGTTTCGGGACGAGGTGGGGATGCCTGAGTGGCTGTCGGACCTGGTGGGTCCGGAATATGTGAACGCGATCTTCTGGACGCTTGGCGCCCTTCTCGTGCTCTTGGTGATTCTCGCCATCGTCAGGCTAGTGCGCGGCTTGAATTCGGGCACCTTTGTCGCCGGGGGGCGGAACCGCAAGACGCGCCTTTCAGTGATGGACGCGACCGCGGTGGACAGTCATCGCCGGCTGATTCTCGTGCGACGTGACGATGTGGAGCATCTGTTGCTGATCGGCGGACCGTCCGACGTCGTCGTCGAGCAGAACATCCGTACGATCGCACCGCGCCGCCCGGAAGCGCGGGAACTGGCGATGGAAACATCCGGCGAGGATCATGTCCCCGAGCGAGCCGAGCCGGCGCGAGTCGATCCACGGCGTGCCGAGATGCCAAGGGCCGAGATGCCACGAGTTGAAGCACCCCGACCTCAGCCCGCGCGCAGCGAACCAGCAGCAATGCGCGAGCCGGAACTCGCGCCGCCGAGCGTGCCGCCAATCCCCGATCCCCGCCCGCCCGTCATGATCCCTCGTCCGCCGCAGCCGCAAGCACACCCGGTCAGGGCAAACGGACCGCAGAATCAGGCGCCGCGCCGTGAGGAGGTGCGTCCAGCCAGCGATCGCAATGTGATGCCGGCAAGCCGCGCGATCGACCCGCGGCAGGATGCGATCCGTTCGGCCGACCCGAGAAGAGCGGAGCCCAACCCCGCCTTCGCGCAACAGGTCGAAGCGCCGCGGGCAGCATCACGCCCCCCGCAGCCGCAGGCACCTCAGGCAAGCAGGCCGGACGTCTTGGATGATGATTTCGACGATGCCCTGCTGAACGAGCTCGATCTCGACATGGACGAGCCTGCCCCCGCGGCCACCCAGCGTCCTTTGTCACTCGACGACGAGATGACGAGGCTGCTTGGCGAGCTGTCCAGTCAGAAACGGTAGCGACGAAGACGCATTACCTAAGCCGGTACGATTTTCTCTACAGCTGACCGCCGCAGAGAAAGTCACGTCCTACTCGTCGCGATACACCTTCTCGCGGCGCTCGTGACGTTCCTGCGCTTCGATGGAAAGTGTCGCGATGGGACGGGCCGCAAGGCGTTTGAGCGCGATCGGATCGCCGGTTTCCTCGCAATAGCCATATGTCCCGTCCTCGATACGGCTCAACGCGGAGTCGATCTTGGAGATCAGCTTGCGCTGGCGATCGCGGGCGCGCAGTTCGATCGCACGGTCCGTCTCGGACGAGGCGCGATCCGCCAGATCGGGATGGTTGGCGTTTTCCTGCTGGAGGATCTCCAGCGTCTCGCGCGCCTCGCGGAGAATGTCCTGCTTCCAGTCCTGCAGCTTGGCCCGGAAATAAGACTTCTGCCGTTCGTTCATGAACGGCTCGTCATCGGTTGGAACATACACGGCGTCAACGGCTTCACCCATGACTTCAGTCCCCCACTGGCCGCTTTTCGCGCCATATACTCAAGCGCGCTGCCATGCACAAGCAGTCGGCCGGGACGGGTCACGCAAATGTCAGGCCAGTTCTTTCTTCGCTCCTGCTGTTGCCGGCGCAGCGAAGAGGGAGGCAGCCCGGCGCGGGACAGGCGCCGCGATCACGAGAAGGAGGATCCAACATGACAACCCTGTTTCTTTTGCGTCACGCAAAGGCCGCGAAGGCGTCACCGGGGATGCGCGACTTCGATCGTCCGCTGGAAGAATCCGGCCGTGAAGACGCGCGGCAGGTCGGGCTGCGCTTCCGCGCAGAGCTCGCTCCGCCGTCGCGGGTGCTTTGTTCCGCCGCAGCCAGAACCCGCGAAACGCTTGCCACCCTCGATCTTGCGGAGCTGGATGAGCGCGCAACCTTCTCCACGACGCTGTTCGATGCCGACGCAAACGGCTACCTGCGCGAAATAAAGGCGCAGAGCGCCCAGTCCCTGCTCGTGATCGGCCACAATCCCGCTATCGCAGAAACCGCCATGCTTCTGACACGCGACGGGGAAGCCGCTGCTGTCGAAGCGCTGGCACGGGACTTTCCGACCTCGACGCTCGCAGTGCTGTCGTTCGACGCCCCGCTGAGCAGGATCGAGCCGCATACGGGATTTCTGCATGCCGTGATCGTCCCGAAACGGGACTGACATACCAAAGCCTGGTGCATGCACCTATATCTCGCGACGAACCATCGGGAGCAGCATCGCACTTGGCCGCCACAACCAGCTTCGCCGACGAGGCCCTGATTGCGCTGGACACGCTCGCGGGCCGCGCCGGCGAGATGTTCTCGCCGACGCTCCGGCTCGGGGTGACGGGCCTTTCCCGCGCGGGCAAGACGGTGTTCATCTCTGCCCTTGTGCATAATCTTCTTCATGGCGGCCGACTGCCGCTTTTCGAGGCCTTGAAGTCCGGCCGCCTCGCGAAGGCTTACCTCGAGGAGCAGCCCGACAAGGCCGTGCCCCGGTTCCAGGTTGAGGACCACATCGCCGCGCTGGTGGATCGCCGCATCTGGCCCGAATCGACCCGCGCGATTTCCGAGCTTCGGCTGACGATCGAGTATGAATCGGCCTCCGCATGGAGCCGCATGTTCGGGGCGGGCAAGCTCTCCCTCGACATCGTGGACTACCCCGGCGAATGGCTGCTCGACCTGCCTCTGCTCAACAAGAGCTTTCGCGAATTCTCGCGCGAGGCGCTTGACCTGGCGCGGCTGCCCGTGCGCGCCGATCTTGCTGCGGAGTGGAATGCGCTGGCAACGCTTGCCGATCCATCTGCCCCGGCAGACGAGATGCAGGCGCGCGCTTTGGCCGAAAGCTTCGCTGCCTATCTTCGCGCCTGCAAGGCGGATCAGCGCGCGCTTTCCACGCTTCCACCCGGGCGCTTCCTGATGCCCGGCGACCTCGAAGGCTCGCCGGCCCTCACCTTCTCGCCGCTCATCCTGACCGATGGCGCGCCGCCGAGCGGGTCGCTCCACGCGATGATGGAGCGGCGCTACGAGGCCTATAAGAGCGTCGTAGTAAAACCCTTCTTCCGCGAGCACATTGCCCGGCTCGACCGTCAGATCGTGATGGTGGACGCGATGGCTGCACTCAACGCCGGCCCGGCAGCGTTGGCCGATCTCGAACGGGCGCTCACCGAAATCCTGAGTTGCTTCCGACCAGGCCGCGGCTCGCTGCTGGGGGACTTGTTCTCACGCCGGATCGACCGCATCCTGATCGCGGCCACCAAGGCCGATCACCTTCATCACGAAAGCCATGACCGCCTCCAGGCGATCGTTCGCAGACTTGTTCGCCGCGCCGCCGAGCGTGCGGCGCTGACGGGCGCCGACGTCGATGTCGTTGCCATGGCCGCCGTTCGCGCGACTCGGGAAGGAACGGCGCGCCAAGGTCTGGACACGCTACCCGTCATCATCGGCACGCCGCTTGAGGGCGAAACCATCAATGGCGAGGCCTTTGACGGAAACACCGAAACCGCCATATTTCCCGGTGACTTGCCGAAGAATCCAGACTCGGTTTTTGAAGCGCTTGAATCGAAAACTGAAGCACCTTCCCCCATTCGGTTCGTACGATTTCGCCCGCCCAGGTTGGAAAAGAACGCGGACGGCCTGACCCTCTCGCTGCCGCATATCCGGCTGGATCGCGCCTTACAGTTCCTGCTCGGAGACCGTCTGGCATGAGCGAGACCGGTCGCCGCCCCGCATCCTTCCGCCTGGATCAGCCCGAACGGGAGAGCGAAGCCGCATTTCGCGAGCCCCGCGCCGTTGCAAGCGCCGAAGCGATCGTCACGCCTTCGGCAATCGACGTGTTCGACGAGCCGGAGCTCGCGCTTGCGCCGCCCGCGCTGCCGCGTGCACGGTCCCACCGCTCGGTTCTTCCCGCGGTGTTCGCGACCGCCCTGGGCACACTGGTCTCGCTGGCCTTTGGGCTTTGGGCGGATGCGCTGATTCGGGAGCTCTTCTCGCGCGCCGAATGGCTGGGATGGGTCGGAGCGGGCGCCGCGGTGCTTGTGGTGGTTGCGGTTGCGGTCATCCTCGGCCGTGAACTGTTTGCGCTTCGCCGGCTGGCCTCTGTGGAGGCGATGCGTGGAAGGGCGAGTGCGGCGATCGCGCGCGACGATGCAGGCGCGGCTCGAACGCTTCTGGCGGAGGTCGAGGCACTGCTTGCCGGCAAGCCTGAGACCGCCGCCGGCCGGAAGGCGCTGGGTGAGCTGCGAAACGATGTCATCGACGGCGCAGCCCTCCTCCGCTTGGGCGAGATCGAGCTGCTCGGTTCGCTTGACGCCCGCGCCAAGACGCTCGTGCTCGACGCCGCGAAACGGGTCTCGCTGGTGACCGCCGTCAGCCCGCGAGCCGTGTTCGACGTGGCCTATGTGCTGTTCGAGGCGGGACGTCTCGTCCGCAGGCTGGCTGAGCTTTATGGCGGTCGTCCCGGCACGCTCGGCTTCTTCCGCCTCGCGAGAAGCACGCTGACCCATCTTGCCGTCACCGGATCGATCGCCGCGGGCGACAGCGTCGTGCAGCAGCTTGTCGGTCACGGCCTTGCTGCACGCCTTTCCGCCAAGCTCGGCGAGGGCGTCATTAACGGCATGATGACGGCGCGCATCGGCGTTGCCGCGATGGAAGCCGCCCGCCCTCTTCCTTTCACGGCTCTGCCGCGTCCGGGGATGAAGGATTTCGTTGCCGTCCTCGCGCGCTTCGCGGCGAAAGAGCGAGGTGAAGGCTCGCCTTCGTGACAAAGCATTAACCTTGATTGGCGATGGTCGACCGACGCCTCACCATTCGCCGCCAAGGTCTTGAGTCATGAAATCCGCCCTCCTCCTGGCCCTCCTTCCGGTTCTCGCCTCGGTCGGTCCGTCCACGGCCGCCGATGGCGATGCAGCTTTCTTTGAAAGCGTTTTGGGCGGCTGGACGGGGCCCGGCGAGATCGTGGCCGGCAAATACAAGGGCACGAAATTCGTCTGCAACTTCACCGGATCGACCCCGGCAAAAACCCTCGGCGTGACGCTGGACGGCGGATGCCGGGTGGGCGTGTTCAACCAGAAGATGACGGCCACGGTGGAGCGCAAAGGCCGCTCCGGCTATCGCGGCACTTTTCAGGATGGCGCGGCCGGCAAGGGTCTCGACATCGTGTCCGGCAATGTCGTGGACGGCCGCAAGATGGTGCTCGGCATCAACCGCAACCAGCTCAAGGGCGCGATGCTCGCCAAGATGGCCGACGAGAACACCATGACCGTAACCGTCTCGGTGCGGGTGGAGGATGATCTCGTGCCGGTGATCGGCATGAGCCTCAAGCGCGTGGATGCCACCACCGTCGGCTCGATCCAGCCCTAGGGTCAGCTCCCCGCGCACGACACCTTCCCGCGCGCATTGCGTTGAGCCGCACGTTTCCCTAGTCCTTTTCTCATCAAGCATGAGGGCGGCGGATGGCGGTCGAGGCGGGCGGAAGCAGCGATCTCGTTCAGGTGGTGGCACTGTTGGCCGCCGGCGTCATCGCCGTGCCCCTGTTCAAGCGGCTCGGCCTCGGCTCTGTTCTCGGCTATCTCGCTGCCGGCCTCGTCATCGGTCCGTTCGGGCTTCGTCTTTTCACCGATCCGCAGTCAATCATCCATGTCGCCGAACTCGGCGTCGTGATGTTCCTGTTCATCATCGGGCTCGAAATGCAGCCGTCGCGGCTGTGGAGCCTGCGGCGCCAGATTTTCGGCCTCGGCGTTGCGCAAGTGGTGGTCTGCAGCCTTCTTCTCACCGCACTCGGCATGGTCGCAGGCTATACGGCCGCGACCGCCTTCGTGTCCGGCATGGGCTTCACGCTTTCCTCCACCGCCATCGTCATGCAGCTGCTGGATGAACGCGGCGAGACATCGAGCCCAGAGGGCCAGCGGATCGTCTCGATCCTGCTCCTGGAAGATCTGGCGATCGTGCCGCTGCTGGCGATCGTCGCCTTCCTCGGCGCTGGCGAGACGGTGTCCGTCGGCGAGCGCTGGACGTCCGTTGCGGTGGCGCTCGGCTCGCTCGGACTTCTCGTGGCAGCTGGCGTCTGGCTGCTCAACCCGTTCTTCCGCCTGCTGGCTGCGGCGCACGCGCGCGAGGTGATGACGGCAGCGGCGCTCCTTGTGGTCCTCGGCGCCGCTTTGGCGATGCAGCTTGGCGGACTGTCGATGGCGATGGGCGCATTCCTGGCCGGCGTGCTTCTTTCGGAATCAACCTTCCGCCACCAGCTCGAAGCCGACATCGAGCCGTTTCGCGGCATCCTTCTCGGCCTCTTCTTTCTCGGCGTCGGCATGTCGCTCGATCTGGGCGTCATCGCGCGCCAATGGCCGCTGATCGTGGCCGCGGTTCTCGGCTACACAGGCATCAAAGCGGCCGGCATTTTCGGCGTTGCGCGCGTGGTCGGAGCGCCATTTCGGGATGCGGCCAAGCGAGCGGGCTTTCTGGCGCAGGGCGGCGAGTTCGCCTTTGTGCTGTTTGCCGCCGCAAGCGCCGCCCGCCTCTTCGACGCTGAAACCAACGCCGTGATGACGGCGACCGTCATCCTCTCCATGGCGCTCACGCCCCTGCTGGTGCTCGCGATCAACCGGCTGTTACCCGAACCTGCGCAGGCGCTTGATGGCGTAGAGGTCGTGGACGGGCAGCAGAACAGCGTTCTGGTGATCGGCTTCGGACGCTTCGGCCAGATCGTCAGCCAGCCGCTTCTGCTGCGCGGCGTTGATGTCACGATCATCGACAATGATGTGGAGATGATCCAGTCCGCCGCCCAGTTCGGCTTCAAGGTCTATTACGGCGACGGCACGCGGCTTGATATCCTCCACGCGGCCGGCGCGGCCCATTCGCGGGCTGTGCTGATCTGCGTGGACAAGCCGGAAGCCGCGATCCGCATGGCGGAAACGCTCAGGGTGGAGTTCCCTCTGGTGCCGGTCCTGGCACGCGCTTATGACCGCGCAGCGTCCATCCAGCTTATCGCGGAAGGCGTCGAATTTCAGATCCGAGAAACCTTCGAGTCGGCGCTTCAACTTGGCCGGGCGACGCTGCACACGCTGGGCCTGTCGGAGGAAGAAGCGACCGAAACGGTGGAAGACGTTCGGCAAAGAGATCTGGAGCGGCTTGAGGCGCAGATCGTCGGCGGCATCCAGGCCGGTCGCGGCTTCATGAAGGGCAACATGCCCGTGCCCACCCCGCTCACCCCGCCTCGCAGAAAGGGTCGCGTAATGAACGAGGGCGACGCCGCGACATTGCCGCGCAACGAGCCGGCGGCCTAGGTCGAGGTCCGCCACCAATCAACCGCGCCCGGCAGCCTCTCGATGCCGCTCACGTCGATCATCTTCAACGCCGCGCGCGCGGTGATGTCCGCAATCTTGATGTCCGGCGCAATCTCGGCCAGCGGCACGAGAACGAATGCGCGCTCCGCGATGCGCGGATGGGGGATCTCAAGCCCCTCTTCCTTCACGATGAAATCGTTAAAGAGGAGAATGTCGATGTCGATGGCGCGCGGCCCCCACCGCTCCGCGCGCACGCGCTTCAGCTCGCGTTCCGTTTGAAGACAGAGCTGAAGGAAGTCGCGGGGTTCCCGGATGGTGCGGATTTCCGCGGCGGCATTGAGGAAGTCGGGCTGGTCGATCTTGCCCCAGGGCGGCGTACGGTAAAGCGACGAAACACGGATGACGGAAGACTGCGGATCAGCGTCGATCGCCTGCAGGGCTGTTGCCATCGCTCCGCGCGGGTCGCCAAGATTGCCCCCCAGGCTCAGGAAAACGACGCTTTCCGTCAAGGCAGGATCACCGTCACCTCGGCATGATCGAGGATGCCGTCGATCGGCACCGCCGGCTTGCGCACGGTGATGGCGGCCGCCGTGATGCGAGGAAAATGCGTCATCAGATCCGTGCCGATGGCATAGGCTAGCGCCTCGATGAGGTTGAAGCGCCGGGTGGTCACCACCGACGCGACCCGCTGATAGGCGTCCCCGTAGTGGAGCGTGTCTGCCACCTCGTCGCTTTCGAGCGCGCCACCGGCATCCACGGTCAGTTCGGCATCAACGAAGAAGCGCTGCCCGAGCACGGCTTCCGCCTCAAGCACGCCGTGACGAGCAAAGAAGGCGCAGTTCTTCAGGCGGATCACAACGCTCGCCATCCTTTGTCACGCCCTTCCTTGCGCGAGAACCGCATCGGCAATCGCGAGGGCGTCGCGGCTGGACGCGACATCATGCACACGGAAGATCGTTGCACCCCTCAGGCGAAGCAATGCGTTCGCGGCGGCGGTCGCCACATCGCGCGCCGCAGCTTCGCGTCCGGTCAGTGTTCCCAGAAAGCGTTTTCGCGAGACGCCGACCATCAAGGGCATCCCCAAGCCGCAGAGTTCCTCCAGCCGCGCCATGAGCGCGACATTCTCATCGGCGGTTTCCTTTGCAAAGCCGAAGCCGGGATCGAGCACGATCTGCTCTCGCTGCACACCTGCGTCATCGGCGATCGCCAGCGAGCGTTGGAGAAATTGGAACTGGTCCGCGATCGGATCCGTCAGCTTCTCGCGACCGCGCCCGGTATGCATCACAACGAGCCCTGCCCCGCTTTCCGCCGCAAGTTGTGCGATCGCAGGGTCGCGTTGAAGTCCCCACACATCGTTCACAATATGCGCGCCCGCTTCCACCGCGCGCTGTGCCGTTTCTTCGCGGTAGGTATCGACGGAGATGAGGACGCCTTCGCGCGCCAGCCCCTTGATTACGGGCAGCACCCGCCTTTGCTCCTCTCCGGCAGAGATCGGCTCGGCGCCCGGCCGCGTGGACTCGCCACCCACATCGATGATGGCTGCGCCCTGGCCCTCCATCCTGCGCGCCTGCTCAAGCGCCGCAGAAACGGACACGAACAGCCCGCCATCAGAAAAGCTGTCGGGCGTGACGTTGAGGACGCCCATGATGACGGACGCATCTCCAAGATCGAGATGCCGGCCATGCGCGAGCTGCCAGCGGCGAGTGGCCATGCTTTCTGGGGACACCTGCCCGAAACCGTGGCGCGAGCTGCGCGTTGGCGTTGATCGTCGCCGGGCACTAGACCAAGGTGATGCAGGAGGCAACATGCGCAATCACCTTCTCGCCGCCGGCGCCCTCGTGCTCGCGGCAATGCCGGCGGAAGCGGCGACGCTTTCCAAGACCTACAGCTACTTTTCCGTCGGCGGTGCGACGCTTTCGGAGATCGAGGGGGAGCTCGCCCGAAAGGGTCCGCATGTGCAAAGCACCGGAAGCCGGCATCCGGGCGCGACCACGATGGAGTTCACCTCCAGGATCAGCTACGCCCAGTCGGCCGGATCGTGCCGCATCGCCGGAGCTAACGTCAAGGTAGGCGCCAAGATGACGCTTCCGCGCTGGCGCGCGCCCCGCAAGGCGGATCAGGGCACGCGCCTCATCTGGAACACGCTTTCCGCCGACATCAAGCGGCACGAGGAAAGCCATGTCGTGATCGCCAAGAACCATGCGGCTGAACTGGAAGCAGCGTTGCGGAAGCTCGGCACGTTCAGCGATTGCAAGGCGGCTGCCGCAAAGGCGCAGGACGTGACGACCCGCGTCCTCGCCCTCCACGATGCCGAACAGGCGCGCTTCGACCGCGTGGAAGGAAAGAACTTCGAAAGCCGCATCCTTCGCCTGCTCGCCTACAGGCTGGAGCGCATGGAGACCGCGCGCGTCAGGAAATAAAGGTCAGGCGACTCCGAGCTTCTTCTGCAGGCTTGTGGAGGACGTGGTGTATTGGAACACGACGCGCTCGCCGGGGCTGACGATGCGTTTGGCCGCCTGCGCCATCAGCGCCGCCTCATGGAAGCCGGACAGGATCAGCTTCAGCTTGCCGGGATAGGTATTGATGTCGCCGATGGCGAAGATGCCCGGCACGGATGTCTCGAACTTCTCCGTATCCACGGGGATCAGGTTCTCGTGCAGGTTCAGCCCCCAATCGGCGATCGGCCCGAGCTTCATGGTCAGCCCGAAGAAGGGCAGCAGCCTTGTGCAGGGCACCTCAACTTCGCCGTTCGGCCCCTTCACTGTCGCCGCACGGAGCTGATCACCCTCCCCGTTGAGACCGGTCACCTGGCCGACCTGGAACTCGAGCTTCTTCATCTCCTGAAGCGCGAACATCTTGTTGACGCTGTCGGGCGCGGCACGGAACTCGGGCCGGCGGTGCACCAAGGTCAGGCTGCGGGCGATCGGCTGAAGGTTCAGCGTCCAGTCCAGCGCCGAGTCGCCGCCTCCGACGATCACCACATCCTGGTCGCGAAACTCCTCCATGCAACGGACAGAGTAAAAGACGCTGGCGCTCTCATACTGCTCGATGCCGGGGATCGGGGGGCGCTTGGGCTGGAACGAGCCGCCGCCGGCTGCAATCACCACGACCTTGGCAAGGATGGTCTCGTTCTCGTCGGTGGTCACGGCGAAGCGGCCGTCCTCGCGCTTCTCCAAGCCGGAGATCATGCGGTTGAAGGTGAAACCGGGGTTGAACGGTGCGATCTGCTCCATCAGCCGATCGACGAGTTCCTGCCCGGAAATCGAAGGCCAGGCCGGAATGTCGTAGATCGGCTTTTCGGGATATAACTCGGCGCATTGTCCGCCTGGCTTGTCGAGGATGTCGACCAGGTGGCACTTCATGTCGAACAGGCCCAGCTCGAACACGGCGAAGAGGCCGACCGGCCCGGCGCCGATGATGAGGATGTCGGTTTCGGTGCCGTCGGCCATGGTCGATCCTTCCGATTGAAGCGTGCCGCCCGCGCGATCAGCTCTGCCGCTCGGGAACCCGAACGATCAGGCCGTCGAGCTCGGGGCGAACCTTGATCTGGCAAGACAATCGCGAGTTCGGCCGCACGTCATAGGCGAAATCGAGCATGTCCTCCTCCATTGCCTCGGGTTCTCCCACCACCGCGGTCCAGTCCTCGTCCACATAGACGTGGCAGGTCGCGCAGGCGCAGGCGCCGCCGCACTCCGCCTCGATGCCGGGTACCGCGTTGCGGATCGCGTTCTCCATCACCGTCGAGCCGTTCTCCGCATCCACGTCGAAGCGCGTGCCGTCAAAGGCGATGATGGAAAGGGCGGTCATGGCGCTCTCGCAGGATGGAACAGGCCGCAGATAACCGTCGAAGCGGGCAAGTCAACCGTCGGTGCCAGGCGACGGCGCGTTCCCGTGAAGAAAGTGGATACGCCGATCGATCAACGCGAGTGCACGCTGCAGCCGTTTCTCGAGCGTTTCGAGCGCCTGATCGTCGCGAGGTGCCGTCTCAATGATTTCGGCGGCCGCAGCAAGCGCAAAGGCGCCGATCGCTCGGGCGCTTCCTTTCAGCCGGTGAGCCATGTCGCGACGGACCTCGTCATCGACCGACGCGAACACCAGCTTGAAAGCCGCATGCTGGCGGCAGAACAGCGACAGCACCTCTTCCTCCAGTGCGGCATCGCCCATCACCTGCCGGCCGAGATGAGACAGGTCGAGCTCCAACTCTGACGACACCCTCTCGCTCAATCCTTGAATCCTTTCTTTCCGGAACCCGTCAAACTCGCATCGTCACGTGGAGGCAGGCTTAATGCGGGGGTGCTATGCCGGCTGCCGAGAGAGATGCCGTTCAGGCAAGCTGCGCGTGCGCCGTTAACTTTATGTTTAAACTTTTACCCATCGTGCGCTTTCCGTGTTTCCATCGCTTTCGGGTGCCTCTATTTTGAGAGGCAGTGCATGAGTGGCCTTTCGCGCGGTTTCGCGGTCGTCTTTTCCGCGGTCCGTCGCGTCACGAGTACAGGGTAACGGCGACATGGCTCGAAATCCAACGGGTTCCAGAACCGCAGGCGGCGACGTTTCCCGGGAGCTTGAGGAAGCGCTCGACATCAACCTGTCGGGCGGAGCTGCCGGCGACCTCGACATGACGGACTCGATGGCGGATCTGGAAGCGCAGATCTCGCAGGCCGCCGATGAGCTTGCCCGCGAAGGTCGCGGGCGCCCCGCCCCGGCTCAGCCCCAGGCTACTCCGCCTAAGGCCGTTCCTCCGAGGGAGACGCCCGCGCCACGCAGCGCCGCCAACAATTCTGCCGGCACGAAGCCGCTGGCGGAGCCGCGTGCGGCCGAGCCGCTGACGCCGCTTCAACCCGCCGGCCATTCGCCGGCCAACGACGATCTCCGCCGTGCGATGCCGGCCAGAGCGGAGAGCCGCAAGCCGTCTTCCGCCATTTACTGGGCCGTCGCCCTGCTGTCGCTCGCCTGGATCGTGGGCGGTCTCGTGCTTGCCGATCGCGCGCTGGGCGCGAGCATCTGGTCCGTTGCCTCGGTCGACGACGTCCTTGCTCGCCCGGCTCTGCTGCCGATCGGCATGGCGATCATCTTCCCTGTTCTGCTGTTCTGGGCATTCGCCGTGCTGGTGCGGCGCGCGCAGGAGATGCGCCTTGCCGCGCTCACCATGGCGGAGGCCGCGTTCCGCATCTCGGAGCCAGATGCGAACGCGCAGGATCGCGTTCTTTCGGTCAGCCAGGCCGTGCGCCGCGAGGTTGCAGCCATGGGCGAAGGCATCGAGCGCACGCTTGCGCGCGCCGTCGAGATCGAGACGCTCGTGCACACGGAGATCAACCAGCTCGAACGCTCCTATGCGGAAAACGAGCAGCGAATCCGCGCGCTGGTGGATGGGCTCGGCAGCGAGCGTGAGGCGGTGGTCAGCCACGCCGAGCGGGTCCGCGCCTCCATTTCCGGTGCTCATGAGACATTGAAGGACGAGCTCGGCGCGGCCAGTGAGATCATCGGTGCCAACATCTCCAAGGCCTCCGCCAAGCTGACGGCGGTGATCACCGGCTCGGGCGATGGCCTGATCGAGCGCTTGAACCAGAGCGGCTCAAGCATCGCCGAAACGATCGACATGCGGCTCGACGCGGTGGGCGAGCGCATCGCCCGCTCGGGAGAAGAGTTTGCCGGCCTTCTGGATGACCGGATTGCTTCGCTCGAATCCGGCACAACCGGCGCGGCCACGGCCCTCTCGGCCGTCATCGACGAGCGCGCGAACAACATGCTTTCCGCGGCGCGGGAAGCGGCGACCTCCCTCAACGAACAGTTCGACACAAGGCTGGCCGATCTCGAACAGACCCTTGAGCGACGCGGTGAAACGCTACTGTCGGAGTTCCGCAATCGCGCGGAAGCGCTGGATCAAGGCAGCGAGCGCCTCAATCTGGCGCTCGACACGCGCGCCCGCCAGATCAACGAAACGCTCGTGGAGCGTGCCCGCGAGATCGCGGGCGCCTTCACCGAGGGGCGCGCCGCGCTGTCTGCCGCGGTGGCCGAGAGCAGAACAAGCATCGGGCGCGATCTTGCCGGGCTTGTAGGCGGGATTTCTGAGGCGATAGACGCACAGCGCGCCGACCTCGTGGAGCAATTCACGGAAGGCCGCGCAGAACTGTCGCGGGTTCTGGACGACGATGTCCGCAAGCTCGCAGATGCGCGCGCCGAGATGGCGGCGCTCGTGTCAGACCATTCCAGCCTGCTCGAAGGTGTGCGCAGCGACTTCATCGACAAGCTGGAAGCCGGCCGGGCCGGCATCAGCAGCGCGCTCCAAACCGACCTCGCTGCTCTCGCCGCCGCTCGCGAAGACGTCAACGGCGCTGTAATCGCACAATCGCGCCTCGTGGAAGAACAGGGCGCAGCACTCACGCGCATCCTTTCAGAGGGCCGCGCAACCTTCGCCCGGTCGCTGGACGCCGATGTCGCGCGCCTCGCCGACACACGAGCCCAGATCGATGACACCCTTGCCGATCATTTCCGTGAGATCGAAGCTCGCGCAGAGCATTTCGCCCAGCGCCTGACCCAGAACCGCAACGAACTCGCTGGCGTGCTGGAAGCCGATCTGAACAAGGTCGCCGAAGCGCGCAGCGCGGTGGACAGCGTGTTCGCCGATCATTCTCGTGCCTTCGAGGAGCGCGGAGCGGCCTTCGCTCAGCGACTGGCCGATGGACGGGACGTTCTTGCCCGGACGCTCGACAGCGACCTCGCCAAGCTCGCCGAAACACGCGCGACGGTCGACGCCGTCGTGCGGGACCACGCAAGGCTGCTCGGCGAAAGCCGCGATGGCATGGTTTCTGCGTTCAGCGACGAGCTCACCCGGTTCGAGCAAAGCCGCGCGAGCCTTGAAGACGCCGTGGGCGTGCAGGTGCTCCGGCTTGCCGAAGGCCGCACTGCGCTCGCCCGTGCGCTCGACGACGATTTGAGCCGCCTCGCCGAGGTGCGCGGAGGCATCGACGCTGCCGTGTCGGACCAGCTGCAGCGGCTCGAAAGCGGTCGCTCGGACCTTGCTCACGCGCTCAACGAGGACCTCCAGAAGCTTGCTCACACGCGCGCCCAGATCGATGAGCTGGTTGCCTCCCATGTCGGCCGGCTTGCAGAAGGCCGCAGTCTGCTCGCCCGTGCGCTTGACGCCGATCTCGCCAAGCTCGCGGAAAGCCGCGCCTCTATCGACGGGCTCGTTGCCGGACAGGTCGAGAAGCTGGCGGAGGGCCGCGACATCCTGCGCCGCGCGCTTGACGCCGATATTGCGAAGCTCGACGGGGCGCGCAACGACGTTGCCGCCAGCCTCAACGCGCTGGTGTCTGATCAGGCCGACCGCCTCGCCGGCGGGCGCGAGCTTCTGAGCAAGGCGCTTGAAGCAGACCTTGCCAAGCTTGCCGAAAGCCGCTCGTCCATCGACGGCCTCGTTGCCGGGCAGGTCGAGAAGCTGGCTGAAGGCCGTGACATCCTGCGTCGCGCGCTGGAAGCCGATCTCGCGAAGCTCGACGGCACCCGAAGCGAGATCGCATCTTCCCTGAACGCGCTGGTTTCCGATCAGGCCGACCGGCTTGCCAGCGGACGCGAGTTGCTCAGCAAGGCGCTCGAAGCGGACCTCGAAAAGCTTGCGGAAAGCCGCTCCTCCATCGACGGCCTCGTTGCCGGACAGGTCGAGAAGCTGGCGGAAGGCCGCAACATCCTCCGCCGCGCGCTGGAAGCCGACCTCGGAAAGATCGAAGCAAGCCGCGTCGAGATCGACAACACACTGAGCGGGTTGATCTCCCATCAGGCGGAGCGTCTAGCCGAGGGCCGGGAGACGCTGGCGCGCTCGTTGGAGGCCGACCTCGCGAAACTCTCCGAAAGCCGCTCCTCGATCGACGGGATGGTCGCAAGCCAGGTGGAAAGGCTCGCAGAAGGCCGCAACATCCTGCGCCGTGCGCTCGAAGCTGATCTTCACGCGCTCGCGGAGGGCCGCGCCGACCTCGATGCTCGCATGAACGCGATCTCGGCGGAACACGCGCGCGTCGTGGCACAGGGCCGCGAGGGGCTGGCAACTGCCTTGCAGGCCGACCTCGGAAAGCTTGCAGAAAGCCGCGCAGCAATTGACGACATGATGGCGGCACAGGTCGAGCGTCTGGCAGAAGCCCGCGCCGACCTGCAAAGCGCGCTGGCCGACGATCTCGGGGCTCTGGCCGACACGCGCGGCACGCTCGATGCGCGGATTGCCGACATCGCGGCGGAACATACGCGCCGCCTGGACGAAAGCCGCGCGAAGCTGTCGGGCGCATTGCAGAGCGACCTCGATCAGCTTGCCGGCGAACGCGCAGCCATCGATGATATGATGACCGCGCAGGCCGAGCGCCTGGCAGAAGGCCGTGCCGGCCTTCAGCGCACGCTTGCCGACGATCTCGACGCGCTGTCGAGCACGCGCGCCGAACTCGACACGGCCCTTGCTGCAATCTCCGCGGAGCACAGTCGTCGCCTGGGCGAGAGCCGCGCAGCCCTTTCCCGCGCGTTGGAAGACGATCTGGTGCAGCTCGCGGGAGAGCGCACTGCGATCGACGGATTGGTGGTCGCGCAAGTGGGCAAGCTCGCCGAGGGCCGGGATTCGCTGGCGCAGGCACTCGAGGCCGATCTGGCCAAGCTGGCGGAAAGCCGCGCCGCAATTGACTCCATGCTGGCTCGCCATGCTGGTGGACTTGCGGAAGGGCGCGCAGAACTCGCGCGCGCCGTCGAAACAGACCTCCTTCGGATCGCCGATACGAGGCAGGAGCTCGACAGCCGCATTGCAACGATCGCCGAAGAACATGAAAGGTCGCTCGAAGCTGGCCGGGCGGCCCTGTCTCGGGCGCTCGAGGCCGACCTTTCCAGGCTTTCCGACAGCCGGAGCGCCATCGACGGGATGGTGGCAGGTCAGGTCGAGAAGCTGGCCGAAGGGCGCGACATCCTGCGCCGGGCACTGGAAGCCGACCTCAACCGTCTGGCGGACAGCCGCTCCGCGCTCGACGCCATGGCAGTCGCGCATTCGGCGCGCTTCGTGGAAACGCGTGATGCGATGGGTCAAGCGCTGCAGGCCGACATCAACAAGCTTCAGGACGCCCTCGCCGCCGTTGATGCAACCGCGCGCCGGATCGCCACGGAACAGGCGGAGCGGCTCGCAGCAGGACGCGAGGATCTGGCCAGGATTCTCGAAGACGATCTGGCCAAGCTCAGCGAGACACGCGCCGGCATCGACGGATTGGTCGCCAGCCAGGTGGAAAAGCTCGCTTCGGGTCGCGACCTCCTGCGCCGTGCGCTTGAAGCCGATCTCGCCAAGCTGGAAAAAACGCGCGGAGAAATCGAAGGCATGGTTTCCGCGCAGGTCAGCAAGCTCGCGGAAGGCCGCGATGTGCTGACGCGTGCGCTAGGCGAAGACATGGAGCGGCTTGCCGAAGCGCGGTCCAGCATCGACACGATGGTTACAACTCAGGTCGAGAAGCTTGGCGAAGGCCGCGCGCTTCTGCGGCGGGCGCTTCAGGCGGATGTCGAGCAGATCGATGCCGCAAGCAGCGAGCTTCACGGGAAGATGGAAGAACAGATCGGCGGCCTCGCCGAACGCCGGGTGGTATTTGCCCGGGCGCTCGAAAGCGACCTTGCCAAGCTCGAAGACGCGCGTGGACTTCTGGACGCCCAGCTTCAGTCGCATGTGAACGTCTTCGCCGAACGTCGCGGCGACATCTCGGCAGCGCTTGCTGCGGATGTTTCGCAGATCGATGAAGCATTCCGCCGTCATGCGGAGGGCTTCGCCGGGCGTACGGCGGAACTCGAGCGTTCGCTCGGCGCCGGGATGGAGAACGTGCGGATCGTGCTCGATCAGGGCGCGCTGAACGTCGCCGGTTCGCTCCGCGACAAGGTGATGGAACTGACAAGCGCCCTCGCCCAAGGTGCCGGCCGCGCACTCGACGACGCCGACCAAGCCATCGCGCGCCGCGCCGAGATGACGGCCGACGCCCTTGTCGCTCGCACGGCGACCATCGCCGATGCGTTCGACGCCGCCGACCGCCGGTTGAGCGAGCGGGCCGACGCCACTTCGGCGGCACTTCTCGCCCGCAACGAGCAGGCCGTCGGCGCCATGGCCGACTGGGCCGTCGAGCTAGGCCGCAACTTCGAGGCGGCTGAGCGTCGCCTTGCCGAGCGTGCCGAAGAAACCGGCCAGTCGATCTCTGCGCGCATGGATGCGGCAGCCGAAACGCTGGGCCTGCGCGCCGGCGAGATCGCCGATGGCTTCGATCGCGCCGAGGCGCGCATCTCCGAGCGTGCCGCGCAGACGGCTGTCGACCTCGCCGGTCGCGGCCGCCAGATGGCGCGTGAGATCGGAGAACGCGCGGAAGAGATCACGCAAGCCTTCAGCACCGCCGGCCGGGATCTGGCCGAGCGCACCGAACAGGCCGCGCACGCGCTGGAACAACGCGCCGAACAGGCAAGCGGGGCGATCGTGGCCCGCGCGGGCGAAATCACTCAAGCCTTCCATACCGCCGGCCGCGATCTTTCCGCGCGCACTGCAGAGGCTGCGCAGGTGCTTGAACGGCGCACGGAGCAGGCGAACGAGATCATCGCGGCGCGCGTGGAAGAGATCGGCCGTGTCTTCGCGGATGCGGATCAGACGCTTGTTCAGCGCACCGACGAGACGGCACGTGCGGTCGCGCTGCGCGCGGACGAGGTGGTGAAAATCTTCGACGAAGGCGACCAGAAGCTCGTTTCCCGCGCAGTTGACACCGCTTCGGCGCTCGCACGTCGCGCGGTGGAACTGGTGAAGACCTTCGACGACGCGGATGGCCAGATCGCCCGCCGCATCGGCCAGGCGGCCGAGGAGTTGACCGCGCGTGCCGATGCGATCGGCGGGGTCTTCGAGAATGCCGAGCGGCAGCTCAATACCCAGGTGGAGCTTGCCTCCGCCTCGCTCGGTGCACGCGCCCAGGAGATCGCCAGCGTGTTCGACGAGGCGGATCGGCGCATCACCACCCGCGTCGGCCGCAGCGCAGCCGAGGTGGGTGCGCGTGCCGGCGAGATCGCTGCTGCCTTCGCTCAGGCCGAAGAGCGTGTTGTGGGCCTGTCCCGTCGCGCAGCCGAGGAGATCGATGCGAGGGCTGGCGACATCGCACGCAGCTTCGAGGATGCGGAGCGCCGCATCGTGGAGCAGACGTCGGTCGCCGCATCCGAGATCGATGGTCAAGTGAGCGACCTGTCTGCCCGGCTCGACCAGGCTGCGCAACGCGTGTCCGGCCGAGTGCGCGAAAGCGCCGCCGAACTGGATGCCCGTGCGCGGGCCGTCGACGCGGCGGTCCAGGCGGCGGACGAACGCCTCAATGCGGGTGCGGAAGCAGCGGTGGTTCGCGTCGCAGAGCAGCTCGGGGAGGCAGAAGACCGCATCAACCGGACTGCGGACGCGCTCGGTCGAACCGTGCTTTCACGCATCGCCGAAGGCGAACGGCAGCTTTCCTCGCGCGCCGAGGTGATCTCCCAGACCTTCGAAACCGTCGGCCAGCACATCACACAGGCCACAAACGACGCTGCACGCTCGATCGGCGACAACACACGCGAACTCAACCGTGTTCTGGCGGAACGCTCGAACGAGATCGTGACGATCCTCGACGAGACGGCAAAGCCGCTGGTCGAGCGCTTCTCAGCCGAGGGCAACGAGTTCCAGCGCGCTCTGGAGAACTCGGCGTCTCAGGCGGCGGCGCGCCTCCGCGAAGAAGGCGAGGTCGTAAACAAGGCGATCAGCCGCCGCACGGAGGAAACGCTGGAAGCGGTCGCCGGCGCGCAGGGCGAACTCGCCGGAGGCTTCAACGATCTGGTGGGTCGCTTGTCGGACTCCAGCCGTCAGCTCAACCAGCTGATCGATCTCGCCGGCGAAAGCCTCGACAGCGTGGATCGACGCCTTGCGTCCACCACGCAGAACTTCGCATCCAGCACGGAGAAGACGGCGCAGACATTCGCCACTTCCGCGCGGCTCATCGATGCCAATGTCGGCCGTGTGGCGGAGGTGTCTTCGCAGACGCTCAACGAGGTGGCGGGCATCGCCAGCCGGTTCGAGGAGCATGCGCGGCTGCTGACCAACGCTTCCGACCTGCTCCGTTCGGCACAGTCGAACCTCGTCTCGACCCTCGATGATCGCCATGGCGCGTTCGAGGATCTTGCCGTGGCGCTGGTCAAGAAGTCGGAAGACATCGAGCGTCTGATGCGGTCCTTCGAGGGCTATATCGGCAATGTGCTGGACCGGGCCGAGGAGCGCACGCGCACGACCACCGAAGGCATCCAGCAGACCGTGGGCGAGGTGATCGAGTCGGCCACACAGCGCTTCGCGGATGCCACGGAGGAACTCCGCCGCACGGCCGGCACCATCCGCGAGGAACTGTCGGAGACTCGCGCGGAGCTTCAGAAGGGCGTGCTCGACATGCCGGAAGAGGCCAAGCAGTCTACGACTGCCATTCGGCGCGCGGTGACAGAGCAGATCAACGCGCTGAAGGAACTGTCGGAGATCGTGGCGCGCACCGGCCGCACGGTGGATGTGTCGGAGCCGCGGACGTCGCGCGGCGCTCAGACCGCGCTGCCAGCCCGCGCGCCTGAACCCGCGCCGCGACTTGCTCCGCAGCGTGACACGCCTCGGAGTGCGGCTCCGGAGCGCAGCCCCCTGGCGGAGACGGCTCTTCGCGGCACTCTCGACGATGCCACGCCCGCGCCGGCTCCCCAGCCGCAGCGTCCAGCGAAAGCAAGGGAAGCCGCTGCCGTGGCTCAATCCACAGCCGTTCGCGAGCGTCCTGCCAAGACTGTCGAGGCGGCTCCGCGTCGCGCATCGCCTTCGCCGGAAGAGGCCGCGCCGGCAAAGGGCGTTCCCGGTGGAAGCGTACAGAGCAGGATGGACTCGCTCAACTCGCTGTCGGTGGATATCGCCCGCGCCATCGATCACGACGCTTCCGTCGAGCTGTGGGACCGCTATCGCCGCGGCGAACGCGACATCTTCACCCGCCGCCTCTACACGTTGAAGGGCCAGCAGACCTTCGAGGAGACGCGCCGCAAGTACCAGGATGACGCGGAGTTCCGTGCCATCGTGGATCACTACTGCGACGACTTCGAAACGCTGATCAAGGACATCGCCCGCACGGATCGCCCGGGCACGCAGAAGTACCTGACCTCCGACACAGGCAAGGTCTACACGATGCTCGCCCATGCGTCGGGGCGCCTGCGATAGGCGATCCGAATCTAGCGAAAAAAACAAGCGGGGCGCCAAGGCGCCCCGCTTTTTCATTCCGCCTCATCGGGCGTGTTTGTCTGGGTGATCGACTGATCGGAAATGCTCGACCTGACTCGTTATCTAACCGGCGGCATAGCTGCTGAACCAGCACTTACACGGCGGATAGACCAAGATGCAGGGCGGGCGCGATACTCAGATGCGGTCGCGCGTCCAGTCCACGATATCGAGCGCGGCCGAGCCGAAGGCACGATCGAGCGCAGCGACATAGGCGGCGTTGCCGGCGCCTGAAACCGCGGACCGCGCAGTGAACTCACGCGTCGCGCGGACGGTGCCGTTCTTGTCGTTGAGAAGCTTCACGAAAAGCTTCACCGAGGCTGCCTGGCCGCTGCTCGCCACGATCTCGAATGCCCTGATCTCGACGATCACCTGATAATCGATGGCAAGACCTTCGCCCGGACGGCCGACGCCGCCGAAGCCGCTGGCCTTCTGGAACGTTTCGGCAAGCCGCACCTGCACGATACGGGGCAGCCGGTCCGCCCACTGGGCGCCGCCGAGATACTCGATGGCGCCGGGAGCAGGCGCGATCACGATATTCTCGCTGTCGAGCGCCTTCAGCGCGGAGGGTTCCGCCACCAAAATCTGTGTCCGTCCACGCGCCGCGCGCGCGGGCGCGGTTGGCGCAGTCAGCTCAAACGTATCGAGTGGGGCAGGCCCGCCGCCCAAGGCAGCGCAGCCCGAAAGCAGGCAGGCAAAAACCAGCGCTCCCGCCGAGGACTTTCCAAATCTCACGCGCAAACCTCGGACAAAGCCTGTGTAAACCCCTGCGATCGTTCTTAGGGGTGCGTTTCTCGAGATGTCAACGGCGAGAACTAGCGGCGCGCACGACCGTCGTAGCGGCGTACCTCTCCTGCACCACCTGAGAGGATGCGCTGAGGATTGCGCTCGATATCGGTGATGGCGCGTTCGATGCGGGTGATCGACTCCTGACCGGTCCGCACGAGGTCCTGCACGCCCTGCAGTCCCTGGCCGGAGAAGCGGGTCAACCCCTCCGCGATCGGCCCGATCCGGCCGTTGACCGTTTCAGCCACCTGCCGGAATGAGCGCAGCGTCTGGTCGGCGGTCGCTGCGAGCGTCTGCGCCTCCCGCGAGCTGACGAGCTTGTTGAGCGAATCGGCCGTCTGCCGGAAAGAACGGAAAGTCGCCCCTGCATCGGCAATCAGTCCCTCGGCTTCCTGCGAGCCGATGAGGCTGTCCACCTTCTGGAGGATGCCGTCCACGCGCACGGAGGCCGCGTTGAGACGGCCGGCAAGCTGGCTCGCATCAGCGATGGCCTGGTTGATCTCCTCCGATCGCCCGCCGACGGTGCGTGTCACCTTCTGAACATCGGCGACCGCGTTCGACACGGCCTGGCTCACATCACGCAGGGTGACAAGCGCCGCATTCGCCGTCTGGCTCGCCTGCTCGATATTGGCGATCGAGTTACGCACCTGCTCGCGATCCACGCTGTCAAGGATGTCGTTGACCTTGCCGACCGCGGTCTGCCCGTTCAGGGCGAGCGTGGAGTAGGCCGATAGCGCTGTGTCCACATTCGCCACCACGCGGTCCAGGCTGGAGCTTGTCCGCTTGAGGTCAGCGGTGATGCCTTCGACATTGCTGACCACGGCCTGCACCTTGGCCGGATCGACCGAACGAAGCAGCCCCTCGGCAGCTTGGAGCGTACCGTCGAGCTTGCCCGAAACGCCGGCGAGTTCGTCGGAGAGCGACGCGACGCTCGCCAGGAATGTGTCGATGCCGGCCGCATTGCGCGCGAGCGCACCGGAGAAGGTCTCCACATTCCGCACGGTTTGGGTCAACGGACCGCGCGCATCGGTCGTGAAGGTTTCAAGCTCGGCAACGGTCTTATTAGCGCGCTCGAAGATGTCCTGCGCCTGTTGCAAAAGGTTGGTCACCGCCGAAGGGTCCGCCGTGATCTCAGCGACATGCCCTTCCGACTCCGCCGCATCGAACAGGTTCTTTTCTTTGAGATTGCCGCCCTTGAGCTCGATATTTGCCTGGCCCGTCAGGCCTGCGAGGCCGATATCCGCTTGCGTGGACTGGGTGATCGGCGTCAGCCGGTCGACCACGGTATCGGCGATGGCAGCGCTGGGATTCTGGACGTCGATGAAGACGCGCTGAACATCGCCGACCTTCACGCCGTTGAAGAGAACTGCGCTGCCTCGGCCCAGACCGGACGCAGAGCCGGGAATGCGCACCCGAAGGATCGCCGTTTCACCCCGATCCCCCCAGGCCGCCGTCCAGTAAACGAAGCCGAAGGCGGCAAGCACGGCAAGCACCGTGAAGATGCCGACCACGACATAATTGGCCTTGGTTTCCATCCGCTCCGCCTCACGCTTCTTCGAGCGCGTTGCGCGCAGACAGGTCGAGCTGACGCGCGCGTTTGCCTCGGAAATAATTCTTCACCCAAGGCTCTTCGCTCTTGAGCATCTCTTCCACCGTGCCTTCGACCATTACCTTCTTCTTGCCGAGCACCGCGATACGGTCGCAAACGGAGAACAGGCTGTCGAGGTCGTGCGTCACCATGTAAACGGTCAGCCCCATCGTGTCGCGCAGCTTGGCGACGAGTTCGTCGAACTCGGATGCGCCGATCGGATCGAGGCCGGAGGTCGGCTCATCGAGAAACACCACATCGGGATCGAGCGCCAGTGCCCGAGCAAGCGCGGCGCGCTTGATCATGCCGCCCGAAAGCTCGGATGGAAACTTGTACGCCGCATCACGCTTCAAGCCGACCAGTTCGATCTTGAGAATGGCCAGCTCATCCATCAGCGCCTTGGGAAGATCGAGATATTCCCGCATCGGTACCTGGATGTTCTCCATCACCGACAGCGCGGAAAAGAGAGCACCGTGCTGGAAGAGAACGCCCATGCGCATGTCGACGCGCGTTTTTTCCTCGCCGGTCGCATCGTCGAGATCGGTGCCGAAAATCTTCACCGTGCCGGACTGCTTCTGGTTGAGGCCGAGAATGGTGCGAAGCAGCACCGACTTGCCCGCCCCGGATGGGCCGACGAAGCCGAGGATCTCGCCGCGTCGGATGTCGAGGTCGAGGTCTTCGAGAACCGTCTTACCGTTGAAGGCGACCGTCACGCCCCGCGCTTCGATGATGATCTCTTCGGGATCATTCTCGGTCGCAGGCGCGTGGTGATCCGGCGCTTGTGCCATTCCGTCCGCCATCAGAAATTGATCGCCGCATAGAAGATGGCGAAGAAGCCGTCCACGATCACCACCACGAAGATCGACTTCACCACGGATGCGGTCACCCGTGCGCCGAGCGATTCGGCGCTGCCGCCGACTTTCATGCCCTCCACCGACGCGATGGTGCCGATGATCAGCGCCATGAACGGCGCCTTGATGAGGCCGGCGAAGACCGTGCTCACGTCGATGGTGGAGCGCATCCGGTCGATGAAGGTTTCCGGCGATATGCCCGAATAGAAGTAGGTGACCACGATGGCGCCCCCGAGCGCCGCGAAATTCGCCGCGATGGTGAGGCACGGCACCGCGATTACGAGAGCCACGAGCCGAGGAAAGACGAGCACGCCGACCGGATTGAGGCCGATGACCTTCAGCGCGTCGACCTCCTCGCGCATCTTCATGGAGCCGATCTCTGCCGTGATCGCGCTGCCCGAACGACCGGCGATCATGATCGCCGTCATCAACACGCCGAGCTCGCGCCAGACCAGGATGCCGACCAGATCGACAACAAAGATTTCAGCACCAAAATAGCGCAGCTGAAATGCACCCTGCTGGGCGATGATGGCGCCCACGATCGCCGACATCAGCGCCACGACGGGGATCGCGCCGACACCCATCTTGTCCATGTGATGGACGATGGCGGTGATGTTGACCGCGTGGCCCCTGCCCGCCTTGGACTGCGCGCCGGCGATCGTCGCGCCGAGCACGTTCATGGCCGCTGCGCCATCATCGCGCATGTCGTAGACGCCCCGGCCGATGCCTTCCAACGTGCGCACGACCACGTTGCGCGTGTCGGTGGGAGGCGGCTCATCCGGGCGGTGTGCGGACTCGCCGACAGCGTCGAGCAGGGTGGAAACGGACTCGCTGCCGCCGCTGACGGAAGCATCGACACCCTTCTCGCTCAGCGTGGCGACCAGCCGTTCAACCACCCATGCGCCGGCCGTGTCCATCTTCGACACATCGGACAGGTCGATCTCGACCGCTTGCGCTGCATCCTGTGCCAGTTGCCGCATCTCGGCATCGACCATGCCGATCGTTCGCGTGGTCCAGATGCCGGAAAGCGCAACGCGCAGCCTGCCGTCCTCCTCGCGCCTGTCGACGCGCGGCTGGATGTCGGCACTGGGCTTGGCCACGCCGCCAGCGCCGGGAGCAGCTTCAGGCCGGCTTGCGTCTTGATCGTCGATCGTCAACATGAAGGGAACCAGGGTCTTGAACGGGTTGTCTTAACCTGCCGGAAGCGCCCTGTCACTCGAAGCCGATGCCGCATGCCGGCTTACAGATGAGGGCCACCGATGCCGCGCGAGTTGCAGGTTGAGCCGGAGGCGTTTCCGATCAGCGGAAGCTTCACCATCTCGCGCGGCTCGAAAACCGAGGCGAAGGTGGTGACCTGCACCCTGCGCGACGGCAAACTCGCAGGGCGGGGTGAATGCGTACCCTATGCCCGGTATGGAGAAAGCATCGAGGGCGTCGTGGACGCCATCGAAAGCATCCGCACCTTTCTTGAAGCGGGCGGAGGCCGCACGGATTTGCTGGAGCTCTTGCCTGAAGGCGCGGCGCGCAACGCGGTGGACTGCGCCCTGTGGGACCTCGAAGCAAAGCAGGCGGGCGCTCCCGTTTGGCAGTTGCTCGGCACCGCCGCGCCGCAGCCGCTCACGACAGCTTTCACGCTTTCGCTCGGAACACCGGAAGCGATGGGCGTCGACGCCGGTCGTAACGCTCATCGGCCTCTCCTCAAGATCAAGCTCGGCACCGATGGAGACAGGGAGCGGATGGAAGCCGTGGCGCAAGCCGCTCCGCAGAGCCGGATCATTGTTGACGCCAATGAGGGCTGGAACGAAGCCGTCCTCGAAGACAACCTTGCCTGCGCGGCGCGGCTGGGCGTGGCTCTGGTGGAACAGCCCCTGCCGGCCGGCGCGGATACGCTCCTGGGCCGGATCGCGCATCCCGTCCCGATCTGCGCGGACGAAAGCGTCCATGGCGTGGGCGATCTCGACCGACTTGCCGGGCTCTACGACGCCGTGAACATCAAGCTCGACAAGACCGGCGGGCTTACCGCTTCGCTCAAGCTCCGGATCGAAGCGGAAGCATTGGGGCTCAAGATCATGGTCGGCTGCATGGTCGGCACCTCGCTCGGCATGGCGCCGGCAATGCTGCTGGCGCAGGGTGCCGACTTCGTGGACCTCGATGGCCCGCTGCTTCTCGCTCGAGATCGCGAGCCGGGCCTGCGCTATGAAGGCTCCCTCGTCTGGCACCCTTCTCCGTCCCTTTGGGGCTGAATGCGCCATGCCGCGAACGCCAGCGCGGTGCCGAGGAGCGCGACCACGCCCATGGCCCAGAAGCCGCGCGCACCGAGATGCTGGTAAAGCGCGCCCGAGGCGAGCGTCGTCAGCCCCATGCTGAGGGTATTCGCGAAATAGGCGATACCCTGCGCGCGGCCAGTCTGCGCCTCGGGAACGGTCTCGGCGATCATCTTCTGGAGCCCGATGATCAGGAGGCCCGTTGAAAACGCATGCAAAGCCTGCACCGGCAGAAAGGCCAGGACGCCGAGCCCGAGCGGCGCAATCACTGGAAACAAAAGCCAGCGGCCCACGCCGACCACGCCCGCCAGAACAATGACGAGCGGAGCCGGAACGCGCGAAAAGAACCAGGGAAAGACGGCGAAGATCAGGACCTCGGCACCGGTACCGACCGCCCAGAAGATGCCGATCAGACTGTCGGAGATTTCGAGCGACCGCCAGTAGATGGAAGCGAAGCCATACAAGAAAGCGTGGCTCGCCTGAAGCGCGCCCACCGCTGCGATATAAAGGATGAGGTAGGGGCGCATGATGCTTCCGGAGCCTGTCCCGCCAGCGCTGTCCCGCAACCGGCCGTGCGAGCCGAAACGCGGCGCGGACAGGGAAACGACAAAGGCCAGCGCCAGACTGCCGGCATAGAGCCAGGGCATGATGCCGGCACCCGAGCGTGCTAGGATCATGCCCCCGATGACATTTGCGAAGAGATAGGCGACCGATCCCCAAACGCGCATCCGCGAGTATTCCGCACCGAAGCGCCTGACGCCGGTCACCGCAAGTGCGTCGCTCAGCGTGATATGCAGCGGCTGTGCCACTGCGAGCGCCAGAGACACCAGCATCACCACCGCGTAATCGCGCGACAGAAGATAGCCGAGCGAAAACAGCAAGGCGCCGGCAGTGGCGCAGATAAGCACGGGTGCGCGATCGGGCCGCCGATCGGCGAAGGTCGACAGAATCGGGGTCGTCACCACCCGAAGGAACATCTGCCCAGACAGGATCAGCGCGATGGAGGCAGGGGAAAAGCCAAGCCCGTCCAGCCAGACGGGGAAGAAGGGGATCAGGATTCCCATGGGCAGGATCAGCGCGGCAAAGATCAGCCCCATCCGCAGTTCGAACAAACGCGGCTTGTCTAAAGGAAGCTCGATGAAGGGAACGGTGTTCATGAAGGATCGCGCGCTGAGCGTTGCAGCGCCCTTTGCCGCAAAGCGTCGGCCGCTCCAAACGAATTGCGCAGCCTCCAGCCATGCAATTCCGGCGGTTGCCCGAAGTGGCGAGGCCGCGTTATGGCAGGCGCGCAGAGGGAGGAGCGCTGCATGGATCTTGGCCTGAAGGGAAAAGCCGCAGTCATTTGCGCCTCGAGTCGTGGGCTTGGACGCGGTTGCGCAATTGCTCTGGCCGAAGCAGGCTGCGACCTCGTGCTGAACGGGCGCGACCCGTCCGCGCTGTCCGCAACGGCGAAAAACCTGCGCGACCGCTTCCCCATCGATGTCCAGGAGGTTGCCGGCGACGTGTCCGACTTGGCCGTTCAGGAGCAGCTCCTTGCCGCCTGCCCGAAGCCCGACATCCTCGTCAACAATAATGGCGGCCCACCGCGACGCGACTTTCGCGAGCTTGACCGCAAGGCGATTCTTGAAGGCGTGACGCAGAACCTCGTCACGCCCTTTGAGCTCGTGCGGCAGGTGGTAGACGGCATGGCGGAGCGCGGTTTTGGCCGCATCGTCAACATCACCTCGCTTTCCGTTTATGTGCCGATCCCGGGCCTTGATCTCTCCTCCGCCGCGCGCGCAGGCCTTACTTCGTTTCTGTCCGGCATCGGGAAGAGCGTCGCCCACCGCAATGTGACGATCAACAACCTCCTGCCCGGCAAGCTCGACACCGACCGGCTGCGCGGCGCCTTCAAGCCGGAAGCCGGCTCTGAGGACGAGCAGCGGCAGCGGCTCGCATCCGACATCCCGGCGCGTCGCCTGGGCACAGCCGAGGAGTTCGGGCAGATCTGTGCCTTTCTCTGCTCGGTCTATGCGGGCTACATGACCGGCCAGAACATCCGCGTGGATGGCGGGCTTTACCCCGGCGCGTTTTGAGGAGCGGGAAGTGACCGACAGCAAGGAAAAGCCAGAGCTTTCCGACCTCGACCGGGCGGCACTATATTTTCATCGCCATCCGAAGCCCGGCAAGCTGGAGATCCGTGCCAGCAAGCCGCTCGGCAACCAGCGCGACCTGGCGCTTGCCTACTCTCCGGGCGTGGCCGCCCCCTGCCTCGCCATCAAGGACGATCCCGAAACCGCTGCCGATTATACCGGGCGTGCCAATCTCGTTGCGGTCGTGTCGAACGGCACGGCCGTGCTCGGCCTCGGTAATATCGGGCCGCTCGCCTCCAAGCCGGTGATGGAAGGCAAGGCCGTCCTGTTCAAGAAGTTCTCCGACATCGACGTGTTCGACATCGAGATCGACGCGCCGGATATCGGGCGCATGGTCGAAACGATCGCCGCGCTCGAACCCACATTCGGCGGCATCAACCTCGAAGACATCAAGGCGCCGGAATGCTTCGAGGTCGAGGAGCAGTTGAAGGCCCGGATGGGCATCCCGGTGTTCCACGACGACCAGCACGGCACGGCCATCATCGTGGCGGCGGCGGTGCTCAACGCGCTGGAGCTCGCCGGCAAGCGCATCGAGGACGTCAAGATCGTCACCTCGGGCGCGGGCGCGGCGGCGCTGGCTTGCCTCAACCTGCTGGTTTCGCTCGGCGCGCGCATCGAGAACATCTGGGTTACCGACCGCTATGGCGTGGCCTATCACGGGCGGCTCGACGAGATGGACCGCTGGAAGGACCCCTACGTCAAGCAGACGGAAGCCCGGACGCTCGCCGATGTAATCACCGACGCGGACGTATTCCTCGGTCTGTCAGCCGCGGGCGTGCTCAAGCCTGAACTGCTGGCGAACATGGCGGAGCGGCCGCTGATCCTCGCGCTTGCCAATCCGACGCCTGAGATCATGCCGGAGCTGGCGCGCGCAGCTCGGCCCGACGCGATGATCTGCACCGGGCGGTCGGACTTTCCCAACCAGGTCAACAACGTCCTGTGCTTTCCCTACATTTTCCGCGGGGCGCTGGATTGCGGGGCGAGCGCGATCAACGAGGCGATGAAGATGGCAGCCGTTCGCGCCATCGCCGCACTCGCGCGCGAAGAGCCGTCGGACGTCGCGGCACGCGCCTATTCGGGCGAAACGCCGACTTTCGGGCCGGACTTCCTGATCCCCTCGCCCTTTGACCCGCGCCTGATCCTGCGCATCGCGCCGGCCGTTGCGAAAGCTGCCGCGGAAAGCGGCGTCGCGAGGCGTCCGATCGAGGACATGCCGGCCTATGTGGACCGCCTGAATCGCTTCGTGTTCCGCTCCGGCCTCGTGATGAAGCCGGTATTTTCGGCCGCGCGGGCAGCGCAGCCGACCCGCGTGATCTATGCCGACGGCGAGGATGAGCGCGTGCTGCGCGCGGCGCAGGTCGTTCTGGAAGAAGGCATCGCCAAGCCGATCCTGATCGGTCGCCCACACGTCATCGACGTGCGTCTCGCGCGCTACGGCCTCCGTATCAGGGCGGGCATTGATTTCGAGCTGATCAATCCCGAAGACGATCCGCGCTATCGCGATTATGTCGATCTTCTGGTGGAGCTTGCCGGACGGCGCGGCTTCACCCAGGAAGGCGCGCGCACCGCGGTGCGGACAGAAACCACCGTGATCGCCGCTTTGGCGCTCAAGCGCGGCGATGCGGACTGCATGATCTGCGGTCTCGAAGGGCGCTTCGAGCGCCACCTTCGCAATGTCTCTTTGATCATCGGCCCGGCGCAGGGAACGCGCAGCCGCGACCTGTCCGCGCTATCGATGCTGATCTCGCAAGCCGGCGTCACCTTCTTCACCGACACCTATGTGACTGTCGATCCGACCGCCAAAGAGATCGCCGAGATGACGGTGCTCGCTGCCGAGGAGATCAGGCGTTTCGGTATCGCTCCCAAGGCGGCGCTTCTATCGCATTCCAACTTCGGTTCGCGCGATTCCCCGAGCGCGCTCAAGATGCGCGAGGCGGCGACGATCCTGAAACGTATCGCGCCCGACCTCGAATCCGACGGCGAAATGCACGGCGACTCCGCGCTGTCCGAAAGCCTCCGCCAGCGGATCTATCCGCATTCGCGGCTGAAGGGCGAAGCGAACCTGCTCGTCTTCCCGAACCTAGACTCCGCGAATATCGCCTTGACCACAGCCAAGCAGATGCTCGACGCGCTGCATGTCGGACCGATCCTGCTTGGCACGGACAAACCGGCGCATATCCTCACGCCGTCCGTCACATCACGCGGCATCGTCAACATGACGGCACTCGCGGTGGTGGAGGCGCAGCAGAAGGCCAAAGCCGAACACGAACTCAGGCAAGGCCTGACCGGAACGGCCTAGGCGCGCCAGGACGCGCACGCCATCCTCAAGGACGGCGGGCCAAGGCTCCCTCCCGGCCGAGAAGCGGAAGCAGATCGGCCAGCTCGGGGCCGGAGGACAGGCCGGTCAGCGCCACCCGGAGCGGCAGGAACAGCGCCTTGCCCTTGCGGCCCGTCGCTTGCTTCACCTCATCCGTCCAGTGCTTCCACGTGCTGCGATCGAAGGGCTCATTTGGGAGCAGCTCGAAGGCCTCTCGGGCGAACTCCCGATCGTCGCCGCTGAGTTCGTCAGTCGGCTCCGGGCCATTCCGCACGATCTGCCACCAGCGTGCGGCATCGCTGAGGCGCGTAAGATTGCCGCGCACCGCGTTCCAGAACGGCTCGGCTTCCGGACCCGAGATGCCGAGGGCGAGCAAGCGCACGGCAGCCTCGTCGAACGGCATCTGGTGGATCAGAGTTCGGTTGAGCAGATCGAGATCGGCGGGATCGAACTTCGCCGCGGACTTTGACGTGGCCTCCGGCTCGAAGCGGTGGGCAAGCGAAGCCATGTCCGGCTCCGCCGTGACCTGCTCGGCCGTGCCGATCAGCACGGCCAGCGATGCGACCGCCATGGGCTCCAACCCGCTCTCGCGCAGCGCCGTGATCGAAAGCGCTCCTGTGCGCTTGGACAGTCCCTCGCCGCTCACGGTCGTCAGAAGGTTGTGGTGGCCGAAAACCGGCGCTTCGGCGCCAAGCGCGCGGAACAAGGCGATCTGAACGCCTGTATTGGTGACATGGTCGTCGCCCCTGATCACATGGGTGATGCCCATGTCGATGTCATCGATCACGGAAGGCAGCGTGTAGAGATAGCTGCCATCGCCGCGAACGAGCACGGGGTCTGAAAGGGAGGAAAGGTCAACCACTTCCTCGCCGCGAACGAGGTCGATCCAGCCAGTCTCGGTACGCGACGGCTCCATCGGGTCCGCCCCAAAGTTCGGCAGCAGGAAGCGCCAGTGCGGCTGCCGGCCTTCGGCCTCCAACGCCGCCTTTTCGTCCGCTGAGAGTTTCAGCGCCTCGCGCCCGTAAACCGGCGGAAGCCTGCGTGACAGCCTGATCTTGCGCTTGAGCTCCAGCTCTTCCGCCGTCTCGTAGCAGGGATAGAGAAGGCCCGCTTCCTTCAGCCGCTGGACGGCCGCGTCATAGGCATCGGTGCGCCGCGACTGGTATTCGATCGCATCCGGGAAGATGTTGAGCCAATGGAGGTCGTAAAGGATGCTGTCGGCAAAGGCCTGGGTCGAGCGCGCCTGATCGGTATCGTCGAAGCGCTGGATGAAGCGCCCGCCAAGCTTGAGCGCAAAGAGCCAGTTGAACAGCGCGGTGCGGGCATTTCCGATATGGATGCGGCCCGTGGGCGATGGAGCGAAGCGGACGGTCACTGTCATGCCGGCGGGGTATCGGCGGCGTGTGGCGATCGCAAGGCACGCATCCTGATCCGGCGCGAAACATGCAGCATCAGCACGCAGACCGCAAAGCAGTAGATTCCCATCGCGACGATCTGCGCCGGATAGGAAACGCCGCGGTCGATCAGGAAGCCAGTCAGGCCGGGACCGACTGCCGTAGCCAGAACCATGATGGCAACGATCAGCGCGCGGATCGAGCCGAGATGCCTTGTGCCGTAGATTTCCGGCCAGAGTGCGCCCATCAGCGTGGATGAGAATCCGTTCGACACGCCGAGCAGGGCCATGAACACGAAGCCGCTCCACGGCGCATCGACAAGGCCGAGCACCACGCAGGCAGTACCGAGCGGAAGAAGAAAGAACGGCAGAAGCGCCACGCCGGACAGCCGGTCGATCAACTGGCCGGACACGAGAGCGAAGACCACCGTCATGCTCGCACTGAGGGCAAAGGCGGATGCGAAGATGCCGAGCGACCATCCCCGCAGCTCGACCAGATAGACCTGGTGGAAAAGGATGGTCGTGGCGATGAAGCCGGGCGCCATGACGCTCAGCAGAAGCGCATAGAAGATGGGGTCGCGGATGACCTCCGCGCGTGTCCAGCTCGTTGCGAGGCTGACCTTTGCGTCCGGGTCCGTTGTTCGCGGCGCCCGCTCGACCCTGAGCAGAGCGAAGATCACCGGCAGCGCTAGCAGGATCAGGAGTGCTGCGGCGAACCACACATTGCGCCAGCCGATCGCAGCGGCGAGGCCGACAAAGATCATCGGGTAAAGCGCTTCGCCCGCATTATGGCCGAGCGTCACCACCGACAATGCCCGCCCTCGTTGCGCGGCGAACCAGCGCCCGGTCGCGGTGAAGGCATTGTGGGTCATCATGCCCTGACCGAACAGCCGCAGCAGGTAGATCGTCAGCAACAGAAGCGCGACATGGCGCGACACGGCCATGCCGATCGTGCCGAGCGCCAGCATCGGCATCACGAAGAGCGCCACGCGGCCGGCGCCGATGCGATCCACGATGCCGCCGAGCTTGGGCAGCGTCAGTGCACTGCCCAGCGTCGCCGCCATGTAGATGAGGCCGAACTGGCCGTGGCTGAGCCCATACTCCCGACGGATGTCGCCCGCGGATAGCGAGATGAAAAAGGTCTGCCCGAAAGAGGAAAAGAAGGTGAGCAGGAACCCACCCGCCAGCCAGCGGATGTTCTGTTGAAGAAAGCGGACGAACTGCATGAGGCGAGTACCGAATCTATGAGCAGGCGGGCGCAGCGCGCAGACGATCCGCTTAAAGGGGAGCGCCCACGAAACGCTCGCACAATGCGAGAAGCCAGACGCCGCCGGCCAGCACGATGGCCATCAGCACGGCGAGCGAGCCGCAATCCTTGGCGAGCTTGATCTCGGGGCGGAACTCGGTGGAGACGGCGTCGCAGGCCGCTTCGATCGCCGTGTTGAGCACCTCGACCAGCATCAGGAAAAGAAGCGAGCCGATCAGCAGCAGATAGGAACGCCATGTCGATGCGAGGAACCAGGCCAGGGGCAAGGCTGCTACCAGCAGGGCGGCCTCCTGCCGGAACGCCGCTTCGGATCGGATCAGGCATCCGAAGGCGCGTGCCGAATGACGCATCGCATGGATCAGGCGTAGCAACGATCGTCCTTCATCTGAGACCTGACGCACATCCGGAGAGCGCTTCCTCACGTGAGATAAGCCGGCTCTACCCTATCCTGCGCGCAACCGCGAGATGCACTGTCGCAGCCGGTGGTGGTCGGCCTTAAGGAAACTTTAGCGCGCCAAACCTATCGTGGCGGCAAGCACACAAAGATGCGGAGCGCGCAGCTCTTCGGTGGGACAAAGGGCGATCCTGCGCAATCGCCTCCCGGTTCATGACCCGCAAAGATGGGCAAGCCGGAGATTCGGTCGGGGGACCGCGTGACATCAGTGGCGACCATGCAGCCGGCAGCCGTGAAAACGGAACAGGTGACGGACCTTGCCGCGTCCGTCGTGGCGACTTTGCGCCAGATGGGCGTTGCCGCCCTGCCGCGCAATTACGAAGTCTTCTACGAGGCGCTGAGCGGCACCAATCACGAATTGAGCCTTGAAGTCGTTTCCTTGTCCAAGCGGCCGACACAGGAAGACGTGGACAGGATCGGGCGAAAATACTTCGCCCATCATCATGGCCTCAGCGTGGTGGACAGCGCGCGCGACCTGATCGCGAGCGAACTGGAGCAGGTCGCGACCCTCCTGCGCACCGAGCGCTCGCATCTGGAGAAATACGGCCAGATCCTGAACCAGACGAATGACGGCTTGAGCGGTCGCCAAGTGGCAAGCCAGGATCTTCTGCAGAAAATCCTCACGGTCATGACGGTCGCGACCTCTTCCACGATCGAGCATGGGCGGCAAACGGCGCTGACGCTCAACGAGAAGTCGGCTGAGCTGGAAAGCGTGAAGTGCAAGCTCGAGGAATACAAGAAGCTGGCCGATACCGATCCGCTGTCGCAGCTTTCAAACCGGCGCGCCTTCGATCAGGAACTCGCACGCGTCTATGATTTGCGAGGCGGGGTGATGTTCAAGGCGCTCATCCTCGTCGACATCGACCACTTCAAGGATATCAACGACCGCTTCGGCCATCCGGCCGGCGACAAGGTGATCCAGGTTATCGCCGATTCGTTTCGGCAGACCCTGCGCATGGGTACGTTCGTTGCTCGCACAGGCGGCGAGGAATTCGCGGTGATCGTCGAGGGCGGCGGCGAAGACGGCACTGCACGGATCGCGGAACGGCTGCGTCACGCTGTGGAGCAAGCCTCCCCCGCCTCAATCCTGGGCAGCGCGGTGACCGTGTCGCTCGGGGTCTGCATGGCGACCGATGCGGACGGGCCTGACGATCTTTATGCCAAGGCCGACCGTGCGCTCTACCGCTCCAAGCTTGGCGGCAGGAACCGCGTCACGCGCCATTCGGCCACGCCCGACGCACGCTCATCCAAAGGCTGGATGCTCTACCGCGCGGAGTGAAGCCGGAACCGGTCCGGCTTCGAAGGATCGATCTACTCGTTTGCGGCCTTGCGCCGGATCGTCGTCGCCTGCTCCTTCTTGAGGAGTTCGGAAACGAGGAAAGCCAGCTCGATCGCCTGATCGGCGTTGAGGCGCGGATCGCAGTGGGTGTGGTAGCGATCCTGAAGCTCCTCCGCCATGATGGCGCGAGCGCCGCCCGTGCACTCAGTCACGTTCTTGCCCGTCATCTCGACATGGATGCCGCCCGGATGCGTGCCCTCCGCGCGGTGAACGGCAAAGAAGCTCTCCACCTCGCGCAGGATGCGGTCGAACGGCCGGGTCTTGTAGCCCGCAGCCGTGATCGTGTTGCCGTGCATCGGGTCGCAGGACCACACAACCTTGTGCCCCTCGCGCGCCACGGCGCGCGCGAGCTTGGGCAGGTGCTCCTCCACCTTGTCATGGCCGAAGCGCGCGATCAGCGTCAGGCGGCCTGGCTCGTTCTCAGGATTGAGCATGTCGATGAGCTGCAGGAGTCCGTCCGGCGTCAGAGACGGGCCACATTTTAGCCCGAGCGGATTCTTGATCCCGCGGCAATATTCGACATGCGCGCCGTCCGGCTGGCGCGTGCGGTCGCCGATCCAGATCATGTGACCCGAGGTGGCATACCAGTCGCCGGAGGTGGAATCGACGCGCGTCAACGCCTGCTCATAGCCCAGAAGCAGCGCCTCGTGGCTGGTGTAGAAGTCCGTTTCCCGCAGCGCGTAATTGCTTTCCGAAGTGATACCCACCGCGCGCATGAAACCCATGGTTTCAGTGATACGGTCGGCCAGCGCCTGGTAACGCTCGCCTTGCGGACTGTCCGCCACGAAGCCCAGCATCCAGCGATGAACGTTCTCGAGGCTCGCATAGCCGCCCTGCGCGAAGGCGCGCAGCAGGTTCAGCGTCGCGGCCGACTGGCGGTAGGCCATTTCCTGCCGAGCCGGATCGGGCACGCGCGACTTCTCGTCGAAGTCGATGCCGTTGATGATGTCGCCGCGATAGGACGGCAGGGTGACGCCAGCTTTCGTTTCCTCACCGGATGAGCGCGGCTTGGCGAACTGCCCGGCGATGCGGCCGACCTTCACTACCGGCTGCGCGCCGGCGAATGTCAGCACCACGGACATCTGAAGGAAGACGCGGAAGAAGTCGCGGATATTGTCGGCACCATGCTCGGCGAAGCTCTCGGCGCAATCGCCGCCCTGCAGAAGGAACGCCTCGCCATTGGCGACGGATGCGAGCTGCTTCTTGAGCTTGCGCGCTTCGCCGGCAAACACCAGCGGCGGAAAGCTCGCCAGCCGGGCTTCCGTATCGCGCAGCGCCGTTGCATCCGGAAAATCCGGAACCTGGCTGATCGGCTTGCCGCGCCAGGAATCCGGAGACCACTTCTTCATTGTATTGAACCCGACCAAAAGCAGATGATTCCGCAGGCCAGAGCTCGCAGAACGCCGGGTCTATACAGGACGCTTCATCGCTAGGCCATAGCGGAGCTAAAGCCCGCGAGACTAGCGGCCGGTAGCCGCCTTGCCGTTCCGCGCCTGATCGATCAGGGCATTGGCGATCTGCATCCGCTGCAGCGCGATCTCCCTCAAGTGAGGCGCGACCCTATCCGGATGGTTGCGCGACGCGAAAGCGCGACGGGCGCGCGCCAGTCCCGCGAGGTCACATTCAGCCAGTTCCAGTTCCTCGGCGATCCGTTCGGGAACAAGGCTCGGCGGGTCTTCCACGATCAACCGCTCGGCCCTTTCATCGATCAGGGCGACAAACTCGTCAGCGAGCGACATTTCGCGGTAGCTGGTCTCGACTTCCCTCGGCGAGACGGCGGATCCGCCACCGTGAAGCGGAGCGACCGCCGCGAGATAATTAACGGCGGGCGCCGCGCGGCTTCCATAGTCCACGCGATCGGCGGCTTCGCCGATCATCTCTTCAAGCAGTGACGCAAATCCACCCGAATGGTCCATCGCCCTCTCCCTCGCGCCTGAACGCAAAGAGAGGATGATCGGCTCCACCCGGACCGCTCACATGGTGAATGGAGCTTGAACGATCCCCCAGCTGACCGTACGGATTCACATGGCTGTCATGTCTTTGCTGCACTGCACAATACGCCTGAACCGATTAAGTTGGTTCAGGGAGGTTGCAAGCAGGAACCCGTCCGATGGAATTCTTCACCGAGCTTTTCGCCCGCCCGAGACCGACACGCGACCCGTATTATCGCGCCGCGCTTGATCTGCTGACCGGCATGAGCGGTGCCGATCTCGCGGATATCGGCATCAAGCCTGCCGACTTCCCCCGCATCGCCCGGCAGATGGCTGAGCGAAAGAACACGTAAGGGCTTGAGGCATCCTCAAGGCCGCACCTATAGCATCCAGTTGAGCGTCTCGCGCCAATCGACCATGCGGATCGGCGTGCCATGCGTGCCGTTCTCGAAGGCCGCGAAACGCGCGGGATAATCAGGCGCGGCTTGGAGGATCGAGCGGAAAAACGCTGCCTGCGAGGCGAGCGGGAACACCTTGTCGCGCGCGCCTTGTGCGAAAAACATCGGAACACGTTTCCTGAATGCCGGGCTCTGGAGGAACGTCTCGTCCCAGAGCGATCCGAGCAGCAGAAGCCCGCCGAGCCTGGCGGCGGTTGCCGGACGTTGCGCCAGCTCATAGCACAGCCTGCCCCCCATCGACCCGCAGGCGACAAAGACCGGGGCTCCAGGCGACCGGCCCGCATAATGCTCGATCAGCGCCGCGATCTGCGCGCCGCCTGTGGCGCCGAAATCCGAAAAATCGGGCGACAAGTAGAGCCCGCCCGCGCTGGCGACGAGGTTCTTCAGCCGATTGAAGTTGCCGCCAAAGGTGAAGTCGTCAACACCCTGCTTGCGGCTGCCGCCCTGCCCGTGAAGGTAAAGCACGATCAGCGTCGCGCCCTCAGCCCTGCCCACTGCGAGGTGGCGAACCTCGCCGAAGTCCGTGGAGATTTTCAAGTCGCGCTGCTGCTTGCGCACACCAAGCGAGACATAGCTGGATTTCACCCGCCGTTCCGGAATCTCGTCGCGGGCATCGATGTCGCGCGATTCGCGATAATCGTAGCTGCGATAGCGCCCGCCATCCGACGCCGATAGCTCAGCGGGATAGGCGAAGAGATCATCCTTGAAGGGCGCAAGCATTTCCGCCGCATCTGCGCGGGGCGCTCCGAGCGTCAGAACGGTGACCAAGACAACAAACAGGCGCAACATAGTTTCTCGCATGGCTCGCCCACGGTCATAACGCCATCGCGGCACGGATGAGACGCATTTCAGCCTCTCAATCCTGAAGCTCGCCGCCGGCCTGTGCAAGCGCATCGGGCGTGTCCACATCAAGGGCGGCGCCATCGCCCAGCTCCACATCGACGGCATCCGCGCTTTCCACGATCGAGCGCGCGCCGGCATCGCCTTCAAGCGTCATGACGCTGTCGAACAGCGCGCGCGGAAGGATCACCGGATTGCCTCGCTTACCATGCGCGGTCGCCCGCACCACCGCCTCGCTACCGGCCTTCTCGAACGCCGCGATCATCCGGTTGAGGTCCTTCGTCGTCACGCCCGGCATGTCGCCAAGCACGACCAATGCTCCACGCGCATCATGCGTGGCGGCGCTCACCCCGGCCTTTAGCGAGCTTGCGAGGCCCGAGGCGTAGGCTTCGTTGTGCACGAGGCGAATCGGCAGCCCTTCCAACGCTGCGGCGACGCGCTCGGCTTGGTGGCCTGAAACGACGATCGCGCTGTCCGCCCGGGAGGCAAGGACGCGCTCGGTCACGACGCGAATGAGAGGCTGCTCTCCGAATCGAGCCATCAGCTTGTTCGGCCCGCCCATCCGGCTCGATCGTCCGGCAGCGAGCACCACGGCTTGAACTCTTCCTCGCTTCGGGCCTGCCTCGCGCGGTTGAGGGCGGGTGGGGATCTCGGTGAGAAGCCCTCCTACGCCCATCCCGGCGAGATCATCCGCCGAAACATCGAGGCCGGCCAGCAACCGGTCCAGCACCCAGTCGAAGCCGTTCTCCTTGGGACTGCGCGCACAGCCCGGGGCGCCGATCACATGGGTGCCGCCTACCTTCCCCAGCACCAGCAGGTTGCCCGGATCCACCGGCATTCCCACGCGCGCCACCGTTCCGCCTGCAGCCCGGATCGCGGCCGGCAGCACGTCCTCCGCATCGCTCACCGCAGAAGCGCCGAACAGCACCACGAGATCGCAACGGGGAAGCGCGGCGGCAATCGCCTCCGCCACCGCCGAGGCGTCGTGAGCAACGCGTGCCTCGCCGATGATACGGCTGTTCGAGCGTCTGAGCCGGTCCGCAAGGGTGCGGGAAGTCTTGTCGAGCACGCTGGCTTTCACGCCCGGCAGGGTGGTCTGCACAAGCGCGATGCGGGACGGGTGGAAGGCATGAACGGCAGCGGCCACGCTGCTCGCGCACAATTGCACCACTTCCTCGACCACGCCCGCAGGGACCGCAAAGGGAATGATCTTGACCGTCGCTACCATCTGCTCGGCGACCACCGCGGCATGACACGGCAGCGTGGCGAGCGTCACGGCGGGATCGATTCTGTTCAGCGCATCGACCAACGCCCGGTCCACGGTGAACAGTCCGGCCACCGCCGCGTGAAGATTGACGCGCCCGGTTGCGGCAGCATGAACGGAGATGCCCAACACCTGAAGCGCACTCGCGATCCGTGCCGCAGCCGCGTTCTCGTCCAGATCGTCATCCGAAAGGATCGCGGCGACTACCCCGCTCGTGCCGGCTTCGGCCAGCGCGCTGATCTCAGCCGGACCGAGCTTCTGGCCCTTGCGGAAGCGCTTGCCGCCCGCTTCCACCGAATGGGCCAGGATGCCGCCCTCGGCCTCCTTCAGCGGAACGGGCCCGAACTTCAAGCAGCGCCTCCGCCGAGACCGCGCCGCCGAAACGATTCGATGACCTCGGCCAGCACCGCGACGGCGATTTCGGCGGGGCTGGATGCGCCGATGTTGAGGCCGATCGGGGCGTGGATGGCATTCAGCGCATCAGGGCCGAGCCCTTGGGCAGAAAGCCGCTCTAGCCGCTTGGCATGGGTCTTCCGGCTTCCTAACGCGCCGACATAGAAGCATTGCGCGCGTAGCGCTTCGGCGAGCGGAACGTCGTCGATCTTAGGGTCATGCGTCAGCGCCGCGACAGCCGTATAGGCGTCGAGCGGGCTGTCGCGCAGCACGTCCTCGGGCCACTCAGCGCGCAACGGCACTTCGGGAAAACGGCCCGGCGTCGCGAACGCGGTGCGGGGGTCGATGATTTCGACGGAGAACCCCGCGATCCGTGCCATCGGCGCGAGCGCCTGGCTGATATGCACCGCGCCGATCACCACGATGCGTGGCTGCGGAAGATGAACCGTCAGGAACCAGTCCCGGCCATCGGCCTGGATGCTGCCTGATTTTCCTGTCGCGAAGGCTGAGCGCACAAGCGGCGTGAGTTCACCCTCCACCACGTCACTTTCGCGAACCACGCGATCGGCGCCACGGGAAAGATCGGTCAGCAGGATCACAGCGCGCCGGGCGCGGCGCTCCGCATTGATCGCCTTGAGCGAAGCTAGCTCCATCGCTCAGGCCAGCTTCTCGACAAAGACCTTGATGCGCCCACCGCAGGACAGGCCGACGCGCCACGCAGTCTCGTCTGCCACGCCGAATTCGAGCATGCGCGAGCCTCCGCTCTCGATCACCTCGGCGGCCTCTCCCACCACCGCGCCTTCGACGCAGCCGCCGGACACCGAGCCGTGAAAATTTCCGTCCGCATCAATCACCAGATGGCTGCCGACCGGCCTGGGGGCGGAGCCCCATGTTTCGACCACGGTCGCGACGGCCACCCGCCGCCCCTCGCCGGCCCAGCTCTCAGCGATCAGCAGCGGATCGCGTACCTCATCGAGCCTTGCCTGTTCCATGCTGCCTCCTCACGCGGTGAGCCGCGCCATCCAACGCTTCGGATCGAACTCCCCGCTGTGGCGTCCGTCAAGGGAGCGGCAGAGATCTCCCAGCGCATTCAGCGTATGAACAGGCCGAAGCTCGTCCACATGCGGCAGCATGGCACGCACGCCACGTGCACGCGGTTCGAAGCCGTCGAACCGCAGCAGCGGATTGAGCCAGATCAGCCGCCGGCAGGATCTGCCGAGCCGCTCCATCTCTGCGGAAAGCGTGCTCGTGTCCTCTCGCTCCAGCCCGTCTGTAATGAGCAGCACGGTGGCGCCCTGCCCCAGCACGCGCCGCGACCAGAGCCGGTTGAACCCGCCGAGCGCTTCGCCGATCCGGGTGCCGCCCGACCAGTCGCGCACCAGCAGCGCGGCATCCGCGAGCGCCTGATCAGGATCGCGATGGCGCATGGCGCGGGTGAGGTTGGTCAGCCGCGTACCGAAGACGAAGGTGTGAACGCGCTGCCTGTGCTCGGACAGCGCATGGATGAAATGAAGGAAGATGCGCGTGTATTGGCTCATGGAGCCGGAAATATCGGCGAGCACCACCAGTGGCGGCTGGACTTTGCGGCGCTCCCGAAAGCGTGGCAGGATGAGCGACCCGCCCGTCCGCGCCGCACTTCTCAGCGTCGCGCGGGGATCGATCCTGCGCCCGCTGTTGTCCGGGCGGAAACGGCGCGTAGCGACCAGATCGAAAGGCAAGCGCAGAGCCGCGATGTCGCGCCGTGCCTGGGCGAGTTCGGCCGCCGACATTTGCGCGAAGTCCTTGGCACGCAGCACCTCGCTGCCGGATGTGGTGAAGCGCGCATCCACCTCGATCTGCGGCTTCTCCTCCGGCGCGCCGGAACGATGGTCCGGAAGCATGGCGTTCGCGGCGCGCGCTTCGGCCGCGCGCGGCTTCTGCTTCTCGCGCCGGTCGAGCGCCACCGGCGAGAACATGGCGAGCATCTTTTCGACCAGTTCGCGCGACTTCCAGAACAGCCGGAACGCCTCATCGAATACGGCATGATCCTCGTGGCGGGTGGTCAGCACGGCATGGAGCGTCCAATAGAAGTCGTCGCGATTGCCGAGCCCGGCGACAAGCACCGCCTCCACCGCATCGCGCGTGGCGGCCGGGCCGATCCGCAAACCTGCCTTGCGCAGGGCGCGGACAAAGAAAACGGTATTATCGGCAAGCCTGCCGCCCGCGATGAAGTCGGGCGCGGCAGCGGCGGTCATCCCGTCGAGGCGGCGAGTTCCGCCTTCACCTCGTCGAGCAGCCGGCGACCCTCGCCCTCCGCGATGCGCGCGATGTCGTCCTGGTACTTGAGCAGAACGCCGATCGTGTCGGACACCGTTTCAGGATCGAGCGCCAGCCGCTCAAGCTCGGTCAACGCATGGGCCCAGTCGAGCGTTTCCGCTACGCCGGGCGCCTTGAACAGCTCCATTTGGCGAAGCTTCTGAACGAAGAGCACGACTTCTGCGGACAGTCGCTCATTCGCGTGAGGCACCTTGCGGCGGATGATCTCCAGTTCACGGGCTGCCGCGGGATAATCCACCCAGTGATAAAGACAGCGACGCTTCAGCGCGTCATGGATTTCGCGCGTTCGGTTGGAGGTGATGAGCACGATTGGCGGCTCGGCAGCCCTGATCGTGCCGAGTTCGGGCACCGTCACCTGAAAGTCCGACAGTATCTCAAGCAGGAACGCCTCAAAGGCCTCGTCTGTCCGGTCAAGCTCATCGATCAGGAAGATGGGCGCCGCGCCCGGCTCGCCCGAAAGCGCATCCAGCACGGGACGGCGGATCAGGAAGCGCTCAGAGAACACGCTGCGCTCCATGCCGGCCCGATCGACGCTGCCGGCAGCCTCTCCCATGCGGATTTCGATCATCTGCGCCGCATAGTTCCATTCATAAACGGCGGACGAGATGTCGAGGCCTTCATAGCATTGCAGGCGGATCAGCCTGCGGCCCAGCGCACTGCTCAGCACCTTGGCGATCTCGGTCTTCCCGACACCGGCCTCGCCTTCAAGGAAAAGCGGCCGCTTCATGCGCAGCGCGAGAAATAGAACGGTCGCCAGCGAGCGGTCGGCGACATAGTCAGCGCCCGTCAGCAGATCGAGCACCGCCTCGATCGACTGCGGCACAGGGCGGGGAAGAGCGGGGGGATCGGCGCTCACAGAACGTGGTACTCCCGGTCGTGATAAATCAGCGGCTGCTGCCGCTCGCCGATGCGCAATCCGACCACCTTGCCGAACAGCACGCGATGGGTCGCCACATCCTTGGCTTCGATCAGCCGGCAGTCAAATACGGTCAGCGCGTCGCGCAGGGTGGGCGAGCCGGTCTCGATCACATCCCACTCGCCATGGGCGAACCGTTCTTCCGTGGACAGGCCGGTGATGCCTGAAAATGCGATGGACAAGGCCTGATGCTGCGCCGTCAGCGTGTTGAGCGCGAACACGCCATTGTCCACAAACAGGTCGTTGCTCCGGCTTCCCCGGTTGACGCAGACCAGGATCGTGGGCGGGGTGTCGGAAACGGAGCAGGCAGCGATCACCGTCGCGCCGCGCGGGCCTGCAGGACCGGCGGTGGTCACCACATGAACCGCTCCCGCGAAACGGCTCATCGCGTCGCGATAGGCGTGCGGCTCGATATGCGGCGTTGTCAGCATGGAAGGCGGTAGTTGAAAGACCGATGGGACATCATGCTCTATATGGAGCGAAGGGCACACCCGCAAAGCTTTTCACCGACGGGTGACGGCACTCTTGCACAGGCCGCCTTGCCCTTTTAGCTGGACCCCGTGACTTTGGCCGAGCAGACACGCAGGAGATCGACCATTCAGCCGCGCCTGAGGATGCTCGCCTTGGCTTTCGCTGCCGTGCTGCCGTGCGGCAGTGCGGCGGCACGCGAGATCGTGATCGGCGTGGCGGCGCCCCTTTCCGGACCGACAGCGATCCTCGGAAAGCAGGTGCTTGATGGCGCGCAGGCCGCAGCCTTGGCGCTTACGCGGAACACGATCCGGCTCGAAAGTGTCGACGACGCCTGCACGGCGGATGGCGGACGCGCTGCGGCCGACCGGTTTGTTTCCGCGAAAGCTGACGCCGTGATCGGCTTCCTGTGCACGGAAGCGCTTGAAGCGGCGATGCCGATCCTCGCGCGGGCAAACATCCCGGCGATCACGGGCGGCGTACGCCTGAACAGCCTCACCGACAATCGTGCAAAGACAGGATGGCCGGTCTTCCGCCTGGCGCCACGCGCCGATGCCGAGCGCGCGGCGGCCGCGGAGATCATTCCCCGTTTGTGGCGCACCGAGCCTTTTGCCATCGTGGATGACGGCACGATCTATGGCCGTGAACTGGCGGAAAGCGTGCGCGCGGAAGCGGAGCGCCGCGCCCTCAAGCCGGTCTTTGTCGACACCTTCCGCCCTCAGCTGGAAAACCAGATTGGCCTAGTCGGCCGTTTGGCGCGCGCCGGAGCCACCCATGTCTTTGTGGGCGGAGACCGGGAGGATGTGGCGATCATGACACGGGACGCTTCCGTGCTCGGCGTGGACCTGGTCTTCGCCGGCGGCGAGTCTCTGCGCGCAGCGCGCGGGGAAGCCTCGCTGGCGGCAGGCACGATCATGATCGGTCTGCCCGAGTGGGCTGAACAGGCGGCGCCGGAGATCGTAGAAGCAATCGCCGCGGGAGGCACTGCGCCCGAGGGCTATGTGCTGCCGGCCTATGCGGCAGTCGAGATCGTAGAAGCGGCAATACGAGATCATGCAGAAGCCACCGCATTCGACGCAAGCTGGCTGTCGAGCAGGAGCTTCCCGACCGTCCTAGGAACGGTAGGGTTCGACGAGAAAGGCGATCTCGTCGCGAGCCCCTACGGAGCGTTTCGCTTTGACGGACGCCGCTTCGTGCCGCTGGAGAGCCAATGACGTTACGTCCGGGTCAGCGCAACCTCTTCACGGATGTCGCCGGTTTGCGCGTGGGCAACGTCTCGGACCCGCGTCTCAAATCGGGCGTGACGGTCGTGCTCTGCGACGCGCCTACCCCGGCCGGCGTGCAGATTCTTGGCGGCGCGCCGGGCACCCGCGAAACGGACTTGCTCGCGCCGCATGCGATGGTGCCGGCGGTCAACGCCATCGTCTTGTCCGGCGGCTCGGCCTTCGGGCTTGATGCGGCGTCCGGCGTGCAGGCGGCGCTGCGTGAAGACGGGGTGGGCTTCGTGGTGCGCGATCATCGGGTGCCCATCGTGCCTGCCGCTATCTTGTTCGACCTGTCCAATGGCGGGAACAAGGAGTGGGAGCGCTACCCGCCCTATCGCGAGATGGGCTACGCGGCGGCACGCGCGGCCTCCGCCGACCACGCCATCGGCACGGTAGGCGCCGGAACCGGTGCGCTGACAGCGGGGCTGAAGGGAGGCCTCGGCTCCGCATCCGCCGTGCTCCCGAGCGGCTTCACGGTGTCCGCCTTGGTTGCAGTCAATGCGACCGGCTCGGTGACCGTCGGGCGCAGTCGTCACTTCTGGGCAGCGCCCTTCGAGCTTGAGGATGAGTTCGGCGGGCTCGGCTTCCCCTCGCCGATGCCGGACGAGGCCGGGAAGATGCGTTTTAAGTTCCGCGAGGAGCTGGGTAGCCTCGCGAACACCACGGTCGGCGTGGTCGCCACCGATGCCGTTCTCGACAAGACAGGCGCGAAGCGTCTGGCTTCCGCCGCCCATGACGGCTTCGTGCGTGCCATCTGGCCGACCCACACCCAGGCGGATGGCGATCTTGTCTTCGGTCTGGCGACCGGCACGAGCGCCAGGACACCCGACTTCGGCGAAAGCATGGAGCTTCACGCCGCGGCCGGCCTCGTCATGGCACGTGCCATCGCGCGCGGTGTCTTCGCCGCACATGGCGAGCCCGGTGACGCGTTTCCGGCCTGGGCGGATTGGCGTTGACGACGAGACTTCCCGCGTTGAGCCTCCGTCTATGCTCTGGTAGAGCGCGGCAGACCTTCTTCCGCCTGAGAGCCAGCCCATGATCCCGCGCTATTCGCGTCCCGAAATGACGGCCATCTGGTCGCCCGAAACGCGGTTCCGCATCTGGTTCGAGATCGAGGCACATGCCGCGGACGCCCTGGCCGAGCTTGGCGTCATCCCGAAGGAGGCAGCCGCCACGATCTGGGAGAAAGGCGGCAACGCGCAGTTCGACGTCGCCCGCATCGACGAGATCGAGCGTGAAACCAAGCACGACGTGATCGCCTTTCTCACCCCGTTGGCGGAGTTCGTCGGTCCCGACGCACGCTTCGTCCACCAGGGCATGACCTCCTCTGATGTGCTCGACACTTGCCTGGCGGTTCAGCTTTCCCGCGCGAGCGACATCCTCATCGCGGATGTCGATGCCCTGCTGGCCGCGTTGAAGCGGCGGGCCTTCGAGCACAAGGATACCGTCACCATCGGCCGCAGCCACGGCATCCATGCCGAGCCGACCACCTTCGGCGTGAAGCTCGCGCTCGCCTATGCGGAATTCGCGCGCTGCCGCGACCGCCTGCTGCGCGCACGAGAGGAGATCGCCACCTGCGCCATCTCCGGCGCGGTCGGCACCTTCGCCAATATCGATCCGCGCGTGGAAGAGCATGTGGCCGAAAAGCTCGGCCTCAAGCCCGAGCCGGTCTCCACCCAGGTGATCCCCCGCGATCGCCACGCGATGTTCTTTGCCACGCTGGGTGTGGTCGCCTCATGCGTGGAGCGGCTCGCAACCGAGATCCGCCACCTTCAGCGCACGGAGGTTCTGGAAGCGGAGGAATATTTCTCGCCCGGCCAGAAGGGCTCCTCCGCCATGCCTCACAAGCGCAACCCCGTGCTGACCGAGAACCTGACCGGCCTCGCCCGCATGGTCCGCGCCTTTGCGATGCCGGCGATGGAGGATGTGGCGCTCTGGCACGAGCGCGACATCTCGCATTCCTCTGTCGAGCGGATGATCGGACCCGATGCGACGATCACGCTCGATTTCGCGCTGGCGCGCCTCACAGGCGTGATCGACAAGCTCGTGGTCTATCCAAAGAACATGCTCGCCAACATGAACCGCTTTCGCGGCCTCATCCACTCGCAGCGCGTGCTGCTTGCCCTCACTCAGGCAGGCGTGAGCCGTGAGGATGCCTACCGGCTGGTACAGCGCAACGCCATGAAGGTCTGGGAGCAAGGCGCTGATTTCCTGGAGGAACTCCTCGCCGACAAAGAGGTAGGCGCGGCGATTCCCGAAGCCGAACTGCGTGAGAAGTTCGATCTGGGCTACCACACCAAGCATGTGGACACGATCTTCTCGCGCGTGTTCGGTTCCGCGTCAGCCTGAGCCGGGCACCACGCGGATCGCGGTGCCCCAGGGGTCGCTGAGTTCCCGCGCCTCGCCGGCGTCACGCGAGTTGAGCTCGACCCAGGACAGGCCGGCGCGCGATTGATCGCGTGGACCGGCGCCCGAGCTTCGCCACGTATTCGCGCCGATATGGTGGTGGTAACCGCCGCTCGACATGAACACCGCGTCTTTTCCGTAATGGGCCACTGCGTGGAGCCCCAACGTCTCACGCCACCAGTGTTCAGCACGAGCAGCGTCACCCACGCGCAGGTGGACGTGTCCGATCACGGTGTTGTCCGGAGCGCCCTGCCAGGCGGCACCGCCTTCCGGCACGGAAGTCAGGAGGCTTTCCGCATCGAGGCGGAGCGTCGCCATCTCCACCTCGGAACCCTTCCAGGGCCACTGCTCCTGCGGCCGGTCGGCATAGATCTCGATACCGTTGCCTTCCGGGTCGTCGAGATAGATGGCTTCGCTCACCAGGTGATCCGACGCACCGCTGATCGGCAACTTCTTTTCGGCCGCGAATCGCAGCCAGCGCGCAAGGTCCGCGCGCTCAGGCAGCAGAAAGGCTGTGTGGAACAGCCCGGCACTGCGCGGATCGTCCGCTCGCGCACCCGGCGAGGCCTCGATCTCCACTAATTCGCGGGAGCCCGCGCCGAGCCGGATGGTTTCGCCTGTTCGGCCAAGCTCCTGAAGGCCGACAACCTCGCGATAGAAGCGCGCCAGCTTCTCTGCATCGTGCGCCTTTATGCCGACGCGTGCCACATGAACGGGTGTCGTGGCGGCAAACGGCAATGCAGACATGGTTCTGGCCTTTCAGCGGAAACATTCAGGCCTGTGCGGCCTCAACTATCATGCACGGGAAGATCGTTCCCGCCGCGCCCCCTCACAAGCCGGCAAGAAGCGAACACGCTGTTCATAGCGCGCGAGCATCCACGAGCCGATTGTCAGCCCGGAGGCGGGAAGCTACATCCCCGCCATGAAGGTCAAAGACGCCGATATCCTGATCGTGCCAGGCTACCAGAACTCCGGTCCGGATCACTGGCAGACGCGCTGGCAGTCGCGGCTTTCCACCGCGCGGCGCGTCGAACAGGCGGAATGGTCGAAGCCGTTCCGTGAGGACTGGACGGCCGCGATGGCGAAAGCCGTCAACGAGGCGGTGCGGCCGGTGGTGATCGTTGCGCACTCGCTCGGCGTGGCGACCGTCGTCCATGCGATACCGCTCTACAAGCGGCCAATCGCAGGCGCTTTCTTCGTCGCCCCGCCCGACGTGGCGAATCCGGAGATCAGGCCCAGACACTTCGTGACCTTCGGACCCTACCCGCGCGAGCCGCTGCCCTTCCCCTCGGTCGTGGTGGCGAGCCGCAACGACCACTTTTCCTCATTCGAGGCGGTGGAAGATATCGCAGGCGCCTGGGGGTCGCTGTTCATCGATGCGGGCGAGGCCGGCCATGTGAACGCGGAAGCAGGCTACGGCCCATGGCCGGAAGGCTCGATGGCCTTCGCGCAGTTCCTGTCGCGCCTTCAGCCCTGAAGCGAAGCCTTGATGCGGCCGAGGATCGTGTCCGCGCCGAGCCGGATCAGGTTCTGCTCGTTCGCCAGGGCGAAGAAGCGATAGCCCATCGCGGCGTAACGGCCGGCGAGCGCCGTATCCATCACATAGATGCCCGCAAATTTCCCGGCCGCCCGCGCGCGCCGGGCCACATCGGCCACCGCCTCCATCATGTCTTCGAGAAGCGGATTGACCGTCTGGCCATTGGTCCATGCGATAGAAAAATCCGAGGGGCCGAGAAACACGGCATCGATCCCCGGTTCGGCCAGGATCTCATCAAGCGAATCCAGCGCGGCGCGTGTCTCGATCATCGCGAACGAAACCGTCTCCTCGTTCGCGACGGACAGATAGTCGGCCGGAAGCCGCTTCGTCCGCGGCAGCGCATAGGTCGGCCCCCAGGATCGCGCGCCGACCGGCGGATATTTGGTTGCCGCAGCGAAGCACCGCGCATCGGCGAGCGAGTTGATCATCGGCGCGATCACCGCTTCGGCGCCGAAGTCGAGCGCACGGCTGGCCATGTCCCACCGCCCGACCGGAATGCGCACCACGGGATGCCGACCGGCATGAAGAATGGCCGGAAGGCTGCGCAACACGCTGTTCTCGTGGTGGCCGCCATGCTGCATGTCGAGCGTCACCGCGTCGAAGCCCTGCGCGGCCATGATCTCGACGATCAGCGGATCGGGCACGCCGGACCAGGAGGTGACGACCACCTCGTCGTTGCGGAGCCTGGAAGCCAGGGACATCTCGGTTCCCCCCCGGCGCCGGAAGCGTCAGCCGGCGCGAACCTGTTCGACGGCCACATGGAGCAGATCTTCCATTGCGCGGCGCAGATCGCTTTCGCTTTCCTTCGCACCGCCGCCGACCAAATCGGCCATCACCTTGCGGAACACGTCCTCGTCGCCCGCTTCCTCGAAGTCCGCGCGCACCACCGACTTCGCGTAATCTTCCGCTTCCGCGCCCGACTTGCCGAGCTTTTCGGCCGCCCAAAGTCCGAGCAGCTTGTTGCGCCGCGCCATCGCCTTGAAACGCAGTTCCTCGTCCATGGCGAACTTGCGCTCGAAGCCCTCCTGACGGTCCTTCATGCTGGTCACGGCGTTTCTCCTGAGGCTCTTGGGATCAGTGTTGGGGGTAAGAGCAAATAAACCCGCCCGCGGTCAATACGTGACCCTTCTCATGGGCGACCGCCACCACATGTCGGCGTGCCAAATGCGGATTGAGGCGGCAGAACGATTGGGATAGGAACACGGGGACAATTCATGGGTGCTGCCGTTTTTGAATGCCGCGCCGGACAAGGGGCGGTTATCCTGCCAGCACGTCCCTATCTTAAGAGCGCGCAGCCTGTTCCGCGCGTCCAACCAGAGAACGATCTGCCATGAAGACCCGCCGTCGCATCTATGAAGGCAAGGCCAAGATCCTTTACGAAGGCCCGGAGCCGGGCACGCTCGTGCAGTTCTTCAAGGACGACGCCACCGCCTTCAACAACAAGAAGCACGAGGTGGTGGACGGCAAGGGCGTGCTCAACAACCGCATCTCCGAGCATATCTTCACCCATCTGAACCGGATGGGCATTCCCACCCACTTCATCCGCCGCCTCAACATGCGCGAGCAGCTCATCAAGGAAGTGGAGATCATCCCGCTCGAGGTAGTGGTGCGCAATGTGGCGGCGGGCAGTCTCGCCAAGCGGCTGGGGCTTGAGGAAGGCACGGTGTTGCCGCGCTCCATCATAGAATTCTACTACAAGGCCGACGCGCTCGACGACCCGATGGTGACGGAAGAGCACATCACCGCCTTCGGCTGGGCCTCGCCGCAGGAGATCGACGACATCATGGCGCTGTCCATCCGCGTCAACGACTTCCTGTCCGGCCTTTTCCTTGGCGTCGGCATCCAGCTTGTCGATTTCAAGATCGAGTGCGGCCGTCTCTGGGAAGGCGAGATGATGCGCATCGTGGTGGCCGACGAGATTTCCCCCGACTCGTGCCGCCTGTGGGACGTGAACACCCAGGACAAGCTTGACAAGGACCGCTTCCGCCGCGACATGGGCGGCCTCGTCGAGGCCTATCAGGAAGTCGCCCGCCGGCTCGGCATCATGAACGAGAACGAGCCGCCCCGCCCCGCCGGTCCCGTGCTTGTGGCCGGCAAGGATACGAGCCGTGGCAAGCCTCATTGAGGCAGGCTGCTTTGAGCCTCTTGAAGGAGCATTGATCCGATGAAGGCGCGTGTCACCGTCACGCTCAAGACCGGCGTGCTCGACCCGCAGGGCAAGGCGATCGAGGGCGCCCTTTCGACGCTAGGCTTTGAAGGCGTCGGCTCGGTCCGTCAGGGCAAGGTGTTCGACGTCGAGCTGAATGGGACCGACCGCGATAAGGCGGAAGCCGAGCTCAGGGCAATGTGCGAAAAGCTGCTCGCAAACACGGTGATCGAGAACTACCGAGTAGAGATCCAATCGTGAACCTCTCCCTTCTATGGCTCATCTCAACCGCTGCGCTTGTCGGTGCCGGGCTGTGTACGCCGGCAACCGCTATGGCGCTGAGGAGCCTAACCGACGTCGACACGGGGAAACTCGAGGCAGAGGGCTGGCAGGTGCGAAAGGCGGCGGAGCGGCTGACGCTGGCCTGCGGCGATTGCGCGGACCTCACCGCGACGGACGTGCTGCTGGACTCGGTTTCCGACGGCACCGAGCAACGGATTCGGAGCGGCACGACGACAGCGGCAACCATGCTCGACCTGTGCCGCAAGAACGCCGCGGCGAAGGGCTCGGAGTGCTTCGACCTCAGAGAGGCCAATCTTCAAGGCGCCGTCGGTTTTGTGACGGAGACCGGACTCGGTCCGATGGGGTTTTCTTCGACCTACGTGCTTTGGCAGGACGGCAGGCGCCTGACGATCCGCAGCGTCGCCCCGTCCCGTAAGAAGGCGGTGGAAGTCGGCAAGCTGATGTTTAAGTCGATCGGGTCGCAGGTCGTGGATTGAAGCATGAAATCCGCCGTCGTCCTTCTTCCCGGCCTCAATCGCGACCGTGACATGATCGCGGCGCTGACAAGCGTTTCCGGCCGGACGCCCGTGACGGTCTGGCAGACCGACACGGAGATTCCATCCGTCGACTTGATCGTCATTCCCGGCGGCTTTTCCTTTGGCGATTACCTCCGCTGCGGCGCGATCGCCGCGCGGATGCCGGTGATGCGCGCAGTGGCGGATGCGGCCCGGCGCGGCGTGATGGTGATGGGCGTCTGCAACGGTTTCCAGATCTTGTTGGAAGCGGGCCTTCTGCCCGGCGCGCTGATGCGCAATGCCTCGCTCAAATTCGTCTGCCGCGAGGTGAAGCTCGAAGTCGCGAACGCCGACACCGCCTTCACGCGCGCATTCACGCCGGGCCAGGTGATCCGCTGCCCCGTGGCGCATCATGACGGCAACTACTTCGCTGATCCCGAAACGCTCGCGCGGCTGGAAGGCGAGAACCGCGTCGCGTTCCGCTACGCCGACAAAACCAATCCGAACGGCTCCGTCAACGACATCGCTGCAATCTTGAACGAGAGCGGCAACGTGCTCGGCATCATGCCGCATCCCGAAAACCTGATCGAGGCCGCTCATGGCGGGCGCGACGGGCGGGGCATTTTCGAAAGCGTCCTGGAACTCGCGGCATGACATTGCTTTTGCGCCGAACTGCGATGGGCGCGGTTGTGGTCCTCCTCGGCCTGCTTGCCGCCTGCCAGACGGCCAGGAAACCGAGCGCGCCTGTTCCTTCCACCGGCAAGAGCGCGTCGCTCCGCGCAATGGAGCAGGTGTCGAAGGCAGCCTACCAGTGCTGGTTCGCCAGCAAGGATTCTGCCTTCAAGCCATACCGCTTCGCCAATGAGCTGAATTCCCTGTCCGGTCAGCCGCGCTTCCTGCTGGTGCCGGCGCGGCATTTCGAGGGCCGCCCGCTTCTGGTGGTGCAGGCCAAGGGCGGATCGAGCCGGGTGGAGGTGTTCGGACCGCTGATGGGCGAGCCGCTCGGCCGGCGCATCTCCGCCGATGTGAGCCGATGGTCGTCCGGCTCGGCAAGCTGCAGCGACGCTGCCTGATTTCGAGGCTTCCGTGACACCCAACGAACCCGCCATCACGCCCGAGCTCATAGCAGCCCACGGGCTGAAGCCGGACGAATACGAGCGCATCCTCCGCATCGTCGGCCGCACACCGAGCTTCACCGAGCTCGGCATCTTCTCGGCCATGTGGAACGAGCATTGTTCCTATAAGTCGTCCAAGAAGTGGCTGCGCACGCTGCCCACCTCCGGTCCGCAGGTCATCCAGGGACCGGGCGAGAATGCCGGCGTCGTGGATATCGGTGACGGCGACTGCGTCGTGTTCAAGATGGAAAGCCACAACCATCCCTCCTTCATCGAGCCCTACCAGGGCGCGGCGACGGGCGTGGGCGGCATCCTGCGCGACGTGTTCACAATGGGCGCACGGCCGATCGCCGCCATGAACGCCCTTCGCTTCGGCGCGCCCGACCATCCGAAGACCAGGCATCTCGTGGCGGGCGTGGTTGCGGGCGTCGGCGGCTACGGCAATGCCTTCGGCGTTCCGACCGTTGGCGGCGAGGTGAATTTCGACGCCCGCTACAATAGGAACATCCTCGTCAACGCGTTTGCGGCCGGGCTCGCAAAGACGGATGCGATCTTCACGTCCAAGGCCGAAGGCGTCGGGCTCCCCGTCGTCTATCTCGGCGCGAAAACGGGACGCGACGGGGTTGGCGGCGCGACCATGGCCTCCGCCGAATTCGACGAGAAGACCGAGGAGAAGCGACCGACCGTTCAGGTCGGCGATCCGTTCACCGAAAAATGCCTGCTGGAAGCCTGCCTCGAACTGATGGCGAGCGGCGCGGTGATCGCCATCCAGGACATGGGCGCCGCGGGCCTCACCTGTTCGGCCGTCGAAATGGGCGCCAAGGGTAATCTCGGCATCGAGCTCGATCTCGATCGTGTGCCCGTGCGCGAAGAGCGCATGTCGGCTTACGAGATGATGCTTTCGGAAAGCCAGGAGCGCATGCTGATGGTACTGCGCCCGGAAAAGGAAGCCGAGGCCGAGAACATCTTCCGCAAATGGGGCCTCGATTTCGCGATCGTCGGGCGCACCACCGATGATCTGCGCTTCCGCATCCTGCACCGCGGCACCGAAGTGGCGAACCTTCCGATCAAGGAACTGGGCGACGAAGCGCCAGAATATGACCGGCCATGGGTCGCCCCCGAGCCGCAGCCCGTATTCGATTCGGCGAGCCTTCCGCAGGTGGATATCGCCGACGCGCTGCTCAAGCTTCTCGGCGGGCCAGACCTTTCCTCGCGGCGTTGGGTTTACGAGCAGTATGACACGCTGATCGGCTCGAACTCCCTCCAGCGTCCGGGCGGCGATGCCGGGGTGGTCCGCGTCGAGGGCCACGCCACAAAGGCCCTCGCCTTCTCCTCGGATGTCACGCCGCGCTACTGCGAGGCCGATCCGTATGAAGGCGGCAAGCAGGCCGTGGCCGAATGCTGGCGCAACCTGACGGCAACGGGCGCCGATCCGCTGGCAGCGACCGACAACCTCAATTTCGGCAATCCGGAGCGGCCCGAGATCATGGGGCAGTTGGTGGAAGCCATTCGCGGCATCGGTGAGGCGTGCCGAGAACTGCATTTTCCGATCGTGTCGGGCAATGTCTCGCTGTACAATGAAACGGTGGGCCGCGCGATCCTGCCGACCCCCACCATCGGCGGCGTCGGCCTCATCCCTGACTGGTCGCGGATGGCGCGGATCGGCTTTGTCGCGGAGAACCAGGCCATCCTTCTCGTCGGCGCGCCGGATGGCTGGGGAAGTCATCTGGGTCAGTCGATCCTCCTGCGAGACCTGTTCGGCCGCGCCGAAGGTCCGCCGCCGCCGGTCGATCTGGCACACGAAAAGCGCGTCGGGGATTTCGTGCGCAAGCTGATCCGCTCCGGCGCGGCATCGGCCGTGCACGATTGTTCGGACGGCGGGCTGGCAGTCGCGCTGGCCGAGATGGCGATGGCGGGCGGCATCGGCGCCGAGATTCCCGGCCTGATCGAGGCAGACCACAATGCGATGTGGTTCGGCGAAGACCAGGGACGCTACGTTGTTTCTTTGAACCTCGATCCGCACGGGGACGAGATGATGGAGCTGTGGCGGGAGGCCGAGGCTGAAGGCATCTTCGCACCGTGGATCGGATCGACGGGCGGCACAGAATTGAAGCTCGGCGAAGCCCGTGCGATACCGGTTGAAGAACTGCGGGACGCGCACGAATCATGGTTCCCGCGCTTCATGGAAGGCTGAAGCCGATGCCGATGGACGCGCATGATATCGAGACGATGATCCGGGAAGCGATTCCCGATGCACGCGTCTCGATCCGCGATCTTGCCGGCGACGGCGATCACTATGCGGCGGAAGTGATCGCTGAAAGCTTCCGCGGCAAGAGCCGGGTGCAGCAGCATCAGATGGTCTACAACGCGCTAAGGGGCAAGATGGGCGGCATCCTCCATGCGCTCGCGCTTCAGACCTCGGTGCCGGAGTAAAGTCGATGTCGGCCATTGGGGAGTTCGTGAAGAAAGTCGTGCAGGGCGCGCTGGGCGAGATCCTGCGCAAGGCCACGGGCACGGGTAAACGGGCGCGCCGCCGCAAGGAAGCCGGCACGGTGACTTCCGGCGAAAGGGCGGCTCCCAAGCCCGCGCAGCCCACCAAGCGGCAGGCAAGCCGCAAGCGCGCGCAGCGGGCGCGAGCGGTCACGCGGCGCAACAAATCCTGAGCCGTCGTCCGCCCTGAAAATCACCGAACCCTTGTTTCGACCGCTTCGAAGGTTTAGTTGCAGATCAGGTTTCAGCCGGTGTTGGCCGGCTCGTTCGAAGGATCATACGCCATGACCGGGATCGCGGATTACATCGACAGTGAAGTGAAGAGCAGCGACGTGGTGCTGTTCATGAAGGGCACGCCGGGCTTTCCGCAATGCGGATTCTCGGGCCAGGTGGTGCAGATCCTCGATTATCTCGGCGTCGACTACAAAGGCGTCAACATCCTGACCTCGAACGAACTGCGCCAGGGGATCAAGGATTATTCCAACTGGCCCACCATCCCGCAGCTTTATGTGAAGGGTGAGTTCGTTGGCGGATGCGACATCATCCGCGAGATGTTCCAGGCCGGCGAGCTACAGTCATTCATGGAAGAAAAGGGCATCAGCGCCAAGGGCGCAGCCTGACACTTCAATTCACAGTTGCATGTCGTCATGTCATTGAACGGACGCCGTTAAGACGATAGTGCAATCATGGTCGGGTGAAATGCGCCGGGTTTGACCGGCGCATTTCTTTTTTGCTCGATCTCTCTTCCTCTTCATCTGGAGCGCAGCCATGGATCAGCAGGTCACCTCGCTGTCGTCGGAGCCGCGCCTCGAAATCCCGCGCTGGGAATTCATCGGCATTGCCGCTGCCCTGATGGCGCTGAATGCGCTGGCCATCGACATTATGCTGCCCGGCCTTCAGCAGATCGGCGAAAGCCTCGGGGTCGCGACCGAGAACCATCGCCAATACGTCATCAGCGCTTACTTCGCCGGGATGGGACTAGCGCTGCTGTTCTACGGTCCGGCTTCGGACCGCTGGGGAAGGCGCGCGCCGATATTGTTCGGGTTGACGGTCTATGTCGCTGCGGCCTTCGCCGCGGCTTTCGCGCCCAATTTCGAAACGCTGCTCGCACTGCGCTTCATCCAGGGGGTGGGTGCCGCCTCCACCCGCGTGATCGCGGTTTCCATGGTGCGCGACCGCTTCGGCGGACGGCAGATGGCGGAGATCATGTCGCTGATCTTCATGGTGTTCATGGTGATCCCGGTTGTTGCACCGTCCATCGGCCAGCTCGTGATGACATTCGCGGAATGGCACATGATCTTCGTGTGCATGAGCACGATCGCGCTTGCCATCCTCGTATGGGCGGCGTTGCGCATGCCGGAAACCCTGCCACCTGAGCGCCGCCAGCCGATTTCGTTTTCGTCGGTGATGGCCGCGTTCCGCACCGTGCTCACGAACCGGCTGTCGCTGGGCTACACGCTCGGCTCGACGATCGTCTTCGGCGCGCTGTTCGGCTTCATCAACTCGGCCCAGCAGATTTATGTCGGCATCTATGGCCTTGGCGTCTGGTTTCCGATCCTTTTTGCGATCGTGGCCGGATTGATGGCGGTGTCTTCCTTTCTCAACTCGCGCTTCGTGGTGCGTGTGGGCATGCGTCGCCTTTCTCACGGTGCGCTCATCGGCTTCTTGACTGTCAGCATCGTCTGGCTCGTCTGGTCCTTGAACGGGCTCGTGCCTCTTCCCGTTTTCGTCTTCCTGTTTGCGGCAGCCATGTTCCAGTTCGGCTGGATCGGCTCCAACTTCAACGCACTGGCAATGGAGCCGCTGGGTCACATCGCCGGTTCGGCTTCGTCGGTGCAGGGTTTCGTGCAGACCATCGGCGGCGGCGTGATCGGCGCGATCATCGGCCAGTCGTTCAACGGCACCACCACGCCGCTCGCGCTCGGCTTCTCGGGCGTGGGCGCCGGCGCGCTTGTGATGGTGCTGATAGCGGAACGCGGCAAGCTTTTCGGCAGCCATTCCAAGCCGCAAGCCTGAGCGAAGCGCGCCTCAGTCTTCGGCGGTGGTGAGCGCCGCGAAGTCGAACAATGAACGGTCGAGCAGATGCGAGGGCCGCGCATTGGCGAGCGCGCGCAGCATTGTGTCCTTGCGCCCTGGCATCCGCTTTTCGAGGTCGTCCAGCATGGCCTTTGTCAGGTTGCGCTGCAGGCCTTCCTGGCTCCCGCAAAGATCGCAGGGGATGATCGGAAATCGCATGGCGTCCGCGAAGCGCGCGAGATCGCCTTCCGCGCAGTAACTGAGGGGGCGAAGCACGAATACGTCGCCTTCGTCGTTGAGGAGCTTGGGCGGCATAGTGGCGAGGCGCCCGCCATGGAACAGGTTCATGAAGAAGGTTTCGAGGATGTCTTCCCGATGATGCCCGAGCACAAGGGTGGCACACCCCTCCTCCCGCGCGACGCGGTAGAGATGCCCACGCCGTAGCCGAGAGCAGAGCGAGCAGTAGGTCGCCCCTTCCGGCACCTTCTCGGTAACGGTCGAGTAGGTGTCGCGATACTCGATGCGATGCGGGATGGCGTTCCGCGTCAGCCAATCCGGCAGGATGTGCTTTGGGAAGTTGGGCTGGCCCTGATCGAGGTTGCACGCAAGGAGCTCGACCGGCAGAAGCCCGCGCCATTTGAGGTCGAGCAACAAGGCAAGCAGCCCGTAGGAGTCCTTGCCGCCCGATAGTGCCACCAGCCAGCGCTCGCCCGGACGAACCATGGCAAAATCATCGATCGCCTGACGTGTGAAACGCGAAAGGCGCTTGCGCAGCTTGTTGAACTCGACGGATTGAGGCGTGTCGCGGAATAGCGGGTGAGAGCCGGAGGGCTCCTCCCTTTGCGCGATCTCCGCTCGTGCGACATGCTGGTTCATGAACGCCTTCTATCGGATCGCGAGAGCTGCCTGAAGCAGATCGAACCAAAAGAAAAGGCCGCGCAGGTGGCGCGGCCCGTTCGTCTCTAAATTCCGCGCCTGCTTAGCGCGAGTAGAACTCGACCACGAGGTTCGGTTCCATCTGCACCGCATAGGGAACGTCGCCCAGACCCGGCACGCGGCCGAAAGTGGCGGTCATCTTGTTGTGGTCGGTCTCGATGTAATCGGGCACGTCGCGCTCGGCGAGCTGAACGGCTTCCAGCACCATGACCAGCTGCTTCGACTTTTCGCGCACCTCGATCACGTCGCCCGGCTTGCAGCGGTAGGAGCCGATATTGGTGCGGCGGCCGTTCACATCGACATGGCCGTGGTTCACGAACTGCCGCGCGGCAAAGATCGTCGGAACGAACTTCGCGCGATAAACCACAGCGTCGAGACGCGACTCGAGAAGCCCAATCAGGTTCTCCGAGGTATCGCCCTTGCGACGGTTGGCCTCGTCATAGGTCTTGCGGAACTGCTTCTCGGAGATGTCGCCGTAGTGACCCTTCAGCTTCTGCTTGGCGCGCAGCTGCAGGCCGAAGTCCGACATCTTGCCCTTGCGGCGCTGGCCGTGCTGGCCGGGGCCATACTCACGCTTGTTGACCGGCGACTTCGGCCGGCCCCAGATATTTTCGCCCAAACGGCGGTCGATCTTGTATTTCGCGGATTCGCGCTTGCTCATCGCATTTCCTCAACAGGTTGAAGGCGATGCTCACGCACCGCCTCAAGGAAACGCGCCCTCCTCTGGCCGTTCGGCCTGACAGGATCTCGTTGAAGATCCGCGGGACACGTCAAATGAAACACCGGGCGCAAAAGCTCCCGGTGTTGGCGCGGTCGATAAAGACAACCGCTTTGCAAGTCAACCGGAAGAAGAAGCCTCGGCCGCGAGCCCGAAGCCCTGCATCAGCCGGCGCGTGGCGGGATCGGGGCGGCCGGAAGTGAACACGGCAAGATCGACGCCTTCTCCAAACGGTGCTGTCGTTTCGACCGGCTCCAGCAGCGACAGCGCGCGGCGCGCAATCGCCTCCGCCGGATCAAGCCAGTCGACCGGCCAGGGCGCCGTCTTGCGCATCCGGTTGGCGAGAAACGGATAATGGGTGCAGGCCAGCACCACGATATCGGTGCGCCTTCCGTCCTGCTCGATGAAGCAGGAGGCGGTTTCGGCACGCACCGCATCCTCGTCCACGAAGCCCTCGCGCATATAGGCTTCGGCCAGCGTCGCGAGGTTTTCGCTGCCCACGAGCCGCACATGGCATTTCGTAGCCCAGGCGCGGATCAGGTCGCGGGTATATTGCCGCTTCACCGTTCCTGGCGTGGCAAGGACGGAAACGAGCCCGGAGCGCGTGCGCTCGGCGGCGGGTTTGATCGCCGGAACCGTGCCTACGAACGGGTGTCCGGGAAAGGCCGCGCGAAGGTCGTCGATCACCAGCGTGGATGCCGTGTTGCACGCTATCACCGAGACGGCCGGGTCGAAGCGTTCAAGCAGGCGCTTGAATAGCGAAAGGATGTGCTGCCGCAACGCGCCCTCCTCCCACGCGCCGTAAGGAAAAGCCGCGTCATCGGCCACATAGATGAAGCGCCTGTCAGGCATCAGGACGCGCGCCTCGCGAAGCACGGTAAGCCCGCCAATGCCTGAATCGAACATCAGGACGGGACGCTCAGCGCTCGTCATCGCCAGCCTCATCCGAGTTCGAGCCTGAGCGACCGCTGCCCGCCGCCTTGTCAGCCGCCGCCTTGCGCTCGGGATAGCCGGCGCCCCGCGGCTCCTTGGGCGAGAAATAATCGAGCGAGGCAACCACCCCGCGCAGCACGCGCAGCTCCGGCTCGGCGAAGCCCGCGCGCGTCAGCACGGCGCGAAGATTGTCCACCATCTTGGGCTTCTTGCCCTCCGGCCGGAAATAGCCCCGCGCATCGAGCGCGGCTTCGAGATGCTCGAACAATCCGTGCAGCTCCGCTTTGGTGGCCGGCGGCATTTCTAGGCCGGCGAAGGCCGTATCGCTCTCGGCTGACAACCCTGCCTTGCGCCACTCATAGGCCATCAGAAGAACGGCCTGCGCGATGTTGAGCGAGGCATAGTCCGGATCGACCGGAAAGGTCACGATCTCGTCCGCGAGCCCGACCTCCTCGTTGAACAGCCCGAAGCGCTCGCGCCCGAACAGGATGCCCGTGCGCTGCCCGGCCTTCTCGCGAGCGCGCAGTGCCCGCGCGGCGTTGACGGGTGCGCGGACCGGCTTGAAATTGTCGCGCTCACGCGCGGTCGTCGCGTAAAGGAAGGTGAGGTCCGCGATGGCCGTGCGCAGATCGGGAAACACGGTGGTCGCGTCGATCACGCCGTCCGCCCTGCTTGCGGCTGCGCGCGCCTTTTCGTTCGGCCAGCCGTCGCGGGGGTTGACGAGGCGAAGCTCGCGCAAACCGAAATTCGCCATGGCGCGCGCCACCATGCCGATATTCTCGCCGAGCTGCGGCTCGACCAGAACGATCACCGGGCCGCCGGAAATGCTCTGCTGCTCGCCGTCTTCGCCTTCCACCATCGACCCGCACCCTGTTCGTGCCGCTCCGTCGCACAAAGCGGCATCCGGTGAAATCCCCCTTCATCCGGTCGACACTGTTTCGGCAGGCAAGCGCCCCTTTGCGCCTTTCGCGTGGCTTTGTTATAGCCCCGGCATCCCCGGCCGCGTTTCGCACCGGTCGTTTCAAAAGGCAGCGAGAAGGCTCGACACGATGGCAAAGATCAAGGTGGACAACCCGGTCGTCGAGCTCGACGGCGACGAGATGACCCGGATCATCTGGCAGTTCATCAAGGACAAGCTGATCCATCCCTATCTCGATGTTTCGCTGGAATATTACGACCTTTCGGTCGAGAACCGCGATGTCACGGCCGATCAGGTCACGATCGACGCGGCCAACGCCATCAAGAGGCACGGCGTCGGCGTTAAATGCGCGACCATCACCCCGGACGAGGCGCGGGTCGAGGAATTCAAGCTCAAGAAGATGTGGAAGTCGCCCAACGGCACGATCCGCAACATCCTGGGCGGCGTGATCTTCCGCGAGCCCATCATCATGCAGAACGTGCCGCGCCTCGTGCCGGGCTGGACCAAGCCGATCATCGTCGGCCGTCACGCCTTCGGCGACCAGTATCGCGCGACCGACTTCCGCTTCCCCGGCAAGGGCAAGCTGTCCATCAAATTTGTCGGCGAGGATGGCCAGGTGATCGAGCATGACGTGTTCGACGCGCCCGGCTCTGGCGTGGCCATGGCGATGTACAACCTGGACGACTCCATCCGGGAATTTGCACGCGCCTCGTTCAACTACGGCCTCGGACGCGGCTATCCCGTCTATCTTTCGACCAAGAACACCATCCTCAAGGCCTATGACGGCCGCTTCAAGGACATCTTCCAGGAGGTGTTCGACGCGGAGTTCGCCGATCAGTTCAAGGCCAAGAAGATCTTCTATGAGCACCGCCTGCTCGACGACATTGTGGCTTCGGCGCTGAAGTGGTCGGGTGGCTATGTGTGGGCCTGCAAGAACTATGACGGCGACGTGCAATCCGACATCGTGGCGCAGGGTTTTGGCTCGCTCGGCCTGATGACCTCCGTGCTGATGACGCCGGATGGCAAGACGGTGGAAGCGGAAGCCGCCCACGGCACGGTGACCCGCCACTACCGCCAGCATCAGAAGGGCGAGGAAACCTCGACCAACTCGATCGCCTCCATCTTCGCCTGGACGCGCGGCCTCGCCCATCGCGCCAAGCTGGACGACAATGCCGAACTGCGGCGCTTCGCCGAGACGCTGGAGCGCGTCTGCATCGAGACGGTGGAATCCGGCGCCATGACCAAGGATCTTTCGCTCCTGATCGGTCCGGATCAGCCCTGGCTCTCCACGACCGGCTTCCTCGACAGAATCGACGAGAACCTCAAAAAGGCGATGGCCGCCTGACGGAGGGATCGACCGTGAGCGAGGAGATCGTCTTCTACACCAATCCGATGTCGCGCGGGCGCATCGCGCGCTGGATGCTCGAAGAGGTTGGTGAGCCCTATCGCACCGAATTCGTCCACTTCGGCCCGCCCATGAAGAGCGCGGACTACAAGGCGCTGAACCCCATGGGCAAGGTGCCGACAATCGTCCACAAGGGCAATGTCGTGACCGAGGTAGCGGCGATCTGCTGCTACCTCGCCGACGCCTTCCCGGAAAAGAACCTGGCGCCGGCGGCCGACAAGCGGGCAAACTACTATCGCTGGCTCTTCTTTGCGGCTGGTCCGCTGGAAGCCGCGGTCACGAACCGCGCGCTCGGCGTGGACGTGCCGGAAGAGAAGCGCGGCTTCGTCGGCTATGGCAGCTATGGCGACGTCATGGACGCGCTGGAAGCTGCGGTATTCCAGTCGCCCTACGTGGCCGGCGATGCATTCACCGCCGCAGACGTTTATCTCGGCGCCCAAGTCGGCTGGGGCCTGCAGTTCGGCTCGATCGAAAGACGGCAGGCCTTTGTCGACTACAATGATCGACTCAGTGGCCGATCGGCCTTCCTGCGTGCTGCCGCGAAGGACGATGCAGAGTTGCAGCGCCAGAAGTCAGCGCAAACCTGACCGCTCAAGCCCGCTGCGGCTCAGCCGCCAAGGCTTGATCGTCCTCCTCCGCGAGATCCTCGTCGGGGTCGACGCCGCGCGCCCGGTCGAAGCGGCGCATCAGCGGCGTGACCGTCATGCCGTGGAGGACGACGGAAAAGACCACGATCAGCCCGATGATCGCCCACAAGCGTTCGCCACCTGCGAAAGGCGCGTGGTTCAGGCCGTAGGCGAGATAATAGAACGAGCCGATTCCCCGGATGCCGAAAAAGGCGAGCATCGCCTTGTCGCGGAACGGAATGGAGGCTCCGGAAAGACCGAGCATGCCGGCCAACGGGCGGATCACAAGGACAATGACGAGCGCCGCGGCCACATCGATCGCCTGAAGCGGCACGAGCAGCCCTGAAACGAGCGCGCCGCCGAACAGCAGCAGAACCACCATCATCGAGACTCGCTCCACCTGTTCGATGAAGTCGTGCATCTGATGGTGGAAGTCGTGATCGCGGTGAGAATGGCGGAATGCCATTGCGGTCACGAACACGGCGAGGAAGCCGTAGGAGTGCACCATCTCCGTCACGCCATAGGACACGAAGGTGGCGGCCAGCGCGATGAAGCCATCGCCGCTCTTGGCGAGCTTGGAGCCGGCCGGGATGTGGAAGGTGAGCCAACCGAAGGCGTAGCCGATCAGCCATCCCAAGGCCGTTCCGGCAGCGAGTTCCCAGACGACGTTGAATGACAGCCAGCGCAAAAGCCATGGCTCGCCCGTCGAAGCGGCGAGGCAGAGCGCGATGGCAAGGTGGACGAACGGGAATGCCAGTCCATCATTCAGGCCTGCCTCCGAAGTGAGACCGAAACGCACCTCGTCTTCTTCGCCGGTTCTCGGCGGCCCGACCTGAACGTCGGCTGCCAGCACGGGATCGGTCGGCGCGAGTGAAGCGCCCAGCAGCAGCGCAGTGGCAAGCGGCAGGCCGAGCATGCCGAGACCCAGCATCGTTATCGCCAGGATGCTGAGCGGCATGGTGATGCCGAGCAGCAGCCAGGTGATCCGCCAGCGATGCCAGCCGAAGATGCGGTCGAGCTTCAGCCCTGCCCCCATCAACGCGATGATCACGACGATCTCGGTCGCCCGCTCCGTCATCTCCGGAAACTCGATCGGCACCAGCGTTCGCGGCGTGAACGGCAGCGCAAAGAAAATCGCACCGAGGCAGATGAAGATGATCGGCACCGAGAGCGGCAGTTGGCGCAGCACCAAGGGCAGCCACGCCACCAGCGCGATCAGCACGCCGAGCGAGGTGAGGACGATGATATAGGGATCGGGCAGCGGGCTCGCCTCCAGTCACCACGGCGGAAAGGTGTGGGTGAGGCGAAGAAGATGGTGCGGGATCGGCCGGAAGCAAATACACCGGTTGTTCGGAATGATTTCTCCGCGGCCGCACCGCGGCAATCGCGCCTTCGTGAACGCCCGCTTAGCCGGCCAGCGCCAGCCTCACGGCCTCGATCGCGTCCTGCGCCTTTTCGCCATCCGGTCCGCCAGCCTGCGCCATGTCCGGGCGTCCGCCGCCGCCCTGCCCGCCCAACGCGGCCGATGCCTTGCGCACGAGGTCCACAGCGTTGAAGCGACCGGCGAGATCCGGCGTGACGCCCACCACCACGCTCGCCTTGCCGCTCTCGTCCTTGCCGACGAAGACAACGACCCCGGAACCAAGAGACTGCTTTCCGGCATCCGCGAGAGGCTTCAGGTCCTTGGCGGAAACGCCTGTCACCGCCTTGCCGAGAAAGGCAACTCCGCCGACGGACTCATGCACGTCACTTGCGCCACCTAGCCCCGCAGCGCTGCCGCCCAGCGCAAGCTGGCGGCGAACATCCGCCAGTTCGCGCTCCAGCCGGCGACGCTCTTCCACGAGCGCTTCGACACGCGCGGGCGCATCCGCGACCGAAACCTTCAGGCTGGACGCAACGGCCTTGAGGCGGCGGTCCTGCTCGTCGAGATGGCGGCGAGCGGCCTCGCCCGTCAGCGCCTCGATGCGGCGCACGCCCGAAGCGACCGCGCTGTCGGACAGCACGCGGATCAGCCCGATATCGCCCGTCGCGTTGACATGCGTGCCGCCGCAAAGCTCAACGGAGTACGGCGTGCCGGCTTGGTCGCCGTCGATGGCGGTCCCCATCGAGACCACGCGCACCTCGTCGCCATACTTCTCGCCGAACAGCGCCGTAGCACCCTCCGCGATCGCATCATCCGGCGTCATCAGGCGGGTGGTCACGGGCGCGTTCTGCCTCACCACGGCATTGGCGAGGGCCTCCACCGCCTCGACCTCGGCCGGATCGATCGGCTTGGTGTGCGAGAAGTCGAAGCGCAGCCGCTCGGGTGCCACCAGCGAGCCTTTCTGTGCCACGTGGCGGCCGAGCACCTCGCGCAACGCCTCGTGCAGAAGGTGGGTCGCGGAATGGTTGGAACGAAGGCGCGCGCGACGCTTGTGGTCGAGCCTGAGCTCGACAACGGCGCCTGTTCGAACCGTGCCCTCGGTCACCCGGCCATAATGCACGAACAACCCGTCGGCCTTTTTCTGCGTATCGGTGATCGTGACAGCAAAGCCTTCGCCGTGCATCGTGCCGGTATCGCCCATCTGGCCACCCGACTCGCCATAAAACGGCGTCTGGTTCACCACGAGCGCGACATCGGCCCCCGCCTCGGCGTGCTCGATCTCGCGTCCCTCAGCCACCAGCGCCTGGATCACACCCTCGGCTTCTTCCGTGCTGTAGCCGAGGAACTCGGTCGCGCCGGTCCGTTCGCGGATCGCGAACCAGACATTTTCTGTTGCCGCCTCACCCGAGCCGGACCAATGCGCCCGCGCCTCGGCTTTCTGACGCTCCATCGCGGCATCGAAGCCGGGAAGGTCAACACCGATGCCTCGCTGGCGCAGCGCATCCTGGGTGAGGTCGAGCGGGAAGCCGAACGTGTCGTAAAGGCGGAAGGCGGTGTCGCCCGATAGCTGATCGCCCTCGCCCAGCTTTTCCGTCGCATCCGCCAGGAGGCCGAGACCGCGCGCCAGCGTCTTGCGAAAGCGCGTTTCCTCCAGCCGCAGCGTTTCCTCGATCATCGACTGGCCACGCGCGAGCTCCGGATAAGCTTGTCCCATTTCCCGCACCAGCGCCGGCACCAGCTTCCACAGGACCGGCTCACTCGCGCCGAGAAGCTGCGCGTGACGCATGGCGCGCCGCATGATGCGGCGCAGCACATAGCCGCGCCCCTCGTTGGACGGCAGCACGCCATCCGCGATCAGGAAGCTCGAGGCGCGCAGGTGATCGGCGATCACGCGATGGCTCGCACGGTTCTTGCCTTCCGCGGCCACGTTGAGCAGGTCCTCGGAGGCGCGGATCAGCGCGCGGAACAGGTCGATGTCGTAATTGTCGTGCTCGCCCTGCAGAACAGCAGCAACGCGTTCCAGCCCCATGCCGGTGTCGATCGAAGGTCGTGGAAGAGGCACGCGCTCTTCCTTTGTCACCTGCTCGAACTGCATGAAGACGAGATTCCAGATCTCGATGAAGCGGTCGCCATCCTCGTCCGGGCTGCCAGGCGGTCCTCCGGGGATGCCTTCGCCGTGATCGAAGAAGATCTCGGAGCATGGCCCACAGGGTCCAGTGTCGCCCATCGCCCAGAAATTGTCCGAGGTCGGGATGCGGATGATCCTGTCATCCGAAAGCCCCGCGATCTTCTTCCACAACGCGGCCGCCTCGTCGTCCGTGTGATAAACGGTGACGATCAGCTTGTCTTTCGGCAGGGCGAAATCCCGCGTCAGCAGGTTCCAGGCCAGCTCGATCGCGCGATCCTTGAAGTAGTCGCCGAACGAGAAGTTGCCGAGCATCTCGAAGAAGGTGTGATGGCGTGCCGTGTAGCCCACATTGTCGAGATCATTGTGCTTTCCGCCGGCACGCACGCATTTCTGCGAGGTGCTTGCGCGGCTGTAGGAGCGCGACTCAAGCCCGGTGAACACGTTCTTGAACTGCACCATGCCGGCATTGGTGAACATCAGGGTCGGATCGTTGCGCGGCACGAGCGGGCTCGATGGCACCACCTCGTGACCTTCTTTCCGGAAGTAATCGAGAAAGGTCGACCTGATCTCGTTGACGCCGCTCATGCCTGGTTTTCACTCGTGAAGATGAAAGGCCGGTGCCGGACCAGTGGCCCGTTGCACGCCTGAAACTGGGATGGCGGCCTTGTAGCCCGCAGGCGGCGGCAATGTCCAGAAAAGCGGCGGGCGCGCCGGCGGCAACGCGTCATCACCCTGCGTGGTCACGACAGCGTCAGCGGCGCCCACCTTCCTACCACGCCTGCATCTCATCCAACCGAGATGCTAATGCTAAACAAGCAGAAAGCCGCTGACGAGCACCAGCGACCTTCAGGCTCAGTTCAGGCCTTTGCGATCAAAGATCAGCGGCGCTTCCGTCATCGTCGCCCGGACCGCTGTTTTCCAAGAACTTTTCCGCGATCAGCCCGGCATTCTGGCGCAGCGCCATCTCGATCTCGCGCGCCGTGTCGGGGTTGTCGCGCAGGAACAGCTTGGCGTTCTCACGGCCTTGGCCGAGCCGCTGGGAGTTGTAGGAGAACCATGCGCCGGATTTCTCGACCACACCGGCCTTGACGCCGAGATCGACCAGTTCTCCGGTCTTCGACACGCCTTCGCCATACATGATGTCGAACTCGACCTGCTTGAAGGGCGGTGCAAGCTTGTTCTTGACCACCTTCACGCGGGTCGAATTGCCAACCACCTCGTCACGGTCCTTGACTGCGCCGATGCGGCGGATGTCGAGACGAACGGAGGCATAGAATTTGAGCGCGTTGCCGCCGGTCGTTGTTTCGGGCGAGCCGAACATCACGCCGATCTTCATGCGGATTTGGTTGATGAAGATGACCATCGTGTTGGAACGCGAGATGGAGGCGGTGAGCTTGCGCAGCGCCTGGCTCATCAGGCGAGCCTGGAGGCCGGGCAGCGAGTCGCCCATCTCCCCCTCGATTTCCGCACGCGGCGTAAGCGCAGCCACCGAGTCGACCACCAGAACGTCGATTGCGCCCGAGCGCACAAGCGTGTCGCAGATTTCGAGCGCCTGCTCGCCCGTGTCGGGCTGGGAGATCAGAAGGTTTTCCAGATCAACGCCCAGCTTGCGCGCATAGGCCGGGTCAAGCGCGTGCTCGGCATCCACAAAGGCGCAGATGCCGCCCTTCTTCTGCGCTTCGGCCACCGTATGAAGCGCGAGCGTCGTCTTGCCGGAGCTTTCCGGCCCATAAATTTCGATGATGCGCCCCTTGGGAAGGCCACCCACGCCAAGCGCGATGTCGAGGCCGAGCGAGCCGGTGGACACGGTGCCGATCTCGACCACCTGCTCATTCGCGCCGAGCCGCATGATCGAGCCTTTGCCGAAGGCACGCTCGATCTGGGAAAGAGCGGCGTCCAGCGCCTTCGTTTTGTCCACCGACTTCTCCTCTACAAGGCGCAGATTGGCCTGGGACATGATATCACCCCTATGACTGAGATGAAGGCCGAACGCGACCCTCGTTGGAAGACGCATGTACCGCTTTTGTTCACATTTTGCAAGAAGCAGAAGCCATTCTTTTTAAATAGGAATTTCTACCTGTTCGTGCTTCGTTCTAGGCTCTCAATCCGATTGCAGCTTGCATCGTTCTGCCCTGTCACACGCCGGCGCCTAGAACCATGATTCGCTTATGGCGCTAATAACGGACAGCACCAGGCAGGCAAGTGACCGGCTTCTATCCCCTGTCCATCTTCTTGGCGGCGAGTTCATCAAGATAGGCAGCCCAGCGCGTCGGCTGTTCGCGCCCGAGCGTTTCCAGATAGGTCCAGGTGAAGATGCCGGTGTCGTGGCCATCGTCGAAGACGATGCGGATTGCATAATTGCCGGTCGGCTCGATCCGGGAAATCGTTACGTGCCGCTTGCCGCCTACCGTTACCCGCTGTTCCGGCGAATGCCCCTGAACCTCCGCCGACGGCGACAGCACGCGAAGCATTTCTGCCGGCAGGAGGTAGGTCGTTCCGCCGAAGACGACCGTCATCGTCTGGCGGTCTTTCGATACACGGATCTCGCTTGGGGTCGTCATGCCGGTTCCAGTTCACGCTTCAACGTGCCATAACCTGTCTGCGCCGGGTTGGCGAACCCAACGGGGCATCTTCGTGCTCCCCAAGGCGAGAGTTGGCCCGAGACCCTTGAAGCGCGCTGAGTTTTCTCCAACATTGGCGAGAACGGCGCAGGCGTTTGCCTGCCGGAGCAGAATCGTCCTGCCATGAGCATGATCGACCCATTCGGACGTAGGATCGACTATCTGCGGGTTTCGGTCACCGATCGCTGCGACTTCCGCTGCACCTACTGCATGGCGGAAGACATGACCTTCCTGCCCAAGCGCGACCTGCTTTCGCTGGAAGAACTCGAGCGGCTTTGCACCGCCTTCATCGAGAAGGGCGTGCGCAAGCTGCGGCTGACAGGCGGCGAGCCGCTGGTGCGCAAGAACATCATGCACCTGGTGACCGAACTCTCGCGTCATCTCGAAACCGGCGCTTTGCACGAGCTTACGCTGACCACAAACGGCTCGCAGCTCGCCCGCTATGCCTCCGACCTCGCACAGGCCGGCGTGCGGCGCATCAACGTTTCTCTCGACACGCTCGATCCGCGAAAGTTCCGCGAGATCACCCGCTGGGGCGAGCTGTCCAAGGTGCTCGACGGCATCGATGCGGCGCAGGCGGCAGGCCTCCACGTCAAGATCAACACGGTTGCGCTGAAGAACTTCAACGATGGCGAAATACCCGCTTTGATGGGCTGGGCGCACGGGCGCGGCATGGACCTGACGCTGATCGAGACGATGCCGCTGGGAGAGATCGATGGCGATCGGACCGATCAGTATTTGCCGCTGTCCCGCCTCCGTGCCGACCTGTCGCGTGAATACACGCTGCGCGACCTGCCGTTCCGAACCGGCGGCCCGGCGCGCTATGCGGCGGTGGAGGAAACGGGCGGGGTTCTGGGTTTCATCACGCCGCTGACGCATAATTTCTGCGAAAGCTGCAATCGCGTCCGCGTCACCTGCACAGGCACGCTGTTCATGTGTCTGGGCCAGGAGGATGCGGCGGATTTGCGCGCGCCGCTCCGCGCGTCAGAAGGCAACGAGCTTCTCGGCCGCGCCATCGACGAGGCCATCGCCCGCAAGCCCAAGGGGCACGACTTCATTATCGATCGTCATACCCGCCGTCCGGCCGTTTCCCGCCACATGAGCATGACCGGCGGCTGATGCGTCGCATGAACGCGCAAGGATGATCGCTGCGGCCCGCCCAGTGAGTAGCGCCCCTCTCCCTCGACCTGAGCGACGCAGGCGCCGTAGCGCGTCATGAAGATTGCTGGATTGGTGCTCGCAGGCGGCCGTTCGCGGCGCATGGAAGGCATCGACAAGTCCCTCGTTCAGCTTGACGGCGAGCAGTTGGTGACGCGCGCGCTGCGCCGCCTGAGAGGCCAGGTCGATGCGATCGCGATCAGTTCCAATGCGGACCCGGGCGATTTGCCCGCTTCTGACGTGCCGGTTCTTTCCGATATCGTCCCCGATCATGCCGGCCCCTTGGCGGGGGTTCTGGCCGGGCTGGAATGGGCCGCTGGCTTCGACGCGCTGGTCACGGTGGCCGTGGACACCCCGTTCTTTCCCGACGACCTCGTATCTCGGCTGAGAGCCGCGCCTGACGGCGTACTCGCCATCGCCCGCTCGCGAGGCAGGCTCCATCCGGTTTTCGCTCTTTGGCCAGTCCGGCTCGGGGCTTCGCTCAGGGCCTTTCTCCAGCGAAACGAAACAAGGCGCGTGATGAGCTTCATGGAGGAAGCCGGCTTCCATCTGGTCGACATTGACGACAACCCAGCCGGAGACCCGTTCTTCAACATCAACACCCGGGCCGATCTGGCACTGGCGCGAAGCCGCGAGGCATCATGACCCATCGAATCTTCGGCATTACCGGCTGGAAGAACTCCGGCAAGACCACGCTCACGGAAAAGCTCGTGCGCGAACTCGTGCATCGCGGCTGGAGTGTTTCCACCATCAAGCATGCGCATCACAGCTTCGACATCGACCATGAAGGCACGGACAGTTTCCGTCACCGCGCGGCGGGCGCGCGTGAAGTTGCGATCGTTTCCGGCCAGCGCTGGGCCTTGATGCACGAGCTTTCCGGCGAGGAGGAGCCGCCGCTCGGCGAGATCGTCGCGCGGCTGAGCACATGCGACCTCGTCCTGGTGGAAGGCTACAAGCGCGAAGGCCACGCGAAGATAGAGGTGCGGCGGCGGGAAGCGCGCGATACGTCGCCGATGAGCCGCTTCGATCCGACGATCGTAGCTATTGCGGCGGATGACCTGGTCGAGAACGAAACCATTCCCTTTTTCGGTCTCGACGATATTGCCGCGCTCGCCGATCTCATCGAGCGCGAAAGCGGACTTCGGAACTGACATCCCCCGCGATATTGCCCGATCCCGATGGCGATGACCTCTGCGGCTCCGCCACGGGCCGTCGCCCGGTCTGACGTTTCGTCATCTCCTGCTCGCCTCTCGGCAGGCTGAACAGCTTGGAAAACCGCGGTTTGCGGCCGGATTGCCGGTTGCAATCCTTTGCTGGCCGGTGCGAGTATCACCCTCAGCGGACCGCAAAGGTCCGAAGCCGGCATCAGGGGTCCGGCCTCGAAAAAAGAACAGGAAGGTCGAGCATGAAGGCTTCAATCTCACGCGCGGTCATGGCCGCCTCGCTTCTGGCGCTGTCGATAGGCGTGGCGCGCGCTCAGGAAACGATCAAGGTCGGCACGGAAGGCGCATATCCGCCTTTCAACAACCTCACCTCCGACGGCAAGCTCGAAGGCTTCGACATCGACATTGCGAACGCGCTTTGCGACGAGATGAAAGCAAAATGCGAGTTCGTCACGCAGGACTGGGACGGGCTGCTTCCGGCGCTTCAGGCCGACAAGTTCGACGCTCTGATCGCGTCCATGTCGATCACGCCTGAGCGCGCCGAGAAGGTTGATTTCACCGACCCTTATTACATCAACTCGCTGATCTTCGTGGCGCCGAAGGATGCGACGCTGGATCTTGCCACCTTCAGCGGCAAGACGATCGGCGTGCAGCAGGGAACGGTTGCGGCGCAGCTGGTGGAATCGAAATATCCGGATGCCGAGCTCAAGGCCTATCCGTCGCAGCTGGAAGCCTGGGCCGACCTCGGAAACGGACGTCTGGATGCAGTGCTCGGCGACTTCGGCGTGCAATATACCTGGGTGAACGGGCCGGAGGGCACATGCTGCGAGTTCAAGGGAGATCCTGTCAGCAGCGATGACAGGATCGGCATTGCCGTCCGCAAGGGTGACGCATTGAAGGACAAGCTCAACGCGGCGATCAAACAGATCCGCGAGAACGGCAAATATGCCGAGATCAACAAGAAATACTTCCCCTTCGACATCTACGGGAAACGTTGAAGCGGGCTGAGAACGGCTTCGGGGCGCGGATGAACACCGCGTCCTCTCCTTCTTGCCGGAAGATCGGTCGAAGCGGCCGCATCCGATATATGCCGCGTCAACGGGAAAACCTTTCCGGCGTGCGCAGGCTTCAACAATGCTCGATCGCTGCCCTGCCGGGGCAACCCGGTTGAAGGACCGAAACCTCGTCGATGGATGATCTGGGATCCTTGCAGTTCGGTGCCGGAGGCTGGGGCGACGAGCTTGCCTTCGGGTGCCTCATCACCGTTTCGCTGGCACTGGCCACCCTGCCCCTCGGCCTCATGGCCGGCTTCTTTCTGGCACTGGCCAAGCAGTCGCACGAACCGTCCCTGCGCCTGGCCGGCAATATCTACACCACCATCTTCCGGGGGCTGCCGGAGCTCCTCACGCTCTTTCTCGTTTATTTCGGTGCGCAGATCGGCATCAACGCGTTCGTGAAGCTGTTCGATGCGGGAGCGTCCGTCGAGATCAACAGCTTCGTCGCAGGCATGCTCGCGCTCGGCACGGTGTTCTCGTCCTATGCGTCGGAAGTCTTCCTGTCGGCCTTTCGCGCCATCCCGCGCGGCCAGTATGAAGGGGGATATGCGGTCGGGCTGCCCAAACGTCTGACCATGCGGCTCGTGATCCTGCCGCAACTGATCCGCATCGCGCTGCCCGGCCTCGCCAATCTCTGGCTGATCCTCCTGAAGGACACTGCGCTCGTGTCGGCCATCGGCTTGTCCGACATTTTGCGGCAGGCCGGGATCGCCGCGCGCGTCACCAAGCAGGCCTTCCTGTTCTATGGCGTAGCCTGTTTGATCTATCTGGCGATCGCGATCGTCTCATCCTTAGCCATCGCCCGCATCGAGCGTTGGGCCGGGCGCGAGGCGCGCACATGATTTCCCTTGCCGACACCTCCTCGGGAGCAGAAGGCCTGCCACCTCCGCCGGTCCGCCCCTGGACGAGCGCGCGGATTGCCGGAACGGTTCTTCTCGGCCTTTGGGCACTACTTGCGCTAGCCCTCGTCGCCTATCTGGTGAACGCGTGGGACCGCGAGCTCTTCGACCGCTACCTTCCGAAATACCTCTCCGGCCTCTGGGTCACGCTGACGCTGGTGGGCGTTTCGATCGTCTGCGGCGCGGGTCTTTCCGTGCCGATCGCCTATGCGCGCATGTCGAGAAGCAAGGTGCTGCGCGCGCTTTCCTATGCCTATGTCTACTTCTTTCGGGGCACGCCGCTGCTCGCGCAGACCTTTCTTATCTATTACGGCCTTGGATCGTTCCGACCGCAGATGGAAGCGGTCGGACTTTGGAGCTTCTTTCGCGACGCGTGGTCCTGTGCCGCCTTCGCCTTCTCCCTCAACACCGCGGCTTACCAGGCCGAGATCCTGCGCGGCGCGATCGAAAGCGTCGGACGCGGGCAGTGGGAAGGTGCGGCAGCGCTCGGCCTTTCGAAATCCAAGACACTGCGAAAGGTGATCCTGCCCCAGGCCATGGTGGTGGCGCTTCGCCCTTACGGCAACGAGATCATCCTGATGATCAAGGGCTCGGCGATCGTCGCGATCATCACGGTGCTCGACCTCATGGGCGAAACCCGCCGCGCCTATTCCCGCACCTTCGACTTCCAGACCTATCTCTGGGCGGCGCTGATCTATCTTGCAATCGTGGAAGCCCTGCGTAATGCCGTGGAATGGATCGAGCGGCGGATCACGCGTCATCTCAGGCGCTGACCAGGTCGCGCTTCACACGGAGGGTCGATTTTGGCGAAAGTGGCGTTTCTCGGATTGGGCGTGATGGGCTACCCGATGGCCGCCCATCTGAAAGGTCGCGGCGGCCACGAGGTCACCGTTTATAACCGCACCGCCGCCAAAGCCGAGAAGTGGGTAGCGGAGCACGGCGGTTCGTTCGCCTCCACCCCGGCCGAGGCCGCCGCAAACAGGGACTTCGTCTTTGCCTGCGTCGGCAATGATGATGACCTGCGCTCCGTTACGACTGGGACGGATGGCGCGTTCGGATCGATGGCAGCCGATGCGGTCTTCATCGACAGCACCACTGCATCGGCCGAAGTCGCGCGCGAGCTTGCGGCGGAAGCGGACAAGCGCGGCTTCCATTTCCTCGACGCCCCGGTTTCCGGCGGACAGGCGGGCGCGGAGAATGGCGCGCTGACCGTGATGATCGGCGGCGATCAAGCGATCTTCGATCGCGCCAGGCCGGTGATCGATGCCTATGCCAGGATGGTTGGGCTGATGGGACCGGTCGGCGCCGGCCAGTTGACCAAGATGGTCAACCAGATCTGCATTGCGGGGCTGGTGCAGGGCCTGGCCGAAGGCGTCCACTTCGCCAAACAAGCCGGACTCGACGTGGAAAAGGTGGTGGACGTCATCTCCAAGGGAGCGGCAGGCTCATGGCAGATGGAGAACCGCCATAAGACGATGAACCGGGGCGAATACGAGTTTGGCTTCGCGGTGGGATGGATGCGCAAGGATCTCGGCATCTGCCTGGACGAAGCCAATCGCAACGGCGCCAGGCTGGCGGTGACGGCCCTCGTGGACCAGTTCTACAAGGAGGTGCAGGGCATGGGCGGACAGCGCTGGGACACCTCCTCGCTGCTCGCGCGGCTGGAGCGCTGACCGTTCAAGCCGCGCTCGACGCGCTTTCCTTGTCCAGCACCATGTAGTCCAGCGGCAGTTCCGTCGTGTACTTGATCTGCTCCATGGCGAAGGACGAGGACACGTCGCGGATCTCGATCTTGGAGATCAGCCGCTTATAGAAGCCGTCATAGGCGGCAATGTCTGGCACCACGACGCGCAGAAGATAGTCCACGTCGCCGCTCATGCGGTAGAACTCCACCACCTCGGGAAACTCCTGCACCACTTCCGAGAAGCGGCGAAGCCATTCGTGGCTGTGCGAGTTGGTGCGGATGGACACAAAGGCGGTGACGCGCACATTCACACGCACGGGATCGAGCACGGCCACCTTGCCGCGGATCACGCCCTCCTCTTCCAGCTTCTGGATGCGCCGCCAGCACGGCGTGGTCGAAAGGCCGACACGCTTGGCGACATCAGCCACAGCGAGCGTGGCATCCTCCTGCAGAAGGCGAAGAATCTTTCGGTCAAGCCGGTCCATACACAACTCCAAAGAAACAGCTTTCGCATGATGGTGACCGAAGGCCGCGATCACAAGAAAGAATTTCTTCAAAGAAGCCGATTTGGCGGCTATGGTTTGCGTCAAAGCTTAAATGATCCGCTGGCGGATTTCACGTCGCAGCACGGGAAGCAATTCTGCCTCGAACCATGAATTGCGCTTGAGCCAGCTTGAGTTGCGCCATGAGGGATGAGGCAGCGGCATCAAACTCGGGCGTACCCCCTCCTCGAAATAGCTTCGCCAAGACTCCACGGTCTCGGACAAGGTGGCCTTGCGCAGGCGCCCGAGATGCCAGGCCTGGGCATGCAGCCCGATCATCAGAACGAGATCGACCTGAGGCATCAGCGCGAGCAGCAGCTCGCGCCACGCTGGCGCACATTCGCGCCGCGGCGGCAGATCGCCGCCCGCCGCATCCAGACCGGGAAAACAGAACCCCATCGGCGCGATAATGAAGTTGCCCGCTCGATAGAACTCCTCCCGCGTCACGTCGAACCATTCGCGGAGCCGGTTGCCCGACGCATCGTCGAAGGGCACGCCGCTACGATGCGCCCTGGTGCCCGGCGCCTGGCTTGCAATCATGATGCGAGCGGTGGAAGACGTTGCGAGGATGGGTCGCGGCTCGTGCGGCAGAGGCGTTCCGCGTGGCATATCCCGACAAATGCGGCAGGCACGTATTTGCGCCGTAAGTCCGGCCAGGTCGGCGGATGTCAAGCGGCAGCGCTCGGCCGGCTCGCGACCTCGCGGTACCAGCGATGGACGTGGCGGAGCGCGTCGGGCACGGCCAGCCGCGCCGGCTTCATGAAATCGATCGCGATCATCGCGGTAATGTCTGCGACCGAGTAGCCACCGCCCGCCACAAAGGAACGGCCGGCGAGTTCCCGGTCGAGCAGCGCGAGAAACTCCAAGGCCTTCGGCTTGTTGGCTTCGCCCCATTCGGCGACCTGCGGCACCTCCCAGTCACGCATTGCGGGATGCAGATGGCGGAATGCGGCCGCCACCGCGCCCATCAACCCGAACTCGACGCGCCGCTGCCACATCTCCACACGCGCACGGTCGAGTGCGCCGGTTCCGAACAAGGCCGGTTCGGGTTGCAACTCCTCAAAATAACGGCAGATGGCGATCGACTCGGTCAGCACGGTGCCGTCATCCAGTTGGAGGATCGGCAGTTTCTGCATCGGGTTCAGCGCGGACACGGCCTCGGAGCGATGCTCCAGGCCGGCCATGTCGATGCTCACCAGGGGAACCACGATGTTCTTCTCCGAAAGGAACACGCGGACCCGGCGCGGGTTCGGCGCCCGGCCGCCATCGAACAGCTTCATCTCCCTTTGCTCCTCACATCAGGCCGAGCTTTTCGCCGAGCCGCACGAACCATTCCACCAGCGGATCGAACTCGAGCTCGGCCATGTCGCCATGCCGCTTCCGCCACGCCTTCGGATCCTCAAAGCTGCCGGCCCACAATCCGAGCTTTTCCGTTCGCGCCTGCAGTTCTTCGGCTTCGAACCCCTTGCCATAGGTGACGGCCCAGCCGCGCCGCACCTGCGCGGCGTTGAGATCGTCACCACCCGCGTTGCACGTGCCGAGCAGCCGGCGATACCGGTCGCGCTTGGTCGCAATGCATTGCACGTCGCGCCCGTCGATTAGAGCGATCAGAGCATCCCGCGACTCTTCTCCGCATGGGTAGGACATTCGACTGAGGCGGCAAACCTGGCGCAACTCCGGCGCGTCGATCCCGACGAGTCGAATGCGCTCTCCGCCGATCGTCAGGGTGTCGCCGTCGTGGATGGAAGCGTTTCCGCCCGTTCTGGTTTGCGCAGGCTCGTTCCAGCGGTCGGCCACGAACGTCAACACCGCTAGAATGATGAAAGCCAGAAGGCTGTCGCCCCACTTGCCTGATCGCCACCGCCTCGATCGAGGCCGAAAGAAGTTCCTGCTCATATGGCAAAGGGAGTCTTAATCATTGATCCCTAGCTTGGCAGTGGACCGCTCAACCCCACCATTTCGAAGCCACAGATGGCGCTGCAACGCTCCGGCACGGCCGACAAGATCATTGTGGACCGTACCAAGGCGCATCGCAACAGCGAGGTGGCGCGCGCGGTGCGGCGCACCCGCGATCGGCTGTCCCAGCAGGCCGGCAGCATCTCCTATGACCGTGAGCTTCTGAAGATTCATGCGCGCGCGGTTTCCGGCGGAGCCGGTGCTGTGGCCGTTCTCGTGCTCTTCATTGCAGGCGCGGCATTCTTCTTCGGGATGGGCCGCAATGCGCTGATCTGGGCCGCGCTCACGCTCTTCTGCCACGCCTGGCTCGTGCTTCTGGCCTTCCGCGTGGATCGAACGGACTTCCTGCACGACCAGCCGGGTCGGCTGCGCAGCCTCTTTCTCGGCGCCCATGTCCTGAGCGGCGTCGGCTGGGCGTATTTTGCCGCGCTTGGCTGTGACGCCTGCCAGCTTTCCCAGATCGCGGTGATCAAGGCGGTGATCCTGCTTGTCGCCATGGCCGCAGCCGCCTTGATGACCTCGGCACTCGGCGGCGCGCTGCTTGCCACCTTTGCCCTGCCGATCGCCGTCTACACGACGATCGGCGCGAATTACGGCGATGCGTCGGAAACCGCGATGGTGGGGCTGCTGATCGGCGCGCTGCCGTTTTTCGGCCATGTGGCGGGCCACCTCCACCGCTCGGCCTTGATGCTGCTTTCCTTTCGCAGCGAAAAGGACGCTCTCATCGGCGAACTCGAAACCGCGAGCTCCATGTCGGAAGAAGCGCGCCGGCGGGCCGAGGAAGCAAATCTCGCCAAGTCGCGCTTTCTTGCCTCCATGAGCCACGAGCTGCGCACGCCGCTCAACGCCATCCTCGGCTTCTCCGAGGTGATGTCGAGCGAGGTGCTCGGCCCGATGCAGAACCCGACCTATCGCGAATATGCCAGCGACATCCATGAGTCGGGCAAGCACCTGCTCGACCTGATCAACGAGATCCTCGACCTGTCGCGCATCGAAGCGGGGCGCTACCAGCTCAACGAGGAGCCGGTCGCGCTGCGCGATGTGGCGGAGGAATGCTGCCACCTGATGGAGCTGAAGGCGCGCAACAAGAACCTCCACATCACGCGTCAGTTCGAAGCCGACATGCCGCTGGTACTGGCCGATGAGCGTGCGCTGCGGCAGGTGGCGCTGAACCTCCTGTCCAACGCGGTCAAATTCTCTCCCACAGGCGGCGAGATCATCGTTCGCGTGGGATGGACCACGGGCGGCGGCCAATATGTCAGCGTGAAGGATCACGGCCCCGGCATCCCGTCCGACGAGATCCCCGTCGCGCTGTCGGCTTTTGGCCAAGGCGCCATCGCGATCAAGAGTGCCGAACAGGGCACCGGGTTGGGCCTGCCGATCGTTCAGGGGCTGCTCGCGATCCACGGCGGCGAGTTCGAGCTGCATTCCAAGCTGCGCGAAGGAACGGAAGCCATCGCCATCCTGCCCGCCAACCGCGTGATGGAGCAGCTTCCCGCACTTCCCACCCGAGCAACAGGCGGGCGCGCGCGCTGAGTCCGGGAGGTCAGGCCGTTGCGGCCCTGACAAGCCCGGCAGTCAGCGCGCCGGCACGCCCGTCACCCTCGAACAGGCCGAGATCGAGCAGCGGCACCAGGCCGATGCCGCGCGCCGCTGCATCCTGTCGCGGATTGCAAAGGCGGTGCGCCAGCACGCAATGATCGAGCGCAGCAGGCGCAAGACGATGGAGCAACGCAGCCGCCGCAAAGGCCACCTGCCCGTCGAGCACCACCGGCACCTTTTCGACTCGCGCGGCGAGGATCGCACCGGCCAGCGCTGCAAGCTCGCGTCCTCCCAATCGGGAAAGCAGGTCGAGCGGATCATCGAGGTGGCCGCGATGAACAAGCTGCGCGCGCGCCGCTGCTTCTTCCGCGCGCCGCCGCGCATGTTCCGGCGCATCCGCTTCGTGCTGGAGCCACTCCGCGGCTTCGCCGCCGAACAGCGTGGCAAAAATCGCCGCGGCACCCACTGAAGCGCCGATGCCCAGCGCGCCGAGAACAAGCAGGTCCACCCCGCCTGCCGCCGCTTCCATGCCGAACGCGATCGTGGCGGCACAGGCACGCTCGTCGAGCGCGGCGCCTTCCGTGATGTCGGCGGTCGGATGCTCCAATGCGAGGTCGAACGCCTTCAGCCCGAGATCGAGGCTCGCGCACAGCCGGCTGAGCGGCGCATCACCGGTACCCAGCGATGCGACTGCTTCCGCTGTCGCACCCAGCGGGTGCGGCGAGACCCCCTGCCGCGCGACCCCATGCGCGCCGGCAAAGATCACCACGCCTGGCCGAGCCGGTGCAGAGCGAGGTTTCTCCCGGATCCTTCGATACCATTCGGCAAGTTCCGTGAGGCGGTCGCCGCTATCCTGCCTGACAGCGGCTCGGCCTTCACCGTCTTGCGCCAGCAGCGTCACGGTGAGGCGCCGCACGTCATCCAGCGGGGAGGAGGACGGGGAAGCGGGATCAGGCATCATCGACATGCCGCCGGGATAGCGGTGCGCATCCTTCCGGACAAGCATCGCGTTCGTCGCTCCCTTGCAGTAACAAGGCCGGCGAGCCATTTCAAAACAGCAATCGGATCGCTGTTCCCTGTGACCGTCATCGAATCGCCCTGCATCCTCGTCTGCTCGATGGACGACAAGACCGGCTATTGCTTCGGCTGCGGCCGCACGCGCGACGAGATCGCAGGCTGGGTCGGCATGTCGCCGGAAACGCGGCACGCCGTAATCGCGGAACTTCCCGCTCGTCTCCAAACCGTCGAACGGCGCCCCCGGCGCGAAACAAGGCGAGCCCGTATGCTGCGCGAGCGAGGCGAACAACCGGCGTGACGCTGGCGTGCCCAGCCGAAGCCCTACGGCAAGGCGTAGGCAGCGGTTGCGGGAAGGCTGAACTCAGGCCGCCACGGCAGGAACGTCATTTCGGACGGCGTCGAGCGCCTGCAGGATGACCTCCGGCCCGGCGCCGGGACGATGACCCTCTTCGGAAAGGATCTGCCGAAAGCGCCTTGCTCCCGGCCGCCCGGCGAACAAGCCGACCATGTGACGCGCGACATGGGAGACCTTGCCGCCGCTCCGGCAATGGTCGCCGGCATAGGAAGCCATCCGCTCCACCACAGCGTAGAGGTCGGCGGACGCCGCCTCGTCGCCAAAAATCCGCTTATCCACCTCGGTTAGCAGGGCTGGCGTCTGGTAGGCGGCACGACCCAGCATCACGCCGTCGACATGATTCAAATGCTGAAGCGCTTCATCCAGCGTTTCAATGCCGCCATTGATGCCGATGAATCGACTCTGGTTTTCCCTCTTGAGGCGGTAAACGCGCTCGTAGTCGAGCGGCGGGATTTCGCGATTTTCCTTCGGGCTCAGACCCTGAAGCCACGCCTTGCGTGCATGCACCCAGAGCGCATCTGCACCCGCTGCGAAGGCCGAACCGGCAAGCGCATCAAGCGCCGGTCCGGTATCCTGCTCGTCCACGCCGATCCGGCACTTCACCGTGACGGGAACGGAGACTGCTGCCTTCATCGCATCCACGCATGCACCGACAAGCTCCGGCACACGCATCAGGCACGCGCCGAACGCGCCGGACTGCACCCGATCCGAGGGGCAGCCGACATTGAGGTTGATCTCGCAATAGCCGAAGCCTTCCGCAATCCGCGCCGCCTCCGCGAGCTTGCCCGGCTCTGACCCGCCCAGCTGCAAGGCAACCGGCTGCTCGTCTGTGCTGAAGCCGAGCAGCCTCTCCCGCTGCCCGCGGATCACCGCGTCGGCGACGATCATTTCCGTATAAAGCAGCGCCCGTCGGCTCAACTGCCGATGAAAGAAGCGGCAATGCCGATCGGTCCAGTCGATCATCGGCGCAACGGCGAAGATCGGCGGTTGCGGATAGTGGCTTGTTGGCTCAGGAGCGCGGTTTTCGGGGCTGTTGATGATGCTCATTTCGTAACGTCGCAGCTCTTTGTAGCACGTATTGCCGGTGCTAGCGCTAAGCTGCAGCACCTCAGGACAGGTGTGTAGCACTCAAGGGGCACGATCACGAAGAGAAGGCCGGCGAACGGCTTGGCCGGATGCAGAGAAACCCGTTTTCCGCGAAGTTGTCGTCCTGCTGCGGAAGGTGCGCTGTGGGAAGATGCATGGCCGGTATCGGCTGAGAATGTTTAGACTCCCTGCCTTCGGATCACGGCCCCAGCCTCGTCCGGCTGCCGTCCCGGTCTTGCTGCCATCCTCCCGGTTGTTCTAGCTTCCGGCCTAGAACGGGGGGGGGGAAGGAACATGCTGAAGTATATCTTGGTGGCCGCTTGGCTCTTGCCGACAAACGTTCCTGCCTTCGCAGCGTCTGATGACGCCATGATCGTATGCCTAGACGGCGTGATAGCAACGCTCCAGACCAACTCCGGCAATGCAGAAAGGCTCGCACCCCTCGAGAAGGAAGCCAGGAAGAGCCATCAAGCCCTGTGCGAATTTGCTATCCGAGGCGGAGCATTGAGAGAGCATGTTCGATCTATCGGAGCGTTGAAGTCTCACCAAGCAGACATCTGCTACGACGGCACCATGGTGAGCACGCTGCAAGGAGAACAAGACATTCTCGCAGGGTTCTACGCGGAGGTGGAGGCCTCTTGCGCCGCGGCGCACGTGGAAATCCCGTCCAAGCTGGCTCACCAGGTTTGCGCTGCCTTGAACAGATAGAATTCTGGCCACGATCTCGGATGGCCGTCGAGCGACCCGTCGTTTCGCCGACCCATCGGTCATCGGTGCAACGGCGAAGATCGTTCGCTGCGTATATTCGACGGTCGGCTTCAGAGTTGAGAAACTCGGGTTTGCGCTAGCGCTCATTCAAGTCATCATTGATCTTCGTGGCCGTTCGTCCGATCCGCCGGCGTGGAACTCAGCGGGTTTGCCCAGCGCCGGACGTTCGTTGTCGCCGGGTCAGCAGGTCAGCCGGATATAGAGCGTGACGGCGATTGAAGCGAGGCGGCAGTCTCGTTCATTCTGGAAGGAGTCACCTCGTAAATTGGCCTCGCTCTCGGCTCATCGCCTGACCGGGCGGATGAGCAGCAAGCCACAGCGGCAGAAAAATCCCGCCCCGGCGTGAACCGGGACGGGCGGATAGGAGCCTTTGCGGCCTGTGGTCAGTTGATAACGGTGCAGCGATTGTCGCGCGCGAACCGGACGATCACACGGCTTCCGCGCTTCTGCCCGCTCACCGTGATCGAGCGAGGACGCTCTGAAATAATCCTCACCCGGCGCACGCCGAGCCGTTCGGCCTTGTTCAGGGCCTCACGTGCGGTGCAGCCGCGGCGGTAGTCGCGCCGGTCGCCGTGGCGCCTGTATTGCGCCTGATGAACGTCGTCCGGACTGACGCGAAGCTGCGCGCTCGGAAGCGGTGCGGCAGCTGACGCAGTGACCGACGCTCCCAGGGATGTCAGCATTATCGCTGCGGCGCAGAGGGTGGACATCCTTGTCTTCATGATCGTGGCTCCTTCACGGTTTCTCACACCGGCAAAACTGGGCGCGTTGCAGTGAATGGAAAATGAACCGTGGCATTAAACTTCGGTAAGGTAGACCGGTACGGACGTGGATAGAGGAGGCTCGTGGGCCCACGCAGCGAAACCGGTAATTCTACGCAAGACCAACAATCGCGACGCATGGCGCGGAAGAACATCAACAGCACATCCACAGCCTGTGCACAGGCTATGTTCCTGCAACGTTCCTGATGAGCGCGAATGCTGCTTGCGATTCGTCGGCATGCCGGGCAGTCCTGATCAAGGGGTGCATGCAGTATGCCTGCGCAATCAAGACGCTCCGCTCGCGACTGGGGGAAATCACAATGCAGCATGCGTTCCTGACGAGGCTGGGATCCCTTCTCGGCCTTTCGGAAGAAGACCAGTCCTGGATCGAAGCATTCTGCCGCACGCCCCGCCCCGTTCGCGCGGGAACAGACCTCGCCAGCGAGGGAAGAACATCGAGCACAGTGCAAATGCTGCTCGATGGCTTCGCCGTCCGCTACAAGCTTTCACCTCGGGGAGACCAGCAGATCCTCGCCTATGTGATTCCAGGGGACTTCTGCGATCTTCATGTCGCGATCCTTGATCGGATGGATCATTCGATTCGCACGCAGACCGCCTGCAAGGTGGTGGACATTCCTTGCAGCGCGATCCTGGAGGCCAGCCGGACGCGGCCAAACCTCGTCAAGGTGTTCTGGTGGTGCTCATTGTTGAATGAAGGCATCCTGCGCGAATGGATCTTCAATCTCGGCCATAAGCCCGCGGATCAGCGTGTTGCTCACCTGTTCTGCGAGATGCATGCAAGGCTGCACTCGATCGGCCTTACCGATTTGGACGGTTCCTATACTTTCCCGGTCTCGCAGGCTGAACTGGGCAACACCGTGGGCACGAGCGTGGTCCACATCAACCGGACGCTGAAGGTTCTGCGCGAGGCCGGCCTCGCCCATCTTCAGCGATCCCGCGTCACCATCATGAACCTTCCCGCACTTCGCGCCTATGCCGCGTTTGATCCCGGCTATCTGCATCTCCAGCCGCGGGTACAGTGACCGGAGCAACACCCAACCGCCCCGTTCTGCTCATGTGCTCCACGATAGCGCAAATCGCTCGGGACGCGGTGGGCCCACGTTAACCCCCGTTCTGTATGGCTGCCCGAAATAATCGTCCCTCCGGCCAGAGTTTGCATCAAGCCTGGCTCCAGGGATGTCGCGCAGAGGGGCTGACGTGAAAGAAAAGCTGCTGCCGCTTGAATCCCTGCGCGGGGTGGCTGCTCTCGTCATCGCGATCTACCACTTTCCGACATTGTCGCCTTTATGGGCCAACCCGTTCACGGCGAACGGCTACCTGATGGTGGACATCTTCTTCGTCATCAGCGGTTTTGTCATCGCGCTCGGATATTGGGACCGCATCTCCGCACCCCGTGACGTCGGCAACTTCCTCGTGCGCCGTTTCTGGCGTTTGTATCCACTGCACTTCGCGACGCTGGCGTTCTTCGTGCTGTTCGAAACGGCACAGTGGGTGGTCGAGCCTTACCGAGGCTCGGTGGGAGCGGAACCGGCATTCTCCCGGAACGACTTTACGGCCTTCCTTACAAACCTCAGTTTGACACACGGGCTGCTGGAGAACGAGCTGACCTTCAACGGGCCGAGCTGGTCGATCTCCATCGAGTTCTTCGCCTACCTTGCCTTCGCTCTGAGCCTTCTTGTGCGAGGCAGGCCACGCTGGGCTCTGCTCGCTTCGGTCTGGTGCCTGTCCGCCGGCGTGGTCGTCGTGCTGAATGGCGGGTATCTCGACCTAACGCACGGCTTGACTTCGCTGTGCCGGTGCCTCTTCGGCTTTCTTCTCGGCGCGGCTGCCAGCCGGATCTACAGGAGCCGAATCTTTGCCGAAGCGCGACCGACATATACATTGGCAACGCTCGGCCTGTGCATCCTTGCCGTCGTTTTCCTCGGCAGGACGCCATGGGAATGGACGCTGACCCTGTTGTTTGCCGCCGCAGTGCTGCAACTTGCCCTGCTGCCGCGTGGGTCAACGATCGATCGATGGCTGTCGGCGCCGTGGTTGGTTTTCCTCGGCACGGTCAGCTACAGCGTCTACCTGATCCACACCCCGGTTTATGCGGTGCTCTGGGCCGCGGCGAAGGTCGCATCCATCGACGTGAACGCGCTTCCACCGCTTCCGGCGACGGCATTGACCCTCGCGGTGACCGCAACAGTCCTCATCATCTCCCGCTGGACGTATGCCTTGATCGAGCGGCGCTGGCTTGCGGGGTATACCGGCATCCTGCCGCCCGTCCCAGCGCTCCCTCGAGCGCCGCAGCCAGGCGTGTCATTGCCTCAGGCTTGATCCTGGAACCGCTTCGCAAGCTCGTGGAAGCAAATCAGCGCCGGCCCTGCTGACAGATCATTCTCCGAGACAAGTAACAGCGTCAGCCCCTCGCCTTCAACGCCGCCCTCTTTGCCATGACCTTGATGAGATTGGCGCGGTACGGCGCCGAGGCGTGGATGTCGCTCATCAGCCCGTTCGGCGAGACGGTCACCTGCTCCACGGCCGATGCGTCAAGTTCGTCGCCCAACGCCTGCTCGATCCCTGTTGCGCGGAACACGCCGTCGCCGCCCGCGCCCGTCACGGCGACGCGTGTGCCGTCCCTCGTTTTGGCAACGAACACGCCCGTCATCGCGTAGCGCGAGGCAGGGTTGCGGAACTTCTCGTAACCGGCCTTCTCGGGCGCCTCGAACGACACGGCGGTGACGATCTCGCCCTCATCGAGCGCCGTTTCGAACAGGCCGGTGAAGAACTCTTCCGCCTTCAACTCGCGCCGGTCCGTGTGGATCACGGCATCGGCAGCGAGCAGCGCCGCCGGGTAATCCGCTGCCGGGTCGTTGTTGGCGACCGAGCCGCCGATCGTGCCTTTATGGCGCACCGCCGGGTCCCCGATATGGCTCGCCATATAAGTGAGGGCCGGACACACGGCCTCGATCTCCTTCGACTGCGCGATCTCCGCATGGGTGGTGCCCGCGCCGATGCGAATCGAGCGGCCGCTGACCGTGATCCCTTTGATCTCAGCGATGTGGGCGAGATCGATCAGATCGGACGGAGCCGCGAGCCGCGCCTTCATGGCGGGAATCAAAGTGTGGCCGCCGCCGAGATATTTGGCATCGCCCTCGCCGGCCATTCCAGCGGCTTCGGCAAGGCTCGTCGGCCGGTGATAGTTCAGCGCATACATGGCCTTGATCTCCTCCGTTCGCCTGTCAGTTCTGTGCCGGCCAGCTCTGGCCGGAGCCCGTCTGCGCCTGCCCGCCCGGCTGACCCGTGCCCGAGCTCCCCGCGCCATGGCGCGCGGCCTCGCTGCCGGTGTCATCAGAGTCCTTGGCTTCGTGTATCGCGGCCCAGACGCGCGCCGGCGTCGCCGGCATTGCAATGTCAGGGACTCCGAGCGCATCCGTAATCGCATTGATCACCGCCGGCGGCGAGCCGATGGCGCCCGCCTCGCCGCAGCCCTTGATGCCGAGCGGGTTGGAAGGGCACGGTGTGTTCTGGTGACTAACCTGGAATGAGGGCAGATCGTCGGCGCGCGGCATGGTGTAGTCCATATAGGACGCCGTTACGAGCTGGCCTGAAGCCGGATCGTAATGCGTGCCTTCCAGCAGCGCTTGGCCCACGCCTTGCGCGATGCCGCCATGCACCTGGCCTTCCACGATGGTCGGGTTGATGATGTTGCCGAAATCATCCGCCGCCACGAACTGCACGATCTCCGTCTTGCCCGTATCTGGATCGATCTCGACCTCGCAGATGTAGCAGCCGGCCGGAAAGGTGAAATTGGCCGGATCGTAGAAGGCGCCTTCCTTCAAGCCGGGCTCCATGCCGGCGGGAAGGTTGTGGCCGGTATAGGCCGCGAGCGCCATCTGGAACCAGGGCACGGTCTTGTCGGTGCCCGCCACCTTCAGCGCGCCGTCCTCGATCACGATGTCGCTTTCGTCCGCTTCCATCAGGTGGGCAGCGATCAGCTTGGCCTTCTTTTCCACCTTGTCGAGCGCCTTGGCGATGGCCGACATGCCGACCGCGCCCGAGCGCGAGCCATAGGTGCCCATGCCCATCTGCACCTTATCGGTGTCGCCGTGGATGATGGACACCTGGGAAACGGGAATGCCGAAGCGGTCTGAGACGAGCTGCGCGAAGGTCGTCTCGTGACCCTGACCGTGGCTATGCGAGCCGGTCAGCACCTCGATCGTGCCGACGGCATTCACGCGCACCTCGGCCGATTCCCACAGCCCGACGCCTGCGCCGAGCGAGCCCACGGCGGCAGAAGGGGCAATGCCGCAGGCCTCGATATAGCAGCTCATGCCGATGCCGCGCAGCTTGCCCCGACCCCGCGCTTCCTCGCGGCGATTGGCGAAGCCGCCGTAGTCGGCGGCCTCCATCGCGGCATCCAGCGAGGCGCCATAATCCCCTGCGTCATAGCACATGATGACAGGCGTCTGGTGCGGGAACTGCGTGATGAAGTTTTTGCGGCGAAGCTCGGCGGGCGAAACGCCAAGTTCGCGCGCGGCCGTTTCCATCGTGCGCTCGAGCAGATAGGTCGCTTCCGGCCGCCCTGCCCCGCGATAAGCGTCCACCGGCGCGGTATTGGTATAAACCGCCCGCACATTGGCGTGGATCGCGGGAAAATTATACTGGCCGGACAGCAGCGTCGCGTAGAGATAGGTCGGCACCGCCGAGGAGAAGAGGGACATGTAGGCGCCGAAATTGGCGATTGTGTCCACCTTGAGCCCGATCACCTTGTTGTCGGCGTCAAACGCCATCTCCACTTCCGACACATGGTCGCGGCCATGCGCGTCGGTGAGGAAGCTTTCCGTCCGGTCGGCTACCCATTTGACCGGCACGCCAGCCTTCTTCGAGGCCCACAGGCAGACGATCTCTTCCGGGTAGATGAAGATCTTGGAGCCGAAGCCGCCGCCCACATCGGGCGCGATGACACGCAGCTTGTTCTCGGGCGCCACATTGTAGAAGGCGCTCATCACGAGACGCGCGACATGCGGGTTCTGCGAGGTGGTCCAGCAGGTGAAGTGATCTTCCGCCTTGTCATACCAGCCGATCGCCGCGCGGGGCTCCATCGCGTTCGGAATGAGCCGGTTGTTGACGATGCGGACGCGCGTCACATGCGCGGCGCGCGCGATTGCTTCCTCGGCCGCGCCGCGGTCGCCAAGCTCCCAGTCATAGATCAGGTTGTTTTCCGCTTCGGGATGAAGCTGCGGCGCGCCGCTCTTCGAGGCATCCACGGCTTCCGTGACCGAAGGCAGTTCCTCGTAGGAAACCTCCACCGCTTCGGCCGCATCCCGCGCCTGGCCGCGCGTGTCGGCGATCACCACGCAAACCGCGTCACCGACATAGCGCACGGTGCCCACGGCGAGCGGCGACCACGCGCCCATCTTCATCGGGCTGCCGTCCTTGGAGTGGATCATCCAGCCGCAGATGATGTTGCCGATGCCGTCCGTCTTGAGCTCGCGACCGGTCAGCACCGCGATCACGCCGGGCATCTTCTTCGCCGCCGCAATGTCGATGCCGGTGATCTTCGCATGGGCGTGCGGGCTGCGCACGAACACCGCGCGCTTGGTGTTCGGCACCACCATGTCCTCCGTGTAGCGCCCGAGGCCGGTGATGAAGCGCTTGTCTTCCTTGCGCAGGACTCGTGCGCCGATGCCTTCGATACCCATCAGACTCCTCCCGCTTCGTTCGCTCCGTCGCCTCTCCGTCCAGTCCCGCTCGAAAAAGAAAGCTCCTCCGCTCTCTCCCGTTGCGGCGACCGGAACTTACGCCGCCTGCTTGGCTTCCTTGCTTCCGGGCATCGACTCGGCTGCCGCAAGGATGGCCTTGACGATGTTGTGGTAGCCCGTGCAGCGGCAGATATTGCCTTCGAGGTCCTGGCGCACCGTCTGCTCGTCGAGCCCTTCGGGGTGACGCCGGATCATGTCGACGGCCGTCATGATCATGCCGGGCGTGCAGAAGCCGCATTGCAGGCCGTGATGCTGCCGGAACGCCGCCTGCACGGGGTGCAGTCCATCCGCATCCGACTCGATGTCGGCCAAGCCTTCGATGGTCAGGATTTCGGAGCCGCTCGCCTGGGCTGCGAGCATGGTGCAGCTTTTCACCGCCACGCCATCCACATGCACGACGCATGCGCCGCACTGCGAGGTATCGCAGCCGACATGCGTGCCGGTCAGCCCGAGATGCTCGCGAAGGAAGTGCACGAGCAGCGTGCGCCCTTCCACATTGGCCGAAACGGTGCGGCCGTTCACCACCATGGAAACGTCGGACATGCTTCCTCCTCGCCTGGCTGCGCCTTGAAGCGCGCTGGGTTGCGCCATCCTTCATCAGCGGGAAGCAATCGGCAAGGGCTTTGTTTAAGGCTTGAGGAGCGCGCATCCTGTCGCGCCGCATGGAAATTTCGTTCGGCAATCGCCAGTTTCCATTGATGACCAACACACCGACATTCGCAGATTTGGTGGAGCTATCCCGAGCGCCCCTCCCACATGCAGCACTTAGTCCGCCGTCGCGGCTGCTGCTGGCGATGGAGCTTCGTGCTCTGGGTGAATTCGCGGCCTTTGCGGCAGCAGCGCCCTTTCTGCTTGCCGCCACGCCGGGCGGCGATGGCCATCCCGTGCTCGTGCTTCCCGGCCTCGGCATCGGCGACGGCGCGACTCGTCCGCTTCGAGCCTTCCTGCGCAGAAAGAACTATGCCGTCGAGGGCTGGAATCTCGGCCGGAATCGCGGGCCTCGCCCCGGCGTCGAGCAGGCGCTCACCGACCGGCTTGCGCGGATAGCCGACCGGCACGGCAGGAAAGTTTCCCTCGTCGGCTGGAGCTTGGGCGGCATCTACGCGCGGCAGATGGCCCGCATGCAGCCGGACCTCGTGCGCGGCGTCATCACGCTCGCCAGCCCGTTCAACGGCGACCCGCGCGCGACCAATGTCTGGCGTCTCTACGAACGGCACAGCGGAAGGCGGATCGACGAGGCCTATCTCGGCGGGCCGCTAAATGCACCTCTGCCAGTGCCCAGCACGGCTATCTTCAGCCGCACCGATGGCATCTGCTCATGGCGCATTTGCCGGGAAAATGACGGGCCTGTGGCGGAAAGCATCGAGGTCCGCTCCAGCCATTGCGGCATGGCTCACCATCCGGCGGCCATTCTCGCGATTGCCGATCGGCTGGCGCAGCCCGAAGGGAAATGGCGGTCCTTTCGGCCAACCGGGCTGCGTCGCGCGATGTTTCCAGCCGATGCCGCCTGAGCCTATTTCCGAGCCGAGTAAGCCTTCATGGCGTCTTCCATTGATTCGCGCACCCGCTGGCGCAGGATGTCGACCGACTCCGTGCCCGACTTCCTGATGATCTCGGCCATTTCGCCTGCATTGTTGACCGCGGCCTCAAAGGAGCGGCGCGTCCACTCGGCCTGCTTGCCCGCCATTTCCTGAGGGTCGGTGCGCACGGATTGCGCCATTGCGGTGGCCTCACGCATCCCCTCGGCGATGGCCTCACGCTGCCTGTTCATCAGCGACATCGCACCCGCCGCTGCTGCGCGGGCTGACTGCTCCAAGGCCTCGATGTTCTTCCGGTGATTCGCCAGCACCGCGTCGATGTCCATCTTCGGCATGTGCAGGCTTTCGCCGAAGCGGGAAAACATGTCCATGAAGGGGTTCTGATCGTTCGCCATGGTCTCCATCCCTTTGTTGGCGGCCGCTTCAAACGGCAGCCGCACCTCCAGCACATAGAGATGCGCTTCGCCCCGTCAATTCGCCAGAAGGAGCCGTTCAACCACGTGCAGCACGAGGCCGGCGAGACCGCCCACGACCATGCCGTTGAACCGGATATATTGCAGGTCGGCACCGATATTGATTTCGATCAGCCGCGTGAGCTGCGCGAGATCCCACCGCTTCACCTGATCGGCGATGAAGGTGGATACGCCGCTCTTCTGGCTTTCCACGAAAGCCGACAGCGCCATGACGAAGCCTGTGTTCATGTCGGCCCGCACCTTGGCGTCGCGCGCGAGATGACGGCCGATTTCCACCAGCATGGCCGACAACTGCTCGCGGATGGTGGAGCGCGGCGCCTTCACATCCTGCTCAATGAAGGCGGCCATGCTCTTCCACATCTCCCCGCCCATCTCGCGAAGTTCGGGACGCGCCAGAAAATCCGCCTTCAGCTTTTCCGCCCGCGCCGCATAGACCGGGGAGCGGCGCAGGCGCGTGATGAATGTCTCCACGAATGTATCGAACTCGCGGCGTAGCGGGTGGTCCGGCTCCTCGCGCACCTCATCGAGCAGCGTGCCCGCGGAGGCCACGATCTTCTTGAGCAGATAGGCGTCGGCCCTGAACACTCGGAACAGCGATGGCAGTTCGTCCCTTATCTTCTCGCGCACGGTGGCGAGCGCTTCCTCGTCGCGCAGGAAACGGCCGAGCACCTTCAGTATCTCATCGAACAGCTGCTGGTGCCGGCGGTCTTCCGTAAAGGCCGAAAGAAGCTCGGCGGCGAGCGGCGCCACGGGCACCTTGCCGACCTGTTCGATCACGCGGTCGGTGACGAAGCTCCGCAGGTTGGACTGCTCCATCGCGGCCAGCATCTGCGGCACCAGCCGCGATGCGAAGCGCGACAATCCCGACGCCCGGTCGGAATCCGACAGCCAGTCCGCCACGAGCGCTGCGAAATCCACCTGCCGCAGCTTTTCGCGCACCGGACCGGGCGCCAGGAAGTTTGCCTCGATGAAGCGCCCCAGATTGTCGGCGATGCGCGTCTGGTTGGCGGGAATGATCGCCGTATGCGGGATCGGGATGCCCATCGGATGGCGGAACAGCGCCACCACTGCATACCAGTCGGCGATTCCGCCGATCGCCGCTGCCTCGGCAAACGCCGTGAGGAAGCTCAGCCACGGCCAGCGATGCTCGAGCGAGCGGGAAAGCAGAAACACGCCGACGCAAAGCGCCAGCGCCCCGGTCGCTATCGCCTTCGTCCTCCGCAATGCAGCGAGCTTTCCGGCATCGGCATCGGAAAGTGTCTGCGAACGAACGGAACGAGGATCGGCTGCCATGGGCGCGATCATAGAACGGCCGAATGCGAGCGCCTATGCGGAACTTGCAAGGAAACACAATCGAAGATGCCAGGCGAACCGCTTGATAAGGGTGGAATTCCACGCCGCGCCGGTCCATATAGAACAGTTCTAAAGGCGAGAAGTTTCCATGCGGCTCACGCGCCAAACCAACTATGCCATCCGCATTCTGATGTATTGCGGGGCCAACGAGGGCCGTCTCAGTCGCGTCACCGAGATCGCCGACGCCTATGGCGTGTCCGAACTCTTCCTGTTCAAGATCCTTCAGCCGTTGGTTGAAAACGGCATGGTCCAGACCGTGCGCGGCCGAAAGGGCGGCATCCGTCTCGGCAAGCCGGCCGAATCGATTACCTTGTTCGACGTCGTGCGTGTGACCGAAGAAAACTTCTCCATGGCCGAGTGCTTCGAGAGCGGCAGCGACTGCCCGCTCATCAGCGATTGCAGCCTGAACAATGCCCTGCGTGAAGCGCTCGACGCTTTCTTCACGGTGCTGTCGCGCCACTCCATCCACGATCTTGTCGAATCCAAGCCGCATGTCCGCACGCTTCTCGGGATCGAGAGCCTGACCGTGCAGGCCCTCGCAAGCTAGATCTACAGCCCGGCGGAGAGCAGGCTGGCATTGCCGCCTGCCGCAGTCGTATCGACGCAAACCGCCCTCTCGTGGGTATAGGCAGCCGGGTAGAAAGCCTCGGTCACGATCGGCACGATCGGCCCTTTTTTCTTCGCGAGCGCTGTCCGCACGGCGCGCAGATGTGCCGGCTCGCCGCACAACGCCACCAGATCGAACTCGGCCGCGATTAGTGCTTCCTCATCCACGAGACCGTCCACGATCGTGAGCGGCATGTCCTTTCCGGCTAGGGACGAGAGCCAGTCCGACGCAGCAGATGCAATCGCAACGACGCGATTTCCCGCTGCAAGAGCCTGAATGACCTGCGCGAGGAGCGCCTGCTCGCCGTTGCTCAGGCAAAGCACCTTGCCGCGCGGCGCGAGCATCAGCGTATTCGCTTCGCCCGTTGGTCCGGGCAGATCGACGGGACCATAATCGAGCGCCGCCGCTGCCTGCGTCGGCGCGTTGCCCTTGCCGCGCAGGAGCTTGCGCAGGACGGCGATACGGTCGCCCCGGTTGGCCCAGCCCTCGTCGGCAGGGAAAGGCGCCAGTGGCACCACCTTGCCCGATAGGTCCATGCTCTCGGTCGGCACGGTTTCGCGAGCCTTGCGGAACCGCCGGAGGTAATGCGGCCCTCCGGCCTTCGGCCCGGTGCCCGACAGCCCCTCCCCGCCAAAAGGCTGCGCGCCGACCACCGCCCCGATCTGGTTGCGGTTCACATAGATGTTGCCGGCATGGATTCCGTCCACCACGCGCTGGACCCGCTCTTCGATCCGCGTATGAAGGCCGAAGGTGAGGCCAAACCCCTTGGCATTGATTGCGGCCAGGACGCCGTCGATCTCCGATGCCGCGAAGCGCGCGACGTGCAGAACCGGGCCGAACACCTCGCGCTCCATCTCTTCGATGCCCGCCACCCGGAACACGTGCGGCCCGACGAATGTGCCGCCGTCCGGCGCCTCGCGCTTGGCTATCAGCCGCCCTGCCGCCTCCATGTCGCGGCAATAGCCCAGAATGTTCTCCTGAGCGTCGCGGTCGATCACCGGCCCGATATCGGTTTCGAGCAGGCTCGGGTCGCCGATGACCTGCGCCTCCATCGCGCCCTTCAGCATCTCCAGCACCTTCGCCTCGACATCCTCCTGGACGTAAAGGATGCGCAACGCCGAACAGCGCTGGCCCGCGCTCTGGAAGGCCGAGGCAAGCGCGTCCCGCACCGCCTGCTCCGGCAGGGCGGTCGAATCGACGATCATGGCGTTCAGCCCGCCTGTTTCCGCGATCAGCATGGCGTCCGGCGCGGCAGTCTGCGCGAGCTGCCGCTCGATCGTGCGCGCCACCTCGGTCGAGCCGGTGAAGCACACGCCCGCGATACGCGGATCGGCCGTAAGCGGGGCGCCGACTGCCACGCCGTCGCCCGGCAGGAGCTGAAGCACCTCGCGCGGCACGCCCGCCTCATGCAGCAATTCGACGGCGCGCGCAGCGATCAGCGGTGTCTGCTCGGCGGGCTTCGCCAGCACCGCATTGCCCGTCACGAGTGCTGCCGCGACCTGCCCGGTGAAGATCGCCAGCGGGAAATTCCACGGCGAGATGCAGGCGATCGCGCCGCGCGCCTCCGTGCCGTGCTCCGCGCCGGCCGCTTCCGCCGCATAATAGCGCAGGAAATCCACCGCCTCGCGCACCTCCGCGACACCATCGGCCAGCGTCTTCCCCGCCTCGCGCGCCGCAAGCGCGAAGAACTCCACGGCGTGAGCCTCGTAGAGATCGGCGGCGCGTCGAAGGATGTCCGCGCGTTCTTGCACGGGCAACTCCGCCCAATTCGCCTGCGCAGCGATGGCGCGAGTGACGGCATCGTGCACGTCGGCCGACGTTGCTTCGACCACATGACCCACCACATCATCGCCGCGAGCGGGATTGCGGATCGGCTTCGGGTCGGACGCCGCGTCGGAAAAAGTCGGGGCGGCGCGCCATCGGTCCTGTTCCTCGAATGCGGCACGCTCGCGCTGGATGCGGGCAAGCGTGATGGGGTCGGAAATGTCCCAGCCTTCCGCATTGCGCCGTTCGGCGCCGAAAATTTCGGCCGGCTTTGGAATCTTCGGATGTGCCGCCTGGCTGTTGCCTGCCGCGGCCTCGAGAGGATCGCGCGCGATTTGTTCGGCCGGAACCTCTGCATCGGTGATCTGGTGGACAAAGGAAGAGTTCGCGCCGTTCTCCAGCAGCCGCCGCACGAGGTAGGCGAGCAGATCGGCATGGGCGCCGACCGGCGCATAGATGCGGCAGCGCGTGCCGGCTTGGACCCGCACGGCCTCGTGCAGCGCCTCGCCCATGCCGTGAAGTCGCTGGAACTCGAACCGGTCGCGGTCATTGCCCGCCATCCGCAGCACCGCCCCCACCGTGTGTGCGTTGTGCGTGGCGAATTGCGGATAGATCCGGTCCGTTGCGCCAAGCAGCTTCCGCGCGCAGGCGAGATAGGAGATGTCGGTGTTCACCTTGCGCGTGAAGACGGGATAGCCGGATAGCCCGAGCGTCTGGGCGCGCTTCACTTCCGTGTCCCAATAGGCACCCTTCACAAGACGCACCATGATCCGTCGGTCGAGCTTTTCGGCGAGCGCATGGAGCCAGTCGATTACGAACGCCGCGCGCGGCCCGTACGCCTGCACCACCACGCCGAAGCCGTCCCACCCGGCCAAGGACGGATCGGACAGAACGGCCTCGATGACATCGAGCGAAAGATCGAGCCGGTCGGCCTCCTCGGCGTCGATGTTGAGGCCCATCCGGGCCTCCTTGGCCGCGCGCGCGAGACCCAGTAGCCGTTCAGCCATGACAGGCAGCATCCGCGCCTTCTGCGCCATCTCATAGCGGGGATGGATCGCCGACAGCTTCACGGAAATGCCGGGATTGCGACGGGTATCCTCGCTCTTCGCGTGAGGCTTGAGCGCAGCGATGGCCTGTGCATAGGCCTTGAGATAGCGCAGCGCGTCCTCTTCCGTGCGCGCTGCCTCGCCCAGCATGTCGAAGGAATAAAGATACCCTTTATCCGTCATCGAGCGGCCTCGTTTCACGGCTTCTGCGATCGTGCGGCCGAGCACGAACTGCTCGCCCATCTCGCGCATGGCCGCACCGACCGCCCGCCGGATCACCGGCTCGCCCAGACGCCGCACCATCGCACGCAATGTGCGCTCGACGGAGCCCTCGCCCTCGTCCAGCACGCGCCCCGTCAGCATCAGCGCCCAGGTGGAAGCGTTGACAAAGATCGAGGACGAGGAGCCAGAATGCGCGGACCAGTCATGTGGCGCGATCTTGTCGCGGATCAGGTCGTCCATCGTTTCCGCGTCGGGCACGCGCAACAGCGCCTCGGCCAGGCACATCAGTGCCACGCCTTCCTTGGTGGACAGGCCATAGGCCGAAAGAAACGCTTCCATCAGGCGCGGATCGGATTCCGCACGCACCGCCCGGACGAGGTCGGCCGCCTCGGCAGAAATTGCATTCCGGTCGTCGCGTGACAGATCGAGAGCAGCGATCAGCCGCGCGAGCGCCGCATCCTCATCAGGCATGAGGTTGGCGCGAATCTCGGATCGGAAGGATTCGAGCGAAGACATGAGGCTGCTCCCGGAACACTCGACGCCGACCATAGCATCCGGCAGATCGCGCCTCGTTCCAAAGTTCAGCTTGTGATAGGCGGATCGCACCTCATATCGAGCCTTCAACAATCCGAGCATCCTGCCATGGCATCACTAGAAGACCATCTGGATCGTTTCGATCGTTCGATCATCTCGGCGCTTGCGAGAGACGGGCGCCTGTCGATGGCAGAACTCGGCAAGGTCGTCGGCCTGTCGAAGACACCGACGCAGGTCCGTGTCCGGAGGCTTGAACGCGGAGGCTTCATTCGCGGCTATGGAGCGCTGATCGATCGCGAGCGCATGGGCGAAGCGCATCTGGCGTTTGTGCAAGTCAAGCTGTCCGATACGCGACTTGCCGCGCTCGACGCGTTCAATCACGCGGTGCGCGCAATCCCCGAGATCGAGCAGTGCCACATGATGGCGGCGAGCTTCGATTACCTTCTCAAGGTCCGCACTCGCGACATCGCCGCTTATCGAAGGGTGCTGGGCGAACGGATTTCTGCGCTGCCCCATGTGGCGCAGACTTCCACCTTCGTCGCAATGGAAACGGTAAAGGACTGAGCGCTCTTGCAGAGCGCCCGCCACTGATCGATAGGCATCAGAACAGCTGGAGAAAACGATCATGCGCGTAGCGAGCATCGGCGAATGCATGATCGAGCTTGCCGGTGCGGGTGACGGCATCTGGCGCTCCGGCTTCGCCGGCGACACGTTCAACACGCTCTGGACACTTCGCGCGCTGCTCGGAGACGACGCTGAGTGCGACTACCTCTCAGCCTTCGGCGACGACCCGTTTTCCACGCAGCAGATCGGCTTCTTCGCCGCGAGCGGCATCGGCATCGCCGAGAGCCTGCGCATCGCAGGCGCACGTCCGGGGCTTTATGCCATCACGCTGACTGGAGCCGAGCGCTCCTTCACGTACTGGCGCAACGACGCCGCCGCCCGACGTCTGGGAGACGACGATGTCGCCTTGGCAAAAAGCTTGAAAGATCGGGCACTTGTATATTTTTCCGGAATCACTTTGGCAATTCTGGAGCCCGCCGCGCGAGCGCGCCTGCTGGACGCGGTAGCGAAGGCACGAGCCGAAGGCAGCCTCGTTGCGTTCGATCCGAACTTCCGCCCTCGCCTGTGGCCTGATCAGGATGAAGCGAGGCTCGCGATCGAACAGGCTTTGGCCGTAACGGATATCGCGCTGCCGACCTTTCCCGACGAGCAGGCGCTGTTCGGTGACTTAACGATGGAAACTGCAGCAACTCGGCTCAAGGCGGCAGGCGTCCGCGAAGCAGCGATCAAGAACGGGGCGGAAGCCGCGTTGATCCTGCATGAAGAGCGGATGCGGGGAGTGCCCGCAGTAGCCGTGACCGACCCGGTCGACACCACGGGAGCCGGCGACAGCTTCAACGGCGCCTATCTCGCGGCACGCCTGCTTGGCTACGACCCGCTCGAAGCAGCCAGCCGAGCCCACCGCGTCGCCGGAGCAACCGTCTGCGTCAAAGGCGCGCTCGCCCCCTTCGAGGTTCTCCGCCGCGCGTTCGGCTGACTCACGCTTTCCTGAAGCGGTATTCCGTTTCCTGCCGGTACACCTCGCCGGGCCGAAGAACCGCCTGGGGGAAGTAGGGGCGGTGCGGTGAGTCGGGCCAGGTCTGCGGCTCCAGACAGAAGCCGGTGTTCCTGTCGTAGCGCCGGCCGTCCAGCCCCTCGTGGTCCGTCTCGATATAGGCGCCGGAATAGAACTGGACGCCCGGTTCGGTCGTCCAGAGTTCCATCGCAACGCCCGATTGGGCACCCTTGGCCTGAACAACACGTCGGAGTGGCACGCGCGCGGCACCTAGGCAGAAATTGTGGTCGTAGAACCCGTCTCCGGTCTTTGATCGAATCGGGCGGGACGCGCGAAAGTCGAAGGCGGTGCCCTGCACAGGCTCGACGCGCCCGGTCGGGATCAGTTCATCATCGACAGGCAGATAGGCATCCGCGTCGATCTGGAGCGCATGGTCGAAGATCGTATCGCTTCCGCCATCGTCCAGGTTGAAATAGCTGTGCTGCGCGAGGTTGCAGAGCGTCGGCCGGTCAGTCTCCGCCTCGAACTCGGTCCTCAGCGTCCCCGCCCCGCTCAGCCGATAGGTCACCCGCACATCGAGGCGCCCCGGAAAGCCCTCTGTTCCGTTTTCGTCGACGAGTTGCAGCGTGACGGCATCATCGCTCCGTGCGGACACCGTCCAGTTGCGCGTGGAGAAGCCGTTGGAGCCGCCATGCAACGTGTGCTTCCCGATGAAGTTGCGTGGCGTCTCGAACGCTGCTCCATCGATCGTGAAACGGCCATCTCGAATGCGGTTGGCATAGCGGCCGGCCACCGCGCCGAAATAGGTGGTGTTTGTGCGATAGGCTTCCGGATCGGCGTATCCCAGCACCAGTGGTGCGGGGTGGCCGTCGAGCCGCAGATCCTGGATCGCGGCACCCACAGACACGATGCTTGCGGTCAAGCCACCGCCTTGAAGACCGATCTGTTCGATCCTCTCGCCCGCAGCCATCGGCGTTACAGGCCTAACCCGCCGAGGCAGACATATTTGGTGTCGAGATAATCCTCGATGCCCTGATGCCCGCCTTCACGGCCCAGACCTGATTCCTTCACGCCGCCGAACGGCGCCTCGACTGTGGTGATCAGGCCCTCGTTCACGCCCACCATGCCGTATTTCAGCCCTTCCGAAACGCGGAACACACGGCCCAGATCGGAGGAGTAGAAGTAGCAGGCGAGTCCGAATTCGGTGTCGTTGGCAAGCCGGATCGCTTCTTCTTCCGTTTCGAAGCGGAAGACGGGGGCGACTGGGCCGAAGATCTCCTCCTTCATGAACATCATGTCGGGCGTGGCGTTGGCGATCACGGTCGGCTCGAAGAAGGAGCCGCCCAATTCGTGGCGCTTGCCGCCGGATACCACGGCTGCGCCCTTGTTGATCGCGTCGGCCACGAACTCCTCGACCTTCTCCACCGCCTTCTCGTCGATCAGCGGTCCCTGCTGCGTGCCTTCCTCCAGCCCGGAGCCCACTTTGAGCTTGCGCGTGGCCTCCACGAACTTTTCCACGAAGCGATCATAGATGCCGGCCTGCGCGAAGAATCGATTGGTGCACACGCAGGTCTGGCCGGAATTGCGGAACTTCGCCAGCACCGCGCCTTCCACCGCACGGTCGAGGTCGGCGTCGTCGAAGACGATGAAGGGCGCGTTTCCGCCAAGCTCCATCGACACCTTCTTGACCGTGGAAGCCGCCTTGCCGATGAGGATTTTGCCGACTTCAGTGGAGCCGGTGAAGGTGATCTTCTTCACGAGCGGGTTGAGGCACAGCTCGTCGCCGATCGCGCCGGCCGATCCGGTCACGATGTTGACCACGCCCTTCGGGAAGCCCGCTTCCTCGCAAAGCGCGCCCCAGGCGAGGCCCGAATACGGCGTCTGCGAGGCGGGCTTCACCACCACCGTGCAACCGGCCGCCAGCGCCGGCGCGATTTTGCGGGCCAGCATGGAGGACGGGAAATTCCATGGCGTGATCGCCGCGACGACGCCGGTTGGCTCCTTTGTCACCATGATGCGGCGATCCGCCCACGGGCTCGGCACCACGTCGCCATAGGTGCGGCGGGCCTCCTCCGCGAACCACAGCACATAGGCGGCGGACATTCCGACCTCGCCCTTGGCCTCGAACAGCGACTTGCCCTGCTCGATCGTGAGCAGCTCGCCGAGCGACTGCTGGTTGTCCATGATGAGGTCGTGCAACTTGCGCAGGAGCTTGTGACGTTCGAGCGGCGAGGTCTTGCGCCATGTCTGAAAGGCGCGGTCTGCCGCCTCGATCGCGCGCCTCGTTTCCGCTCCGCCGCTCTTCGGCACCGTGCCGATGACAAGCCCGGTGGCGGGGTTGGAAACGTCGATCGTTTCGCCGCCGTCAGCTTGCACCCACTCGCCGCCGATGAGATTCGCCTCCCGCATATTGGGGCTGGATTTCTGAAGCATGCGAACCTCCCGCAAGAAAAAACGTCTTCGGTCTTTAGTCGCCCGGCCGACTTGTATCAACTCAACTCGTCGGAAACCGCCCGGGGTGGGAGGACGCGGGGACATCAGCAAGTTCCCATCGAAGGTGCGAACACCTATATGCCGCTTCGGGAGACATGAATGATCCGAACCTTGGCGGCTCTGCTTTTCACGCTTGTTGCGGCTTGGCCCGCAGAGGCCACGGAAGCCGGCTGGGCGCTTCTCCGCGATGGCGGCCACGTCATCCTCCTGCGCCATGCGCGTGCCAATGCGGCGGAGACCGGCGCGGGCGGCTGCGAAAGCGAGCGTGGATTGAACGAAAGCGGCCGTCAGCAGGCACGCAAGATCGGCGCGCTGTTTGCGGCGCGCGCAGCACCCGTCGCGCATGTGCTGTCGAGCAGCTCCTGCCGATGCATCGAGACAGCAAGGGTCGCCTTCGAGGAAGACCCCGAAGTCCTTTCAGCGCTCGATCCCCTTTCCCCTGACCCGGCAAAGTCCGCCGCGCAGATCGCCGCCGTGACGAACACCATTCGCGATGCCAAGGGCGCGGACAACGTCGTGATGGTGTCCCATCTCGATGTGATCAACGCGCTGACCGGCCAGTCGCCGCGCGAGGGCGAGGCACTGATCGTCACGCTTGACGGCGACAATGTGCGGGTGCTGGGCCGCATCGTCTTCAACTGAGGGCCTGAGGTTCGGGGACTTTCCTCACCCGTGAAAACCGACTAGACAGCCGGCCAAAGCCCTTCCGGCGACAATTCCAAAGGAAATCCAGTGCCGAGCACATTCGACAAGGTCGCGCAGATCATCGCCGAGACCAGCGAAATCGACCGCGACACCATCACGCCCGAAAGCCACACGATCGACGATCTCGGCATCGACAGCCTCGATTTCCTCGACATCGTTTTCGCCATCGACAAGGAGTTCGGCATCAAGGTGCCGCTGGAGAAGTGGACCCAGGACGTCAATGACGGCAAGGCTTCCACGGACGACTACTTCCTGATGAAGAACCTCGTCGCCAAGATCGATGGTCTGGTGGCCGCCAAGTCGGCCGCCTGAGACGCTGCGCGGTAAGAGATGAGCCCGCGCGACGTCGTCATCACCGGCATCGGCCTCGTTTCGGCGGCCGGCGAGGGCACAACCGCGCACTGGAACGCCTTGCAGGCAGGCGCGCTCTCCCCGCACGATGCCGAGCGCTTCGCGCCCTTCACCGTTCATCCGCTGCCTGCGATCGACTGGAACCTCCAGATCCCGAAGCGCGGCGACCAGCGCCAGATGGAGCCATGGCAGCGCCTAGGCACCTACACGGCGGGCCTTGCCTTGGAAGATGCCGGCCTCAAGGGCGATGACGAGCTTTGCGCCACGATGGACATGGTGGTGGCGGCAGGCGGCGGCGAGCGCGACGAGGCGGTCGACAACGCGATTCTCGGAGCCGCGCGCAGCCGCAATGATCTTGGCGTGCTGCTGAACGAGAAGCTGACCACAGAGCTTCGGCCGACGCTGTTCCTCGCCCAGCTTTCCAACCTGCTCGCCGGCAATATCTCGATCGTCCACAAGGTCACGGGCTCCTCGCGTACCTTCATGGGCGAGGAAGGCGCGGGTATCGCCGCGCTCGCCACGGCCGCCGCGCGCATCCGCTTCGGTCAGGCCGAGCATGTGCTGGTCGGCGCCGCCTATAATTGCGAGCATCCCGACATGCTGCTCGCCTATGAACTCGGCGGCTTCCTTCATCGGGGCGAGTGGAAGCCGGTCTGGGATCGCGAGAAAAGCGACGGAGGCGGTATCGTCACCGGATCGGGCGCGGCGTTCCTCGTGCTGGAATCCCGCGCCTTTGCCGAGCGTCGTGGCCGTGTGCCCTACGCGCAGCTTGGCCCTGTCGCATCCGGCCAGGCGCGGCGGGCACGCGGCGAATTGCCGTCGATGCTTGCCGAAATGTCGGCAAAGACAGGCGCTTCGGCGCAGGATCTGCTCGTGGTCTCCGCTGCCTCCGGCGCACGCGAGGCAACAAGCGCCGAAAAGAGCTTCCTGGACGGGTTTCCCGGTATCGCCGTGCGCGGCGTTTCCACCCTCACTGGCCACCTCAAGGAAGCGCAGTTCCCCTTCGCGGTGGCGGTTGCCGCTTTGGCGGTCAAAAATAAAAGCGCCTTCCCTCCCCTTGATCCCGCGCATGAGCAGCCGCTCGATGCAGCGCCGGCTGCGGCTCTCGCGACATCGGTCGGCTTCACCCGCTCGGAAGGCATGGCGCTTGTGACGGAAGTGGACTGACGCGATGACGCAGATGTTCGACCATCTCGGGCGGCCGGTGGTGGCGGTAACCGGCATCGGGATGGTGACGGCGCTCGGACGCGGCAAGCAGGCCAACTGGGAAGCGTTGACGGCAGGCCGTTCCGGCATCCACCCGATCACCCGCTTCCCGGTGGATCACCTCAATACGCGCATCTCGGGCATGGTGGACTTCTTGTCCTCAAGCGAGATGGGGCCGAGCGCGCTGACATTGGAGCTCGCCGAAACGGCCATCGAGGAAGCGATCGACGAAGCCGGCCTGCCCGCCGGGGATTTCGGCGGCCCGCTCTTCCTCGCGGCTCCTCCGGTGGAGCTCGACTGGTCGTCCCGCTTCTTCCTCAACACGCGCGGCGCAGGCGAAGCAGGCTCTGCGCGCCTGCTTGATGCGGGAAGCCGCACCGGCTCGAACGACATCTTCAATTCCGGCCAGTTTGGCACGATCGCCGACCGACTGACCGAACGCTTCGGAGCGCGCGGATTGCCGATCACGCTTTCCACCGCCTGCGCCTCGGGCGCCACCGCGATCCAGCTCGGCGTGGAAGCCATCCGCCGCGGTGAGGCCACTCATGCGCTTGCGGTCGGCGCGGACGGCTCCGCGACTGCCGAGGCGCTGATCCGCTTCTCGCTCCTGTCGGCTCTGTCCACCCAGAATGATCTGCCCGAGAAAGCCTCAAAGCCTTTCTCCAAGGACCGCGATGGCTTCGTGCTGGCCGAGGGCGGGGCTGCGCTGGTTCTGGAGTCGCTGGAACATGCGCTCGCGCGCGGCGTAGAGGTGATCGGCATTCTTCGCGGCTGCGGCGAAAAGGCCGACGATTTCCACCGTACGCGCTCCAAGCCGGATGGGTCGCCCGCGATCGCCGCCGTGCGCGAGGCGCTGCTGGACGCAGGACTCGAGCCGGAAGAGATCGACTACATCAACGCGCATGGCACCTCGACGCCCGAAAACGACAAGATGGAGCATCTGTCGCTTTCGACCGTCTTTGGGCCGCGCATCCGCTCGATCCCTGTTTCCTCCAACAAGTCGATGATCGGCCACACGCTTTCGGCCGCCGGCGCGATCGAGGCCGCTTTCTCTCTCCTGACCATGCGCCGCGGTGTTATCCCGCCCACGATCAACCACGATCATCCCGATCCCGCGTTTGAGCTCGACGTGGTTCCGAACGTGAGCCGCACGGCGGAGGTGCGGACGGTGCTGTCCAACTCTTTCGGCTTCGGCGGCCAGAATGCCTGCCTTGTCATGGCGCGGGAGCCGGTCTAAGCGCCCTGTTCAATCGAAGGAGCGCCGATGCGGGCACTGCAGCTGATCGAGGACCGGCGCCTGGAGCTGGTCGATGTTCCCTCTCCGCCTCCGCCCGGACCAGGCGAGGCGACGGTGGCAATCGCAGCCGTCGCGCTCAACCATATCGACGTCTGGGGTTGGCGCGGCATGGCTTTCGCGAAGCGCAAGCTGCCGCTCACGGTGGGCGCGGAGGCGTCGGGCGTCGTGGAAGCGATCGGACCGGGTGTCTCGGGCGTGCTGCCGGGGCAGCTGGTCGCGATCTATGGCGCGCGCACCTGCGGGCTTTGCCGCGCCTGCCGCGCCTGCCGCGACAATCTCTGCGAGAATGTCGGCGGCGTGCACGGCTTCCATCTCGACGGTTTCGCCCAGGAGCGCGTCAACATGCCGGCGCGCCTGCTCGTTCCCGCTCCGCCGGGCGTAAGCACCACGGCGGCAGCGGTTACGCCGGTCACCTTCGGCACCGTGGAGCACATGCTGTTCGACAATGCGAAGCTCGAACCCGGTGAAACGATCCTGGTTCAGGCCGGTGGGTCGGGCATCGGCACGGCAGCGATCCAGCTCGCCAAGCGCATGGGCTGCACGGTCATCACCACGGTCGGCTCGGACGACAAGATCGAGAGGGCCAAGGCGCTCGGGGCCGACCACGTCATCAACTACCGCGAGGACCGCTTCGAAGGCGCGGTGCGCAAGATCACGAAGAAGAAGGGCGTGGACGTGGTGTTCGAGCATGTCGGCGCCGACACCTGGGCCGGCTCCATCCTGTCGCTGAAGCGCGGCGGACGCCTGGTCACCTGCGGCTCCACTTCCGGCGTTTCCACCACCATGAACCTGATGCAGCTCTTCCAGCAGCAGCTTCGCATCATCGGCTCCTTCGGCTGCCGCATGGAGAACATGGCGGATGCGTTGGAGAAGATGGCGCGGGGGATCGCGTCACCGGTAATCGACACCGAGGTGGGGTTCGACGGCATCGACCAGGCGCTGGCCCGCATGGAAACGCGCAACGTCTTCGGCAAGATCATCCTGCGCGTCGCCTGACATGGCGCGTGGATCGGGCAAAGCGCTGTCGCGCGGCGAGGTTCTCGCACTGAAAGCCACGCAGCAGCTCAACACTGCGCGTCATTGGGCTGTGGGCCAGATGGTGCGCGGCCTGTTTGGCACCTTGCGCCGCCTGCCGGCCGACCGTGCGCTGGATTTCGCCGACCGCGCGGCGCGGCGGGTAGGACCACTATCCGCGCGCCACAAGGTGGCTGTCGAGAACTTGCGCCTCGCCTACCCAGACAAGACCGAGGCTGAGATCGAGTCCATCGCGGTCGAGATGTGGGGGCAGATGGCGCGGCTCGGCGCCGAATATGTGTTCCTCGACGAATTGTTCGACTTCGATCCCGCACGATCCGGACATGGCCGCATCGAGGTGCAGGGCGAGGAGATTTTCCAGCGTATCGCGGCCGAAAAGAAGCCGCACATCATCTTCACGGGCCATCTCGGCAATTTCGAGATGCTGCCCGTGGCGGCGGCGGCCTTTGGCCTGAAGGTGACGGCGCTATTCCGTGCGCCGAACAACCCCTATGTCGCGAATTATGTTTCCTCCACCCGCAGCGGGACGATGGGCGATCTGCTCGCCTCGCGCGCCGGGGCAGCCTTCGCGCTGTCCCGCATCATGGATGATGGTGGCAATATCGGCCTGCTTGTGGATCAGCGCTTCCATGGCGGCTCAAGCGGTACCTTCTTCGGCCGCTCCTGCCAGACGAACCCGCTGCTTGCCAAACTCGCACGTCACCACGAATGCGATGTCTATCCCGCCCGCTGCATCCGCCTGCCCGGCAACCGCTACCGGCTGGAGATCGAGGAGAAGCTCGACCTGCCGCTTGCCCCCGATGGCCGCGTCGATCTCGACGCGACAGCGCAACTGCTCAACGAGACGGTCGAACGATGGATTCGCGATCATCCCTCACAGTGGATGTGGTTCCACAAGCGATGGGGCATGTCGAGCCGCCGCAAGCGCTGGAGGGCGGCCCCTCGGCAATCCTGATGCAATCCGCGTTAGGAATTCGTTAGGATGGTGCAACCTCCCGGCGAGCGCTTCGTTCAAGCTCGCGAGTGGAGGGTTTCAAGCATGGATCAGCGCGAGCGTGACGAGCGGCAGACCGAGGCGGCGGCTTCGCTCTGGACGCCTTGGGGCAAGCAGAGCATGTCAGAGACCGACCGAATGGGCCGGAGGCTGCGTCATTCTAGCCAGCGTCGGCGCGAAGCAGTCCCCGCCGAGCCCTCAGGCACTGACGCCTCAGCGATCTACTCTTAGCGACGATGCGGGTGGCCTTGATTCAAGGCCTGCCCGCGTCTGATGCAATCGCGAGCCGCTGACGGCGCTCAGTTCACGACCACGATCCGCGTATTACCTGCGCCAGCTTCCCGCACCATGGCATAGAAGCGGGCCGCATTTCCCGTTTGCAGGCGGACGCAGCCATGTGACGCCGGTCTGCCGAGATGCTTCACGTAATTGGTGCCGTGAATGGCGTAGCCGCCGCGGAAGAAGACCGAATAAGGCATCGGCGACATGTCGTATTTGCGCGAGTACCACATCTTGTGCATCCGCGTCGGACGATAGCTTCCGCGCGGCGTGTAATAGCCCTTGCGCGCGGTCGAAACCGGCCAGCGGTAAAGAACCTGGCCGCCTTCGCTGACCGTCATCGTCTGCTTCGACACGTCAATACGCGCCTCGAGCGAGCCGGCATGCGCTGACCCGCCTGCCACAAGCAGCCCGGCCCCAAAAAGGAGTGTCGCCAGAAACTTCTTCATTTTGTCGCCCCTGCTTGTTGCACCCTCCGCTTGTAGATCAAGCACACTAAACATCCCCTGAATAGCAGGGGGGAAACGACGCCCACAGGAAACAAGAGCCGACAGCGTGGTGAATGGCACCTCAACCGGAACACGCAGTCCGGACGCGTCGTCGGGGCGGGATGCAAAGAGCAGCAGCAGCGGTCTTGAGCCCCACCCAAGACAGCCGCTGCACGGTGCGGACGCTAAAACGCTTGGAATGATCCACTCAGCGCTTGGAGAGAAGGCGATCCCGCTTTACTGACCGATCCGCTGGATTCATGAGCGGAGCGTGGAATGCGGAACTTTGCGGCGATATTGGGCGCGGCATTTATCGCGTTCGGCGCGGGCAGCGGCGCGGCGCAGGCGGGGCGAACCGACCTCGTGCTCGGCGTGATCCTTGAGCCACCGCATCTTGACCCGACCGCCGGAGCGGCTGCCGCGATCGACGAGATTGTCTACGGCAATCTGTTCCAGGGATTGACCCGCATCGGTTCGCGCGGCGAAGTCCTGCCTGATCTTGCGGAGAGCTGGCAGGTTTCCGATGATGGGAAGACCTACACCTTCAAGCTGCGCGCTGGGGTCAAATTCCACGATGGAACCGCCTTCGAGGCAAACGATGTGAAGTTCAGTCTTGATCGCGCCCGCGCGCCCGACTCCGTCAACGCGCAGAAAGGCCTCTTCGCGGCGATCGACACTGTTGAGGTGGTCGATCCGGCGACGGTGAAGGTCACCCTCAAGAAGCCGCAAGGCTCCTTCCTTTACAATCTTGGCTGGGGCGACGCGGTGATGGTTGCGCCCGAATCGGCGGGTACCAACAAGGAGAAGCCGGTGGGAACCGGCCCGTTCCGGTTCGAGCGATGGGCGCGCGGTTCTTCGATCAAGCTCGTCAGGGCAGAGGATTACTGGGGCGAGCCCGTCGCGCTCGAACGCGCCGAGTTCCGCATCATCCCGGATGCTGCTGCGGCGGTGCCGGCGATGTTGTCAGGCGACGTGCAGGCCTTCACCTTCTTTCCGCCGGATGGCGTTTCGCAACTCAAGGACGATCCGCGCTTCAAGGTGGTGATCGGCTCCACCGAAGGCGAGACGATCCTGTCCATCAACAACAAGAAGCCGCCTTTCGACAAGCTCAAGGTGCGTCAGGCCATCTCGTATGCCATCGATAGAGGGGCATTGATTACCGGCGCCTCCGAGGGGCTCGGAACGCCGATCGGCTCCCATTTCGCACCGCATAGCCCGGCCTATGTCGATCTCACCGGCGCCTATCCACATGACGTCGAGAAGGCGAAGGCGCTGCTTGCCGAAGCTGGTCTCCCGGACGGCTTCAAGACGACCTTGAAGCTGCCGCCTCCACCGTATGCGAGGCTCGGCGGCGAGATCATCGCGGCGGAATTGCGCGAGATCGGCATCGAGGCGGAGATCATCCCGGTGGAATGGTCGGAATGGCTGTCACAGGTCTTCACCGACAAGAACTTCGATCTCACGATCGTGTCGCACACCGAGCCGAACGACATCGATATCTACTCCCGCAAGGACTACTACTTCGGCTACGACAATCCCTCTTTCGACAAGGTCATCGCGAACCTCGATGCCACATCCGACGAAGCGGCGCGCAAGAGGCTCTATGGCGAGGCTCAGAAAATCCTGAGCGACGACGCGGTGGTCGGCTTCCTGTTCGAGCTTCCCAAGGTGGGCGTGTGGGACGCAAAGCTGGAAGGGTTCTGGGACAATGCGCCCATCCAGGCCAATGACCTTACCAACGTCCGATGGACCGAGTAGTCTGACTGCTTGAATTCAGGGCGCTCCGGGATTGAGCATCTTTCTTCTGAAACGGCTGGGCGTCGCAGCCGTCACCCTGCTGCTCGCTTCCGCAGTCGTCTTCGGCGTTCTGGAAGTGCTTCCCGGCGATCCGGCCCGTCTGATGCTCGGCATGAACGGGCCGGCGGAGGCAGTGGAGGCCCTTCGCGGGCAGATGGGCCTCGATCAGCCCCTGCTCTGGCGCTATCTCGACTGGCTCGGGGGGCTGATCCGCTTCGATCTCGGACGGTCCTATACCTACTCCGTGCCTGTGAGTGACCTAATCGTCGAACGGCTCGCCGTGTCGCTGCCGCTCGCTCTATCGGCGCTGATCCTGTCCACCCTGATCGCCGTTCCGGTCGGCGTCTTCGCGGCGTCACGGCGAGGACGCGCCGGGGACGCGGTTGCGATGGGGATGGCGCAGATCGGCGTGGCTGTGCCGAACTTCTGGTTGGCGCTGCTGCTGGTTTATGTGTTCGCGGTCGGGCTGCGATGGCTGCCGGCAGGCGGCTTTCCGGGCTGGGATACGGGCATTGGCTCGGTCGCCCGGGCGCTGACGCTGCCCACGCTGGCGCTCGCTTTGCCCCAGGCGGCGATCCTCGCGCGCGTGACGCGCACAGCGCTCATCGACACACTCGACCAGGATTTCATCCGCACCGCACGCGCCAAAGGCGTATCGCGACACGGCGCGCTGTGGAACCACGCGCTGCGCAACGCCATGATCCCGGTGGTGACCATCATGGGATTGCAGGCCGCCTTTCTGCTTGCCGGCACGGTGGTGGTGGAGAACGTGTTCTCCCTGCCCGGCCTCGGTCGCCTCGTCTTCCAGGCCATCACGCAGCGCGACCTGATCGTGGTGGAAGGCACCGTCATGCTGCTTGTCGCCAGCGTGATCGCCATCAATCTCCTGGTCGATCTGTCCTATGCGCTGATCGACCCAAGGCAGCGCGCGGCATGAGCAACGACGAGCATCTGCCTGGCTCTGAAAATCTAGA